>NZ_JBWVBI010000006.1:0-355483 GCF_057221175.1 Ruegeria sp. HKCCD3925
CAATCGTGCCGATGTTGACGTGCGGCTTATTACGCTCAAACTTTTCCTTTGCCATTCCTCAGGCGCCCTTTTTGCAATTTGGGGGACCCTTGGTCCCGTGGTTACATCTGCGCGCGCGAGATATTTGGTTCAGGGGGGAAAATCAAGCACATCCTGAGGGAAATGCATCCATCACGCCGGATTTTGTGTGACAGCTTCAGTTTCAAGCGGCTGGATCAAGCTGGGACGCTTGTCAAACCAGCCATCATCCTTGTGCTCTTCGGCCAGCCACTCCTCAACCCGGTCGGCAACCTTCAAGGCCAGACCGTTCATCTGTTCTTCTCGGGTGCGCGCATTTCCTGATCCTGTAAGGGCGCTTTCACCGGTGGTATCTTCGAGCACCTGAAATTGCTTGCCTTTAGCAAGGAACTCTTTCTTTTCAACGTCATAGACGTTTACCAGAACGATGGCGGTGCTTTTGGGGTTGTAAATCACAGGAATTCCCGGAGGTGCCAACATGTAGCCCTCGAGACTGATGCCAATGTCGTATTCCTGTGAACCTTCATACCGGCCAAGCCTGATGTCCACTGCATTCTGGATCGCTTTGGTCCATTCATCCGGCGTAGCATCCCGCGAAACCGGTCCCTGAACGGCCTTTTCCGCAAAGGCATAATTCACGCGTAGCTTGAATTCACCCAGCGACTCGGGGTCTTCATAAACCTGCGTTTGGGTGCATGCGCCCATCAGGGCCAACCCGGTGATCAGTGTCAGAATGCGCAGCATGTCTCTCGTCTCGATAGGCCTGTTTTCTTTGGATGTAGCGCACCGATACGGGTTGTGCCAAGCCGTATCGGCAGATTTTCACCAAGCGGACAGCATATCACGAGAACTTGTAATCCCTCGGAAAGCCATAAGGTGCTTTTTTCCCAACACCCGCACGCTTGGCCAACCATTGGGACATATCCGCCTCGTGCCGGGTTTTGTCGCCGCCCATGGACCATTTCAGGCCCTCTTCCCAGTTGAAGGTGGTGATATCGGATAACCCACCATCCAATTCCAGTGTGCCCTGCCGCCCACGCGCCATGTTGTACTTCTGCAAGCGGACACCCTTACCACGGGTCATCTCGGGCAGTTCCTCTGTCGGGAACACTAGGAATTTCCCGTTCTGCGAGACAACAGCAACATGATCGCCCTCAACCGGCTTACAGATCATCGCCGTCTCGTCTCCTTTGACGTTCAGCACCTGTTTGCCATTCCGGGTCTGCGCCAGAACGTCATCTTCCGGCACCATAAAGCCGTTGCCCGCATCCGAGGCCACAAGCAGCTTGCGCCCCGGTTTGTGGATCAGGATGTCGATAATCTGCGCCTCGTTCGGCAGGTCGACCATCAGACGTAGCGGTTCGCCCATGCCACGCCCGCCAGGCAGGTTAGCGGCGCTGACGGTATAGAATCGGCCATTTGACGAAAAGACCAGAAGGCGGTCCGTAGTTTCCGCGTGGAAAATGAAACGCGGGCCGTCACCATCTTTGAACTTCAACTCGCGCTTCAGATCGATATGGCCGGTCATTGCCCTGATCCAACCCATCTGAGAGCAGACGACCGTGATCGGTTCCTTGTCGATCATCGCCTCAAGCGGCACTTCCTCGACCTGACCTGCCTCGGCAAATTGTGTCCGGCGCGCGCCGCCTTCATAGTCTTTGCCGAAGGTCTTCTTGGTCTCTTTGAGTTGCTCAGCGATCTTGGCCCATTGCAAGGCGGGATCAGCCAGCAGGTCTTCGAGATTGGCGCGTTCCAGCATCAGCTCGTCGCGTTCGCGGACTAGCTCCATCTCCTCCAGACGGCGTAAGCTACGCAGGCGCATGTTGAGGATGGCGTCGACCTGAACTTCGGACAACTCACCCTCACCCGGTTTGGGCGAGATATAGTCGGACTCATCGGTTGCGCGGACGTGATCGATGCCCCAATCTTCGCGCATCAGAGCGGCCTTGGGGTCGTCGTCGTAGCGGATGATATCGATCACCCGGTCGAGGTTCAGGAAGGCGACGATAAAGCCCTCCAATACCTCAAGGCGGTGGTCGATCTTGGCCATACGGTGACGCGACCGCCTGATCAGCACCTCTTGCCGGTGGTCAAGGAACGCGCGCAGCACTTCCTTCATCGAACAGACCTTAGGCGTCACCCCGTCGATCAGCACGTTCATGTTGAGGCTGAAGCGCACCTCAAGGTCCGAGTTGCGATAGAGCATGCCCATCAGCACCTCGGGGTCCACGTTCTTAGAACGTGGTTCAAGGATCAGGCGGATGTCATCAGCGGATTCGTCGCGGACATCGGCGAGGATCGGGATCTTCTTGGTCTGGATCAGTTCCGCGATCTTTTCGATCAGCTTGGATTTCTGAACCTGATAGGGAATCTCGGTGACGATGATCTGCCACTGGCCACGCCCCAGATCTTCAACCTCGTATTTACAGCGCAGCCGGAAGGATCCACGCCCGGTGCGGTAGGCCTGTGCGATATTTTCGGGCGGCTCGACAATGACGCCGCCGGTCGGAAAATCCGGGCCGGGAACATAATTCAATAGCGTATCGTCACGCGCATCCGGCGTCTTGATCAGATGCAGACAAGCGTCGCACAACTCAGAAATATTATGCGGCGGGATATTAGTCGCCATGCCCACCGCGATGCCGCTTGCGCCATTGGCCAGTAGATTCGGGAACTGTGCGGGCAACACGACCGGTTCGGTCAGTGTGCCGTCATAGTTGTCGCGGAAATCGACAGCGTCTTCGTTCAACCCTTCCAACAGGGCTTCGGCAACGATGGTCATCCGCGCCTCGGTGTATCGAGAGGCCGCCGGATTATCGCCGTCGATATTGCCAAAATTCCCCTGCCCGTCGACCAGTGGATATCGGACGTTGAAGTCCTGTGCCAAGCGCGCCATTGCGTCGTAAATCGCCGCGTCGCCATGAGGGTGATAGTTACCCATCACGTCGCCAGAGATTTTCGCTGACTTACGGAAACCGCCCGTCGCACTGAGTCGCAACTCGCGCATCGCGTAGAGGATTCGCCGGTGAACCGGCTTCAATCCATCGCGCGCATCTGGCAAAGCGCGGTGCATGATGGTGGAAAGCGCGTAGGTCAGGTAGCGCTCGCCAATTGCGCGGCGCAGCGGCTCGGCTACCTCGCCCCCATTGTCAGGGGTCTCCATATTGGGGTCGTCGATCGTATCGTTCATACATGATGTGATACGACGCAAGCGCGCGCGGGTAAAGCAATCGGCGCATAATTTGCTGGGGACAAGTCGGGCTTTTTGCAACAGGGGGAGGCAAGTATCGGATTTCCCCCGCTTTTCGACTCGAAGCTGAATCTATGGTAGGCTTTCGAACATTAAGACTGCTGCCTTTTATTGATGTTACGATTGCCAGGGGGTGCGCCATGAAGCGTGTTATTGTTATCACTTTCGCCATGCTTGGCTGGAGCTTCTATGTGATGAGCGGGGGCCCGGATTTCGAACCGCGCGGCACCCGCACCGAGCAACCGGTTCGCGTTGCCTCTGTGCCAGAACATGAGCCTGCATCCGACCACGCACCTCGGGCTAAAGACGACCACGCACCTCGGGCTGAAGACCTTGTGACCAACGTTGCCGCGCGCATTGTACAGGCGCGCGCTCAGCCCGAGCCACAAGTAGAGGAGGATGCCGCGGTCGTCCTGTCACAAGTCACCAACGATCCGCTGTCTCAGTTCTCTGCATTTGACGAGAACGGCGTCAGCTTTACTCTGGCTTCGCTTGAAGACGGAGCCGCCGGACTGTTGCAGGTCGAGGCCGAGGTGCAGGATGACATCACACCTGTGAATCAGGTCATCGAGCCCGAGAAAGATATCCGCGAAATCTCGGGCACGCGGGTCAATATGCGCGATGGGCCCGGAACGATTTACCCCATCATCGCCAAAGCCAAACTTGGCCAGCGCGTTGAGGTTCTCAGCGATTCCGGCACCGGCTGGCTGCGGTTGCGGTTATACCCTGATCAGCGGGTGGGTTGGATTTCTGCCTCACTGGTTCGGAAACCAACAAACTGACGCAACTGTGTCATTGTCCTGACCTAAAGCTCGCCATAGCTATGGGCGAAGTACACAGGCGGGGGCAATATGCAGAAATCGATTCTGATCACAGGCTGCTCATCCGGGATAGGTCTGGACGCGGCGCACGGGATGCGCGCGCGCGGTTGGCGCGTTTTTGCCTCATGCCGTCAACAGCGTGACTGTGATCGGCTACGGGCACAGGGTTTCGACAGCCCGCTGATCGACTATACCGATTCCGATAGCATTACCTCAGGCCTGCAGCAGGTTTTGGACGCGACCGGTGGCACGCTGGATGCGTTGTTCAACAATGGCGCTCACGGCCTTCCCGGCGCGGTTGAAGATGTCCCAATCGAAGGGCTTCGCCTAATTTTCGAGACCAACGTATTTGGCTGGCACGAACTGACCCGGCAAGTGATTCCCGTGATGCGGGCTCAGGGCCATGGGCGCATCGTGCAGAACTCATCAGTGTTGGGACTGGTCGCGTTTCCCTGGCGCGGGGCATACGTCGCCACCAAATACGCCATCGAAGGCCTGACCGATACCTTGCGCCTAGAGCTACGAGACACCGACATCAAGGTCATCCTGATCGAACCAGGCCCGGTCACCTCGAAGATCCGTGTGAACGCGATCCCTGTCTTCGAACGCTTTATTGACTGGAAAAGCTCAGCCCTGCGACAGAGATACGAGGATACGCTGCTGAAACGCCTCTACGAATCCTCCGGACCTGACAAGTTCGAACTGCCTGCCTCGGCTGTTACCGCCAAATTGGCGCATGCGGTTGAATCCAAGCGCCCACGTCCGCGATACTATGTGACGACGCCCACCTATATCGCCGGATATCTGCGCCGTATTCTGCCTACCCGGGCCATTGATCGCATCCTCTCGGACATATGAGGCGAAATTACCTGTTCGCTTTTGCCGCTATCAACGCTAGATGACGGCTCAACAACTGAACAAACACGGACGGTGAGCTATGGACCTGACGATGGTCATACTGCTTCTGGCCATGGCGGCGGTCGTCGTCGTGCTGGTGATGGGCATTGCCAATTTTGGAAAACCCGGCAAAGAAGCCGCGCTGAAAAGCAACAAGCTGATGCGCCTGCGTATCCTGTTTCAGTTCATTGCGGTGCTGCTGATCGTACTTTACGTCTATCTGCGTGGGCAGGGAGGGTAAGGCATGGTCGTTCTCAACAAGATTTACACGCGCACCGGCGATGATGGGAAAACCGCTCTGGGCAATGGTGAGCGCGTTGCCAAATATTCCGGGCGTGTCGCGGCCTATGGCACTGTGGATGAGCTTAATTCCTTTGTCGGCGTGGCACGGACCGAAGCAGACGGAGAAGTCGAAGCCGCCCTGTCCCGTATCCAGAATGACCTGTTTGATCTGGGTGCCGATTTCTGCCGCCCCGACATGGATAAGGATGCCGAGGCCGACTACCCGCCCCTGCGTATCGTTTCCGCTCAGATCGACCGGCTTGAAGCCGAGATCGATGCGATGAATGAAGCGCTCCAGCCCTTGCGCAGTTTCATCCTGCCCGGTGGCTCACGTTTGGCCGCGCATCTGCATGTGTGCAGAACAGTTTCGCGCAGGGCCGAGCGGTTGGCGGTTGAGCTGACAAACATGGAGCCGGTCAATGAGGTGGCTGTCAAATACCTCAACCGCCTGAGCGATTGGTTCTTTGTCGCCGCGCGCTGTGCCAACAACGGCGGGCACGATGATGTGCTCTGGATTCCCGGCGCAAACCGGTGATCGCGCCTGCCGTCGGGAAACTAAATTTCGTTTCTGGTCCAAAAAATGACAAAACGCGACGTCTCGAAACCATGACGTGACGATTTTGCTCTGTCGCAGAACATCACGACCCGCTATCTAAGCCAGCGAGAGCATTGGTGGAGTCGCTGCGCGGCTTGCCGTTTTTGTAAGGAGCATACGCAAAAATGAAGGTACTCGTGCCTGTCAAGCGCGTGATTGACTACAACGTGAAAGTTCGTGTGAAAGCGGATGGCAGCGGCGTTGATCTCGCCAATGTAAAAATGTCGATGAACCCGTTCGACGAAATTGCCGTGGAAGAGGCGATCCGCCTGAAAGAGGCGGGCAAGGCCGATGAGGTTGTTGCCGTTTCGATCGGTGTGAAACAGTCGCAGGAAACCCTGCGGACCGCACTGGCCATGGGCGCCGACCGTGCCATTCTGGTTGTCGCGGCGGATGACGTGCATCAGGACATCGAACCGCTTGCAGTTGCCAAGATCCTCGCCAAAGTGGTCGAAGAAGAGCAGCCCGGCATCGTTCTGGCGGGCAAGCAGGCGATCGACAATGACATGAACGCCACTGGTCAGATGCTGTCGGCCCTGCTGGGCTGGAGCCAAGGCACTTTCGCATCCGAGCTGGACATCGAAGGCGACACTGCCAAGATCACCCGTGAGGTTGACGGCGGTCTGCAGACCATCTCCGTCAAAATGCCAACCATCGTGACCGTCGACCTGCGCCTGAACGAGCCGCGCTACGCGTCGCTGCCGAACATCATGAAGGCGAAGAAAAAGCCGCTGGATGAAAAAACCGCCGCCGATTATGGCGTCGACGTCACTCCGCGTCTGGAAATCGTCAAGACCGAAGAGCCGCCGGCACGTGCTGCTGGTATCATCGTGGGCTCGGTTGATGAGCTGGTCGAGAAACTCAAAGAAGCGGGGGCTGTGTAATGGCTGTTCTTCTTCTCGCAGAGGTTAACAATGGTGAGCTGTCGGTTGACGCCACCGCCAAGACCGTAGCGGCTGTCAAATCGCTGGGCGACATCACCGTTCTGGCCGCAGGTGGTTCTGCCGCTGCTGCTAGTGAGGCCGCTGCCAAGATCGATGGCGTATCCAAGGTTCTAGTGGCCGAAGACGCCTCGCTGGGTCATCGCCTGGCGGAATCGACCGCAGCCCTGATCGTGGGTCTGGCCGATGGGTACGAGCATATCGTTGCCCCTGCCACCACCGACGCCAAGAACGTGATGCCGCGCGTTGCAGCCCTGCTGGACGTGATGGTGATCTCGGACGCGTCCGGCGTGGTCGATGCCACCACTTTCGAGCGTCCGATCTATGCGGGTAACGCGATCCAGACCGTGAAATCGAACGACGCCAAGAAAGTCGTGACCATCCGGACCGCCAGCTTCGATGCGGCGGGCGAAGGTGGTTCGGCGGCGGTCGAGACCATCTCGGTCGGCGAAAACCCCGGCCTGTCGTCGTGGGTCGAGGACAAGGTTGCTGAAAGCGACCGTCCTGAACTGACTTCGGCTGGTGTTGTTGTTTCAGGTGGCCGTGGTGTTGGCTCGGAAGACGACTTCAAACTGATCGAAGGCCTGGCCGATAAGCTGGGAGCCGCCGTTGGTGCCTCACGCGCCGCAGTTGACTCGGGCTACGCCCCGAACGACTGGCAGGTGGGTCAGACCGGCAAGGTTGTTGCCCCTGACCTTTACGTTGCAGTCGGCATCTCGGGTGCGATCCAGCACCTGGCGGGCATGAAGGACTCCAAGGTCATCGTTGCGATCAACAAGGACGAAGAAGCGCCGATCTTCCAGGTCGCAGACTTCGGTCTGGTCGCAGACCTGTTCCAGGCCGTGCCGGAACTCACCGAAAAACTCGGCTGATTTCCGACAAAGATTTTTCGACGAAAAATCTTAGAAGGTCCGCCACTGGCGGGCCTTTGCTGTTTATACGCCCAGGTCGTTGATCACTTGGGCAAGTGAGACAGCGATATTGCGATGTGTGGCTGGGCCGATCATATGCTCGGCAATCGGTTGTTGCAGTGTGCCAAACAACATGTCTTCAAGCTCATTCGATACGCCGGATACCTGAACCTGCAAGGACAAAATATCCGTACAATGGGGCCTCAAAGGCTCAATCATCTCGGGGTTGATTGCAAAGCCGTCACCCGGTGTCGAATCCAAATCGCTTCTCTCCACTTGCAGATGCAAAAGCAGGACGGGCGGGCCTACTTCTGCAAGAAACTTGCCGAGCTTTTCGATCCAGACATTGCGCAACTCTTGTTCCACAAGTTCAATACGGGCATCCGAGCGTGCCGACAGGCGGGTCAGCAAGTGCTGTACAAAATGGACATCCGTAAAATCTTCTTCGGGATACAGCGCAACCAGATCGGTATTTGGCGCAACGAAACGGTCATTGCGTCGTGGGTGCACCCGGTAGAATCGGTTCGATAGCCCCAGCATTCCGGGTAACTGCAGGACGCAGATATCAGATCGGTTTGCGATCTCCAGTAGCCCTTTGTCCTGCGTCAACGCTTCGACACCGCAGAACAGGCTGCCAAGGTTGAGGCATCGACGATCCAGACGACGTTCCAACTCATTGGGAAAGGGGGTTTCCACGAAACGGCCAAAAGTCTCTTCGCCCCCCAAACATGCCACATAGGGGTTGTTCAACGCCCTTTGGGGGCCCCTGAAACGTAGTTTCGAATTTTCATATTCGCACGTCGTTTCCGCGGAATGGACCGCATTGATCGATTGATAGCTCATCACACTCACCCAAATATTCACCCGACCGCCATTTTGCCGCCGCAAGTCTTGAGAAAATCCTAATGCGCGCATTTGAAGCGAAATTGACTGTCCCCGTCCCCTTGCCGCCCATAGGGAACTGCCGATAATGTCGCCATATTCTGCGAACAAGGGCATCGAACAAATGGACGTAAAATCAGTCGGAGTGATCGGCGCTGGACAGATGGGCAACGGGATTGCTCATGTTATGGCGTTGGCAGAGTATGATGTTCTACTGAACGATGTCAGCCAGGACGCGCTAAACAGCGCGATGGCAACCATTGAAACCAACCTGGCGCGTCAAGCGTCGCGCGGCAAAATCTCGGATGATGCAGTGAAATCCGCGTTGGGTCGGATCACGACGACGCTGAATCTGCCGGATTTGGGGCAGACCGATCTTGTAATCGAAGCCGCGACCGAGCGGGAAACGGTGAAACAGGCAATCTTTGAAGACCTGTTGCCGCACCTACAGCCACATACGATCCTGACATCGAACACTTCGTCGATCTCAATTACCCGGCTGGCCAGCCGCACCGACCGGCCCGAACGTTTCATGGGATTCCACTTCATGAACCCGGTCCCTGTGATGCAGCTCGTCGAGTTGATCCGGGGCATCGCCACCGATGAAGCAACCTTTAATTCCTGTAAAGCCGTAGTGGACCGGCTTGGCAAAACCTCAGCCAGCGCCGAAGATTTTCCGGCCTTTATCGTGAATCGCATTCTGATGCCCATGATCAATGAGGCGGTTTACACATTGTATGAAGGTGTCGGGAATGTGCAGTCCATTGACCAATCGATGAAACTAGGCGCAAACCACCCTATGGGCCCATTGGAACTGGCGGACTTCATCGGCTTGGATACCTGTCTGGCGATCATGAACGTGTTACATGACGGACTGGCAGACACCAAGTATCGTCCCTGCCCGCTGTTGACGAAATATGTCGAGGCCGGATGGCTGGGACGCAAAACCGAACGCGGGTTTTATGATTATCGAGGCGAGGTTCCGGTACCCACACGGTAGAATCTGAGAGGGCCAGCCCTCTCTTGAGCCTATGGCTCAATTCACTCCCGAGATATTTGTGGCCAGATGAAGGGGCGGATCAGGATTTGAGCGTCTTGCCCAGCGCCATGGTGTGATCACGGAGCCATGCCATGAAACCGCGGGGGTCGCGTTCCAGCAGGTCCATGTCTTTATCCGAAATCGGGTCACCGATCACCGGAGACTGGGGCCTGTTGCAGGATCGGACGATTTCGTGCAGCAGTAGGCCCTGGCGCAGGATGGGCGATATCCGGTTGGCAATTTGATACCAGCGCGAGTTGCTGCCGGGGAAGAAGATCGGCACGACCTTGGCACCCGACCTACGGATCATCTTCGCGGTGAAGACATTCCACTCCCGCTCGATGGCTGGTCCGAACCAATCATCCGAAGACATCACAACACCTGACGGGAATAACGCGACAACGCCCCCATCTGCCAGATGTTTCATCGTCTTGCTGCGCATCTCGAGCATCTTGGCCTGCGCTTCAGGATCATGCGGGAACGGCACCGGGATCATGAATGAGGTCGCAGCTTCATCCAACCCAGTCAGGACTGAGCGGGTCAGGATGCGATAGTCACTGCGGACCCGGCCGATGAGTTCAGCGAAGATCATGCCATCAACCATGCCGTGCGGATGGTTCGCGACGACCACTACGGGGCCTTCTTTTGGGATGCGGGCGATCTGTTCGGCTGGGGTTGTCAGCTCGATACCCATGGTCTTGAGCGCACCGCCCCAGAACTTCTGACCTCGATAGCGTTCGTTCTGCTTCTCGAACTTGTTGACCATGCGCAAGATGGTCAGCTTGCCTGTGCACCATTCGATGGCGCGAATGGCCGTAGACGTCCAGGCATCGTCAAACGAGTTGGCGTAGGTCAGGGTTCTGCGGTCGTAGATTTCACCCTGATCGGTGTCGTGATCCACTACAGGACCTGTCTTGGTATCGTGCGTGGTTTCCGCCAATTGCCTTGTCTTTCCGTCCTTGGTGTCGTGGCTGTCAGAACCCTTCGCCGAACTTATCGTTCACCAATGTTTCCAAAGCCTCTGCCAACGCCTCAGCATCCGGGCCGGACGTCTCGACGTCAATAGTGCTTCCGCGCGACGCTGCCAACATCAAAAGGCCCATGATACTGTCGCCCGAGGCAGAAAGCCCGTCTCGTGACACCTCGGCGCGCGCATCAAAGCCTTCGACCACCTCGACCAGCTTGGCAGAAGCGCGGGCGTGAAGGCCCTTTTCATTGATAATTTTCAAACTCTTGGTCGTCATATGAATCTATCCGGTGTCAATCCAATGTCACATTTTGCGCATTGATGTACTTTCGTCCAGCTTCCAAAGCCAAACGCACGGCCTCGGCCAGTGGCAAGTGGCGACTTTTGGCCAGTTTGATCAGCATGGGAAGGTTGGCCCCGTAAAGGATTCGCCGGTCTTGTGGCGCACATGCGCGCAGACTCAGATTCGAGGGGCTGCCGCCGAACAGATCGGTCACCACAACGACGCCATCGCCCATATCGACCTCGTCCGCCGCGCGGCAGATTTCAACTTGTTTCGCTTCGCGATCATGGTCGGCTTCTATCGGGATGGCCACCAGTCCGGGTTGCTTTCCAACCACATGCTGCGTGGCCGCAAGATACTCCTGAGCCAACCCACCATGTGCAACAATAACGATCCCGATCACTCCGGCCTCACATTCAACGCGCGTCGTTCCATTTCGCGATGCCTAATTGCCACCTGCTGCCCCCCTTCTGCAAGGGCCTTTGCAACTGCTTCAGCCACCGCGACCGAGCGGTGCTGCCCTCCGGTGCACCCAAATGCAACTGAAAGGTGCGCTTTGCCTTCCTCACGGAAGGCCGGAAGCAGTTCGATCAGCAGGTCGACCACCCGGTCAAAGAAGACGCCATAGTTTGCATCTGATTGAACATAGGCCGCCACATCCGAGTTTCGACCATCCGCATCCCGCAGTTCAGGCCGCCAGTATGGATTGGCCAGAAACCGGCAATCGAACACCATGTCCAAACCGCGCGGCAAGCCCCGCTTGTACGAGAAGGATTCGATCGACACCGCCAGATGCCGCCCGCCCTTTGGGGCGAACCAGCGTTCGACCTCTTCCCGCAGCTGATGCACATTCAACGCGCTGGTGTCGATCAGCGTGTCGGCAAACTCGCGAATTGGGGCTAACAGTTCCTTTTCCTGACAAATGCCGGTTTCCGGGCTGGCATCAGTCGCAACCGGGTGAC
This sequence comes from Ruegeria sp. HKCCD3925, assembly GCF_057221175.1. Classification (NCBI taxonomy): domain Bacteria; kingdom Pseudomonadati; phylum Pseudomonadota; class Alphaproteobacteria; order Rhodobacterales; family Roseobacteraceae; genus Ruegeria; species Ruegeria sp. HKCCD3925. The sequence goes on from NZ_JBWVBI010000006.1 coordinate 11,849, forward strand.
GGCGGCGGGTCTCCGAGAAGCGACGCAGCAGCACCTCGTCCCGGCAATCCAGATAGAGGATCGTCAGGTCGACATTCTCCATCCGGCCCAGTTTGGCGGCAAGTTCGATAAACCCGGTGGTTGAAAAATCGCGGTTGCGCGCGTCGATACCCAAAGCCATTGGGCGCGCAGGCTCCGAATTGTCGACGAGGCGAGCCAGCAACCCCATCGGCAGGTTGTCAATCGCCTCGAACCCCAGATCTTCAAGCACATGAATTGCGGTCGATCGCCCTGCACCGGAAGGACCTGTTATCAGAACGACGCGCTGTTGTGCTGTCATGTATTCGGCCATTCCGGGGCTACGCGCCCCATTTTCACAAGTTGAATAAGTCCTGCAGCCAAATTGGGCACGCCAGCCCCCCGAAGCAAGGGAACAGTTTGCTTCAACACAAGAATTTCAGCGGGTTCAGGTAATCGCGCGGGCTCGGGTTGGTCCATATCCACAACAAATGCCAATCGGACCGGCCTCGCGGCTTCAGCTCGCAGTAACCCGATGCCGCGCGCTTCAATTAGGCCGCGGATCTGCGGAAGTCCAGCTGCCATCACGTGATCGGCCTGTCCAGTCAATTCGACCCGGTCATCCGCGACAAGCTGCGCCCCAAGCGCCATCATCTGTAGCGCCAAAGAAGATTTGCCCGTACCCGAGGCGCCAATGATCAATAAGCCCTTTTCCTGAACCGCAATACAGGTCCCATGAATGCAGGCCGACCCTTGATCCGCTATCTCAGAAAGTGGGGTGGTGCTCATAACTTAGACGGGAAGCCCGACAACAAACCGTGCACCTAGCGGGTCCGAGGTGATATCGGCTTCGGTCGGACGGATGTTTTCTGCCCAGATCACACCACCATGCGCCTCGACGATTTGTTTCGAAATCGCCAATCCAAGGCCCGAATTGTTGCCGAAATGCTCTTCGGGGCGTTCGGAGTAGAAACGCTTGAAGATCTTGGTCAGCGCCTGATCAGGAATGCCGGGACCGGTGTCTTCAACCACCACGAGCACGCGGTTGTCACGACGGCGGACCCAGACCCGGATGGCGTCTTTGTCCTCGCAGAACGAAATCGCATTGGTGATCAGGTTGACAAAGACCTGCGCCAGACGCGCCTCGAGCCCGTTGACCACGATGGGGTCCGAGGGAAGGTCTGTGATATATTCGATGCCTTTCGAACGGGCATCTTCACCCAGAAACTGGCTTATGTTCCCAAGCAGATTGAGCAGATCAAAGGGCTGCTCTTCTTCTTTCACCAGTTCCGCGTCCAGCCGCGATGCGTTCGAGATATCGCTGACCAGTCGATCCAATCGCCGCACATCATGCTCAATCACGCCCAATAGCTTTTCGCGCTGATCATCGCGTTTGACCATGCGCATGGTGCCCACGGCGGATTGCAGGCTCGCCAGTGGGTTCTTGATCTCATGCGCGACATCGGCCGCAAATTGTTCGTTCGCGTCAATGCGGTTATAAAGCGCCGTGACCATCCCGCGCAAAGCCTGGCTCAGACGGCCGATTTCATCCGGACGCGCACTGAGATCCGGGATGCGGATACGTCCGGGGTTCACTCCGGCTCCGCGGTCCTTGCCCATCTCGGCAGCGGCGGCCAGATCAGCAAGAGGATTGGCAATCGTTGAGGCCAAAACGAGGCTCAGACCGATCGAGACCAGCAGTGCCACCACAAACATCTGCAGGATCCGCTCTTGCTCCTTGCGGGCCAGCGCATCGATCTCGCCCGCCGGGCCCGCCATAGCAACGGCACCCACAGGCGTATCGTCCAATAGGATCGGGGCCACGGCGACAATCACCGTCTTGCCTTTATCGTCGTGCACGGCCTGTACTTGCAATCCGCCGTTCAGCGCCTGCGGGATCATTTCCTGCACCCGTTGCGCCAGCGTCGGAGCCTCGCTTTCGGAAGAACCGCTAAAGACCGCAGACACACCATTCCAAACCGCATTCAATGCGTCGCTGATCAAAGTGCTTCCAGTGGCGCTGTCGGCGTCCTGATGCAAAAGGCTGGGCAATTTGTCGGCCATGGACGCCCCGCGTGTCCAACCGATCAGAGTGCCCGTGCCGTCATAAACAAAAACCTCGCCGCCTTCGGGCAAGCTGAGACCCGCTAGCGTATCACGGACATCCAATGTGCCTGCACCATTGGCAGAGGGTTGACGCAGCTGGGTTTCAAAAACGTTGCTGACAAGTTGCGCATCACCGACCAGGTTCTGCGCGGTTTGTTGAACCCGTTCTTTTCGCGTGTCGTCCAGATACAGCAGCCCTGCCACCAAAATGACAAGGGCAATGAGGTTGAAGGTGATGATCCTGCGCGCCAGGGGCGAATAGCGCATAGAAAACAGGTTTCGTCGCGAACGCTTGGCCTGTAGCTCGGCAGCATCAGGGTCTTGGGGGATGACCCAGTCATCCCCAAGAACGACGTCTGCGTCGTGCACTTGGTTGGCTTGTTCAGTATCGCGCACGAGACCCCTTCGGCTTGATAAAACGGCCGCGCCTATTCTTCGTTATAACGATACCCGATACCGTACAGCGTTTCTATCGCCGAAAACTCGGGATCGGCTGCGCGCATCTTCTTACGCAGTCGCTTGATATGACTGTCAATGGTGCGGTCATCCACGTAGACCTGATCATCATAAGCCACATCCATCAGCTGATCGCGACTTTTGACAAAGCCCGGACGTTGCGCCAAGGCCTGCAGCAGCAGAAACTCGGTAACTGTCAGCGAGACATCATTGCCTTTCCAGCTGACTGCGTGGCGCAGCGGGTCCATCCGCAGCTCGCCCCGCTCCATCACTTTTGTATCGCCCGAGGCCGCGTTGGTCACATCGCCATCGACCGCTTCCTGACGGCGCAACAAGGCGCGAATCCGTTCGACCAGCAGCCGCTGAGAGAATGGTTTTTTGACGTAGTCATCTGCACCCATGCGCAGACCCAGAACCTCGTCAATCTCGTCATCTTTGGAGGTCAGAAAAATCACGGGCATCTGGGTTTTCTGCCGCAGCCTTTGCAGAAGATCCATGCCGTCCATCCGCGGCATCTTGATATCCAGTACGGCCATGTCTGGCAGCTTTTTGTTGAAAGCGTCCAGCGCAGCCTGACCATCGTTGTATGTTTCGACCTCAAACCCTTCGGCTTCGAGTGTCATGGACACGGACGTCAGGATATTTCTGTCGTCGTCCACCAGTGCAATCTTTGACATCGGGTTCACCCCTATTCCTGCTCACTCGCGCAATAATACGCTTTTTTGTAAGGCATTGTTGGCGGTTTTGAGCCACCGAATCAACTCGTAACCTCGAATCGTGCCATTCTTGCGGCAGGTATGCGGCAAATTTGCCTTGCTGCGCCCAAATAGCTGCCTTGATTTACGGCAGACAAATCGTGATGGCGCTAAACCTCAACTTGGTTGCGCTAACTACCCCCAACCCTCCTGTTCATGTCCCAAAATACCGTGATAAGAGGCGCTTGACCGCCGGCTCTTTCCGGTATCCGCCCCAATGGTGCACCCGGCCCAAGGCCCTCGCGCCGCCACAGGAGAAGACACACATGACATCTGGACGGGTTAACCCGCAATTCCGCCTCGAAGATCAGGGCATCGAGGGTCTGGGCAATGTCTATTACAACTTCATGGAACCGGCGCTGATCGAAGAAGCGCTGAAGCGCGGCGAAGGCACCCTTGGCAATGGCGGCGCCTTTCTGGTCACCACCGGCAAATTCACTGGCCGCTCGCCCAAGGACAAGCATGTCGTCAAGACAGACAGTGTTGCTGACAGCATCTGGTGGGAAAACAACGCCGCCATGAGCCCTGAAGGTTTTGACGCGCTCTATGAAGATATGCTGACCCATATGAAAGGCCGCGACTACTTCGTGCAGGACCTCGTGGGTGGGGCTGACCCCAGCTACTCGATCAATGTGCGCATGGTAACCGAGCTGGCGTGGCACAACCTGTTCATCCGTCACCTGCTGCGCCGCCCGGATCGTGAGGATCTGGATGATTTCACGGCTGACTTTACTATCATCAACTGTCCCAGCTTCCAGGCGGACCCCAAAAAGCATGGCTGCCGCAGCGAAACGGTGATTGCACTGAACTTTGACCGCAAGCTGATCCTGATCGGCGGCACCGAATACGCCGGCGAGAACAAGAAGTCCGTCTTCACCCTGCTGAACTACATGCTGCCCGAAAAAGGCGTGATGCCGATGCACTGTTCGGCCAACCACGCGGTAGGCAACCCGGTCGACACTGCCGTATTCTTCGGCCTTTCCGGCACCGGCAAGACCACCCTGTCTGCTGACCCGTCGCGCACCCTGATCGGTGATGACGAACACGGTTGGTCGGATCGAGGCACCTTCAACTTTGAAGGTGGTTGCTATGCCAAGACCATCAACCTGAACGCCGAGGCCGAACCAGAAATCTACGCCACCACCTCGAAATTTGGCACCGTGATCGAGAACATGGTTTTTGATCCCGAGACCAAAGAGCTGGATTTCAACGACGACTCTCTGACTGCGAATATGCGCTGCGCCTACCCGTTGGAATACATCTCCAACGCGTCGAAAACTGCATTGGGCGGGCATCCTAAGAACATCATCATGTTGACCTGCGATGCGTTCGGCGTTTTGCCTCCGATCGCTCGGTTGACGCCTGCGCAGGCGATGTATCACTTCCTTTCCGGCTTTACCTCGAAGGTCGCCGGGACCGAACGTGGCGTGACCGAACCGCAGCCCACCTTCTCGACCTGCTTTGGCGCGCCCTTTATGCCACGCCGCCCCGAGGCTTATGGCAACCTTCTACGCGATAAGATTGCTCAGCATGGTGCGACCTGCTGGTTGGTCAACACCGGCTGGACTGGAGGTGCCTACGGCGTGGGCAGTCGCATGCCAATCAAGGCCACCCGCGCGCTGCTGACGGCTGCGCTGGAAGGATCACTGACTGATGCGGAATTCCGCAAGGACGCCAATTTCGGCTTCGATGTGCCGGTCTCTGTCCCTGGTGTGCCCGAGGTCTTGCTGGATCCGCGCCGCACCTGGGACGATCAGGAAGCGTTCGACAGACAGGCGGAAAAGCTGGTGCACATGTTCGCGGAAAACTTCGAGCAGTACCTGCCCTTCATCGACGAAGACATCAAAGCTGTCGCGATCGGTTGATCGAATTCAGGGGCCATCATGGCCCCTGACCCACCAAAGCTTACGCTTCGGCACCTTGTGTGCACACAGACAAGTTCATTGCGATAACGTGCAACATGCGCTATCGCAATTTACCCAAGACGCTTCGAAGCCCGGCGTCCTTTGGCAGCGGCTTCTGTTAAATTTGAACATCGGGCGATCCGGGCTAGCTTACTCACATCATGTCTCGGGCCGTTCAACAAGGTAATGATTATTTCTACACGGGGATGGGTGTCGGCGTGATGTGTTCAAAAGGTCAGCCTTTCGAACTGCCTCGGTCCGTCACGGAAACTATAGGCAAGTAATGACTGAAATCTCAAAACTCACCGAACTGCGCAAACTGATGCAAAGCATGGAGCGCACTCTTGGGCTGGAAGAACTCTCACCGGTTGAGCGCGACATCTACTATGCCGCCGAAGAACTGTCGAAAGATGATCGCGAAGTACGCACCTTTGGTCTGATCGAACACACGCTGGTCAAAAGCGTATCTCGCCCGACATTTTTCCGCGCGCTGAAATCTCTGGTTCAAAAGGGTTATCTGTCGCAAAGCGGTAGCGCCAATCGCGGACGGTATCTGGTTCATGCGCCCAGGTGATCGCCACCCCAGATCTGTAATCGGCTGACCTCGTGCGCAGATGGGCCTCTGAAACATTCTATGCCTCTTTGGCCTATGTCGCTGCATCGTTCCTAACATTCCAGGTGCTGATGCCGCTTCAGAACGTGTTTTTTCCCGCATACCCCAGCTATGCCAGCTTATTGTTCCTGCCGCACGGCGTGCGGGTTCTGTCGGCTTGGTTATTGGGATGGAGGGCGATATTCGCACTGTTGCCCGGCGTTGCCATCGTCTTTGCCCTTGTGGGCGGTTGGGATGTTCTTCTGCCCAGCAGATTGCTGGCGATCACTATCGCGGTCACCACAGTTCCAGCGGTTTTTTATGTCTGCAAGGCGTTGGGCTGGGATTTGTTTCCGCGCGTCGATCGGAAGCCATGCTGGCTGTGCGTGATGGGCGTTGGAATCATCACATCGGTATTGGTGTCCGTTCTCACCAACATGGCCTTCGGCAGCGCAACGGCCGAGTATATCGCCTATCTGATCGGTGATATCTCAGGTCTTTTTTTCCTAATGTTGGGCCTCTATTTCGCCTTTCGATTTGCTGAAAGACGCAATTAACCCAAAAGACCCCTGCGCAGCAGGTTCAGCCCTGCAATCAGCAGTACAAGCAGAGTGAGTTTGCGGAACTGTGCCTGATCGATACGATCCTGCAGAAACTGACCCCCGCGCATTCCCACCAAGGCAGGGATAATCAGCAGCGCTGAGAACACCGCTGTGTCAGTCCTTAGAATACCCGAACCCAGATGCGCCACAATAAGCGCCACGGCGCCCAGACCGTATATCACGCCCTGTACCCGCATCTGATCCTTCTTCGGTGTATTCAAGGCTGTCAGATAGGCCACGGTTGGTGGTCCCCACACGCCCGAGATGCCGCCGACAGCACCGGCCACCGCACCCACCATAGCCTCAACCCGCATTGAGGGCGCTTGCAGCGTCAGTTTCAGCCCCAGTAGTTGCATCAGAGCGAAGAACGAAACTGGTGCGCCTAAGATCAGCAGAAATGCCTTGGGCGACAAGATGTTGATCAGCTGCGCGCTGGCCAATAGACAGACCAGTCCAACGCTCAGAAATACCTTGAACTTTCGAACTGAAGCCACCGCCGCAGGTAAACCTTCCCGCAAGGCCTGCACCCCATTGGTCACCAGCGTGGGCAAGATTAGACCTGCCAGCGCCAGCTCAGGCGGCAGCATCATGCTAAGACCAGAAACAAGCACCATTGGCATGGCAAAACCGACCATGCCTTTGACCCAGCCCGCGACGAAGGCAACGACCAAAGCCAGACAGAAATCCTGCGGCGACATAAGTGAAAACAGTCCCATCGACCCTTCATACCAGTCCAAAAAATTTCTGCACTGCAAAAGTCACTAAGCAATTTTTGAACTTTTTATGGATGATTTGCGTATTTTTGTTGCGCTGCACGTGCAGCATGATATGACCAGACAACCCAGCAGAGGACGTGATTCATGGCCCATGACGGACAGGATGTGACGAACATGACGCAGCCAGCGGTTTTGCCCGATCTTCTATCACTCAGCGCAGCAGCCCTGCCCGGCGTTCAAGCGGTATTCGATAAGGCGGTCGAATCGGTTCGCGCGCAGGTGACAAGCGAAGGTCGCATATCGGGCGCACTGATCGAGGCCAATCAGACAGCCGCACATGGGCTGGCTTGGCTGGCCACATACCACCAGTCGCTGCAGCAGATGCAGCGCTGGGCCGAGGCGCTTCAGGCCGAGGGTAAATTCGGCGAGATGGAGCAGCTGTTGCATCAGATCGCCTTTGGGGAATACTTGCATCAGATCGCCGGTGGTATTCCGATGAACCAGGGCGAGGTTGCACGTTTGCAGGATCTTGGCCTTGGCTGGGATGCTCTGTCGGGATTCCAATGCAGCGAAGTGCAGACACTGATGGCGCAAGCCAACTCTCAGGCCGCGCGCACGCGTCTGGTTGAGTTGATGCAGGACCAGTCCGGTGCCACCATGTTTGGTGCGTCTGGTCTGGACGAAGAACTGGAGATGATCCGAGACCAGTTTCGCCGCTATGCCGTTGAAAAGGTTGAGCCTAATGCCCACGAATGGCACCTGAAGGACGAACTGATCCCAATCGAGATTATCGAGGAACTGGCCGAGATGGGCGTGTTCGGTCTGACCATCCCCGAAGAATTCGGCGGGTTCGGCCTATCCAAAGCCTCAATGTGTGTGGTCTCGGAAGAGCTTTCGCGCGGGTACATCGGTGTGGGTTCTCTGGGCACACGGTCCGAAATCGCCGCAGAACTGATCATCGCGGGCGGTACGGATGAACAAAAGGCCAACTGGCTGCCAAAACTGGCCAGCGCCGAGATCCTGCCAACCGCTGTTTTCACTGAACCCAATACCGGATCGGATTTGGGCAGCCTGCGCACGCGGGCCGTCAAGGGTGAAGATGGTAACTATAAGATAACAGGAAATAAAACATGGATCACACACGCGGCGCGCACCCATGTTATGACCTTGTTGGCGCGGACTAATCCCGACAGTACCGATCATCGTGGGCTGTCCATGTTCCTGGCCGAAAAGACACCTGGAACCGACGAGAACCCCTTCCCCACGCCCGGCATGACTGGTGGTGAGATTGAGGTGTTGGGTTATCGTGGCATGAAGGAATACGAGCTGGGATTTGACGGCTTCGAAGTGAAGGGCGAAAACCTGCTGGGCGGCGAAGAAGGCAAAGGTTTCAAGCAGTTAATGGAAACCTTCGAGTCTGCCCGCATCCAAACGGCTGCCCGCGCCATCGGCGTAGCGCAGAGTGCATTGGACATTGCCATGCAATATGCACAGGACCGCAAGCAGTTCGGCAAATCTCTGATCAATTTCCCTCGCGTCTCGGGCAAGCTGGCGATGATGGCGGTCGAGATCATGATCGCGCGACAGCTAACTTATTATTCTGCTTGGGAAAAAGATCACGGTCAACGTTGCGACCTTGAGGCCGGGATGGCCAAGCTGCTGGGCGCTCGAGTTGCTTGGGCTGCGGCGGATAACGGGCTGCAGATTCATGGCGGCAACGGTTTCGCTCTGGAATACAAAATTAGCCGCGTGCTTTGTGACGCGCGCATCCTAAATATCTTTGAAGGCGCCGCAGAAATACAGGCGCAAGTCATCGCGCGTCGATTGCTGGGCTGACGCCCGAAGCGACGCGGTTTCCCCAACTGAACCCGGCCTTGCGCCGGGTTTTCTTTTTTCTTCCGTGTTGTACGGATCTTCAGGCCTATTTCTTCCGAGTTGTACAACTCGGTTTCAGGGCTTAATGGGCGAAACTTCCCCCTCGGATCGAGCGCAGAAATCGGGTAAAGGGCGTCAACCAAACCCAGCGCCCAAGCTGGCCAGAGGAGAATCGAGCGTGAAGATCATCATCGCAGTTTTGGCCACCTGCATGGCCCTTGCCGGATGCGCCATGGCACCAAACACCGGGCCCGATGATGTGGACCAGTTGGCACAAGCGATCCAGCAGCTTGACCCCAAGGTTGACCCTGCCGAGGCGCGGCGTGCAGCCGAGATATCTTATGCCTATTCCAATCAACTGAAACAGGACTGGAACGTCACCGATCCAGCCATCATCCACAACGCAAAGGTCATCAACGGATTTCGCGAAAAAGGTCTGTGCAATGATTGGGCGCAGGCCATGACCACGCGTTTGAAGCAAGAGAACTTTCGCACTCTGGATTTGCACTGGGCCACGTCGCCTCCAACTGCGTTCCGGATCATCCACCATTCGGCTCTGATCAGCGCTAAGGGAGATTCAATGTATGAAGGCATCATCCTTGACCCGTGGCGCAACAGCGGGGTGCTTTATTGGGATCAGGTGCGCGAGGACACCAAATACAACTGGCGCCCCCGCCTTGAAGTGCGCGAAGAGTTAATCAGCGGTGTGAACCCCTACTGACAGGATATTGCGATGTTACGTATGGCCTTGTTCCTGCCCCTTTTAACCCTGTTCCAATGCGACAAGGATGAGACTGTCGCCGCCTATGGCGCAGCGGATCAGACATGGGCTTTGCAAGAGATCGACGGGCAGCCTTTTGAGGCCAGCGCTCTTTTGCGATTCCCCGAAGAGGGTCGGATTGAGGGCAATGCCCCGTGCAACACCTATTCAGGTACACTGAATGCACCCTACCCGTGGTTTGAGATCACCGATCTTGCCGCCACCCGCGCGGCTTGCGCCGGGCTTGAAGCCGAGGGGTTTTATTTCGCCGCACTGATGGCGATGACCCAGTCCGAGGTGTCCGGCGATGTGCTGATCCTGCGCAATGAAGACGGGCACGAGATGGTGTTCAAAGCCGCCGAGTAAACTGCGCCACAAATCGCGCGCGTGCGTCCGGCAAAGGCGTATGACCCAGCGACGGAGCCAGATGGTTTTCCAGAAAATACCCGGTCGTGCGCAAGGCTTCAGCAATCTCGGTATCCGGAGCCGCGCCTTCGCCGCGCAGGCAGGGGGGCAAAGGCAGCAGCTTATCGGCCCAGTCCCCTGCCCCCGCCGCACTGACCGCGCGGCCGGTTTTCGGAGAGACATAGACCAACCCCTCGGTCGCCCCTGTCACTGCGCAGGCCGAAAGATCCAAGCCAAAGCCCAGCTCTTCCAGCAGCGCCAGTTCCCAGCGCAGATAGGCCAGTGGCCAGACCTCATCCTGACCCAGCAGGTCCATCAACTGTTCTGTTTGCTGATAGATCGCCGGATGAGGCTCGCGTTCGGGCAGGCAAAAGGACAGCAGCGCCACCACCGCATTTAATCCGGCGAGCGCCAGCCGCCCTGAAAACGCCGCTGCAGCGCGCGAACGCAGGGGTTCGACCTGAAAGGTGCCAAGATGTTCTTCGAGCCGCGCGCGCCAAAGCACGTCCAGTTGCGCGCCGGGTTGCAGGATCGGGGCGATCTTGCGGCTGGTGCCACCGCGCACAATTCCGGCGTGACGACCATGGGCTTCGGTAAAGACCTCGATGATCGCCGCTGTCTCACCATGACGGCGAGAAGTCAGAAGAATGCCGTGATCACGCCAGTCCAAGTTTGGCCTCGTCAGGTCACCAGATATATACGCAGGAAATCTTATGGCCGTTGCAGGTTCAAGATGGAAACGCGTTAGGTTGACCCTGTGGAACACCAAAAACACGTTGCGTGACATCTGTTCACGCAATAGTGTTCACTTTATGTTCTGCACGGAGGAATTTAAGAAATGTCACTTAACTATGTCATGATCGGTTCAAATGATGTCGTCAAAGCGCGAAGCTTTTACGATGCGGTTGTACCCAAAATCGGCGGCAAGGTTATTGCTGAATATATGCCCCACGCTGTTTGTTACGAGCTGCGGGGCGGTGGGTCCATGTGGGTCGCGACGCCCTTTGACAAAGAGGCCGCGACGGTTGGAAACGGCAACATGGTTGGCTTGCTTTGCGAAAGTGAAGCGGAAGTTCGCGAGGTGCATGCCGAGGCTCTTGCCAATGGCGGAACAAATGAAGGTGACCCCGGAGATCGACCTCAATATGGCCCGAACTTCTATGGCGCTTATGCGCGCGATCCTGATGGCAACAAGATGAGCTTTGTCTATTTTAGCGATGCAGGCTGATCGCGCGCCCTAGAACGTCATACCTGCGTGAATCAGAATGCCGATAACCATCAGCAGGTTCAGCACCATTGAGATACCGTTGCCCACATAGATGGGCAACTTGCCCACCACCAGCCCATAGGCGAACCACAAAAACGACAGCCCAGCATACAGAGACCAGGACAGCAGCGACTGTCCGGTCGCGTGTTCGGAGTGGGTGAAATAAAGCTTGATCAGTTGTGGAAGCGTGGCGAAGGGGCCAACGACGCCGATGAAGACCATGAACCCCTCGAACCGCTGCATCCAGTGACCGAGATTTGAGTTTTCCAGTTTCTGGGCAAGCGTTTCAGCCACTCAACCCCCTCCTGTTCCTGCGGCCCCCGGAAGATTGGGCCGTTTCATTCAGCCGGTTGCAAAGCAAAATAGTCGCTTTGCGCCGCACGTCCAAGATCATTTGGCGCGGGTTAGTCCAGACCTTCTTCACCCAGCAGGTGCCTGCCTTGGCGGTCTTCCACCTCGATTACCCAAAGGTCGGGGTCAAAACTGCGTTGGCGGGTGATGGCGGCATCTACGTCTGCCTCTTCGCCGGATGAGAGCTCCACCCATTTGCGCTCGCCGCTCATCAAATCAAAACTGCGCTGAAAGGCTGCGGCCCGCCCGTTGAGTGTGTTGAGTTTGATAAGCACCGCCCCAGCGGTGTCATCCCCATGCGCCACAACAAAAGCCGGTATTTCCTGAAACCGCAGCCGCGCCAGATAGGCATGCACCCAGAATTCAGCTGTCAGCCGGGTCATGGTTCTGACCTTTCCGTAGGGGTTGAGAATTTTCGACGAAAATTCTTGGCCCGGGTCATGCGTTGCCGTCTTTGAAATCCAGACCCATTTCCGAGTAGCGCTCGGACTCCTCCAGCCAGTTTGGCCGGACTTTCACCTGCAAGAACAGGTGGATCTTGCGGTCCAAAAACTCTTCCAGCTCGGCACGCGCCGCCTGACTGACGGCCTTTATGGTCTCACCACGTTTGCCCAGCACAATCCCTTTGTGGCCATCACGCATAACATAGATGACCTGATCGATCTTGGCCGAGCCGTCCTTGCGCTCTTCCCAGTTCTCGGTCTCGACGGTCAGCTGGTAGGGCAGTTCCTGATGCAGGCGCAGGGTCAGTTTCTCGCGCGTCATCTCAGCCGCGATCATGCGCAGAGGCAGATCCGCAATCTGGTCTTCTGGATAGAGCCACGGGCCTTCGGGCAGTTCCGAGGCGAGCCAATTGCGCAGGTCGTCGACACCGTGGCCTTTTTCGGCCGAGATCATGAAGGTCTCGGCAAAGGGATAACGCGCATTCAGGTCACTGGTCAGCGCCAGCAGCTTTTCCGAGGGCACCTTGTCGATCTTGTTGATCGCAAGTGCGATGGTGCGGCCCTGTCCGATCTCTTCCAGGCCTTCGAGGATGCGTTCGACACCTTCGGTGATACCGCGATGCGCCTCGATCATCAGCACGACCACATCCGCATCTGCAGCCCCGCCCCAAGCGGCGGCTACCATGGCACGGTCCAGACGGCGGCGCGGTTTGAAGAGGCCCGGCGTGTCCACAAAGACCAGTTGCGCATCGCCCTCCATCGCCACGCCACGGATGCGAGCACGCGTGGTTTGCACCTTATGTGTCACGATCGAGACCTTGGCCCCGACCATGCGGTTCAGAAGGGTGGATTTGCCTGCGTTGGGCTCTCCGATCAGGGCGATAAATCCGGCGCGTGTGCTCATGTGTCCTGCGATCCTGTTTGCAAGTGCGCACCCCTATAGCAGAATGCGCGGACGGGCCAGAGGGATTTGTCGCATCGCGGATATCTGTGAGCGAAGGCCAGTCTGCGGCCCATAGGGCGACGCTGCCCGGTCGGCCGGTGCCGGCATTGGCCGGGCTTGATCGCGCGATCAGGTTGTAGTGTTCAACGCCAGAACTTGGTTCGGATAGGCTTGGTCCCCGATCCGAAAATCTGTGACTCCGACCTGCCGGAACCCTTTGGCCAGATAGAAGTCGATTGCGGGCGTGTTCTCGGAATTGGTTGTCAGCCAAATCGACGGGCGCCCTTTTTCACGCATGTAGTCAATCGCGATATCAAGCAGCGCTGAGCCGATGCCTTTACCTTGATGGCGGTGCTGGACGTAGAACGTAACGATTTCTAGGTCAGAAAGCCCGTCCACAGGTGCGGCGCGACTTTCCGCAAGCCGAATATAGCCGTCGATCCCGTCTTCGTTTTCGGAAACCATCAAGAGGTCTTGGCCGTCCTCCAATATGGCTTCGAACCGGGCGGTCGTGAACTCGGACAGTGCGAACTCGGCAAAGAAGGCGTTCACACCACGCTTTAGATAGGTTCCGATCCAGACCTCAATCGACAGGGCCGCGAGGCTGGCGGCGTCGGCTTTCTGGGCGGGTCTGATTTTCATGATCTGGCTGCGCAGAGGATCAAGACAACTGTTCCAACAACGCCTTTGCCGCTGCCTGTTCGGCCTGTCGCTTGGAGCCTGCGGTGGCCTGAGCTTCGGTACCATTCTGCAGACGAGCGGCGATCGTGAAGATCGGGGCATGGTCAGGGCCGGTGCGTTTGACCTCGACATAGCTGGGTGGTTTCTGGCCGCGGGCCTGTGCCCATTCCTGCAGGGCGGTTTTTGCATCGCGGGCGTCGGCCTCGACCTTGTGGATGCGATCGCCCCAGAGGGCGAGGATCACGTCTCGGGCAGCCTCGAACCCTGCGTCGCGGTAGATGGCCGCGATGACCGCCTCCATCGCGTCGCCCAGCAAGGCCTGCTTGCGACGACCTCCGGACAGCATCTCGGACCGGCCCAGTTTCAGCACCGCACCCAGATCAATCTGGCGGGCCACATCGGCGCAGGCTTCCTTGCGCACCAGCGCGTTGAAACGGGGGGCCAGTTGGCCTTCGGAAGCTTTCTTGTCGGCCTCAAGCAAAGCAGTGGCCATGACGAGACCCAGGACGCGGTCGCCCAAAAATTCAAGACGCTGATTGTCGGGGCGCGTGGCAGAGGACACCGAGCCGTGGGTCAGCGCACGCACCAGCAGTTCAGGGTCGGAAAACTCATACCCCAAGCGCTGCTGGAACGCCCTTATCTCAGCCGATAGCTTCAATTGACCGCCTTGAAGAAGCGGTCACCGCGCCATGTCCAGAAGAACAGCATGGACCGGCCAGCGGAGGAGAACATGATCCTGTCGGCGCGACCGATCAGGTTTTCGTAAGGTACATAGCCCACGCCACCAGCGGATTGCGGTAAGCGGCTGTCGGCCGAGTTGTCGCGGTTGTCGCCCATGAAGAAATAGTGGCCCTCGGGTACGGTATAGACCCCGGTATTGTCGGAGCCCTGATTGCCGATGTTCAGCACGTCGTAGGACACGCCATTTGGCAGGGTCTCGATCAGGCGGTTCTTTTCGCAAACACCGCCGATCCCGACGGGACCGTTGGAACAGCGCGGGCGTAGGCCTTGTGGGCCCTGCGGTTCAGAAACTTCGGTGAACACACCGTCGGGTTGCTGCGGCACAGGAGTGTCGTTGAGGATGATTTGGCCTCCACGAATCTGGATACGATCACCCGGCAGGCCGATCAGTCGCTTGATATAGTCGCGCCCTGTGACCGGATGGCGGAAGACGATGACATCGCCGCGATCAGGGTCGCCGCCGATCAGACGCGAGTTGTCATCGCTCTGCATCCAGCCGCAGATGTCTTCGGCATCGATGTTGAGGCCAACGCTGGGGATGATAAGGCTGGGGCACGAGGCATAGGAATAGCCATAGGCCATCTTGTTGACGAAGAGGAAATCCCCGATCAGTAGGGTTTGCTTCATCGACCCGGAAGGAATCCAGAACGGCTGAAAGAACAGGGTGCGGAAAATGCCCGCGATCAGCAGGGCATAGACGATGGTTTTGATCGTCTCCCAAATGGCGTTTCCGGATTTGGCTTCCTCGGCCATACTGCTCTCTCCAGTCTCTGCGTGGTTGGGGTGCTACATGCGGGTCAGTTGGGGGCAAGTCAAGGCTGCTCGGGCGCTTCTTGAAGCGGGCGGGCCTCGATCACCACAAAGGCCTGCGCCCAGGGATGATCATCGGTCAGGGTGACGTGGATGATCGCCTCGTGGCCTTCGGGAGTCATTTCTTTCAGACGCTCGGCGGCCCAGCCGGTGACATGCATAACGGGCTGGCCGGTGCGCAGGTTGGTCACCGCCATGTCCTTCCACGCGATCCCCATCCGCAGGCCGGTGCCTAACGCCTTCGAGCACGCCTCTTTCGCGGCCCAGCGTTTGGCGTAGGTGCCCGCAGTATCGGCGCGACGCTCAGCCTTGCGCTGTTCGGTTTCAGTGAAGACACGGTTACGGAAGCGGTCGCCGAACCGGTCGAGCGTGCCCTGAATGCGATCAATATTTGCGAGGTCGGTGCCGATGCCGAGGATCATGTCAGACCTCCAACACAACGGTCCCGAGCTTTTGCCCCGCCTCGACCATTGCGTGTGCATTTGCCGCATCCATCAGCCCTCCGCCAGGGACGACGGCGTGGGACAGTGCGCCTTGTTCCAGCCACTGGCCCAACTGCGCCTCGCCGCGACGACGGGCCGCGGCGTCGAGTTGGTAGACGATCAGCATATGCAGGCGGATGTTCTTGAACATGAAGCCATAGAAATCCAGTTCGGGCTTCATTTGTGAAGCCGAGGCATAGCTGGCGATGGTGCCACCGGGGCGGATCATAGAAAGGGAAGCGGGTTGGTTGGCGGCGAAATCAACCTCGACAATGCGGTCTATGCCTGCGCCGTTGGTCATGTCCATCGCCGCCTCGGCCACGTCTTGCGTGCGGTAGTTGATCCATTCGGACGCGCCGGAATGGGCGGCTTTTTCATCTGAACTGACCGTTGTGATAACGCGCGCACCACCCAGCGCGGCCATCTGGCAGGCGTAGCGCCCAACCGTGCCTGCGCCGCCGGTCACAAGCACGGTCTGGTCAGTGATCGGTCCGTCACAATAGAGCGCGTACCATGCAGTCAAGGCTGGGATACCAAAACACGCGCCCTCGGCGAAGCGGGTCGTATCTGGAAGGAATACGGCCTGTTCGGAGGGTAGCGCAATGTATTCGGCCCCAGTGCCAAAAGCGCGTTGCCATTGGCCGTTCCAGATCCAGACACGTTCGCCGACGCGCGCGGGATCGACCCCTTCGCCTACGGCCTCAATCACTCCGGCCCCGTCCGAGTGGGGAACAACCATCGGGTATTGCATCACGGCGCCAGGGCGCGCGCCGCCGCGCAGCTTGACGTCTGAGGGGTTGATGCCGCTGGCGTGAACCCGGACAAGAACGTCGCCTGGGCCGGGGTTGGGCGTGGGCAGGTCGACCAACTCAAGGACATCCGCCGCCGCACCAAATCCGCGATAGGTGATTGCTTTCATGACAGTCCCTCGTCTCCTATTGGTCGGCCGCGTCGGGCGTTTCCAGATCGAACACCAAGACGCCCTCGGCCCCATCCACGCACAGCGCGACAAGCCGTGCGCCAAGTTGCCGGTGGGTTTCGTCACTGGCATAGCGCTGTAGGTCGGCCTGAGCCGCGAAATCCAGTGTGAAGCCGTAGGGATAGCTTGGGGATTTTGCCTCAAAATCGCGGTTGGGGCCGTGGATGAAGCCACCGCAGCCCGACAAACGGTCTGCGACCGCGCCCAGCCCATCCATCACAGCGGCAAGCTCTGCGGTGTCGTGATCGGGCTTGAGTCGCAGCATCACGCAATGTCGGATCATCCTTGCACCTCAGAGGTCATGACAGGCGCACCGTGAGAATCTTGTAGCTGGCCACGCCAAAGAAACCCGCGAAGGCAAAATCAAACCAGCGGCGGGCGCGGCGATAGGCGTTGACCATGCGCGCAGACGAAAACAAGAAGGCGTAGCCGATGAAGATCAGCAGTGAACCCGCATAGAGCATGGCGAAGTAACCCAGCAGCATAGCAAGGCTGGCGTCATTTGGCGCAACGATGGCGTAGATCGAGCCCCAGCTGAGGATCGCCTTGGGGTTGGTCAGGTGGATCGCTGCACCCTTGGCAAATATCGTGCCCAATGAGCCGGTGACCGGATTGCCCAGCGCGACCTCATCCGAAGTCAGCGCGCGACGTAGCGCCTTGAGCGCCAGCCAGCCCAGATAAGCGACGCCGATATAGCGGATCACCTCGAAAACCCAGACATTGGCCAGCATGATCGCCGACAGCCCCAGTGCGGCGGCGATGCCCCACGCGGCGGACCCGGCGCAGATGCCCAGCGCAAAGGCCAGACCGGCGGTGCGGCCTTCGTTCATGGCGGTTCCGGCGATGCCCATGGTGGCAGGGCCCGGAGAGCCCCCGGCCATGAGCCATGCAAACCAGATCGCCACAAAACCGGGTGTGATCATGCCCGCGCCTCGTCCATCAGGCGGCGCATTTCGTGAACCGCCGGGGTGAGGCCGCGAAAGATGGCCTCGCCGATCAGGAAGTGGCCGATATTCAGCTCTCGCACTTCAGGGAAGGCTGCCACCGGTTGTACGGTGTCGTAAGTCAGCCCGTGACCCGCATGAACTTCAAGACCCAGCGAATGGGCATAGGCGGACATCTCGCGCAGGGCTTCCAGTTCGCGCGCGGCGTCGTCCAGTTTGCCTTCGGCGTGGAAATCGCAATAGGCACCGGTGTGCAGTTCGATCACCTCGGCCCCAATGCGGTGGGCGGCGTCGATCTGGCGCTGGTCGGCGGCGATAAAGATGGACACGCGGCAGCCCACATCGCGCAAGGGCGCAATGAAATGGGCCAGCTTATTTTCCTCGCGCGCGACTTCTAACCCGCCCTCGGTTGTGCGTTCCTCGCGCTTTTCGGGAACGATGCAGACAGCGTGCGGCTTGTGGCGCAGGGCGATTTTCTGCATCTCGTCCGTTGCGGCCATCTCGAAGTTCAGCGGCACCGACAGGATCTCCATCAACCCGTCGATATCGGCGTCCGAGATGTGGCGGCGATCTTCGCGCAGATGTGCTGTGATGCCGTCGGCCCCGGCCTCTTCCGCGATCCGGGCGGCGCGTAGTGGGTCCGGATAGGCCCCGCCGCGCGCATTCCGCACGGTGGCTACGTGGTCGATATTCACGCCCAGACGCAAACGGTTGTCAGACATCTTTCGAATCCTTCATTGTCCCTGAGGTCGAGCCTAGTGGTTTTGTCGGGGGAACGTCAGCCTCTGCCTGAGCAAGGCGTTTGATTTGTTCAAACTTCGCTTTGATTCTGGCGCGGCGGCGTTGCTGATAAGTACGGATAAGCGGCAGGCTAAGATAGGCGCAGATCACTCCGGCCACGATGCCTGGAATGACGCCGCCGATCATATAAGGAAAGAACACATCGTCATAGAACCGGCTAAGCCCGTGCCAGTCCGCCTCGCGATGGGTGAACATGGCGATGCAATTGTCCTTGAGATCGCCCATCGCATCCGCAAATTTCCCCATCAACCCATCGGTATCGTCTTTGCGGAACTTGGTCCCCAGCAGGAAATGCCCGGTTTGCAGGCTGATGACCGCGATCGGCACATAGGTCAGGGGATTGCCAAAGAACGTGCCGCTGAGCGCGGCAAGAATGTTGCCGTTCAGCAGCCGCGCCAGCACGGCGGCGACCAGGAAATGCAAGCCATAGAAAGGCGTGAACGAGGCAAACACCCCTGCCCCGATGCCACGCGCGATGCGTTCCGGGCTGTCAGGCAGGCGCCGAACCCGATGTTTGACATAGTGAAAGGCACGGGTCCATCCGCCGCGCGGATAGACGAACTCTGACGCGACTTGGACAGGCGAGCGGCGATCTCGGCGCTTGAAAACCACTCGTGATCACCCCTTCTCAGCCAGCCGCAACGGCGGGTTTCGCACTTTCCCGGTACCGTTCGACCGCAGCAACGTCGCTTTCAGCCTCGAGCATCAGCATCAGCGAATGCAGCTGTTCAAGATCGCGAAGTTCGACATTGATCATCAGCCGATAAAAATCCGGTTTGCGGTCGACAAATTCGAGGTTCGAGATATTGGCCTTTTTCTCGCCGATCAATGTACAAATACGCCCCAGCACCCCGGCATCATTGCCGATGGTCAAATCCAGCGTCGCGCCATAGACGGCGGGGTGGGTGCCCGAATGCCAGTGCAGATCAACCCAGCGCTCGGGTTCATTTTCAAACTCGGTCAGGCGATCGCAGTCGATGGCGTGCACGACAACACCCTTGCCGCGATATGTAATTCCGACGATGCGCTCGCCCGGCAGTGGCTGGCAACAGGGGGCACGATCGAATTTCTGGCCCGGTTCAAGCCCGATCACAGCACGGCGGGGCGAGATCGCGTCGCCATCATCCTTGGTGAGTTCGGGATATACCGCTTCGACCACCTCATGGGCGGTCAACTCGGCACTGCCCAGACGGGCCAGCAACTCGTCCCGATCTTTTAAACGCAGGTGTTTGGCAGCGGTTTCCAGCGCCTTGTCGGTGGCTTTGCGGCCCAGGTTTTCGAACCCGGCGCGGGCCAGTTCCTTACCCAGCTTGATGAAGCGTTCCCGGTCGACCTCGCGCAAGGCGCGGCGGATCGAGGTGCGGGCTTTGCCGGTAACTGCGATCTCAAGCCAAGTGACCTGCGGGCTCTGGCCATCGGCGGTGATGATGTCCACCGATTGACCGTTCTTGAGCCGGGTCCAGAGCGGCACACGAATGCCATCAACCTTGGCCCCCACGCAGGCATGACCAATGCGGGTGTGGATTGCGTAAGCAAAATCAATCGGCGTCGCCCCACGCGGCAGTTTCACCACATCGCCCTTGGGGGTGAAGCAGAACACCTGGTCCGAATACATCTCGAGCTTCACAGCTTCGAGGAAATCCTCATGATCATCCTCGCTGTCGAATTGCTCGGTCAGGTTTGCAATCCACTTTGCCGGGTCAACCGCAAAGGGGTTTTCGGACCGCACACCGTCGCGATAGGACCAGTGCGCTGCAACGCCGGTTTCGGCCACGTCATGCATCTGGCGGGTGCGGATCTGAACCTCGACCCGTTTGCCGTCGCGCCCCGATACCGTTGTGTGGATCGAGCGATAACCGTTCGATTTCGGCTGGCTGATATAGTCCTTGAATCGCCCTGGCACCGCGCGCCAGCGCTGGTGGATGGCACCGAGTGTGCGATAGCAGTCTTCTTCGGTCTGGGTGATGATGCGGAACCCGTAGATGTCGGACAGACGTGAGAAACCCTGATCCTTTTCCTGCATCTTGCGCCAGATCGAATAGGGTTTCTTGGCACGGCCAAAGACTTCGGCTTCAATGCCCGCCTTTTCCAATTCGTGCCGCATGTCGCCGGTAATGCGATGGATCACGTCGCCGGTTTCGCGTTGCAGAGTGATAAAGCGGCGGATGATCGACTGGCGGCCTTCGGGGTTCAGGACGCGGAAGGCAAGGTCTTCAAGTTCCTCGCGCATCCATTGCATCCCCATCCGGCCCGCAAGCGGCGCGTAAATATCCATTGTCTCACGCGCTTTTTGCACCTGCTTTTCTGGGCGCATCGCCTTGATCGTGCGCATGTTGTGCAGGCGGTCGGCGAGTTTGACCAGAATAACCCGAAGGTCCTTGGACATGGCCATGAACAGCTTGCGGAAATTCTCGGCCTGTTTGGTCTCACGGCTGGACAGCTGCAGGTTGGTCAGCTTGGTGACGCCATCGACCAGCTTGGCGACCTCATCCCCGAACAGTTCGGTAACCTTGCCATAACTGGCTTTGGTGTCTTCGATCGTGTCGTGCAACAGGGCCGTTATAATGGTCGCATCATCCAGACGCTGTTCGGTCAGGATGGCGGCAACGGCAACGGGGTGCGAGAAATAGGGCTCGCCGGAATGGCGGAACTGGCCTTCATGCATCTGTTGGCCAAATTCATAGGCCCTTTCGATGCGGTCGGCATTTGTCTTGGGATTGTAATTGCGGACCAGCGCAATCAGGTCTTCTTCTGAAATCATCCGGTCCGCACCTTTGTCGCTTGGGTTACCCCTGGCCCTGGGCCTCCATCAGAGCGCGCAGGAGCTTTTCTTCCGACATGTCGTCATCCGCAGGCTTGTCAGATTCCGCACCCATCAGCAGGGCCATCTGATCTTCTTCGGGCTCATCAACCTCGATCTGGGTCTGGTTGGCTTCGATCAGACGCTCGCGCAGCTCATCAGCGCTTTGGGTTTCGTCGGCGATTTCGCGTAGCGAGACGACAGGGTTCTTGTCGTTATCGCGGTCAACGGTGATCGGGCCACCAGCAGAAATCTCGCGTGCCCGGTGGGCTGCAAGCATCACCAGTTCGAACCGGTTCGGGACCTTGTCTACACAATCTTCGACCGTAACGCGGGCCATGGGGCGCTCTCCGTAAATGAATCCGTGGCAGGAAGGGGTTTATCTAAGCGCGAATCCCCGCCTTGACAAGCAAGAAATGCCGCAAATGCGAGGATCACAGAGGCTTGACCTCTGCCACCTCATGGGGCGGCAAGGCTGCAACCATCTGCGTCACTGTCCGGTCCAGAACGGGATGGCGCCAATCGGGGGCGACATCCATCATGGGAACAAGCACAAAAGCGCGGTCCTGCAAGCGCGGATGGGGCAGGATTAGGTGTTCCGGCGCAGATTTGGTCTGATCTTCGGGGGGAAGGGTCAGCCAGCGCTGGTATTCGGCGTCATCCGGCAGCACAAGTTCATCCCAAAAGACCAGATCGAGGTCCAGAGTGCGCATGCCCCAACGCTGTTCACGGGCGCGCTCAAAATCATGTTCGATGCGGTGCAGCAGGTCCAGAACACCCTGTGGCGTGAGGTCCGATTCGATCAAAACCGCTGCGTTGACATAGTCCGGCCCTGCCCCTGCTGGAAAGCATGGGGTGGCAAAAAACCGGCTTGTCTTGCGAATCACCAAGCCCGCCTCGGTCATCGCGATCAGCGACCGCTCAAGTGTCACCTTGGGCCCACAACCTCTCAGACTGAGATTTGCCCCTAGGGCAATGACCGCTTTTGACAAGGTTTTGTCCACTTCAGACCCCATATTCGGACCAGAGAATACTTGCGATAAAGCCTAAAACACCTATTTTAAGGACACCATTGCACTGACCTATTACTTTATCACTCACGGAGCTCACGGTGCGGTGGCTTATACCGGAAGGACCATTTTATGTTTTACAAGGACGAACGGCTAGCGCTGTTCATCGACGGCTCGAATCTTTATGCAGCCGCCAAAGCACTGGGGTTTGACATCGACTACAAGTTGCTGCGTCAGGAATTTATGCGCAGAGGCAAACTGCTTAGAGCTTTCTACTACACAGCGCTACTGGAAAATGACGAGTATTCCCCGATCCGGCCTCTGGTGGACTGGCTGCACTATAATGGCTTCACCATGGTCACCAAACCGGCCAAGGAATACACCGACAGCATGGGGCGTCGGAAGGTCAAGGGAAACATGGATATCGAGCTTACCGTCGATGCCATGGAACTGGCACCACGCGTTGATCATATCGTACTGTTTTCGGGCGATGGGGATTTCCGCCCGCTGATCGCAAGCCTGCAACGGCAGGGCGTACGTGTTTCCGTTGTTTCGACCATCCGTAGCCAGCCGCCGATGATTTCGGACGAACTGCGCCGCCAGGCCGATAACTTCATCGAGTTGGAGGATCTGCGCGACGTGATCGGCCGCCCTCCGCGCGAGATGCCGACTGAACCCCGCAGCGTCGCAGCTGCAGGCGGGCACTGACCCCACCAAACCCCACCACTCACCAATGGGGGTTGGCAAGAATATGCGCGGCCAGGGCCAGAAGCCCTGGCCGCGCGACTTTAAAGGTATAGGTGCTGAAAACACCCTTGTGCTAACAGCGATTCATGTCAGTGAAATGACGCAGTGCTGTCTGGACCATGGCAATGAAAAGACCTAGGTGTTCGGTCCAGGAGATCGCCGAATGACAAAGCCGCCGCTGACATTATATCTGGCCGCCCCGCGCGGATTCTGCGCTGGTGTGGACCGTGCCATCAAGATTGTGGAAATGGCCCTTCAAAAATGGGGGGCGCCTGTCTATGTGCGCCATGAGATCGTTCACAACAAATTCGTCGTCGACGGTCTGCGCGCCAAGGGTGCCGTGTTTGTCGAGGAGCTGGACGAATGCCCTGATGATCGCCCCGTGATCTTCTCGGCCCACGGTGTGCCAAAATCGGTGCCCGCCACAGCAGCCCAGCGCGAGATGATATATGTCGACGCCACCTGCCCGCTTGTATCCAAGGTGCATGTCGAAGCGCAGCGCCACGCGGATGCCGGGCTGCAGATGATCATGATTGGTCACAAGGGCCATCCCGAAACAATCGGCACCATGGGACAGCTGCCCGATGGCGAGGTACTGCTGGTTGAAACGGTAGAAGATGTGGCGCAGGTCGCTGTGCGTAACCCCGAAAAGCTGGCCTTTGTCACCCAGACAACCCTATCGGTGGATGACACCAAGGACATTATTGCCGCGCTTGAGGCCCGCTTCCCCGCCATCGTCGGGCCGCACAAGGAAGACATTTGTTATGCCACCACCAACCGGCAGGAAGCGGTGAAAGCCGTCGCTCCGAAAGCCAATGCCTTGCTGGTGGTGGGTGCGCCGAACTCATCGAATTCACGTCGTCTGGTCGAGGTCGCCTCGCGCGCCGGATGCAGTTATGCGCAGCTGGTGCAACGCGCGACCGAGATCGACTGGCGTGCGCTGGAGGGGATTTCCAGCATTGCGGTCAGCGCCGGGGCATCCGCGCCCGAGGTGCTGGTGAACGAGGTGATCGATGCATTCCGCAACCACTACGATGTCACCGTCGAGCTAGTCGAAACCGCTGTCGAGAATGTCGAGTTCAAAGTTCCCCGCGTATTGCGGGAACCAGCATGAGCGGCATCCCCCGCGCGCCGTTATTCCTTGGTTTGGCTGGGCTGATCCCGTTTGTCTGGGGCGCGCTGACTTATCTGAACGGTGATTTGAACGATTGGGGTCGGCAGATGCTGGGGTCGCGCTTCGTGGGGCCGTATATTCAGCTATTTTATGGCTCGGTAATCCTGAGTTTCATGTCGGGCGTGCTGTGGGGCTTCGCCACCAAAACCTCAGGCAGCAAAGCTGCGGCCTGTTACACCTTGTCGGTGTTGCCTGCACTTTGGGCATTTTTCACGACCGGCGGCGGTCCGGTGAATGCGGGCACCAACCTGATGTATGGGTTTGCGGGCTTGCTTTTGCTGGACGCCATGTTCTCATATTGGCGGTTGACCCCGGTCTGGTGGATGCAGCTGCGCGTCCTGCTAACCGCTGTCGTGCTGACCTGTCTTGCTGTGGGAGTTTACCTGTGAGTGATGAACGGACCATCAAGGCCTACACGGATCGCGTTGCGGATTACCTAAGGATCCCCCTGCCCGCCGAGCAGCTAGAGGCGCGTCAGGCTTTTGTAGATGCGGTCCGCGAGGGTGGATATGTGCTGGATCTGGGCTCGGGTCCCGGATCAGACAGCGCGTTTCTGATGCGGCAAGGGCTGAAGGTACGGGCGCTGGATGCCACCCCTGCCTTTGTTGAACATGCGCGGAGCAACGGTGTTGACGCCCACCTTGGCACCTTCGATGACGTCACCGAGGTGGCAGAGTATGACGGCGTCTATGCCAGTTTCTGCCTGCTGCACGCCCCGCGCGCCGATTTCCCGCGTCATCTGAACGCGATCCACACCGCACTGAAGCCGGGCGGGCAGCTGTTCCTGGGAATGAAGCTGGGCACGGGCGAGCATCGTGATGATTTGGACCGTTACTATACCTATTATTCAGAGGCCCAGATCAAGGACGCCCTGACCTCGGCAGGTTTCACCATTGATCGTACCGTGCAGGGAATGGGGAAAGGTTTGGCCGGGTCTTACGACGGGTTCATTCTGGTATTCGCTCATGCCTGATCTCTTTGCCTATACCGATGGTGCCTGTTCCGGAAATCCCGGCCCCGGCGGCTGGGGCGTACTGCTGCGCGCGATGGATGGCGAGACCATCCTGAAAGAACGCGAGCTGAGCGGAGGCGAAGCCGAGACAACCAACAACCGGATGGAACTGCTGGCTGCAATCAGTGCTTTGGAGACGCTGGAGCGGCCCTCGAAACTGACTATCGTCACCGACAGCGCTTATGTGAAGAACGGCGTTACGGGATGGATTTTCGGGTGGAAGCGGAACGGCTGGAAGACGTCGAACAAGAAGCCGGTCAAAAATGTCGATCTGTGGCAGCGGCTGGATGAGGCGCAAGAGCGGCATCAGGTGACATGGGAATGGGTCAAGGGTCATGCGGGCCATCCCGAAAATGAACGCGCGGATGAGTTGGCACGCGCCGGCATGGCCCCGTTCAAACCTAAGAAGGCGCAGGCGTGAGCGGGCTTGCCCTGCTGGATTACGCCTCGGTTTTGGTCTTTGCGCTGACCGGTGCGCTGGTGGCCAGCCGAGCGCAGCTTGATCTGGTCGGGTTTGCCTTCATCGCCTGTCTGACGGCAGTGGGCGGTGGTACCGTACGCGACTTGCTGCTGGACCGACATCCGATCTTCTGGGTCGGTCAGCCCGCCTATATCCTGATCGCTTGCGGCGCTGCGGTGCTGGTATTTTTTACCGCTCACCTAGTGGAAAGCCGGTATAATTGGCTGGTCTGGTTGGACAGTTTCGCCCTGTCCATCGCGGTCGCTGCTGGCACGGGTGCAGCGTTGTCACTGGATCAATCCGGTATCATCGTAGTGCTGATGGGGGTGACCACGGGCTGTTTGGGCGGCTTGATGCGTGACGTGGTGTGCAACGAGGTGCCGCTGGTACTGAAACAGGGTGAGCTTTATGTATCCTGCGCCTTTATCGGAGCCTTGACCGCTGTGTTTGCCACCCGCCTCGGGCTGGAAGGCCTGCTGGCATTGGGCTTATGTGCATTGATTTGCTGGGCGTTGCGCGCCGGATCTCTGCTGTTCGGTTGGCAGTTGCCGGTTTACAAGGCCCGACCGCCTCGGCAATAGGGTAGAAACGGACAAGAGATCGCGATGACCTACAGACTTTCGTTTCTGGCCACGGCACTGCTGCTAACGGCATGTGCAGAGCAATACGCCCCGGTGAGCTTCACGGCAGTGGGCAATCAGATCGTCGCGTCCGGAACGATCGACCACACAACGCTCAGCGCGTTTGAAGAAGTGATGGACGAGAACCCCGAGATCAAGACGCTGGTGCTGCAAAATATCGAAGGTTCGGTCGATGATGACTCGAATGTGGTCTTCAGTCGCGTAGTGCGTGAGGAAGGGTTCGACACGGTGGTTCCGTCAAACGGGCTGGTGGCCTCGGGCGGCACCGATTTGTTTCTAGCGGGTAACCGACGCGTGCTGGAACCCGGCGCCTGCGTAGGCGTACACAGCTGGGGCGGCGGCGGCTATGTCGCTGCGGAGCTACCCGAAGATCACCCCGAGCATGACCGGTATTTGAACTATTTCGAAGATATCGGCGTCGATCCCGACTTCTACTGGTTCACGCTGGATGCAGCATCCGAGGAAGAGATGCACTGGATGACGGCGTCCGAAGCGAACCGGTTCGACATGACTACACGGTCCGCCCCTCGCCTTGGCACTGCCGCAATCTGCGACGAACGTTAGTGCGTCAGCAGTCGCGCGCCGATTTCCTTGACGAATTTCGCCGCCACCATGGCGGTCATGCCATAGGGGTCGCGGTGCGGGTTCAACTCGACAATATCCGCGCCGATCAACTGGCCTTTGAACCGGTGGATCAGGTCGATCACCTCGCGCGTGCTTAGTCCGCCGGGTTCGTGATGCGACACCCCGGGGGCAAAGGCTGGATCCAGCGCATCGAGGTCTAGTGACAGGTAAACCGGGCCGTCAAAGCTGATCTCAAGATCGGGGCTCCAGTTGCGCATGTCGATCACCTCGACCCCGAACTTGTCGGCCTGTTCCTGTTGGTGCTTGTTCATGGTGCGGATCCCGACCTGAACAAGACGTTTGATCTTGCCGGTCTCCATCACGCGGGCAAATGGACAGCCATGACCCAGCGGGCCAATCTGCTGGCTGTCATAAAGGTCGGGATGGCTATCGATATGCAGGACATTCAGCCCCTCATACCGGTTCGCGTGGGCCTTGATCAGCGGATAGGCGACCGAGTGATCGCCCCCCAACGACAATAATCGTGCACCGGCTTCGATCCGGGCGGCGGCCCCTGCCTCAATCCGGTCGATGGGTTCCTGCCCCATCATCTCGAACACATCCAGATCGCCGGTGTCTTTGAAGCGGTCGGTTGCGCCCAGATCAGTGCCATCCTCGGCGGTCAGGTTGGCCGCGCCGGAATGCAACGCCTCGCGGATGCGACCCGGGGCAAAGGCGGGGCCTTGCAGGAACGAGGAATGCAGGTCCAACGGCACACCCATCAGGGCGACGTCTCCGGCGGTCAGATCATGCGACATGAGAGGCCTTTCAACAAAGAATTGACGGGACATTGGTCGCAGATCACGGCCGGGTCAAGCGATCAGCGGCGGATATATGTCTGCCAAATCCATATCACCAAAAGCGCGCCCAGAACGGCGCCGATAAACCCTGAGAGCCATCCCATCACGGTGATGAGCGTGCGTAGGACCAAACCGCCTACCAAAGCGCCGACAATGCCGATCAGCATGGTGGTTGGAATATCGGCCTCGATCCGCATTAGGCGGGTGGCGAGGAAACCTGCAGCGGCTCCGACGATGATCAGGGCGATGATCGGCATATCATTTCCTCCAATGCGTGGGCACGATGATCAGCGCACCGATCGAGGACAGCACCGCGTCCAACCCCGGCGGGCCAAAGCTGATGCCGAACATGATGCGCACGAAATAGAACAGGAAAGCACCACCCACGCAGATGATGATCGACTGCAGATAGCCGTTATGGGTAAAGCCAGTCTGTTCAGACAGATAGCCTACGATCCCGGCAATCACGACCGTGCCCATCATGATCATGATCATGTACGCCTACTCCGATGACAGGCGGGTCCCGGCCGGCATGGGCCATCCCCGCAGAAAAGTTTCCCTATCCTGCGCGCCCTTGCCTGCCCGTTGCAAGCGCAGCAACTCAACTGCGCCTTCGCCGCAAGCCACGCGCAGGTGGTCGTCCAGCACCTCGCCCGGAGTGCCCCGTCCTTCGGCCAGCCGCGAAGCCAGCAGTTTGATCCGATTGCCCTCGACCTCGGTCCATGCGCCGGGAAACGGGGAGAGACCGCGGATTTTTCTGTCGACTTCGGACGCGAGGGCCGACCAGTCGATCCGCGCCTCGGATTTGTCGATCTTGGCGGCGTAGGTTACGCCGACCTCAGGCTGCGGTTCGGGGGTCAGGCTCGGCAGCGTGTTCAGCGCCTCAACGATCAGCGCCGCACCCATGCCCGACAGGCGGTCATGGAGTTGCGCGGTGGTTTCCTCAATCCCGATCTCGGTGGCCTCGCGCAGCAGAACGGGGCCTGTATCCAACCCGGCCTCCATCTGCATGATGCAAACACCGGTTTGCACATCGCCTGCCATGATCGCGCGGTGTATAGGCGCGGCCCCACGCCAGCGTGGCAGCAGGCTGGCGTGAATGTTCAGGCAGCCATGGGTTGGCGCGTCCAGAATAGGTTGTGGCAGGATCAGGCCATAGGCGACGACGACTGCGATATCGGCATTCAGCGCTGCAAAGCTGGCCTGTTCTTCGGGCGATTTCAGCGAGGTGGGGTGGCGAACGTCCAGACCCAGGGCCAAGGCACGCGCGTGCACCGAGGTTGGACGGTCTTTTTTACCGCGACCGGCGGGGCGTGGCGGTTGGCAATAGACGGCGGCGATTTCGTGCCCGGCACGGACCAGCGCATCCAGCACCGGCACCGAGAAATCTGGCGTTCCCATGAAGATGATACGCATCCGTCCCTCCGTAGGATGGGGTTTCACCCCATCTTCTGTGCTTTGCGCAGCAGCATGTCGCGTTTGACCTTGCTGAGGCGGTCAAAATACATCCGCCCGTTCAGGTGGTCGATCTGATGCTGCACGCTGGTGGCCTCGATGCCGACAAAATCACGGCGGTCGATCTGGCCCTGTTCGTTGAGAAATTTCACGGTCACTGCGCGTGGTCGCTTCACTTTGGCGGACACGCCGGGCAAGTTCGGGCTGGCCTCGTCATGTTCACGCAGCTCAACTGAGCTGTGCAGAATCTCGGGGTTGGCCAGTCGCACAGCTTTGCCCCGCTGGGTCGAGCCATCCACGACAGCCAGCCGCAGCATCACTCCGATCTGCGGCGCAGCGAGGCCAACGCCCGGCATCGCCTCCATCGTATCGATCATGTCATCCCAGACGGTGCGGATGTCGTCGGTGATCTCGGGGACGTCCTCGGCCTTGGTGCGCAGGCGCTTGTCGGGCCACGGCAGGCAGGTCCGCACCGTCATGTGCGGGCCTTTTCGCGCTTGAGCTTCTGCATTTTGCGCGTGATCATCTGACGCTTGAGCGGTTTGAGATAGTCGATGAAGAGCTTACCGTTCAGATGGTCGATCTCATGCTGCACACAAGTCGCCCAGAGATCATCAAAGGTTTCCTGCTGCAGATTACCGTCACGGTCCAGCCAGGTGACATCAACCGTCTTCGGGCGCGTGACTTCGGCATATTGCTCAGGTATCGACAGGCAGCCTTCTTCGTAGACGTTGGTCTCATCCGAGGAGGCGATGACCTCGGGGTTGAACATCACCAGTGGGCGTGGGGCCTCACCTTCTTCTTTGACGCAGTCCACCACGATCAGCCGGTCGAGCACACCGATCTGCGGCGCAGCAAGGCCAATACCGGGCGCGTCATACATCGTCTCCAGCATGTCATCGGCCAGTTTGCGCAGATCGTCGGTGATGTCGGCCACCGGCGCGCAGACCTTTTTCAGGCGAGGATCGGGATGGATCAGGATATTACGTTTCATGGGGCTGATTTAGGCCATCGCGCCCGCCACCGCAACGGCCCCCTTGCACCTGATGGATTTGTGGTTAGCTTTCGCCTCGACAGATGGAGATGACATGACTTTCAACGACCTGATCGACCGCCGGGGCACCAACTCATCAAAATGGGACAAGATGGAACAGCTTTATGGTGTCGCCCCCGAGGATGGGCTGGCCATGTGGACGGCTGATTCCGACTATGCCACGGCCCCTTGCGTGATCGAGGCGGTGCGGGAAGCGGCCGATCATGGCGCGTTTGGATATTCATGGATGCACCCGGATTATCTGAATGCAATCCAGTGGTGGATGAAGACACGCCACAACTGGGAGATCGACACCGATTGGATTCTGACCTCGCAAGGGTTGGGCAATGCGATTGCCCTGTGTCTGGATGTTTGGAGTGAACCGGGAGATGGCGTCGTGATCTTCACGCCCGTCTACCATGAGTTTGCCCATAAGGTGAACAAATCCGGCCGCCGCGTGGTGGAATGCCCGCTGGTACGCGATGGCGACAGCTATGGGCTTGATCTGGACGATGCGCAGTCGCGGTTGGACGGATCAGAAAAGCTGCTGCTGTGGTGCTCGCCGCAGAACCCGTCAGGTCGGGTCTGGACGCCGGATGAACTGCGCGCTGTGGCGGCGTTTGCAGAGCGCAACGGGCTGATCCTTGTGTCGGACGAGATTCACCATGATCTGGTTTATCCGGGCAATACCTTCGTACCGATGGATACGGCCGCCCCCCATGCGCGCCCGTGGACGGTGACACTGACCGCGGCGTCGAAAACATTCAACATCGCCGGTCAGCGTACCGGCAACATGATCATTCCCGACGCCAAGCTGCGGGCCGAGATGCGGCACCGGATCACCACGCTGGACTATGACCCCAGTGCGTTGGGTGTGGCGATGATCACTGCCGCCTATTCGCCGGAAGGTGCAAAATGGGTCGATGAACAAATTGCCCACCTGGACGCGAACCGGAAGCTGTTTGATGCTACCATAGCCGAGATACCGGGCCTGTGGTCGATGCCGCTTCAGGCGACCTATCTGGCATGGGTCGATTTTTCGGGCACGGGTATGAGCCACGATGAGTTTGTCCGCCGCCTACGCGAAGATGCGCGGATCGCGACATCCTCTGGCCCCGGTTTCGGCACCGGTGGAGAAACCTTCGAGCGCTTCAATCTGGCCACCCAACGCGAGCGGGTTGAAGAAGCCTGTGCGCGATTGAAGACAGCCTTTGGCGATTTACAATGAACCCCGTTCATAAATAAACGGAGGCACGTCATGCCCAACCACCTTTTTACGCTTCCGGACATCCCAAGCATCCCGGTGCAGGGGGAACAGGCGACCTATCCGATCGGACGGATTTTTTGCGTGGGCCGCAACTATGCCGCCCACGCTGCCGAGATGGGGCATGAGGTGGATCGTCAGGCGCCGTTTTACTTCACCAAATCCGCGCCCAACGCGGTTTTGACCGGAGCGCATGTGCCGTATCCGGCAGGCACCGAGGATTATCATCACGAAATGGAACTGGCCGTTGCAATCGGCAAACCGGTTTTTCGGGCCACAGCCACTGAGGCCCGCAACGCGATTTTTGGCTATGGCTGTGCGCTGGACATGACGCGCCGCGACCTGCAGATCCGCGAGCGCAACAAACAGCGCCCCTGGGATCTGGGCAAGGATGTGGAAAACGGCGCGGTCTTCGCTCCGCTGACCCGCGCCGATGACTGGAGCCCATCTGATGACAAGCGCATCTATCTGAGCATCAATGAGTGGGTCGTACAAGACGCCACATTGTCAGAGCTGGTCTGGAAGATCGATGAACTGATCTCCCATCTATCGGGTTTCTACCATTTGCGCCCCGGCGATCTGATCCTGACCGGCACACCCGCCGGGGTCGGGCCTGTGGTCGCCGGAGACCGAATTGAAGGCGGCATCGATGGTTTGGCTCCTGTGCACCTGACCCTGACGGCCTCCGACTAAACCGTCCGGCCTGATCCCTGAGAATCTTGAGGCCCCATTACCGCCCGAGCGCCGGTGGCGCGTCGGTGCCAAAGATCAAACGGTGCGCGCGTCAGTCGCGGTTTTCAAGCAATGCGATCGGTGCATCCGGGGCGCGGTAGAAATCCAGTGGAGCCTTGTCCGTCGCCACAGTGTTACGCTTGAACTCATAGCGCATTTCACCCACCGCTTCTTCGTCTGCGATTATCAGGCACTGATACATGTGGTTGGCACCGTCATAGATATCGACGAGCCCACGCAGGCGCGGCGTGGTTTCGGCCTCGACGGTGAAACCATCCTTCCACAATGTCAAAATTTTGAAGCTATTGTCGCCAACCTCCACCCGCAAACGGCTGGATTTCTTGAGGGTAGCGATTCGGGCCGCATCCAATTCGGCGCGAATTTCCTTGGAAACATAGGTACTCATAATAAACTTCCCCCCTTAACACTCATTAGTCTGACGCGATTCCTGTAAAAATCCAGTGAACGGCGTCACATAAGTTTTGGCATTGCGGTTCTGGTGCCCAGACACCGCATCCCACCTGTGCGCGCATGCAGGCCTGATGCGCGCCCGGTGAAATAGGATCGGGGCGCAAGACGGCCTATCTTTGACCCAATCGCAATGCGAAAGGAATAACGATGGGCCTGCTTGTCGACGGCGAATGGCATGACACCTGGTATGACACCAAATCCACAGGCGGGGCGTTCAAACGCTCGGCCGCACAGTTTCGCAACTGGATCACCGCCGATGGCGCGCCCGGCCCCTCGGGGCGCGGCGGGTTCGAGGCGGAATCTGGGCGCTATCACCTTTATGTCTCGCACGCCTGCCCTTGGGCGCACCGCACACTGATCTTTCGTGAGTTGAAAGGGCTGAGCGACCACATCTCGGTCTCGGTCGTGCATCCGGATATGCTGGATAAAGGTTGGACCTTTGAGACCGACGACCATGGCGCGACCGGCGACAAACTGTTCGGATCAGAATTTGCCCATCAAATCTACACCCGTGCCGACCCTCACTATTCGGGCCGCGTTACGGTTCCGATCCTGTGGGACAAAGTTGAGAAAACGATCGTGTCGAACGAAAGCTCGGAAATCATCCGCATGTTCAACTCGGCTTTCAACGGGATCACCGGCAACACAGACGACTACTGGCCCGAGGCAATGCGGGACGAGATCGAAGAGGTCAACGCGCGCATCTATTCCGATGTCAATAACGGGGTCTACAAATCCGGCTTTGCCACCTCGCAAGAAGCTTATGACGCCGCGGTTGGCCCTCTGTTCGACACGCTGGATTGGCTTGAGGATCGTCTGGCCCGGAACCGCTATCTTATGGGTGACCGCGTGACCGAGGCCGACTGGCGCCTGTTCACCACATTGATCCGGTTCGACCCGGTTTATCATTTACATTTCAAGTGCAACAAGCGTCGGTTGGTGGACTACCCGAACCTCTGGGCCTTTACGCGGGAGCTATATCAATGGCCCGGCGTGGCGCAGTCTGTGAACATGAACCACATCGTGCGCCACTATCACTTCAGCCATGACAGCATCAATCCGCACCGAATTATTCCGGTGAATCCAACGTTGGACTATTCAGAACCCCATGGGCGGGATCAGCGCCCCGCGGCGTAGTGTTCGACCATGGCCGCCAGATCCTCGGGCGGGGTCGAGCTTTGGACATAGGCGCAGGCATTGGCGCTATGGGCAAAGATTGATCCGTCCGAGAAGAATGTGGTGTTGGTGACGAAGATCACTCGCGCCTCGGGCCTGCGATAGCTTGCGAAATCGGCAACCGCCAAGGCGCTGCCGGTTTCCAGAACCAGATCCAGCACTATGATATCGAATGCGGTACCATACAGTGCCAGGATCGCGGCCTCTTGCGTTTCGACCAGCGTGACTTCGGCCTCCTGCCTTTGCAGATGCCGCTGCCAGACCCGACCTAGATCGGGGTTACTCTCAACAATCAGTACTTTCATTTGCAACAACCTCGGCACGTGATATGGGTGAGTGGTGCCGACCCCTGTTGTCCGTGATCACGCGATTTCCTTAACAAAGTGTTAACAAGGCCCGCACAGCGCCGTGATCGGGCGGATTCGCTTGTAAGAACGGCAAAAATCCGCTTGAAGCATGAGAAATAGGCGATTCCGGCTGGGGCAGATGGTTGGACAGGATGACAGATTGAACCCTCGGGCTGCGCGCGATCATGGCGGAGGGCTGGATGGCGCGATGACGCGGTTTGGGGGCACGCGCGCAGACTGGATCGATCTGTCCACGGGGATCAATCCGCATGCTTATGAGGTCTCGGGCCTGCAGCCTCCGGACTGGAAGGAACTGCCGGATCATGGCGCGTTCGAACGCCTCTCGGACGCGGCGCGGGTGTTTTGGAACGTGCCTGATGGGGCCGAGATTCTGCCATCGCCTGGTGCCTCTGCGGTGATTGCCCGCGTGCCCGCGCTGACCAAAGCCGGTCGCGTGCAGATCACGATGCCCACTTATAACGAACATGCCGCTGCATTCACCGCTCAGGGGTGGACGGTGCACGAGAGCGGCCCGGCTCAGGCACGTGTCATCGTACACCCCAACAATCCCGATGGGCGCATCTGGCAGGACGCGGATGTCGACGCGCCGCTGACGGTGATCGATGAAAGCTTCTGCGACGTAACGCCCGAAGCCTCGCTGATTCATCTGGCCCAGCGGCCCGGCATCGTGGTGCTGAAGAGCTTTGGCAAATTTTGGGGGTTGGCCGGGTTGCGACTGGGTTTTGCGATTGGCCATCCCGATCTGATTGCACGATTGAACGACCTGACCGGACCATGGGCCGTATCCGGCCCGGCACTGCGGATCGGCGCGCAAGCGTTGCACGATGTAAAATGGGCTGATGAAACGCGCATGCGTCTGGCAAATGAAGCAACACGGTTGGATCAGCTTGTAACGGCCAAGGATGCGCGGCTGATTGGCGGCACCAGCCTGTTCCGCCTCTACGACGTTGATAACGCGACCGTCTGGCAAGACCGATTGGCGCGGGCGCATATCTGGAGCCGTATTTTCCCCTATTCCCGGACCTACCTGCGCCTTGGATTACCGCCAGCAGATGGTTGGGCCCGGTTGGAAGCAGCGCTGTGAGCACCGCGTTCCTATTGGTCTGCGCTATGTGTCTGGACGCAGCATTGGGTGAGCCGGATTGGCTGTGGTCGCGGATTCGCCACCCTGCCGTGTTGATGGGCAACGCGATTGGCTGGCTGGACAACCGGCTGAACCATGGAGCGTATCGCCGCCTCAAAGGGGTTGCGACGGTACTCATCCTGGTTGCGGTGGCACTCATCCTTGGCCGGTTGCTGGCGCTGCTTGGTCCGATCGTCGAGATCGTGGTCTGCGCCATCCTTCTGGCCCAGAAATCCCTGATCACCCATGTTCGCGCAGTAGGTGAAGGCCTGTTGACCTCGCTTACCGAAGGGCGCGCGCAGGTCGCCATGATCGTCTCGCGCGATACGCGGGACATGACCGAGGCGCAGGTGGCGCGCTCGGCCATCGAAAGTGCCGCCGAAAACCTGAGCGACGGGGTTATTGCCCCAGCCTTCTGGTTTCTGGTCGCAGGTCTGCCGGGGCTGCTGGTTTACAAGGTCGTCAACACCGCCGACAGTATGATCGGTTATCGCAACGACAAATACCGCGCCTTCGGCTGGGCAGCGGCGCGGCTGGATGATGTGCTGAACCTTGTCCCGGCACGCCTGACCTTCGTAATGATCGTCGCGCTGTCCAGCCAATGGTCGCGCTGGGGAGAGATGGTTGAGGATGCACGCCGCCATATCTCACCCAACGCAGGCTGGCCCGAGGCCGCGATGGCACGTGCGCTTGATATCGCACTGGCCGGACCGCGCAGCTATGATGGCCAGATGCGGGATCTTGCTTGGGTGAACGGGAATGCGCGGCAGAATATCGACGCGGCGGAGGTTTTTCGCGCATCAGACATGCTCTGGCAGGTATGGGGGCTTGCGCTTGGGCTCGTGTCGGTGTGGGTTGGGTTCAACTTCATATTCTGACGGATCAGCCTTATGCGTTTCCTTTCCGGCCTTATTGCCGCCGCCCTCTTCGCCTCGCCTGCACTCGCCCAATGCGGCGGCGGGTTCAATACCTTCGTCAAAGGGCTGAAAGCCGAAGCCATTCAGCAGGGTTACGACAAATCCACCGTCAACAGCTTTTTCAAGGGCGTGCAGCAGGACGGAGCCGTTCTGAAAGCCGACCGCGCGCAGGGCGTATTCCAGAAACCATTCATCGACTTCTCGCGGCGCCTGATTTCACAGAACCGGATCGACCGGGGCAAGGCCATGTCGGGCAAATACGACGCGGTGTTTGACCGGATTGAGCAGGAATACGGCATTTCGCGGGGTGTGCTACTGGCATTTTGGGCGTTCGAGACCGACTACGGGTCCTTTCAGGGCGATTTCAACACTCGCAACGCGCTGGTGACACTGGCCCACGACTGCCGCCGCCCCGAGTTGTTCCGCCCGCAGATTTTCGCCGCGATCGAGCTGTACAGCCAGGGCAATTTTGACCCCGCCCGCACCACCGGGGCTTGGGCCGGTGAAATCGGCATGGTCCAGATGCTGCCCCGCGACATTCTGGAAAACGGCGTGGATGGGGACGGAGACGGCAAGGTTTCGCTAAAAACCTCGGCGCCGGATGCACTGATGTCCGGGGCCAAGATGCTGTCGCATCTGGGTTGGCAACCGGGTCAGCCATGGTTGCAAGAGGTCACCGTGCCCGCGCAGATGGACTGGTCACTATCAGGCCCCGGCAAGCCCCGCTCGGTGTCCGAATGGCAGGCGATGGGCGTGCAGGCGCGCAGTGGGTCGTTGGCAAATCTGCCTGCCTCGCTGATCCTGCCACAAGGGCATAAAGGCCCCGCCTTTCTGGCTTACCCGAATTTCGACGTATATTTCGAATGGAACCAGAGCTTCGTTTACGTCCTGACCGCCGCTTATTTCGGCACACGGCTGGAAGGCGCGCAGATTTACGATGCAGGTAATCCAGCGCCGGGGCTGACGGGCGCGCAAATGAAACAGTTGCAGAGCAAACTGCAGGCGCGCGGGCACGACGTAGGCAAGATCGACGGCATCCTTGGGGCCGGAACGCGTGCGGCTGTGCAGGCTGAACAACTGCGTATGGGTTTGCCAGCGGATGCGTGGCCAACGACACAGCTGCTGAAGCAGCTATAAGGGTCAGCGCCTAGGCAACCTTTGCAGGTTCACGTTTCACTGACGGATCAAACGCATGGATAGATACCAGCGAGCCTTCTGTGACGATGGCGGTATTGGGCTGTATTTCAACCCAGCCGTCACTGTCTGCATCAAGCGGCTCGGAAGATATCACTATCCCGTCTTCAGAGGCCCGGTAATGCAAACTGGGTGCATAACGATCAGACGCATAGCGCGCCGCAAATACACGGCTGCCATCTGACCAGCACGCAGCGAACCGCATATAAGGCGACGATCCGCATTGTCGGGACAGCGCTTCCACCCGCCCCACGGCCCGTGCCATTGCGTCGATCGGATTTGAATCCAGACCTTCGCCATGAGCAATCAAAAAGATCGCTTCACTTTCTGTCGCACCCATTCGGTGCCCGTATAAATGTGCCGGGATCATAGCATCGAGCTGCTGCCGGATTTGGTCATGCCCTCCAGCCTGGCCATTGTGCATGAAGCTCCATTTGCCAAATCCAAATGGGTGACAGTTGTTGCGCGAGGTCGCAGTGCCTGTCGACGCTCTTACATGGGCCAAAAACAGTCGTGATCGTGTGTGATGAGCCAGTTGTTTGAGATTTGCATCGGACCATGCGGGATGAGTGTCCTTGTAGAAACAAGGCGTTTCGCGATCAGAATACCAGGCCAGTCCAAACCCATCGGCATTGATTGGTGTCTTCCCGATCAACGCGTTGCGGCTTTGGATGACAAGCGATTGCTCTTGCTCCTGGATCAATTCATCCAGATATCGCTGCTCCCCAACCCAAGCCAAAAAACGGCACATTTGGCATCCCCATCAGTTTTTCGATCCAGGGCATTCTACAACTTGATTTGACGATGATTATCCCGTTTTCTTCCGTTTTTACTCAAAGGTTCTATCAAATTTACCAACTGATCGGGAAAAACAGATCAATTACTCGCTCTGACCGGATAGCGATCGCCTTTCTCGTCGATCAGGATCAACCGCTCACCACTGCGGACATATAGGTCGCATCGGCTGAACCCATTGCGATACGCGATGCAAACACTGCCGTCCCCGGCGATGGAATAGGTGCCAAAGGCGGATTCTCCGCTGGCATAGGTATAAGAATAGGCCCCTCCAGCCGAGTATTTGGACTGGCCGTCGTCGTAGAAAGTGAGAGTACGACCGGCCAAAGCCTCCAATTCTTCTGGCGTCAAGGGGACGTCACCGGGTTTCGTGGGCCATTCGGCAGCCCAGAGGGGGTTGGCCGCGAGCAATGCGAGGGTGAAATATCGGATCATGATGCTAGCCTACCCTCATACACGGGCGATGGCTCATAACGTTGCAGTGATCGATCAAGCGACCATCTGCTCGGCCTTTTTCAGATCGACCGAAACCAGTTGGCTGACACCCTGTTCCTGCATCGTCACACCGAACAGCCGATCCATCCGCGCCATGGTCACCGCGTGGTGGGTGATGATCAGGAAACGCGTATCGGTCTGGCGGCACATCTCGTCCAGCAAGTCGCAGAAGCGGGTGACGTTGGCATCGTCCAGCGGGGCGTCGACCTCGTCCAGCACACAGATTGGGGCCGGGTTGGCGAGGAAGACGCCAAAGATCAGAGCGGTGGCGGTCAGGGTCTGTTCGCCGCCCGAAAGCAGGCTGAGAGTCGAGAGCTTTTTGCCCGGCGGCTGGCACATGATCTCAAGGCCCGCATCCAGCGGATCGTCGCTTTCGACCATGACCAGATTGGCCTCACCGCCACCAAACAGGTGCTTGAACAGCATGGCGAAGTTGGAATTCACCTGTTCGAACGCGGTCAGCAGGCGTTCGCGACCCTCGCGGTTGAGGCTGGCGATGCCGCTGCGCAGGGCCTTGATCGCCTCTTCCAGATCGGCCTTTTCGCCGTTCAGCGTGTCGAATTCTTCCTGGACTTCTTTGCTGTCCTCTTCAGCCCGTAGGTTCACTGCGCCCATGGCGTCGCGCTGACGCTTGTGGCGGTTCACTTCGGCTTCAAGTGCGTCGGCGGCGGGCATCTGATCAGGGTTCACGTCCAGTTGGTTCAGCAGCTGGTTAGGCGTCAGTTGCTGATCCTCGGCAATGCGTTCTGCTGCGGCGACTACGCTTTCCTTGGCGGCGTCGCAACGCGCCTCAGCCGCCGCGCGGCTTTCGCGCGCCTCCGAGGCCAGACGTTCGGCTTCGCGCTCGGCAAGAACCACCTCGCGCTGCTGGGTCTCGGCCTCGGCCAACTTGTCGGCGGCTTCGGCGCGCCGAGCCTCAGCGGTTTCGATCAGCTCGTTCAGTTCTTCCCGTGCCTCGGCGATTTCGCTGGGGACCGCCATCGCCTCGGTCAGTTCTTCTTCCGAGCTTTCCTTGCGTTCGGCCAGTTCCGATATCCGCTTTTCCGCCGTTTCCAGACGATGCCGCCAACCGCTGAGGTCCTTAGTCACCTCCTGCGTGCGCCGGGTGCGCGCCTCGCCCTCGCGGCGCAATTCATCATGCGTCGAGCGGTGGGTCAGCATGGTGATCCGCGCCGCCTCGACAGTCTGCTTGATGTCCTCGACCTGCGCGCGGGCGCTGTCGAGATCGCCCAGGCCAGTCAACGCGCCTTCAGCCTCACGCAGTTGTGCGCGGGCGGACATGGCGTCTTCCTTATGACGGTCGACCGCGAGTGTCAGTGTTTCCAGCTTGCCCTGCGCCAGATTTCGATCCGCCTCAGCCCGGCTGAGCATCCGCGCGGTTTCCGCCATGCGCTGATCCGCGGCACGGCGGGCCTCGCGGGCGCGGCGGTCGGCTTCGGTGACGTCGGCCAGTTGCTGCGACAGCGCTTCATGCGCGGCGCGAGCACCTTCGGCCTGCGCCTCGGTGCGGGTCAGTTCCTGTTTCAGCGCCTCAAGCTTGTTGAGCTGTTCCAAACGCAGGGCGGCAGCGCTTGGTGCATCCTCGGCCCAGGCGCGGAATCCGTCCCAGCGCCACAAATCTCCCGAGCGTGAGACCAAGCGTTGACCCGGTTTCAACGACGCCTGCAGGCGCGCGCCCTGATCCGCATCGACCAGACCGATCTGCGCAATACGGCGACTTAGGCGGTCGGGGCCGGACACATGCAACGCCAGCGGCTCGGCCCCGTCGGGCAAGGGCTGGTCGCTGTCATAGCCCGCTACCTGCACCCAACCTGAAGGTCCGTCGCCCTCGACCAACGGTGCACGCAGGTCATCCGCCAGCGCAGCCCCCAATGCCTTTTCAAAGCCCGTTGCCACCCGCAGCATGTCGAGCACTTGCCCACCCTCAGCCGTGTCGCGTTCGACCAGCTTGGCCAGCGCGGTGGTCTCGGCCCTTATCGCGCCCAGTTCACCCTCGGCCTCGGAGCGTTTGGCGCGCGCCTCGGCCTCACGCGCCTGTGTATCGTTGCGCAGCTCGTCGGCGGCGGCCAGTGCTTCTTCCGCTGCCTCAGCAGCTTCGCGGGCTTCTTCCTCACCCTCTTGCGCGGTCTCGAACGCCTCGCTGGCACGGGAAAGGGCATTGCGCGCCTCGTCCACGGCGGCGCGGGCCTTTTCTTCCTCGCCCTCGGAACGAACCAGTGTCTTGCGGCTGTCTTCAACCAGTCGTTGCGCCGATTGGTGGCGAGCCACCAGACGGGCCATGTCTTCGGTTTCCTGCGACAGGTGATCTTCGCGATCCTGCAACACCGACGCGGCCTCGCGCGCAACTTCAGCAGCTTCAGCGACCTTTTCGTCATAGCCATCGGCGGCTTTTGCAAGCTCGCGGGCCTCCCATTCGAGCCGTTCGATCATCTCACCCGCGTCCCGGTTCAGACCGGATTCGCGTTCGATGTCGTTGCCCAATTGCTGGATACGGTTGGTCAGAGTCTCGATCGTCTGGCGTGCGCGGGTTTCCTGATCCGACAGCTGATCGCGCTGCACCTGCTGGCGCTGCAGGACGGCTGCGGCGATGGCCTCTTCCTCACGCAAGGGCGGCAGGGTTTCCTCGATCTCAGCGCGTTTGGCGGCGGATTCACGGGCGGATGCCTCGGCGCGAGAGGCTTCGGTGATCCGGTCGCGTAGCTTTTCCTCGGCCGCCTGATGGGCCATGTCGGCCTCTTTCCAACGGCGATAGAGCAGCATCCCTTCGGCCTGACGCAACAGCTCGCCGATCTCGCGATACCGCGCCGCCTGCCGGGCCTGACGGGCGAGTTGTGCCAACTGCCCGCCCAATTGTTCCAGCACGTCATCCACGCGGGTCAGGTTGGCCTCGGTGCCTTTCAGTTTCAGTTCTGCCTCGTGGCGGCGTTGATAAAGCCCGGAGATGCCGGCGGCCTCTTCCAGAATGCGACGTCGTGCGCGGGGTTTGGCGTTGATCAGTTCGGCAATGCGGTTTTGCCCCACCAGCGCAGGCGAATGCGCACCGGTCGAGGCGTCCGCGAACAGCATTTGAACGTCGCGGGCGCGCACGTCCTTGCCGTTGGTCTTGTAGGCACTGCCCACATCGCGGGTGATGCGGCGGACAATTTCCAACTGGTCGCTGTCGTTGAAGCCGGATGGCGCCAAACGTTCCGAGTTGTCCATCGTCAGGACCACCTCGGCAAAGTTGCGCGCAGGCCGAGTGGCAGCGCCCGCAAAGATCACATCTTCCATCGCGCCACCGCGCATGGATTTGGGACGGTTTTCACCCATCACCCAGCGCAACGCTTCCAGCAGATTGGACTTGCCGCAGCCATTCGGACCAACCACTCCGGTCAGCCCGTCCGCGATGATCAGATCGGTCGGGTCCACGAAGCTTTTGAAGCCGGTCAGTTTGAGTTTGCTAAAGCGCAATGGCTGCTCTTGGTATGATTCCTATGGGTAAGAAGTCTGCGCAACGGATGGGGGAGGTGTCAACGTGATTGCGCAGGATATGGGAGATTGGACCAAGTTATCCACAACATCTTGGCAAAACTGCGCGGAGTCCCGCGTATCTCAGTAAGGCGAGCATTCAAAGACCTGATATCCGTAGTCTTCGTAATATCCGTAATCAACGCATTCATAGGGACGGCGAAGGAGTGCGCCGAAAATCAGTTTTTCCCCCAGTTCCTGGTCGCAGCCCAGCACGCCCACAGTGACGGCCGCATCGCCAAGAACGTCCAGAAGCGGACAGCCCGAGACCTGCGCCATGGCCAGCGCAGCCCGATCGCGGATCGGACCCAGACGCGGCGCGTATTGCGGGTTCACGCGGACGGCCTCGGCCAGTTCATTGCGGACGCGGACGTCGAAGATACTGCCATTCACCGCGACGCGCGTTGCGGGCAAGTCGCGAAAATAGGGTGTACCACCCGAGCAGGCGGCGAGGCACAGGAAAGTGAGCACGCGGATCATGCTGCTTTATTAGCGACAATATGGTTAATGAAACCTTTCCCCGGTTCAGGCGCGCAACACTTCTCCTAACCGGCGTATACCCTCGCGGATCGTGTTCTCATCCGAGTTGGAAAAACTCAGTCGAATGGTATTGGACCCGGTGTCGTCGGGATAGAAAGCCTGACCAGGGACAAAGGCCAGCTTGACCGTTTCCAGCGCCCTCGCCAGCAGGTCAGCGCCGTTCATTCCCTTGGGCAGAGTGACCCAAATGAACATGCCGCCCTCGGGTCGGGTCCAGTCGACGCCATTGGGCATGTGCTCTTTGAGCGCCTCAAGCATCGCATCGCGGCGCGCGGCATAGGTCTGGCGTATCATGGGGACATGAGTGTCGAAGCGATCCCGTGCCACCTGATACACCGCCATCTGGTTGATCGTAGAAGAATGCAGATCAGCCGCCTGTTTCAGCAGCACCAGTTGCGAGATCACCGGTTTTGCTGCAACCACCCAACCCAGCCGCAACCCCGGTGAAAGAGTTTTCGAGAAGCTGCCGCAATAGATCGTCCGGCAGTTCTCGATCGATCCCTTGCGCGCCTGTTCTAACGCGAGGATCGGAGGGATCGGATCGCCGTCATAGCGCAGCGCCTGATAGGCTCCGTCCTCGATCACTGCGTAATCCAATTCATCTGCCAGATCGAGCAGCGCCTCCCTGCCCCGCAGATCGACCGTCTCACCAGTCGGATTTGCAAAATCGGCGGAGAGATAAGCGAATTTGATCGGGCTGTTGCCGGCGGCGGCCTGGTATTCGGCAGCCCCACGATTGCCATTGATGCTAAGCTGGTCAAAGCGCGGCTCATAAGCGTCAAACGCATTGAGCGCGCCCAGATATGTGGGCCACCCAACCAACGCTGTATCACCCGGTGACAAGAACAACTTACCCAAGTAATCCAGCGCTTGCTGCGAGCCTGAGGTGATCAGGATGTTGTCGATGCCGCACGTAACGCCGATCCCACGCATATGGTCGGCCAACCATTCACGCAGCGGGGCATAGCCCTCGCTGACCGAATATTGCAGCGCCTGCGCCTGTTGATCTGGGCTAAGCGCATTTTGAAACGCTTCGGCGAAAGCCTCTGCTGGAAACAAAGCGGGGTCGGGAATACCGCCTGCGAAGGAAATGATACCGGGCTCGCCCAGCAGTTTCAGCAATTCGCGGATTTCGGAAGCCTTCATCCGAGCGGTTCGGGTGGCGTAGAGCTGATCCATCGTAGGGGGCCTCCTCCGCCCTTGGGTCGCAGATTAGGCAATGCGCCTCTTATGTCAATAATTCTGACCTAATGTTTCAACCTCTGTGAGCGACTTGAACGCCCCTTACAAACGTGGTCAAGTGATTTGACCAATTCCAAGTGGTAGCCAGATGCCTTT
Organism: Ruegeria sp. HKCCD3925; assembly: GCF_057221175.1. Taxonomy (NCBI): domain Bacteria; kingdom Pseudomonadati; phylum Pseudomonadota; class Alphaproteobacteria; order Rhodobacterales; family Roseobacteraceae; genus Ruegeria; species Ruegeria sp. HKCCD3925. The sequence goes on from NZ_JBWVBI010000006.1 coordinate 56,135, forward strand.
TCAAAAAGTTCAAACCGAAAAACTGTCACTGGCTGTTGTGCGCCAGATCGAACTGCTGATCCTGCGCGGCATTCTGTGCCCCGGAGAACGCCTGCCCTCGGAACGGGAGCTGGCCGAGCGGATGGGCGTGTCGCGCCCGTCGCTGCGCGAGGCAATCTCGGACCTCCAGGAGCAGGGGTTGCTGACTGCCAAGGCCGGATCGGGCATCTATGTGGCCGAGGTGCTGGGCTCCGCCTTCGCGCCGGCTTTGATCCGGTTGTTCGGCAATCACGACGAGGCAGTGTTCGACTATCTCTCATTCCGGCGTGACATGGAGGGTCTAGCGGCTGAGCGTGCCGCCCGCATGGGCTCGGGCAGCGATCTGAAGGTGGTGCAGACCATACTGGACAAGATGGAAGACGCCCACGCCCGCAATGCAGCCGAAGAAGAGGCGCATCTGGACGCCCAGTTCCATATGGCGATCATCGAGGCCAGTCATAACGTGGTGATGCTGCATATGATGCGGTCGATGTTCGATCTGCTGCGGCAGGGCGTATTCTACAACCGACAGATCATGTTCCAGCAACGCACCACCCGCGACGCAATTCTGGACCAGCACCGAGCCATCAACACAGCGCTGCAGGACCGCGACCCGAAAGGGGCACGGAAGGCGGTCGAAGATCATCTGAACTTTGTCAAAAGCTGCATGGCCGATCAGCAGAAGGCCCTGCGCAATGAAGAGATCGCGCAACAGCGTTTGAAGCACGAGACTGGAGAGGTCTGATCCTTCAAACTGGAAGCCACGAAAAGAAAAAACCCGAGAGCCTGAAGCCCTCGGGTTTTTCAAATCATATGATCCAGGCGATCAGTGTAGCTTTTCACCCACATCCGCGATGGATGCATCGATCAGCTTGTTCGCCTGCGTTGCGGTCATCTGTTTGGCCAGCACGGCGTTGGCTGCCGAAACCGCTACGGTGATGGCCTGATCGCGGACTTCCTTGACAGCAGATGCCTCAGCCGATGCGATCTGATCCTGCGCTGCCGCGAGACGGCGCGCGATGGATTTTTCCAGATCCACCTTAGCCTGTTCAGCCGCCAGAACCGCGTCTTCCTTGGCCGCGGCAACGATAGCTTCGGCCTGACCCTGAACTTCGCGCTGCTTGCGCTCGTACGAGGCCAGCAGACTGCGTGCTTCTTCATGCAGGGCGCGGGCTTCGTCCAGCTCGGCTTGAATACCTTCGGCGCGATTGTCCAGCGCACCACCGATCATACCGGGGACCTTGAAGTAGAACAGGACCGCGATAAAGACGATGAAGCCCAGAGTGACGACAAAGTCAGTGTTGGCAAGCGAGAAGAACGGGCCGCTTGCGGCCAGCGCGGGGCTGGCGGCACCAACGGTCAGGATAAGGGCAAGAGTGTTCCGCATGTCACTTATCCTTTCGTCTGCGCATCTACTGCACTGTTGATGGCTTTGGCATCCGCCTCGCCGCCCAGTGCTGTGACCAGTTCAGCCGCCGTATCCTTGGCAACCACTTGAATGCTTTCCAGCGCACCTGCACGGATTTCGGCAATTGCCTTTTCCGATTCAGCCGCCTTTGCAGCGATTTCCGCATCCGCCTTGGCAATCGCGTCATCCAGACCGGCCTGGATTTCGGCGCGGGCTTCCGCTGCGATACGCTGAGCCTCAGAACGGGCATCGGCCAGCGCTTTGTTATAGGCCTCTTCGGCCTCGACCGCTTTGGCCTTCAGATCTTCGGCCGCAGCCAGGTCATTTGTAATGGTCCCCTGGCGTTCAGCCAGGATTGCCGCGATGCGGGGCAGAGCCACGCGGGACAGGACCAGAAAGATGACGACCAGCGTGATGACCAGCCAGAAAATCTGGTTGGGGAACCAATCGAAGCAGAGCTGCGGCATCCCGACGGCGTAGCCGCTGGAATCAACGCATGTGCCTACTACTTCTTCAGCAATGGGTTCAGTCGCCATGATGTCCTCCGTCGGAACGTTGTCTTTACAACAGATGGGCCGCTATGGCTTGGGCCCATCTGCGCGTAAGGATCAGGTTCCGCAGATTATACGGCGAACATCAGCAGCAGCGAGACCAGGAATGCGAAGATGCCCAGCGCTTCTGCGAACGCGATACCGATGAACAGGGTTGCGGTCTGCGAAGCAGCCGCCGAAGGGTTGCGCAGGGCGCCGGCCAGGAAGTTGCCTGCAACGTTGCCCACCCCGATTGCGGCTGCGCCGGAACCGATTGCTGCCAGGCCTGCGCCGATGTGTGCGAGATCGCCTTCCATGAGAATTCTCCTTACGATTTGGAAGTTTCGATGTTGGGGGTTCGGACCTTAGTGCGACGGATGCAGCGCATCTTTCAGATACACACAGGTCAGAATGGTGAAGACGTAGGCCTGAATGAAGGACACGAGGACCTCAAGGCCATACATTGCGGTGATCGCCAGAACCGACACGGGCGAGATCACGGCAATCGCGGCAAAGCCTGCGAACACCTTGATAACCGCGTGGCCTGCCATGACGTTACCGGCAAGACGAATGGAGTGGCTGACCGGGCGTACGAAGTACGAGATCAGCTCGATAATCGCCAGAACAGGGCGCAGCGCCAGCGGCGCGCTGGAGACCCAGAACAAGCCCAGGAACGCAGCGCCGTTCTTGACGAAACCCAAAACGGTCACGGTCAGGAACACGGCCAGCGCCAGCGGGATGGTCACGGCGAAATGCGATGTGGTGGTGAAGGACATGGGCAACATGCCCAGGAAGTTCGCGCAGACGATGAACATGAACAGGGTCATGACATAGGGGAAGTACTTTACGCCTTCCTTGCCGCAGATGTCTTCCAGCATCTTGTAGATGAAACCATAGGCCAGCTCGGCCACCGACTGCATCCGCGTCGGAACAATGGCGCGCTTGGACGTGCTGAGAACCAGCAGGGCAAAGATCGCCGCAATCGCCAGGAACAGCCACAGGGTCACGTTGGTGGGCGTGTACCAGGCAATCGCACCGTCGCCGAACAACGGCTTGACGATAAACTGGTCCATTGGATGGAAAGCCAGGCTGCTGCCTTTTTCTGCGGTGGTCTCGGTTGCCACGTTCAGTCCCTCTCGTCCTTCTCGGTCGCGCTTGCGGCCGCTTGTTTCTCTTGAACCTCTTTCGCGCTGCGGAGCATAACCTTCACGCCCGCGACAAGGCCCAGCAATGTGAACAGCACCAGAAAGATCGGGATCGTCCCGAGCAGGCTGTCCAGCCCGTATCCGATGCCAAATCCGATCCCCAGACCGGAAACCAATTCGATGACCATCCTCCAGGCAAGCTCGCCTCCGGATACGTCAGCATCCGCACGAGGTTTCGGCGCTTTGGCCTTTTTCGCCGCTTCGATCTTGGCCTCCAGCTGCGCCATACGCTGCTTTTGGTCATCTTCGGTCACGGGCGTTTCCCTCGCACAGTCTTGGGTAGGGTGCTAAGGGGCCGAAGGCGCAGAGTCAACGGCAATGAAGCCGCAGCATAAACGTCGCTAAGTATAAGATTTTCATAATAAAATCACAAACCACGTGAAACCTTCCGATGGCGTATAATTCGCTGACCGGGCGGATAAGCCTGAATCCGCATATTCAACCAAATGGTTGACCAAACTCACAGGCTATGGTTCAGCGGAACCATGTCCAACGACCTCGACACTGTCTTCGCAGCCCTCGCCGATCCCACCCGCCGTGCCATCTTAGCGATGCTGCTGGAAGATGACATGGCCGTCACCGACGTGGCCGAACCGTTCGAAATGTCGCTGGCCGCGATTTCAAAGCATCTGGTGATCCTGACCAAAGCAGGTCTGATTTCTCAGGAAAAACGCGGACGGGTGAAGTGGTGTAAACTAGAACCCGACGCGCTTCGAGCGGCCTCGGTTTGGATGCAGGGGTTCGGACAGTTCGAACCGGTCAATCTGGATGCGTTCGAGCGGTTTCTTGAAGTTGAACTGCCCCCGGATGAGGCCTAACGCACAACAAAAACCGACATGCTGGCGTGTTTGGCCAGATATCCCGCGTGGCTGGACAGGATATAGTCTGTGATCCGGGGTGCGTGGGTTCCCACAACAATCAGATCGGCCCCCATTTCCTCTGCTGCGTGGGTCAGGTCCTTGTCGATCTCGACCGCGACATCAACCGAGTGAATGTTGCGTGTGTCCACACGTGTGCCGCTTTGCATCGCAATTTCACTGGCGCAGGTCTGCAATTCTTGTTTGATCGCGTCTGTTGTCAGGTGGCTATCCCCAGGCTGCGGACCGGTGACGCTGACGATGGTCACTTTGGCGCCCTGCCATTTGGCCAATTGCGCGGCAACCTCGGTGGCTTTCTTGACCTCGGGCGGCAAGTGCAGGTCGACCGGGACCATGATGTGTTTGAACATATTGGCGTCCTCCTGATCCTGAGATATGTCGACCCGGGCGGTTCGCCAGTCTGACCCGTCGGGACGATCCAAACGGCAGGCTCAGCCCTCGCGGCTATACTCCACCCCGGTCACAACCCCCGTTGGGTCGGCACGACAGAGCCACGGAGCCTCGGCCCCCGCCACGAATACGCTGGTGACCGAGCCTGTCGGGCTGGACTGGGTCGACATCGCTTTGACACCATCAGGCCCTGTGCCGGTTTCGGCGCCCACCAGAGCTTCGCAGCTGGCTTGCAGGTCCGCCTCTGCAGCGTCTTTCGCGCCACCGGGGGCACAGGCGGACAGCGCCAGCAATGCGGGAATAAGTGACATTGTTTTCATGGCCCAGCTCCTTGGTGGTGACAGGCAGGCTGCCACATCAGGTAGATATCACAAGCTTCAATTCGAGCGCACCGGAGTGTTTGCAGGCGCGTCTTCTCCTTTCAGCAGCAACAACAGCGCAACAGCGGTGAGCCCGGCACCAACCAACACCAATGCAGTCGGCGCAGGACGTCCCAGGGCGATTTCCCACAGGATCACCCAGCTGGGCGTCAGGTAAGTGTAGGCCATGACCTTTGCCGCGGGCAAACGCAGGGCTGCAAACTGAACCAGTACAAAACTGGCGGCGGTCGCAAACAACGAGATATAAAGCAGCGTCACCCAGACAATCCCGGGAAGGTTGCCCCAATCTACTGCACGGATATCGGACCAGCCCCAGACCGTCAGGATCAAACACCCCGCAACCAACGTACCGAAGGTGAACACCACCGCAGGCTCGCCCCGGTTCAATCGCCGTATCATCGGCGTATAGACGGCGTGCGCGGCGCAACCCCAGAAATAGATGATCTCGCCGCCTCCGATCTCGAAGACCTGAAAGGCTTGCCAATCCGCTCTGAAGATCACCCACAGCGCACCGACCGCACCGACCGTCAGGGCCAGCGCCATGCGTGGGGTGGTGATCTGGCGCAGCAGCACCCACCCGGCCAGCGCCGACATGACCGGGGTCAGCGTAAAGACCGCCGCCGCGCTGACCGGGGGAGCGGTTTTCAATCCGTAGAACATCAGGACAAAGTAGGCTCCGAACAATCCGCCAAGCACCAGATAGCGCCATGGTGCCCGAGCCGCGCTGCGCGGAATGCCCGTTGTGGCAATCGCAGCGATGCCGATCACAACCGCCGCAATCGCAAAGCGCGCTGCCGTGATCGCCGACGGTGCGATCTCATTTGCCGCCATTGAGCCAAGCGAGAAACTGCCCGCCACCAAAGCCGAGAATGTCAGCATGGCCAGATGGCCGCGCGCCTGCGGTGTCACGGCAGCCAGCCCTTGGATTGATCTTTCAGGAAGGATAAGAAAGCCTGCACCTTAGTGGTCCGGTGCAGATCCACATGAGTCACCAGCCACAGCTTGCCAGACCACTCGGGCAACGGTGCCATCACCTCGACCAGATCGGGATCGCGCGCGGCCTCCCAACGGGCCATAAAGCCGATGCCTGCACCGGCCAGAACAGCCTCTCGCATACAGAAATTATTGGTGCAGCGGAAAGTGATCGCCTGCTCCGGCGCGTTGGCACGTAGCCAGCGGGAAAACGGCGCGCGGCTGTTTTCGTCATCATTGCCGACGAAGTGGTGATTGGCGAAATCTGCAACGTTTGCGGGTTTGCCGTGGCGCGCGAGATAGGCCTTGCTGGCGAATAGTCCGACCTCTTGTGGAATGAACGGCTGCACCACATTGTCCGGTTGATCCGGCGCAGCCCCGGCGCGGATCGCCACATGCGCCTCGCCATATTCCAACCGGAACAGGCGGTCGCCGGTCAGATAGCGCACGATCAATCCCGGGTGGGTCTGCTGGAACTCGGTCAGCGTCGGTACGATGAGCGGGGCCAGTGAGGCCAGTGAGGTGACCACGATCTCGCCCGAGACATCGTCTCCGCGCCCCTTCATGCGACCGACCAACTGGTTGAACTGATCTTCGGTTGCCTGCGCGACCCGCAACAGGTCCTCACCCGCTTCGGTTGGTGTGTACCCACGCGCGTGACGCTGGAATAGTTTGACGCCCAGCCGCGCCTCGATTGCATCGATATGGCGGATCACGGTGGCGTGGTGCACACCCAGCACATCCGCCGCGCCGCTGACCGTTCCCATGCGCGCCACCTGATAGGCGGTTCTCACTTCATCCCAATTGTCCATTGCATCTGATCCAATGTGCAAATTCTAACAATGCTTGTTGATATATCCGAGTTTTGTTCATGCACGCAACAGCCATATTGGGGCAACAGAAGCTAATTCCGCAACAAAGGACGCCCCGAAATGACCAAAACCATCCTGCATATCGACGCCTCGGCCCGCCGCACTGGATCTGCCACCCGCGATCTGTCCGACCGCGTGGTTCGCCACCTGAACGCCGGGCGTATCATCCGCCGCGATCTGGCCACTCCCCTGCCCCTGCTGACCGAAGACTGGATCGGCGCCAATTTCACCCCCGCCGACCAGCGTGACGCGGTACAGAAAGACCTGCTGGCCCTGTCGGACGAATTGGTGTCCGAGTTGCAAAAGGCCGACACGATCGTCATCGGCCTGCCGATCTACAACTTCTCAGTTCCCGCCGCGTTCAAGGCCTGGATTGATCTGGTCGCCCGTGCCGGTCTGACATTCTCCTATTCCGAAGAAGGACCGAAAGGTCTGCTGGAAGGCAAACGCGCCATCCTTGCTGTTGCATCGGGCGGTACGGCGGTGGGCTCCGAAATCGACTTTGCCACCACCTATGCGCGCCATGTTCTGGGCTTCATCGGCATCCATGATGTCGAGGTCATCGCCGCAGATCGCATGGCACTGGACCCCGAAACAACCCTGTCCAATGCGCAGAAAGCTGTCACCAAACTGGCAGCCTGATTGACCTGCCCCCCTTGAACCGTCCAGTCTGCGCCGAGGCAAATCGGCAGACTGGGCGTTTCACATGAAAAAGATTGGAATATTGGGCGGTGTTGGCTGGGCCTCAACTGTCGACTACTACCGGGCGATCGCTGAAGGCGCGGGTCGGTATTTTGCTGAACGCGGCCACGGATCGCCGCTGCCCATCCCACCCATGACCATCGAATCCGTCACCCAAGCCAAAACCCGCGCCTTGCGCGGCGTGGCCGGTGACGAAGACAGCTGGGCCGCTTTCGACGCGGTGTTCCGCGAAGCACTGCTGACTTTGGAACACGCAGGCTGCGATTTCGGCATCATCGCCTCCAATACGCCACACGCGCGGCTTCACACGATCCGCGAAGGCGTCTCCATGCCTATTCTCAGCATTTTTGACGCAACCGCCGACGCGACCGCCTCGACCGGCGCCACCAATGCTTTGGTCCTTGGAACCGCAGTCACCATGCAGGCCACAAACTATGCCGACCGGCTGGCCGCCGAGGGTATCACGGCAAACACACGCCTGCCCGAGCCTGAGATCGCCGAGATGCAGGCGATGATCGACAGTGATTTCTACGGCGGCGCATCCGACACCGCACATGCGCGCCTGCTGGCCTTCTGCAACAAACACGCCACACCCGGAACCGCGATCTTGCTGGCCTGTACCGAGTTGCCTCTGGCCTTCCCCGATCATCTGGACGATCCGGTGTTCGAGGCGGACGGTCACCTGTTCGTCAACCCCTCCGCCGCCCATGTCGCTGCCGCTTTGAACGAAGCGCTTGAGGGGTGATCACGGCAGCCAGTTTATCTCGCACCCGATCTTATCAAAGAACACCATCAGGTCTTCGCGCGACAAAACGACGGTTCGGTCGTTGACCAAAGGGTGCATGTTGATGACATCGGGCTGTTGCGCGGCGGCGTCCATGAAGAACTTAACGTTGTTCTCAACGCCGTTGATCATCGCCAGCGGACTGACCGCGCCAGGGCGGATGCCGAGGTTCTGGAACAGCCGATCCGCCGAGCCGAAGGACAGGTTGCCAACCCCCAACTCCGCGCCCAGCGCCTTGAGGTCGATCTCGCGGCTCTGTTCCAGCGTCACTAGATAATTCCGCTTTTTCTTGTCGCGCAGATACAGGTTCTTAAGCCGCAATGTGTTTTCACCCGGCACCATGAACTGGCCTTCCACCCCCTTTGCATCCTCAACCGTGCGCAGCGGGATATGTGTATGCAACCGATAGGGCAGCCCCCATTCATCCAACTGCGCCAAAAGCGCATCCGAGCTGAGCGGCAACGTATCCTGAAAGGCAGATGATGCGTCCATGGGAACCTCCTCGTATGGCGCGCTCATCGCCCAACCGACAGGTAAATTCAAGCCACGACAGGCGCGGCATTCGGTGCTAGCGTGCCGCCATGAAAGTCACGCGTAACACTCCGAGCCAACTGATCCTGTCCAATACGCCATGGTTCATCGGCATCACGCTGGTTTTCTTCATTCTGGCATTTGTCGGCGCGGGCGTCTTCTTGGCCAGTGAAGGTGGCGAGGGTATCTTGTTCGGCATTTTCTTCGCACTATTCGGCGGAGGCATGGGTTTTGGTGCATTTTGCGCCTTTGTCCGGCGCGTGCAGGTCATACTGGATCGCAATAATAACAGCATCCTGATCCGCAGACAGTCAGTCTTTGGATATGATGCCGTGGAACATGAGCTCTCGCACCTCTCGCACGCGGAAACCGAAAGCACGACCTCACGTAGCGACAATGGCACATCGACCCTCTATCGCCCTGTCCTAATACTGGATGAGGGCATGAGCGCCGGACGGCATCCCATTGTCGAGGCTTATTCCAGTGGGCGCGGCGCGCATCGGCTGGTGGATGCGGTCAACGATTGGCTTCCGGCACGCAAGGTTGACTCTGCCAGCCAATCGGCCTAAATCGCCGCCAACATCCGGAAGCGTTTGATCTTCCGGTCCCTTGAGTCGTTCAGGGATCGCCCCCCACCAGCGAGTTTCGCCCGTGGGGGCGTTTGTGCATTTAACCGACGCGTCCTATCTAGGGCACGCCACCAGATAACCGGCTAAGGAGGCCGAAGGCATGTTTGAAAATCTATCCGAACGCCTTTCCGGCGTCTTTGACCGGCTGACCAAACAGGGTGCCCTGTCTGAAGAAGACGTGAAAACCGCCCTGCGCGAAGTCCGCGTTGCCCTGCTTGAGGCCGACGTCTCGCTGCCGGTGGCGCGCGAGTTCGTCAAGAAAGTACAGGAACAAGCGACCGGTCAAGCTGTCACCAAATCGATCACGCCCGGCCAGCAGGTCGTTAAGATCGTGCACGACGCGTTGGTCGATACACTGCGCGGCGAAGAAGACCCCGGTGCGCTGAAGATCGACAACCCGCCTGCCCCGATCCTGATGGTCGGCCTGCAGGGTTCCGGTAAGACAACCACCACCGGTAAGCTGGCGAAACGCCTGAAAGAGAAAGAGGGCAAGAAGGTCCTGATGGCCTCGCTCGACGTCTATCGCCCAGCGGCGATGGATCAGCTTGCGGTTCTGGGCACGCAGGTTGGTGTAGATACGCTGCCGATCGTACCCGGTCAGACGCCGGTTGATATCGCCAAGCGCGCCAAGCAACAGGCAACGCTCGGCGGCTATGACGTCTATATGCTCGACACCGCGGGTCGTCTGCATATCGACGAAGTCCTGATGGACGAGGTCGAGCAGGTTCGTAACGTGGTCGACCCGCGCGAGACGCTGCTGGTGGTCGACGGCCTGACCGGTCAGGTCGCTGTTGAAGTGGCCGAAGAGTTTGATGCCAAGGTCGGCATCTCGGGCGTGGTCCTGACCCGGATGGACGGTGACGGACGTGGCGGTGCGGCGCTGTCGATGCGCGCAGTCACCGGCAAGCCGATCCGCTTTGTTGGTCTGGGCGAGAAGATGGACGCGCTTGAGACCTTCGAGCCGGACCGGATCGCCGGTCGTATTCTGGGCATGGGCGACATCGTTGCTCTGGTCGAAAAAGCCCAGGAAACGATGGAGATGGAACAGACCGAGCGCATGATGAAGCGCATGGTCAAAGGTCAGTTCAACATGAACGATCTGAAAATGCAGCTGGAGCAGATGATCCAGATGGGCGGCATGCAGGGCATGATGGGCATGATGCCGGGCATGAACAAGATGGCCAAGCAGATGGATCAGGCCGGTCTGGACGATAAAATCCTGCGCCAGCAAATCGCGCTGATCCAGTCGATGACCAAACGCGAACGCGCCAACCCGCAACTGCTGCAAGCCAGCCGCAAGAAACGCATCGCCGCCGGTTCGGGTATGGAGGTCAGCGATCTCAACAAGCTGCTCAAGATGCACCGGCAGATGTCCGACATGATGAAAAAGATGGGCAAAATGGGCAAAGGCAAGATGCTGAAACAGGCCATGAAAGGCATGTTCGGCAAAGGCGGCCCCTCGCCTGAGGAAATGGCTGCGGGCATGGACCCCAAGGCGCTGGAACAAGCCGCCAAAGCGATGGGCGGTAAGATGCCCGGCGGTCTGCCCGGACTGGGTGGCGGCATGGGCCTGCCCCCGGGGTTGAGCGGTTTTGGAAAGAAAAAGTGACGTCAGCACGCTGCACCCAGCCCCCGTCCGGAAAGGCGGCGATGGCAGCAGCGCAGTATCGCGCGGCCCTGCCGGTCATTGAGACCCGGCGGCTGGTTCTGCGTGCACCCACTCTGGACGACCTGCCGGTGTGGACATCGATCTGCAAGGACAGCTTTGGCGATACCGAGCAGGACGCCTGGACTGAGTTTTCCTACTACACATCAGGCTGGCTTTTGCATGGTCACGGCTTGTTCACCGTCACGTTTAAAGACGATGATCAGGTCATTGGCTTCGTCATTCTGGGCCTCGAATGGGACGATCACGAGCCCGAGCTTGGCTATATGTTCGATAGCAAGTTCCGCATGCAAGGTTACGCGACCGAAGCGTGCAGCGCCGTTCGCGATTTTGGGCTTGATCTGCTCGGATCCGGCCAGTTCGTAAGCTACGTTTCGCAGTCCAACGCTCGTTCGAACGCTTTGGCTCAGCGTCTGGGTGCAACGCGCGACGCCGTTGCCGAAAGCGCCTTTGGCCCAACCCAGCATGTCTGGCGATACGGCGAGGTGCAGGCATGACACTTGCCATGGCCATACCAACGCTGGAAACCGAACGCCTGATCATGCGGCCCCCCTGCGAGGCCGATTTTGAGGCTGAGGCAGAGTTTTTTGCCAGCGACGCCTCGAAATTCGTCGGCGGCCCGAAACGCCCGGATGAGACATGGCGCGCTGTTGCGATGCTATTAGGCCACTGGGCGATGCGGGGATATGGCTTCTGGGGTGTCGAGGAAAAAGACACCGGCACCTATGTAGGCCATGTTGGCTTGTGGAACCCTCACGGCTGGCCCGAGCCCGAAATTGGCTGGACGCTTATGAACCACGCCACCGGCAAGGGTTATGCGACCGAAGCGGCACTGGCTGCACGTGCACATGCCTATGACGTGCTGGGCTGGGAAACCGCAATCTCGCTGATCGATCCGGATAATCTGGGCAGCAAGGCTGTCGCGGAACGGCTGGGCGCGCAGTTTGAATATATGTTCGAACACCCGGCTTTCGGGGCGATGCAGGTCTGGCGTCATTCTGCGCCTGCCGATCTGGTAAATGGTGGCGTGGAGGCATATGCATGACCTCGTTCACTATACCCACCGTCGAAACCGATCGCCTGATCCTTCGCGCGCCGCATCTGGACGATCTGCCTGCGATGACCGCGTTCTACGCGACCGAGCGCAGCCATATGGTTGGTGGTCCCAAGGACGCGCTTGGAAGCTGGAGCTCTCTTTCGAACAGATTGGGTCATTGGGCGCTGCGCGGTTATGGTCTGTGGCATCTGACTGAAAAGGCCAGCGGCGCATTCGTGGGATGGGCAGGCATGATCTACGTACCCGGCTGGGCGGAGCCCGAGCTGGGCTGGACGCTGATGGCCGAGGCCGAAGGCAAAGGTCTGGGCTTTGAGGCCGCCGCGGCTGCACGCGACTATGCAGCGCGGCATCAGGGGCTTAACGGTGTGATTTCTTACATCGCCCATGCCAATGATCGCTCGCGCGCGCTGGCCGAACGGCTGGGCGCAACGCTGGAGATTGAGAGAGCCGAGCTTTTGGGCAAGCACGCTCAGATCTGGCGTCATCCGCAGATTGATTTGACCACCGAAAGGACCGGCCAATGAACAACCCCGTGACACAGGCTGCTGCGCTGTTGAAAGACCATCGAGAAAGCATCGACCGGCTGGATGCGATCCTGGTCTATACGCTGGGCGAGCGGTTCAAGCACACGCAGGCCGTTGGCAAGCTCAAGGCCGCACACGACCTTCCCCCGTCCGATCCGTCGCGCGAGGCTGCGCAGATCGCACGGTTAGAAGACCTGGCGAAAGAGGCCGATCTGGACCCCGATTTCGCCAAGGCTTTTCTGAATTTCATCATTCAGGAAGTCATCCGACACCACAAGAAACACCAGAACTAAGCCGGTCTAGCACCGGATACGCCATTCAAAGGAGATACCACCATGGCAATGAAAATTCGTCTCGCCCGCGGCGGCTCGAAAAAGCGTCCCTTCTATCGCATTGTTGCGGCTGACAGCCGTATGCCGCGCGATGGTCGTTTCATCGAAAAACTGGGCACCTACAACCCGCTGCTGCCGAAAGACAGCGAAGAGCGCGTGAAAATGAACATGGAGCGCATCCAGTACTGGCTGGATCAGGGCGCACAGCCCACCGACCGGATCGCACGTATGCTGGAAGCTGCCGGCGCCCGTGACAAGGCCGAGCGCAACAACCCCAACAAGGGTACTCCGGGCAAGAAAGCTCAGGAACGCGCGGAAGAGAAAGCTGCCAAGGCTGCTGAAGCTGCCGAAGCGGCTGCTGCACCGGCTGAAGAAGCTGCTGCAGAAGAATAAGCAGTCGGGCGCGTGCAGGATCAGGCCTTTTCCGACGATTTTCGCACGCAGTTCGATCTGTTGATGCGGCTCCGGCGTGATGTGCGCCGGTTTCGCACCGATGCAATTGACGAGGCAGTGCTTACGCGCTGCCTCGACGCGTTTCGACTGGCCCCTTCTGTTGGGCTCAGCGAACCCTGGCGTGTGATCCGCATCGAAAGTCAGGCCGCGCGCGACGCGGCGCTGAAGAATTTCCAAGCGACCAACGAGCGGGCGCTGAGCGGGTATTCCGGCGAAAAGGCGCAGCTGTACAGCCAGCTGAAACTGTCCGGGATGAAAGAAGCTCCGGTGCAGCTGGCCGTGTTCTGCGACGATGCCACCGACAAGGGTCAAGGTCTGGGCGCAGGTACTATGCCCGAGATGCGGCGCTATTCTGTGGTCTCTGCCATCACCCTGTTCTGGCTTGCCTTACGGGCAGAAGGGCTGGGGCTGGGTTGGGTCTCGATCCTCGACCCGGACCAGATGGTGCGCGATCTGGATGTCCCCGAGGACTGGCGGTTGATCGGATATTTCTGCTTGGGCTGGCCCGAGGCCCAATCCGATACGCCGGAACTGGAGCAGGTCGGCTGGGAATGCAGAGACACCTCTCTGCCCATCGAGGTGCGCTAGACATGTTCGGATTGTTACGTCTTCCCATCCTGCTGGCGATCGCATTTATTGTGGGCGTATTCTTCGAACGCTCGAACCAGCGCGAGGCGTGCGAGGTGATCGGACAATGGCGGGACGGGCTATGTGTGACGGATGGTCGAAATGAGTGATCTGATCTGCGTAGGCAGCATCGCGGGCTCGTATGGGGTGCGCGGCGAGGTGCGGCTGAAAAGTTTCTGTGCCGTCCCCGAGGATATCGAAGGCTATTCGCCGCTGACAGACGAAGAAGGTAAAGAGCGCTATCCCCTAGTCCTGACCCGCGCGATCAAGAACGGCTTTGCCGCCCGGCTGGGTGGCATTGAGACCAAGGAAGCGGCGGATGCGCTGAACGGTCTGCGCCTTTATGCGCGGCGCGATCAATTGCCGTCGCTGCCGGATGATGAGTTTTACCACACCGACCTTATCGGGCTTGAGGTTTATGACACCGGCGGCACGCTGCTGGGCCGAGTGAAATCGGTGCAAAATCACGGTGCGGCGGATCTGTTGGAACTGCATGGGCCGGGCTTAAAGGCCACCGTGCTGCTGCCGTTTACACTCGAATCCGTTCCGACCGTTGATCTGGACAAGGGCCGCATCATCGCTGATCCGCCCGAGGGCCTGCTGTAATGCGCCGCGTGTTGCTGCATCTGGGTCTGCACAAGACCGGGACAACGGCGGCACAGTCCTTTCTGTTCGAAAACCGCTCACTGATCTGGCCGCACCATGCTTTGGTCCTGCCCTATCGGACCCGCAAAACCGGCTTGTCCGAAGCAGCCACACGCTATTCCGTCTACGGCACCCCCGGCGCGATGAGCGATTTCAAGGATCAGATGCGTCACTTCCTGAATTCACTGGAATTCGGCCAGAAGCGCGGGCTGGTTCTGAGCGAAGAGAATTTCTCGGGCCTGCGCCCCAGCCGCAATGTCGCGGTGGGATATGAGGCCGCGCCCGAGCTCGCCTCGTGCCTTGTCGGCCTGATCCGCGACCGGTTTGCCGGGGAAGAGGTGCATATCACGATCTACTACTCGCTGCGCCAACGCGGAAGCTGGCTGCGCAGCCTGTGGGCACATGATCTTCAACGATCACGCCTAATTCAGGATTTTGAGACTTTCCGCGCAAGACTTGAACCGGTGCCGTCGCCTCAGATTGCTGCTGCGGCTGTGCGCGACCGTTTGCCCTCGGTCTCGGTCCGCACCGAATGGCTGGAAGACCTGCAGGGCCAGCGACATGGGCTTGGAAGCACTTTTGCTGAATTCCTTGACCTGCCTGCGGACAAAGCCGCCGAATTGGCAGGCCCGACCCGATCAAACCCACGCCTGCCCGAGGATGTCTTGCAGCAGATGCTGGAAATGAACCGATCCGATCTGGACGATGCTGCGCTGATCGATCAAAAGACGGCTTTGGTTCAAAGCACCCAGAATGATCTGATCGGCTCGAGATGACAGATAAACCCGGAAAGTCCCATGGCCGCAAAGCCATCCGTCCAACGTTGAAGCCGCGCGAGTTGATGACGCCGACGCCCGATCTGCACGGGGTGTGGAAGGCCAAGATCATCACGTTGTTCCCATCTGCCTTCCCCGGTGTTCTGGGCGAAAGCCTGACCGGCAAGGCCCTGCAAGAAGGGCTATGGCAGTTGGAAACTGTGGATTTGCGCCAATTCGGGATCGGCAAGCACCGCAATGTGGATGACACCCCGGCGGGCGGCGGTGCGGGCATGGTGCTGCGTGCCGATGTGCTGGGTGAGGCCATTGAGCATACAATGGCGGGCATCCAGGGCAACTGGCCGTTGATCTACCTCAGCCCGCGTGGGCGTCGGATGGATCAGAAAATGATGCAAAACCTGGCTCGCTGCGATGGCATGACCCTGTTATGTGGTCGTTTCGAAGGCGTCGATGAGCGCGTGCTGGAACATTACGGCGTGCAAGAGATTAGCTTGGGTGATTTTGTCATGACCGGGGGTGAAATCGCCGCGCAGGCCCTGATCGACGCCACCGTGCGGCTGATCCCGGGCGTTCTGGGCAATCAGGCCTCAGCCGAAGAGGAGAGCTTTTCCTCTGGCTTATTGGAGCATCCGCAATACACTCGCCCCGCCGACTGGAAAGGCCGCCCGATCCCCGAGATCCTGATGTCAGGCCACCATGGACGCATTGCGGATTGGCGTCATGAAATGTCGGAACAGATCACCCGCGAACGGCGGCCCGATCTGTGGGACGCCTATCGAAAATCAGAAGATAAGGGCTAAGACTAACGGGTTGCCTTCCACAACGCCCAGGTTTCCGGCGTGCCGTTGAAGGTGTTGATGTCCACCTTACCCTGAACCCCCGGCACCAGCCCGGTGCCGGTGTATTGCCAGAACCGCCAGACCGAGCCTGGATAAACGTTGCGCGGGTGGCCCGCGACCGAGCGCAGCCAGAACTCGGTTTTGGGAAGTCGTCCGATATCGGTGTCGCCGTAGAAATCTACCGTCGTGTAGACAATCGGGCGTCGGCCATAGTGGCGCTCGAGAATATCAAGGAACCGCTGCGCCTCGGCCCGAACGGTTCGGCCATCAGGGCGCAGGGTGCAGGTTTTGGAATGAGGCGTCCATTCCATATCCAGCACATGCGGCAGGTCGGCCCCTTTGGGCACGTTCTGGATGAACCAACGCGCCTGTTCATGGGCCGGACGGCAGAAATAGTAATAGTGATAGGCCCCCCACGGCACTCCGGCAGCTTGTGCGCCGCGTCGGTGCTCGTCGAACATCGGGTCGGTAAAATCTCCGCCCTCGGTGGCTTTGATGAAGGCAAAGCTGACACCGTTCTTCTGTGCGGTGCGCCAATCAATCGGCCCCTGCCAACGCGAGACATCCAGCCCGTGCACGGGGTACTGGCCGGGGTGGCGACCTTCCCACGGGTGCGGGTCAGCGTCACCAAAGGCGGGGTAGATGATCGAAGGCGGGGTCGTGTCCGCGAAGGCCTGCGGCTCAACCGCCTGTGGCTGCGGGCCGCGGCGGCCACATGAGACGAGTGCAAGTGCCAGAACGGCCAGCAGGATTGCTTTGCGCATCTTATGATCCTGTATCAAATATCTGCTCTTATAATTGATCCCAGAATGCCTGATCTGGCGGACAAGGCAACGGCGGATTTGACGGGCGGCAAAAACTCACCTGTTTCCCCACGAATAAGTCTTGATCCCCGCCCGCAAAGCCCGTAAAGCAGCGCAATCCGGTGTGGCGTTACGCGACTCCGGTGTTTTGGTTTGCATCCTGACGTGACGCCCGGCTTTCTTCGGCCACAGCGCGACAGGGCGGACCGGACCAAAAGGAACATTCGATCTGACCTCTGGCGGGCTGTACGCAGGACCCGGTGAAGACCAAGAGCTCTCAGGCCGTGCCCAAACTTCGTGGACCAACCACGAGCAGATAGGAGTAAATGCGATGGACCTGATCGCACAGCTTGAGGCGGAACAGATTGCCGCCCTGGGGAAAGACATCCCCGATTTCAAAGCCGGTGACACCATCCGTGTCGGCTTTAAAGTGACCGAAGGGTCGCGTACCCGTGTGCAGAACTACGAAGGCGTCTGCATCGCGCGCAAAGGTGGCAGCGGCATCGCCGGTTCGTTCACCGTTCGCAAGATTTCGTTTGGTGAAGGCGTGGAGCGTGTGTTCCCACTGCATTCGACCAACATCGACAGCATCACCGTTGTCCGCCGTGGCCGCGTTCGTCGCGCCAAACTGTACTATCTGCGTACCCGTCGTGGTAAATCCGCACGTATCGCAGAAGTCACCAACTACAAGCCCAAGGCTGGCGCCGAGGCGTAAGGAGCGGAAAGATGAAAAAAGACATCCATCCCGATTATCACCTCATCGACGTCAAAATGACCGATGGCACCGTGGTTCAGATGAAATCCACCTGGGGCGCCGAAGGCGACCAGCTGGCTCTGGAAATCGACCCCTCCGTGCACCCCGCATGGACCGGTGGCTCATCGCGCCTGATGGACGCTGGCGGCCGTGTGTCGAAGTTCAAGAAGAAATACGAAGGTCTGGGCTTCTAAGTCGGACTTTATTCAAGATGCGAAAGGCCGTCCTGTTTGGGCGGCCTTTTTTGTTCTCCTGCCGCGTTTACTGCAGGCTCAGAAATCAAACCCGGTCTGGACGGGCGGCGTGTAGGGCTCGATCATGTCCTCACCCTCGGCCCCGCGTTTAATGGGTTTAACGGTGTGATATTCGAACCGGCCTTCGTACTGCGTGCCCAACGACTGCTGCGCCACTTGCGCAGTTGTGACGCCCGATAGCCAGCTTTCGATCTCATCCGGGGTCAGGATCACCGGCATTCGGCTGTGAATATGCGCGATCTGAGGGCTGGGTGGCCGGGTCAGGATTGTACAGCTATGGCTGCCGTCATCCGTTCGGTAAAACCCCGCAAAGAACATCACCGGGGCATTGCGCTGAACCGTGATGTAAACCGGGCAATCATGGCCCTGATCCTTGGGCCATTCGTAATAGCCCAGCGCCGGAATAAGACAGCGCCCCTTGTTCCAGTACTCCTGCCAGAAGCTGACATTTTCGATCTTCGAGTTGATCATCGGCTTCTTGCTGCGCGGGTCCTTGATCTGCCAGCGCGCCGTCGCCAGCTCGGCCCGGTCGCCGTCCCAACGGACCATGCCAACCCGATTGGTCGGAGACACATTGTACCCACCCGAAGGCAGCTGTTCGGGCAGATCAGGCGAGACCTTGCCGTAGAGAAAATACTCGGTAATCGCCAGCATTTCCCGCTGCGTCAGGTGACCGGCTGCAAATTTTCCACACATGGCGAAAACCTAGGCCGATTGGGCGATGGTCACAAGGGACCCGCTGACAATCAGTCCTTGGTCAGATCAACGGCGCTGTGCGGTGGGGGTACGGGGCCTCGCAGCAGCACGGTAGCTAGGATCATCCCCAAAAACGTGGCCACGGCAGCGACGAACATGGCGCTGTTAAAGGCATCATCCTGAAGGTCCCGCAGGGCACGCGCCAGAGCCTCGCCCGTGCTCGGATCAAGCGCCGCGATCAGCTGCTGCACCTGACTGGCGGTGCCATGTGTTAGCGCATGGGCCAGATCAGCCCGTTGCTCGGACCCGGTGGGCAAGGCGTTGATCACTTCGGTCAGACCGCGCCGCGTGGTGATCGCTTCGGCCAACCCGCCGACCACCGCACCAAGCGTGGCCCCAAAATAAAGAAACGCATTCACCACGCCCGACCCCTGACCCACATGCTCCTCTGGCAACAAGCGCAAGCCCAGACGCGGCAGCAGCGAAAAGCCGATGCCCATCCCGATCCCGATGATGACCAGCTTCCACCAAATCGCACCCATTCCGGTTGTGTTCGTCGTTGTGGTCAACAGCAGGAACCCGCAAGCCATGAACCCCATGCCCAAAATCACCGGCCATCGAAAACTGTAAGGAGCCAGAAAGCGCGGGGCGACCACCGACACGACGAACATGCTGAGGCTTAGTGGCAGGATCGCCACCCCGGCCCCGACGGCAGACAGGCCGAATGCATCCGGCGATTGCACGAAGACGTTGAAATAGACGAAAAAGCTGAACAGCGCGAAGCCGGTGATGAACATCCCTGCCGCCGCCATGAAATAGCGGGGGTGGCGGAAATACCGCAGCTCGATCAGGGGGTCTGCGCTGCGGCGCGAGGTGATGACCAGCGCAATCACCGCCACAGCCGACACAGCAAGCGGGATCAGGGTCGATCTTGTGGCCCATCCGTGGCTTTCCCCATTGCTGAGCGCAAAGGACAACGGGCCAAGCAGCAGGACTAGTGCGACTGCCCCCGAAAGATCGAATTTTGCGCCTGCAAGACGGGTGTCGGGGACGTAATGCTCTTTACTGACCCGCAACCCGACCACAAAGGCCACGATCAGCAGCGCCAGATCGGTGGCAAACACGCCCCGCCAGCTGAGGTAATGCGCAAAAGCACCGCCGACGATCGGACCAACGCCGATTGCCAACCCGACGATTGCGCCCCAGGCTCCGGTGACGCTGGCCCGTTGCTCCTCGGGCGTGGCGGCGGTCAGCAGCGAAAGTGAGGTGCCAAACAGCGCCGCTGCGCCTGCGCCCTGTGCCCCGCGACCCGCGAGCAGCATGGCTGCATCTTGTGAGAACAGTACGAGAGCCGAGCCAAGACCGAACACGATCATTCCGGCAAAGAAGACGCCCATCTTGCCGGTGATATCGCCAAGTCGGCTGACGATGGTAACGAGGGTCGCGCTAACCACTGTATAGATCGCCATCACCCATTGCAGGCTGGAAGGCGACAGATCGAACTCGGCCTTCAGATTTGGCAGGATCGTCGCAACGGCGGTTGTGTTGAAGCCAACAACCATCATGCACAGCGCGGTCATCACCAGAACCAGACGTGCCCCTCCCGCGCCGGATATGTCCTCAGTGACGTCTTTTGGCATCTGCCTGTCCCCCGTTCAGGAATAGCGCGCTGGCCCTTCGGGCACCGTGTTGTGCCTATTATTAAACGGTTTTTTGCTGATAGATACTGTTTTTAGCGCGCTGCGCGCCCAGCGCCTATTAGATCCAGTAGGACAGCGCCAACGGCAGCACCAGGATCGTGGACAGAGTCGAAACTAGAATGAACCCGGCCACGTCTGGCCCGTATTCAGGCACATGCTGATCGATAAACAAATAGGTCGCGACGGAAGATGGCATCAAACAGCACAGGATCACCGCGCCTCGTTCGGCCCCGGTGAAACCGAAGGTCCAGACCAATGCGCTGGCAATCACCACAGCCATCAGCAGGTGTAGCGCTGTCAGTAAAACGGCGCGCCCAAGGCTTTTGATCCGCAGCGTCGCCAGCGTATGGCCCAGCGTCAGCAACATCAGCGGGATCGAAAGCCCGCCCAGAATATCAAAGGACTTGGCCACCGGCTGCGGCAGGCTGGTGCCCGTGGCCATCAGCACCAGCGACAACGCGACCGCGTAAATAATCGGCGATGTCGCCAGTTTCTTGGGTGAGAATTCTCCGGCCGGAATCCACATGCCGATTGTGAAGATGCTGATCAGCACAACCACCACAAATGCCATCGTATAGGCCATGCCCGCATCACCCAGCGCCAAAAGGGTAATGGGCAGACCGACATTGCCGACATTGCCGTGCATCAGTGGCGTCAGAAATGCCCGCACGGGCAGTCGCATCAGCTTGAGCGCGGCGAATCCCAACAGGCCAAAACCCGCAATCGCCAAAGCGGCGGCCGTCATGACATCAAGAAAGGTTCCCACCGCGATCTGGGTGGTCGACAAGTGCGAGATGATCAGAGTCGGATACCCGACCCGCGAGACGATCCCGCCAATGACCTTGTTATCAAATGGGGCCTTGATAATCGCCAGAACATAACCGATTCCAGCGCAGATCAGAACGGGCAGAACCACGTTCAGGACATTCAGAAACAGATGGTCCAACGGCTGCCCTCGATCACAAATCCATAGGATGGACAGTGAAACAGGGGTGTGTGTTTGGCAAGGATTTACCCTAACCCCCAAGTACCAAGCACTTTTCCAATTTGAGGCTTGATAATACCGCTCAAGACGGCCCGAGGTTCTTCCCTTCCCGGCCTACACAACATATAGTGGCTGCCAACAACGTGTAGGCAAACACGGCGGGACTTGGGAATACAGGCATGGCACATATCATTGTGGTCGGGAACGAAAAGGGCGGCGCAGGCAAATCAACCGTGTCGATGCATGTGGCCACTGCATTGGCACGGCTGGGGCACAAGGTCAGCACACTCGATCTTGACCTGCGGCAGCGCAGTCTGGGTCGTTATTTCGAGAACCGCTTGAACTTCCTGAACGGCTCGGACCTGTCTCTGCCCAGCCCACGCCACCACGACCTGCCCGAGATTGACGCCAGCGCTCTGCAACCCGGTGAAAACATCTATGACCACCGCCTTTCGGCCGCCGTGGCCGAACTGGAAAGCGATAGCGATTTCATCCTGATCGACTGCCCAGGTTCGCACACTCGACTCAGCCAGGTTGCACATTCGCTGGCCGATACGCTGATTACACCGCTGAACGACAGTTTCATCGATTTTGACCTGCTGGCGCGGATCGATTCCAAAGGTGAGAGAATCCTTGGCCCCTCAGTCTATTCCGAGATGGTCTGGAATGCCCGCCAACTGCGCGCCCAAGCTGGGCTGAAACCGATCGACTGGGTCGTCGTCCGCAACCGGGTCGGCACCCAGCGCATGGTCAACAAGGAAAAGATGCAACGCGCGATCGAGATGCTGTCACAGCGCATCGGCTTCCGCGTCGCCTCGGGCTTTTCCGAGCGAGTGATTTTCCGCGAGTTGTTCCCGCGCGGACTGACTTTGCTGGACCTCAAGGATATCGGGGTCAAGCAGCTCAATATCTCCAACATCGCCGCACGCCAGGAACTGCGCGACATGATGAAGGAACTGAGCTTGCCGGGTGTTGAGATCGATTTCTGAGCGACCACAGCTCGAATTACCCAACATATCCGCCCAAGACCCCGGAAAATTTAAAAGTTTCCGGATCGATTTCATTCTATGAAATCGTGCGCAGCAGCAGTCGCACGCGTTGGCACAGGTGTCGGTGATCGGTTAGCCCGCCGTTCTGTAAATCGTAAACAGCTCTTTCGGCTCTGCCACGCCCCGCAACATATAGCGACCGACCGAGATCAGATCCTGATCGCAGGGATGGGCCGCACGGGCTACATCGTCGGAAATCAGGATGCGCTGCCCCAGTGACCGATGCATCCCCGCAATTCTGGACGTCTGGTTGACCGCCGGACCAATTACCGTGAAATCCAGCCGACTTTCGGAGCCGATGTTTCCATAGAGGATCTCACCAGAGTGCAATGCCAGCGTATAGTTCGAAACCGGTTGTCCCCGTGAACTCCGCTGAGTGTTCAATTCGGCCATACGCTCTTGCAGCATGGTCGCCGCAGCCAGCGCAGCGCGGGCATCGGCATCGATCTCGCCGACATCAAACATCGCCATGACACCGTCGCCCATGAACTTCAGGATGTTGCCTTCGCATTGATGAACAACATCGACCACCACACCCAGGTAGTCATTCAGCATATCTATGACTTCGATCCCTGGCATCTCTTCTGACAGGCTGGTGAACCCTTCCAGATCGAAGTTCCAGATCACCGCATCAATCTGCTGCAGTGACCCGCGACGGATTTCACCGGACAAGACCCGACGACCGGCATCGCGCCCCAGATAAACCCGCATCAAATCTTTCGACACCCGCGCGTTCGAGGCTGACTTCAGAGCCAGCCCCAGATGCGGTAGCGCCGTATTGATCACGTCCAGATCATCGTCGCAGAATCCTTCCGGCGCATTGCTGGACCAGGACATCAAGACGCCGTCGATTGCCTCTTTCGCATCATAGGGGTTGCGTTGAGCCGGCACATCAAAGCTGATGCCAGTCGCGTAATAGTCCGTGGCTCCGTTTTCCCGCAACTCGTTTAGCAGGGGAAAGCGGCTGGGTTCGTTCTGGTCGACCAGCCGTTCACGGATAGCATCGATATCTTCGTGCAATACGGCATATAGCGGACTTTGTGTCCAAACTTCACTGGGCTCTTCGGAATACTCGAAGGTTTCCAGATTACTTCCTTTGCTGCGGTACCAGCTATAGCCCGTTCCGCCATAGACGGGATGCAAGGCCGGTTGCGCCGCATGAAAGCGCATCAAGGGCACACCAAGATCAACTAAACGGGTGCAATACCCGTCCAGAAGTTCTTGTTTGTCGGCCCCTTCCAGGCCTCGGGTCACCAACCAATCTATCAGATCATGGGATTTTGCCGTTGGGGAATCCGGCGCTGTCATGTGTCGTTCCTGTGTCCGTTATGACGTTGATCTGGGGGCAGCTGCACCGGATTACCAGTACCCTAATCCATTCCGGCCAGACGTCGCAGCATCATGCGCAGCAAAGCGGCCTCACCCGTGGTGAAACGCGATGCCAGTTTCTGATCATAATCCTGCGCGATACCGCTTAGCTCACGATAAACCTTCTGGCCAGCCGAGGTCAGCGATAGCCGCTCAACCCGCCGGTCATTTTCATCCCGCAACCTTTGCAAATATCGGCGCTGTTGCAATCGGCTGACCGCACGGCTGACCTTGGTTTTGTGGATTTTGGCACGCTCAACAATGTCGCGTGCGGTCATCTCACCATGATTGCCCAGATGAAACAGCACCCGCCATTCGGTGCGCAGCATTCCGTAGCGATCCTTGTAAACGCGCTGAAACTCAAGCGAACTTTCCTCGGCCGCCTGATTCAACAGGAACGGCAGGAAATTTCGCAAATCAAACTCATCTTTTTGGTCATTTTTAGGCTGGGTCATCCTTGTTAGTTACAAAATCAACTATTATTCGACAAGTGACAAGTTGAAGGATCACCGGAGACGAGATGAGTTTTGATATCTGGATCACCTATGTGGCGACGGTGTTGTTGCTGATGAGCACACCGGGGCCAAGCCAGTTGCTGATGCTGTCGAACTCGGCAACCAATGGGCTGCGGCGAGGTTTTTTTACCGCTGCGGGTGATTTGACGGCCAATTTCTTTCAAATGTTGGCCGCCGGTCTGGGTCTGGCTGCCCTGATCGCCACGTCCGGGACCGCCTTTACCGTGATCAAGTGGTTGGGCGTGGCCTATCTGGTCTATCTCGGCGTCAAGCAAATCGTGAAGGCACGCGTTGCCGAAACCAACGATGCGCCACTTGCCAGCCGCAAGACGCTCTGGATGCAGGGCTTCATCACCTCTGCCGCGAATCCCAAGGCAGTGGTGTTCTTCGCCGCTCTGTTTCCGCTGTTCATCGATGGCGCGCTGCCTTTCTGGCCGCAATTCGCCATCCTCTCGGCCACATATCTGATCATAGACGGGTTGTTTCTGATGGCCTATGGCTCCACTGCCAGTTGGCTGGCCCGGCGCCTGCAGGGGCCGGCAAGGCTTTGGCTCGACCGGATCGGTGGCAGCTTCATGATATTGGCGGCAGTCCTGCTGGGCTTCAAATCCCTGCGCGCCGCCTCGTAACCGAAAGACATAAGGACGCAATATGCCTTTGAAGAAATCCTGGGTCGCATCGGCCAATTCCGCCGACCACCCCTTCCCGCTGAACAACCTGCCTTATGGCGTGTTCTCGACCGAATCCACCGAGCCCCGCTGCGGCGTCGCCATCGGAGACATGATCTTCGACGTGACTGCTGCCGAAGCTGATGGATTAATCACGCTGTCGGATGAGCCGCTGTTCGATCTGCCCTTCTGGAATCCGCTGATGGAAGAAGGCCCTGCCGTATGGGCTGCATTGCGCGACCGCCTATCTACGCTATTGGCTGAAGATTCGGACGAACAGCACAAGATCGAAGGTCTGCTGATCCCGCAGGACGAGGCCGAGATGCACATGCCCTTTGCCGTCAGCGAGTACACCGATTTCTACGCGGGCCGCCACCATGCCCAGAACGTGGGCACCATGTTCCGCGGCCCGGAAAACGCGTTGCCGCCGAACTGGCTGCACATCCCCATCGGCTATAACGGCCGCGCTTCGTCTGTTGTCGTTTCAGGCACGGATATCCGTCGCCCCTGGGGTCAGTTGAAATCGCCCGATCAGGACCTGCCTGCTTTCCTGCCCAGCCGTCGATTTGATATCGAACTAGAGATGGGTGCAATCGTGGGCACACCGTCTGACGGCCCAATTTCAGTGCAGGAAGCCGATGACAACATCTTTGGCTATGTCCTGCTAAACGACTGGTCCGCGCGCGATATTCAGGCCTGGGAATACCAGCCGCTGGGGCCATTTCAGGCCAAGGCGACCGCGACCTCGATCAGCCCGTGGATCGTGACCAAAGCGGCGCTGGAACCGTTCCGCTGCGATACGCCCGACCGTGAGTTTGCCCTGCTGGACCACCTGAAGGATTGCGGCCCGATGCTCTATGACATCGATCTATCCGTAACGATGGCGCCAGAGAATAAAGACGCCACGACCATCGCACGAACCAATTATCGCGAGATGTACTACTCGGCGGCGCAGCAGTTAGCGCATCACTCGACGTCTGGGTGTCCGATGAACACGGGCGACCTGTTGGGGTCCGGCACCATTTCGGGGCCGAACAAGCCAGAGCGCGGATCACTTCTGGAACTCAGCTGGGGCGGGAAAGAGCCACTGACGCTGGACACAGGCGAGACCCGCACCTTCATCGAGAACGGCGACACGCTGACCCTGACCGGCGCAGCCAAGGGCGACGGCTATACCATCGGGTTCGGCGATTGCACCGGCACCGTGCTGCCCGCACTCGAAAATCCATTCGCCAGAGATTGATGCAGGTCCAGTCCGCATATTCAGAGCGCGCTCTGCCAGTCCTTAACGGCCTCGATGGGATAAAGCAGCATCAGCACGTTCAGCGTCAGACCATCGCGGATCAGCGTGGTGGTCAGGATCTCGAATCCCAGCGCAATGGTGACCGTCATCCAGATCGGCAGGCGACGCGCCAACCAGAACCCCAGCATCATCGCGCCAATATCGGCGATCGAGTTGACGACACTGTCGCCGTAGTAATCCAGCGAGATCGTGACCGCGCGGTAATGTTCGATCACGGCATTGGTGTTCTCGGAAATCTCCCACGCGACTTCTATCAAGGTGGCGATGAACAACCGCCAGCCAACGGCAAGGCGGCGCGCCACCAGCCACAGAAGACCGTAAAACAGAAAGCCATGAATGATGTGGCTGGGCGTGTACCAATCGGTCAGATGCTGCGAGCTTTCGGAACTGAAGGTTTCACCATGCCACAGCTTGACATAACCGCATTTGCAAATCGGTTCGCGGCCCATCCACAGCAGGATGATGGCGCAGGCAATGACAACACAAGCGGTTGCCCAATAAGGCAAAAATCGACGTTCAAACATATGGCGACAACATCATCAAAGCCAGTCGCTGTCCAGAAGGGAAATCACTGATATGGCCAAGGCATTTGCGTCCCAGGGGGACATGTCGGAAAAGAAAATCTCGTTCACCGAGGTGGGCGAAGGGCTCTATGCCTTCACCGCCGAAGGCGACCCGAACTCGGGCGTGATCATCGGCGATGACAGCGTGATGATTGTCGAGGCGCAGGCGACCCCGCGTCTGGCCAACAAGGTGATCGAATGCGTGCGGTCGGTGACTGACAAGCCGATCACCCATGTGGCGCTGACCCATTACCACGCAGTACGCGTGCTGGGCGCGAGCGCCTTTGGTGCGCAACAGATCCTGATGTCGGATATGGCGCGCGCCATGGTGGTTGAACGCGGTCAGGAAGACTGGGACAGCGAATTCCAACGCTTCCCGCGTCTCTTTGAAGGACACGAAAGCATCCCCGGCCTCACATGGCCCACCACCACCTTCAGCGACACAATGACGGTTTATCTGGGCAACCGCCGGATCGACCTGATGCATCTGGGCCGCGCGCACACTGCAGGCGATATCGTCATCCATGTGCCCGATCAGAACGTCATGTTCACGGGCGATATCGTCGAATACCACTCGGCCTGCTATTGCGGCGACGGGCATTTCAGCGACTGGGGCGATACACTGGATGAGATCAAGTGGTTTGACGTGGACGCCATCGCTCCGGGCCGTGGGGATGCCTTGGTCGGCAAGGACATGGTCAATGCCGCCATCGAAAACACCCGCAATTTCGTCGAAAGCACTTACCGCCCAACAGCAAAAGTCGCGGCGCGCGGCGGCAGTCTGAAAGAAGCCTGGGACGCCGTGCGCGCAGAATGCGACCCAAAATTCGCCGACTATGCGATCTACGAACACTGCCTGCCGTTCAACGTTGCCCGCGCCTATGACGAAGCGCGCGGCATCGACACGCCCCGCATCTGGACCGCCCAGCGCGATCTTGAGATGTGGGAGGCCCTGCAGGGCTAAGAATTCCGGGCCGGATTTGATCCAGATCGTGGCGGCCCGGATTTGACAGTGAAACGCTAAGACCAACCCTCCGGCGCTATCCCGCCGGAGAACAGATGAGTTGTGCCCGCTGCACCAGAACTGGGAGAGAGACCGTGAACAAGATTTTCGAAGTTCCACTTTATGCCTACGAGGCCAGCCCGGATCAATCCGCGCCAGCGCCCGTGCGTCACAAGGTCATCGTTGTTGGGGCCGGTCCGGTGGGTCTGGCCGCCGCCATCGATCTGGCCCAGCAAGGGGTTGAGGTGCTGGTGCTGGACGACAACGACAAGGTCAGCTTTGGCAGCCGCGCCATCTGTTTTGCCAAGCGCCCGCTGGAAATCCTCGACCGACTGGGTTGCGGGCAGCCGATGGTGGACAAGGGCGTTCTTTGGAACAAGGGCAAAGTGTTCTTCGACGAACGTCAGGTTTACGAGTTCGACCTGCAGCCCGACAGCGGCGATCAGCGCCCGGCCTTCATCAACCTGCAGCAATACTATTTCGAGCAGTTTCTGGTCGACCGCGTCCGCGAATTGCAAGCGCAGGGTGCACCGATCGAAATCCGCGGCCGCAACAAGGTCGAAGCCGTTGGAACCCACCCCGATCACGTCAAGCTTGAGGTCGAAACGCCTGAGGGTTCATACACCATCGAGGCGGATTGGGTCATCGCCTGCGACGGCGCGGGCTCACCCATGCGCGCCATGATGGGTAAGGATTTTGTGGGCCGCGTGTTCGAAGACAACTTCCTGATCGCTGATGTGATCATGGAGGCCGATTTCCCTTCGGAACGCTGGTTCTGGTTCGATCCGCCCTTCAACAAAGGCCAATCTGCGTTGCTGCATAAACAACCCGATGGCGTCTGGCGCATCGATCTGCAACTGGGATGGGATATCGACAAGGAACGCGAAAAGCGCCCGGAAAACGTGATCCCGCGCCTCAAGGCCATGCTGGGCGAGGAGGTAAATTTCGAGCTGGAATGGGTCAGCATCTACACCTTCCAGTGCCGCCGGATGGAGCAATTCCGCCATGGCCGCGTGATCTTTGCCGGTGACAGTGCCCATCAGGTCAGCCCGTTTGGCGCACGGGGCGCAAACTCGGGCGTGCAGGATACCGACAACCTGTGCTGGAAACTGAAACTGGTGATCGATGGCAGCGCACCTGAATCTTTGCTGGACAGCTATGATCAGGAACGCATTCACGGCGCGGACGAGAATATCCTGAACTCGACTCGCTCGACCGATTTCATCACCCCGAAATCGCAGATGTCACGCATCCTGCGCGATGCGGTGCTGGACTTGAGCGAGCACTATGACTTCGCCCGCCCGATGGTGAATTCTGGCCGCCTGAGCGTACCTTGCGTCTATGACGGTTCGTCGTTGAATTCGGCGGATGCGTTGAACGGGCCGACGCAGACGCGTCCCGGAGCGTCCTGTCCCGATGCGCCTTTGGGTGACGGCTTTCTACTGCCTAAACTGGCTGGACAGTTCACGCTGCTGACCATCGACGCCGATGCACCAGATGAGATCGAGGTCGATGGCATCATCGTCAAACGCCTGGCACTCTCGGTCAAAGACGACCCGACCCTGACGCTGAAGCGCCGCTATTTAGGCGATGCCAGCGGAGCGGTCTATCTGATCCGTCCCGATCAGCACGTGGCCGCCCGCCGCGACACCTACGAAGAAAATGCATTCCGGCACGCGGTGCGCCGCGCCACAGGCAAGGAGTAAGCGACATGGCTGATCTGATCCTCTCATCCAATCTGACCCAGGCAGACGATTTCTATGCCGATCTGGTGGCCGCCCATGAAGGGCTTGAGAAAGCCGAAAGCGATGCGTTCAACGCGCGCCTTGTGCTGGTTCTGGCAAACCACATCGGCGACAACGCGGTGCTGAAGCAGGCGTTGGACGCCGCAGCCCTGAAACAGGAGTAAGCCCATGAAAATCGAACAGATTCACCACGTCGCCTATCGCTGCAAGGACGCGAAAGAGACCGTTGAATGGTATGGCAAGATGCTGAACATGGATTTCATTCTGGCGATTGCCGAAGACCATGTGCCCTCCACCCATGAACCTGATCCCTACATGCACCTGTTTCTGGATGCCGGAAATGGCAATGTGCTGGCGTTTTTTGAGCTGCCTACCAAGCCGGAAATGGGGCGCGATCCCAACACGCCGATTTGGGTGCAGCACATCGCATTCAAGGTGAAGGACCGTGATGAGCTGATCGCATTCAAGGACCATCTCGAAGCCAACGGCGTCGAGGTTCTGGGTGTCACGGATCATTCGATCTTTCATTCGATCTATTTCTTCGATCCGAACGGTCACCGGGTGGAACTGGCTTGCCCCGACCCCGAGGAAGAGGCCATGCTGGCCCGGCTGGATTCGGTCAAATGGGATATGCTCGAAGAATGGTCGCGCACCAAACGAGCCCCTCAGCATGCCGACTGGCTGCATGCCAAGGAACTAAGCAAAGGCTAACCATCGTATGTCCGAAGTGGTTCTGTTTGATTACTGGCGTTCGTCCGCCAGTTACCGGGTGCGGATTGCACTGAATCTGGCTGGGATCACCTACCGCCCGGTCGTCGTGGATCTGGTGAATGGGGCGCATCGCGCCCCGGATCATTTGGACCGCAACCCGCAGGGTCTGGTCCCGGTGCTGGATATCGATGGGGTTCGGTTGACCCAATCGCTGGCGATCATCGATTATCTGGATGAGACCCGCGAACTGGGTCTGTTGCCAACCGATCCGGCCAAGCGAGCCGCGGCGCGGGCATTGGCGCACAGTATCGCGGTGGATATCCATCCGGTCTGCAATCTGTCGGTTGCCAAACATGCCACCGCGCTCACCCAAGGTGCAGGCGACATGCCCGGCGACTGGATGCGTCACTTCATCCGGCCGGGTCTGCTCGCGTTTGAATCGCTGCTGGGCGGCTTTGATCAATCCCCGTTCTGCACCGGTGAAACGCCGGGTCTGGCCGATATCTGCCTGATCCCACAGCTTTATAATGCGCGCCGGTGGGAAGTTGATCTATCCGATATGCCACGCCTGACAGCAGTCGAGGCCGTCTGCGCCGAGCATTCGGCCTTTGCCGCAGCCCATCCTGACCTGCACGCTTCGCTCTGAACCGGCGCACAGAGTCTGTGTGGCGGTGCGGGTGCACAAATCCTCGCGCCGTCCTTAGGTTTCTATGCAACGACAGATGGAGAACCCCATGCCCAAGATCACCGGCTACCACGCCCATGTCTATTTCGACGCCGACACTCAGGACACGGCACGGCAGGTCTGTGAAGAGGCCGCGCGTCTGTTTCCCGCTGTCCAGATGGGCCACATGCATGCGCGCAATGTTGGCCCGCATCCGCGATGGAGTTGCCAGCTGGGCTTTCCCGCCGAAGCCTTTGATCAGGTCTTTCCCTGGCTGATCCTAAACCGGCAAGGGCTGACCATCTTTACCCATCCAGAAACCGGCGATCACTTGGCCGATCATCGGGATCGCGCCATTTGGATGGGTGAGATGCTGGAGCTTGATCTGTCGATCTTTGATTAACCCAGCTCACGCGCGCGATCGCGCAAGATGAACTTTTGAATCTTCCCCGTCGACGTTTTCGGCAACGCCCCGAAGACAATCGTCTTGGGTGCTTTGAAATGGGCCATATGATCCCGGCAGAAAGCGATGATCTCCGCCTCATTCGCCTCTGCCTGCGGTTTCAATTCAACAAATGCACACGGCGTTTCACCCCATTTCTCATCCGGGCGGGCCACCACCGCCGCCTCCATCACGGCCGGGTGTTTATAAAGCGTGTCTTCGACCTCAACGGATGAGATATTCTCGCCGCCCGAGATGATGATGTCCTTGGACCGATCCTTCAGCGCGATATAGCCATCCGGATGCATCACGCCCAGATCTCCCGAGGCAAACCACCCGCCCTTGAAGGCTTTGTCTGTCGCCTCGGCGTTCTTGAGATAGCCCTTCATGACAATGTTGCCCTGCATGAATATCTCACCCATGGTTTCGCCATCCGAAGGAACAGGCTCCATGGTTTCAGGGTCTGCGACCATCAAGCCAGACAATGCCACGTATTTCACACCCTGACGCACCTTGAGCGCGGCGCGGTCCTCTGCACCCTTGTCGTTCCATTCGTCCTTCCAGGCGCAGACGACGGATGGACCATAAGTCTCGGTCAACCCATAGACATGGGTAACCTCGACACCCATCCCTTCCATCGCTTCGATCACCTTGGCCGGCGGTGGAGCGCCAGCGGTCATCGCCTTGATCTGCTGCGTGAAATCCTTGAGGTGATCCGGTGCATTGGCCAGCATGTTCAGCACGATCGGCGCGCCGCAGAAATGCGTTACGCCCTCTTCTCGGAAGGCGCGATAGATCGGTTCGTCCCGTACGGCGCGCAGGCAGACGGAGGTGCCCGCATTGGCCGCCATCGTCCACGGGAAACACCAGCCGTTGCAGTGGAACATCGGCAAGGTCCACAGATAGACCGAATGCTGCGGCATCCCCCATGTCAGAATGTTCGACGTCGCGTTCAGCGCCGCGCCGCGGTGGTGATAGACTACACCCTTGGGGTTGCCGGTGGTGCCCGAGGTATAGTTCAGCGTGATCGCATCCCATTCGTCTTCGGGCAAAGACCAGTCGAACTCCGGATCACCCTCGGCCAACAGACCCTCATAGGTCAGATCTCCCAATCGCTCGCCACCGTCAATACTGGCGTCTTCGATGTCGATCACCAGAATGTTGTGATCCACCTGTCCTAACGCCTGTTTCACGACGCCTGAAAACTCGGGATCGACCAGCAGAACCTTGGCTTCGGCATGGTTCAGAATGAAGGCGATGATCGGCGCATCCAACCGCGTGTTGATCGCGTTCAGCACCGCCCCTGCCATGGGCACGCCAAAATGCGCCTCATACAGCTCGGGGATATTGGCCGCGATGATCGAGACTGTATCGCCCACGCCTACGCCACGCGTAGTCAGCGCGCTGGCCAGACGTCGGCTCCGCGCATAGGTTTCTGCCCAGCTATACCGGCGCTCGCCATACACAACGGATGGGTAATCCGGATACACTGCCGCCGTCCGCTCAAGATAGCTCAGCGGAGACAACGGCGTGAAATTCGCCGGGGTTTTATCCAGATGTTGCTGGTAGATAGGTGTGGCTGTCATCCGGCGATCCTCCCAAACTCGTCAGATTGTCGTATTGAGCACAAAGTTTACGTCATAACAAACCCGTATTAATACGCGTTTGAGCTACACTGGAGATATCCTATGGGCTAATCTGGCCCTACTTCACGCGCACCATTCGCGTTGATCTGCAGTATCACGTCACTTTGCGCCCGCCGGGACCTACTGATTCCCCGCGCGCCCCACTTTTGAAAGGACATGTCATGGACGGCACGTTCAACGAAAACGATCTTTCCCGCGTCGTCGAAGCCGACCGCGCCCACCTCTGGCATCACCTGATCCAGCACAAGCCGTTTGAGACCAACGATCCCCGTATCATTGTCGAAGGCAAAGGCATGCGCGTGTGGGACCAAAAGGGCAAAGAGCACTTGGATGCCGTATCAGGCGGTGTCTGGACCGTGAACGTGGGCTATGGCCGCGAATCTATCTGTAAGGCGGTTTATGACCAGCTGATGAAGCTGTGCTACTTCGCCAACACCGCAGGCTCGATCCCCGGTTCGAATTTCGCGGAAATGCTGATCGACAAGATGCCGGGCATGAGCCGCGTGTACTACACCAACTCAGGTTCTGAGGCGAACGAGAAGGCGTTCAAGATGATCCGCCAGATCGCGCACAAGAAATATGGCGGCAAGAAAACCAAAATCCTGTATCGCGACCGCGACTATCACGGCTCCACCCTGGCGACCATGTCGGCAGGTGGTCAGGACGAGCGCACCGCGCAGTACGGTCCCTTTGCACCCGATTTCGTGCGCGTGCCTCACTGCATGGAGTACCGCAAGCACGAGCTGGACGGCGCACCGGAAGAGAACTTTGGCGAATGGGCTGCAGATCAGATCGAAGAGGTCATCCTGCGCGAAGGCCCCGACACCGTTGGCGCCCTGTGCCTTGAGCCCGTGACCGCAGGCGGTGGCGTCATCGAAGCGCCTGAAGGCTATTGGCCCCGCGTGCAGGAGATCTGTAAGAAATACGACATCCTGCTGCACATTGACGAGGTTGTCTGCGGCGTAGGTCGGACCGGCACGTGGTTCGGCTATCAGCAGTACGGCATCAAGCCGGACTTCGTGACCATGGCCAAGGGCGTTGCCTCGGGTTATGCCGCGATCGCCTGCATGGTCACCACCGAGGAAGTCTTTGACATGTTCAAAGACGACGCGGCAGACCCGATGAACTATTTCCGTGATATCTCGACCTTTGGTGGCTGCACTGCCGGTCCGGCGGCAGCGGTTGAAAACATGCGCATCATTCAGGATGAAAACCTGCTGCAGAACTGCGTCGACATGGGTGATCGCATGATGGGCAACCTGCAGGCGCTGATGGAAAAGCACAAAGTCATCGGCGACGTGCGCGGCAAGGGTCTGTTCCTTGGCGCCGAGCTGGTAACCGATCGGACCACCAAGGATCCGATGGACGAAAAGCGCGTTCAGGCCGTTGTCGCAGATTGTATGGCGCAGGGCGTCATCATCGGTGCCACCAACCGCTCGATCCCCAGCCGCAACAACACGCTGTGCTTCTCACCGGCGCTGATCGCGACAGCGGACGACATCGATCAGATCACCGACGCCGTAGACGGCGCGCTGGGGCGTGTGTTCGGCTGATCTAGGCAACGAACTACCATTGAACCACATGAAACCCGCCAAATTTCGGCGGGTTTCTTTTCATGAGGACATCAGCCAAGCGTATGAGCTGATGCCAAAGATACTCAATTTTCATTCAAATGGCGGGAAAGAGTCCAAATTGGCCCTGAGCGCCGACGTTTTCTGCTGATGAAACGTCCCAAAATATCCATCTCAAAACTTACCTGCGTCCTATGTTTCAGGAGGTTGGGAGGGAAATCGAATGGCGACGCACGGGTATTGTCTGTGTAAAAGAACGAGCTGGGCCTACCAGGGCAGTCAAACATGGGCATGCTATTGCCACTGCGATGATTGCCGTCGGAATTGTGCCGCGCCGGTGGTTGCCTGGTTAGGCGTGCCGATAGAGAACTTTGAGTGGACCGGTGATAAACCCGGCACTTATGAAAGTTCCAAAGGCGTTTTCAGGCACTTTTGCGGGACGTGCGGATCACCTATTGGATTTGAAGCCGATCATTATCCTGGTGGTATGCACCTTTACGCAGCGTCGCTCGAAAACCCGGAAGATTTCAAACCGACTTTTCACGTCAACAAGCAAAGCAAATTGCCTTGGCTGCAAATGACTGATGATCTCGACGCGTTTGAAGGCACATTGCTACACACCCCTAACGACCCAGACGGATATCGTTAGATGAGGAAGCCACCTGGTTTTCAAGTGGCTGCTTTGCGCTGCCCTGCAGTCATTGATCATGTGTCAAAGTAAACATACCCGCCACCGAACACACGCGCCCGGATGACAGCGGCACGTCGGACGCTCGGCTTCACCGTATCAGCTACCGGCGGGGGCGCGGAGAGCTTAGATTACTCACCAAAATTCGGATAGATAAACCCGTTCACCGGGTACGAACTGCCGTAACTGCCCGGCCGGCTTTCAACCCGAACAAGCGTCCAATCATTGTTTTTGGACACGTCCCTCACGCCCATCTGCAACGACACCTTATTCCGGAGCCAGTTTGCGTGGTTCACAATGACTTCCCGCTCGGTGACAATATCGGACACGACAGCCACATGTCCCAGGGGCATCCCTCTGGTGGCCCGAAACGACATCACCGCACCGACCTCCGGTTCATTACCCCGGTCAAACCCATTGCGGGCCTTGCCCCACCAATCCTTGGCGTTGCCACGAATTTCGATGCCGCTGAGGTTGCGTGCGTAGGGCACGCACCACACCCTTTGTCCCAGCGCATGTTTTCTTGAGACCTCTTGCAACGCCATGGCCTGACGTTCGGGATCCAAGTCCACCTCATTCGGATTCTTAGCACAGGCCGAGATCAGACTGAAAAGTCCCAAAACAACGGCAATTCGCGCGACGCCGGGCAGGCGCGACCAGATCGTATCGGTATTGCGTGCGTTGTACTGCAAGAAGGTTCTTTGCCGGTTTGAGTGGTGAAGCAGTTTTAATAATATCTTTAGGAAAAAGAAAAGAGCCCAGCTGCTCCCCGGCAGAATATTGCCAGTTCCTGCGCCACATTCCGACCGTTGGCCGAGCGTGCGGTCACTGATGCAACAGGTTTCCTCACTGTGCCGTCCTTGGGATTCCTGGCAGGCGAAGAGACCGGCACAATGTCATCGGACACATGAACGCCAACCCCTCATGATGGTCGACGATCAAGCATCCGCTGGACAGTCGGGTTAGGCAGAATTACTTTGACCGCAACCCAATCCAACAGGAGGTTTGTATCGGATGTCCAAGACACTCTCGATCGCGGCAACTTCAATTCTGTTTTTGTCAACAGCGGCCTATGCGCAAGAACAATGCGCTGCCGGCAAAACGCTGACAGACGGCAAATTCACCATCGCAACGGGCAACCCGGCCTACTATCCGTGGGTGATTGATGACGCGCCTGAAAGTGGCGAAGGGTTCGAGGCTGCTGTGGCTTACGCCGTCGCCGAAGAAATGGGGTTCGCGGCCGATGATGTGGTCTGGGTCCGATCCTCGTTCGATGAGGCGATCCAACCCGGCGCCAAGGAATTTGACGTCAACATGCAGCAATACTCGATCACGCCCGAACGGGATCAGGTGGTCGATTTCTCTACCCCTTACTACACCGCCCCGATGGCAGTTCTGGTCAGCCCCAATTCGACCGACACTGCCCCGACGCTTGAAGCGCTGAAAGGCCTGCAATGGGGGGCCGTCGGCTCGACCACGGCGGTGCCGAAACTGGCCAGCATCATCCAACCCGACAGCGACCCGTTGCTGTATGGCGACAATGCTGACGTTAACGCCGCCATGTCGGCCAACCAGATTGATGCGGCCCTGTTCGATCTGCCCACCGCCCTGTTCCTCAGCGCGGTGATGATCGAAGGCTCAAAGGTCATCGGTCAGTTCCCGGCGGATGAAAATGACAATCCGGATCATTTCGGCATGCTGATGGAAGAAGGCAACCCGCTGAAAGCCTGCGTGGACGAGGCGCTGGCGGCACTGGCAGCTAACGGCAAACTGGCCGAAATCGAAGCCGTATGGCTGCAGGACACCACTGGTGTCCCTCTGATCAAGTAACATGGCAGATCATAAGGCGGCGGGGATGACCCGCCGCGAACGGTACGAGGCGCACCAACGACGCAGGTCGTTGGTGATCGCCACGATAAGCACGGTCACAGTTGTGGCCGCGATTTACTTTCTGGTGCCGCTGGCTCCGGGCTGGTCGAAGGTTCAGCAGAGCTTTTTTAACGGCGAGACGCTTGTCAAAACCTTCCCGAAACTGCTTGAAGCGTTTCGGATCAACGTGATGATCTTTTTGTGGTCCGCACCGGCGATCGCCGTGCTTGGCCTGTTGATTGCCTTGGCGCGGGATGCCAAATCGCCCGCCCTGTTTCCGCTGCGCATCTTTGGCGCGGCGTTCACTGACATTTTTCGCGGCGTGCCTGTGATCCTGACGGTCTATCTGATCGGCTTCGGCATACCGGGGCTGGGCCTGCCGCGCCCGTGGAATTCGCCTTACATATGGGGCTCGCTGGCGCTGATCCTGACTTACTCGGCCTATGTGGCTGAAATCTTCCGCTCAGGCATCGACAGCGTCCACCACAGCCAGCGCGCCGCCGCATTGTCGCTGGGTCTGTCGGAACGGCAAGTGATGCGCGACGTGGTGTTGCCGCAGGCGATCCGCAACGTGGTGCCCTCACAGATGAACATGCTGATTGCGCTGCAAAAGGATGTCTCTCTGCTCAGCTTTATCGGCCCGGTCGAGATCTTCCGTCAGGCGGGGGTATTCAAATCGCTACTGGCGAATTTCACCCCCTATGTGGGCGCGGCGATCATCTTCCTGATCGTCACCATCCCCGCCACACGCTACGCCGATCACCTGATGGCCCGCCAAATGCGAGAGAGGCGCTGATGCCCAAACTAGAACTTCAGGGCGTGGTGAAACGCTTTGGCGACCGCACGGTCTGTGACGGGATTAATCTCACCGTTGATGAGGGCCAAATGGTTTGCTTGATCGGCGCATCCGGGTCGGGCAAGTCGACTCTGCTGCGTTGTATCAACCTGCTGGAACCCATCGAAGACGGCGCGATCTTTCTGGATGGCGAGGATATCTCGATCCCCGGTCTGAACCCGCAATCGGTGCGTGCCCGGATCGGGATCGTGTTCCAGAGCTTCAACCTGTTTCCGCATATGACCGCGCTTGAGAATGTCATGCTCGCGCCCCGCCGGGTGCGTGGGCTGACGCGCGCTGAATTGCAGCCCGAGGTCGAAGCGCTGTTCACCCGGTTCGGGTTGGCCGACCGGATGAACAACTATCCCGACCAATTGTCGGGCGGGCAGCAGCAGCGCGTCGCCATCGTGCGCGCCTTGGCCATGCAGCCTGAGGTCATGCTGTTTGATGAGATCACCTCGGCCCTCGATCCCCAACTTGTGGGCGAGGTGCTGGATGTTCTGCTGATGCTCAAGAAACAGGGCATGACGATGATGATGGCCACGCATGAAATGGGCTTTGCCCGCGAGGCCGCCGACAAGATCTGTTTCCTCGACAGCGGTCGGATCATCGAAGAAGGCCCGCCCGAAGCGGTGTTTGACCACCCTTCGCACCAGACCACACAAGCCTTTTTGGCGCGGGCGTTGAAGTAAGCGCCTGGGTTCTGAATCCCTGACAATCTGACCCTCAAGGACTCGACTCTTTGAGGGTCAAGAACATATAAGAACAAATATAGAACATTTGGGGGTTTTATATGTTCGGCGGGATGCAGCGCCGCATCGTTTCACTCTGGTTTCCCCGGCTGGCAAGTGACCGGGCTTTGCGTGTGCGCCCGGTCGATGGGCCGTTTGTTCTGACGCTGAAACAGAACAATGCAAACCGGGTGTATTGCCTGAATGTGCAGGCCCAGCGGCAAGGCCTGCACAGCGGCATGCCCTATTCCGATGCCCGCGCCTTTTGCCCCGATCTGCAAAGCCATCCTGCCGACCCGCAAGGAGATCAACGGTTTCTGCACGCCCTGCGCCGCTGGGCCACGCGCTATTGCCCCTGGGTCGGGCTCGAGGGTGAGGATGGGCTGGTTCTGGACATCACCGGATCGGCGCATCTTGCGGGCGGGGAAGAGATGATGCTGACCGACATGCGCAGGCGTCTGGCCCGGGCCGGGCTGGCGGTGCAGATCGGTCTGGCCCCGACACGCGGCGCGGCCTGGGCTTTGGCCCATTATGGCGAAGGGGTTGCGACCCAGGATACGCTGAAGGCCATCCGCGCCCTGCCGGTGGCAGCGCTGCGGCTGGATGAGGATACCTCGGTCGCGCTGCAACGGTTGGGCCTGCGCCGGATTGGTGAGCTGGCGCAAACCCCGCGCGCGCCATTGACACGCCGCTTTGGCCCCGAGGTGCTGATGCGTCTGGATCAGGCGCTGGGGGACCAACCCGAACAGATTACCCCGCTGGCCGACCCGCCCCATTACGGTGTGCGCATGACCCTGCCCGAGCCCATTGGGCTACTGTCCGACATGATGGCCGGGGCGGAACGGCTGCTGGAACGGCTCTGCGACAAGCTGAAAGCGCAGGAAATGGGCGCGCGCAAGCTGTGCATGACCTTGCGCCGGGTGGATCAGGATCATCAGCAGGTCGAGCTGCGGCTGGCCCGCCCTCTGCGTGATCCATATCGCATCCTGCCCCTGTTCGAGCGTGGATTGACCGAGGTGGATGCAGGCTTTGGCGTCGATCAACTGCGGCTGGAGGCTACGCTGGTGGAACCCCTGCCGGTGCGCCAGATCAGCCGCGCCGCAAGCCGGGGCAAAGATCAACTGGATGACCTGATCACCCGCATCGGCACCCGGATCGGGCTGGAACAAATCCACCGCCTACTGCCCGCGCAAAGCCATATCCCCGAGCGCAGCTTCATCATCTCGCCCGCCGCCTATTCCGACCCTGCAGGCGGTTGGGTCGCCCTGCGCCCTCGCCCTCTGCAGCTGTTTCCGCCAGAACCTATCGCCGGATCAGGCCCGCACCCGCCGCGCCGCTTTCGCTGGCGGCGGATGTCGCTGACCACAGGCCGCTCAACCGGCCCCGAACGCATCTGCCCCGAATGGTGGCTAGAAGATGAAAACTGGCGCACGGGCTTGCGTGATTACTGGCAGGTTGAAACCCGGCAGGGGCGGCGGTTGTGGCTGTATTACACGCCGCAAAATCCGGGATGGTTCGTGCATGGGGAATTCGCATGAGCAAACCGAACCCGCCCAGCTCGCACGCGCAGGACCCCGGCTATGCCGAGCTGGGCGTGACCACCAACTTTACCTTCCTGACCGGAGCCTCACACCCAGAAGAGCTGGTGACCCGCGCGGCAGAGCTGGGCCTGAAGGCCATCGCGATCACCGACCGGAACTCACTGGCCGGGGTGGTCCGGGGCTGGAGCGCGTTGAAAGAACTGCGGCGCGAGGCGGAAGGCGCGGTTCAAATCCGCTCGCAACACCGCCTTGATTCCTCGTCCCGGCAAGAGGTCGGTCATGTGCAGCCAATCGACAAACCGGACGTACCCGCCCTGCCCAAGCTGATCGTTGGCTGCCGTCTGGTTCTGCGCGACAGCGCGGTGCACTGGCTGGCCCTGCCCCGCGACCGCGCCGCCTATCAGCGGCTGACCCGGCTGCTGACGCTGGGCAAGCGACGGGCCGAGAAAGGCGACTGTCATCTGGATTTGAAAGACATGCTGGCGGCCTGTCAGGGGATGATCCTGATTGCGCTGCCTCAGGCAGGGTTGAAACAGGCCATCCCCGACATTCAGACCGTCCGGCGGCAGTTCCCCAATGCGGTGTTTCTGGGGGCCGTGCCGCGTTATGACGGCAGTGACCGGGCCTATCTGGCGGCCTGTGCGCAGGCGGCGCTGCGGGCCTCGGCCCCCATGGTGGCGGTAGGCGATGTGCTGATGCACCGTGGCAACCGCCGCCAACTGGCCGATGTGCTGACCTGCATGCGCGAACACATCACGATTGACCAGATCGGCACCCGCGCCCTGCCCAATGCGGAACGGCGGCTAAAAAGCTATGCGGATATGGCCCGGCTGTTTCAGGACCACCCCGGCGCGCTGCGCCGCACGCTGGAAATCGCCGACCGCTGCAGCTTTGACCTGAGCGAGCTGTCTTACGAATACCCAGACGAGATCGCCAGTTCTGAGACCCCGCTGGCGCGGCTAGAACGTCTGGCGCGCGAGGGGTTGAAACGGCGCTATCCCGATGGCCCGACCGAGAAGGCCATCAGTCTGATGAAAAAGGAACTGGCCCTGGTCGCCGATCTGGATTTCCCGGCCTATTTCCTGACCGTGCATGACATTGTGCAATTCGCCCGCTCGCAAGGCATTCTGTGTCAGGGGCGCGGCTCGGCCGCCAATTCGATCCTGTGTTATCTGCTGGGCATCACCGATGTCAGCCCCGACATGATCGCCATGGTGTTCGAGCGTTTTGTCTCGAAATACCGGGGTGAGCCGCCGGATATCGATGTGGATTTCGAACACGAGCGGCGCGAAGAGGTGATCCAATGGATTTACGAGCAATATGGCCGCCACCGCGCGGGCCTCTGTGCCACGGTCATCCATTTCCGATCCCGCGCGGCAATCCGCGAGGTGGGCAAGGTGATGGGCCTGTCTCAGGACGTGACCGCGGGCCTGTCCGGCCAGATCTGGGGGATGAGCAATGGCGGCGTTGATGCCGAGCGGCTGCAGGAACTGGGCCTCGACCTCAAAGACCGGCGCCTGATGCAGACGGTTCGCCTGATTGGCGAGATCATCGGCTTCCCGCGCCATCTGTCGCAGCATGTGGGTGGGTTCGTCATCACCAAAGGGCGGCTGGATGAGCTATGCCCGATCGAAAACGCCGCGATGGAAGACCGCACCGTGATCGAATGGGACAAGGATGACATCGACGCGCTTGGCATTCTGAAGGTGGATATATTGGGGCTGGGGATGCTCAGTTGCATCCGCAAGGCGTTTGACCTGATGCAACAGCACAACAGCGAAACCCTCAGCATCGCGACCGTCCCGCAAGAGGACGTGGCGACCTATGACATGCTGTGTGCCGCTGATGCGGTGGGCGTGTTTCAGGTCGAAAGCCGGGCACAAATGAATTTCCTGCCCCGGATGAGGCCGCGCGAATTCTACGATCTGGTGATCGAGGTTGCCATCGTCCGCCCCGGCCCTATCCAGGGCGATATGGTGCAGCCCTATATCCGGCGGCGCAACGGGCTGGAAAAGTCCGAACCCTTCGGCCCCGCTTTGGAAGAGGTGACACGGCGCACGCTGGGCGTGCCGCTGTTTCAGGAACAGGCCCTGCAAATCGCCGTGGTTGGTGCAGGGTTTTCGGCGGAAGAGGC
The DNA here is from genome assembly GCF_057221175.1 of Ruegeria sp. HKCCD3925. NCBI lineage: Bacteria > Pseudomonadati > Pseudomonadota > Alphaproteobacteria > Rhodobacterales > Roseobacteraceae > Ruegeria > Ruegeria sp. HKCCD3925. The sequence continues at coordinate 98,591 of NZ_JBWVBI010000006.1, forward strand.
GGATCACCTGCGCCGCTCGCTGGCCTCATTCCGGCGCATGGGGACCATTGGCACTTATCGCGACAAGTTCATCGCAGGGATGCTGAACAATGGCTATACGCCCGAAGTCGCCGACCGCTGCTTTGGCCAGATCGAAGGCTTTGCCGATTACGGCTTTCCCGAAAGCCACGCAGCGGCTTTTGCCATGCTGGCCTATGTCTCGGCCTGGATGAAATGCCACCACCCGGCGATCTTTGCCTGCGCGCTGCTGAATTCGCAGCCCATGGGGTTTTACGCGCCTGCCCAAATCGTGCGCGACGCGCGCGAGCATGGGGTCGAGATCCGCCCAGTCTGCGTAAACGCCTCGACCTGGGACAATCTGCTGGAACGTCGTGCTGACGGGGCGCTGGCCCTGCGGCTGGGCTTTCGCCAGATCAAAGGGTTCAAGCAGGAGGACGCAGATTGGATCGTGGCTGCGCGGGGCAATGGCTATCCGGACCCCGAAACGCTGTGGCTGCGCGCAGGGCTGCGCCCGGATGTTCTGACCCGTCTGGCCGAGGCGGATGCGTTCTCCGGCATGGACCTGACCCGGCGCGACGCCCTGTGGCATGTCAAAGCCATCCGCAGCCGAACCGCCCTGCCGCTGTTCAATGACCCCATCGATGGCGAGAGCATCAACGAGCCGCAGGTCAACCTGCCGGTGATGCATCTGGGCGAGGAGGTTGTCGAAGACTACGTCTCGACCCGTCTGACCCTACGCTCGCACCCGATGGAGCTGTTGCGCCCGTCCCTGCCCGGCCTTGTGCCGCATGCCACGCTGCAGGACATCCCGCTGGGCCGCTACAGCGTCTGCGGGTTGGTGATTACGCGCCAGCGACCGGGAACTGCCTCGGGCGTGATCTTTCTGACGCTCGAGGATGAAACCGGGGTCAGCAATGTGGTTGTCTGGCCCAAGGTCTATGAACGCTTTCGCCGCATCGTGATGGGCGGGCGGTTGCTGCAGGTCCGCGGGTATCTGCAGCGCGAGGGGATCGTCGTGCATCTGATCGCGCAGGAAATCACCGATATGTCGCATAAACTGTCCGAGCTTGGGCATCCGCTGGATGAGGCCATCGGCATCACCCAACCGCAAGCGGATGACACCCCGCGCCCCCGGCAGAACGGCCCAAGCGCCCGCCATCCGCGCGAACAGGCCAAGCGTCTGTTCCCAAGCCGGGATTTTCACTAGAACCCGCGCCAGCATAAGGCCAGTTTCAAAGAAACATCCGGCTAGCGTGATCCGGTCACCTCTTTCCCTTGCCCTTGCCCGCAATATGTTGCACCACACACGGGTTCAAACCCGGTGAACGGGCCAAAGGATAAGGACAAGGCGCATGGCTGACGGATCGATCGACATCAACGCAAAACCCACCGAGGACATTTCGGTTCGCGAGGTGTTTGGCATTGACAGCGATATGGCAGTCAAAGGCTTTGCCGAACGCAGCGACCGCGTGCCGGTGATCGACCCGACCTACAAGTTCGATCCCGAAACCACGTTGGCGATTCTTGCGGGCTTTACCCATAACCGCCGGGTGATGATTCAGGGCTATCACGGCACCGGGAAATCGACCCATATCGAACAGGTTGCCGCCCGTCTGAACTGGCCTGCCGTGCGCGTGAACCTCGACAGCCATATCAGCCGGATCGACCTGATTGGTAAGGACGCGATCAAACTGCGCGACGGCAAGCAGGTCACTGAATTCCACGAAGGCATCCTGCCCTGGGCGCTGCGCAACCCCGTTGCCATCGTCTTCGACGAATACGACGCGGGCCGTGCGGATGTGATGTTCGTGATCCAACGCGTGCTGGAGCATGACGGCAAGCTGACCTTGCTGGACCAGAACGAGATCATCACACCGAACCCGAACTTCCGCCTGTTTGCCACCGCCAACACCGTGGGTCTGGGCGACACCACCGGCCTCTATCATGGCACGCAGCAGATCAACCAGGCGCAGATGGACCGCTGGTCGCTGGTTTCGACGCTGAACTATCTCAGCCACGATGCGGAAACGATGATCGTTCTGTCGAAAGCGCCGCATTACAACACCGCCGAGGGCCGCAAGACCGTCAGCCAGATGGTCACCGTCGCCGACCTGACCCGGACCGCCTTCATGAACGGTGATCTGTCGACTGTAATGAGCCCCCGGACCGTGATCAACTGGGCGCAAAACGCCGAGATTTTCCGAAACATCGGCTATGCTTTCCGCCTGTCCTTCCTGAACAAATGCGACGAGCTGGAACGCCAGACGGTTGCCGAGTTCTATCAGCGCTGCTTTGATGAGGAACTGCCGGAAAGCGCGGCGAGCGCGAGCTTGGGCTAAGCAATATGAATTGCGCCCTGCGGGGCGCAATGCCTCCGGCGGAGGTATTTTTGGCCAGATGAAGGGGGATCCGGTTTCGCATTGATGCGGCGGGTCACTGCAACACAAAGGGCGATTGAACATGGTGCAGAAGAACGACAATCCTGCTGATCCGTTCAAGAAGGCTCTGGCCGAGGCTACTAAAGTTATGGCCGACGACCCCGAATTGTCGGTGAGCTACACTGTTGATCCATCGGGCCTGTCGGGCGAGTCGATGCGTTTGCCGCAGGTCTCACGCCGGATGACGCGCGAAGAGGTTCTTTTGGCGCGCGGGACGGCAGACGCATTAGCTTTACAACGCAAATATCATGATGACGCGACCCATGCGCGATATGCCCCTCCGGGTGATATGGCACGGGATCTTTATGAGGCGATGGAGACCGCCCGGTGCGAGGCGATGGGTGCGCGGGACATGCCCGGCACCGCGTCGAATATCGACGTCAAGATCGGGCATGAGGCGATCCGGCGTGGCTATGATCAGTGCAAACAGCCTGCGGATGCGCCATTGGCTGTGGCGGCGGGTTATCTGATCCGGCATCTGGCCACCGGGCGCGACATGCCGCCTGCCGCCGAGAATGTCATGAACCTGTGGCGCGGATTTATCGAGGAACAGGCCGGCGGGACGCTGGAAAACCTTGACGAAATCCTTTCGGACCAGGCCGAATTTGCCAAGTTCGCCCGACAGATGATCAAAGATCTGGGTTACGGCGATCAGCTGGGTGATGACCCGGATGAACTGGACGACGAACAGGAAGATCAGGCCGAAGAAGACGCCGAAGAGCAGCCCGATCCCGACAGCACCGGGCAGGATGATCAGGACGAACAGGACGCCGATGCAACCCCTGAACAAACTCAGGAAGAACAGCAGGACCAGTCTCAGGCCCAGGTCTCGATGGACGAGATGGCCGAGGATGAGATGGGCGATGAGGCTGAAATGCCCGAGGGCGAGGCTCCGCTCGAGCCGCCAGCCCCGCCACCTGCGTCCGAGGCGGACCCGGATTACAAGGTCTATCTGAACACCCACGACGAAGAGATCGCAGCTGAAGACTTGGCGGAACCCGCCGAACTGGAACGGTTGCGTGCCTATCTGGACCAGCAGCTTGAGCCGCTGAAAGGCGCAGTGAGCCGTCTGGCCAACAAGCTGCAGCGTCGCTTGCAGGCACAGCAGAACCGGTCTTGGGAGTTCGACCGCGAGGAAGGCATTCTGGATGCCGGACGTCTGGCGCGTGTCGTGGCCAACCCGACCACGCCGCTAAGCTTCAAGGTCGAAAAAGATACCGAATTCCGCGATACAGTGGTGACGCTGCTTCTGGACAATTCCGGCTCGATGCGGGGGCGTCCGATCTCGATTGCCGCGATCTGTGCAGATGTCCTGGCGCGGACGCTGGAACGTTGCAACGTCAAGGTCGAGATCCTGGGCTTTACCACCCGGGCCTGGAAAGGCGGTCAGGCGCGCGAGGCGTGGCTGAACGATGGCCGCCCGCAGCAACCGGGGCGTCTGAACGATCTGCGCCACATCATCTACAAAGGCGCCGATGCCCCATGGCGTCGCGCGCGACCCAATCTGGGTCTGATGATGAAAGAGGGCCTGCTGAAGGAAAACATCGACGGTGAGGCGTTGGAATGGGCGCATCGCCGGATGCTCGCGCGGCGTGAGGCCCGCAAGATCCTGATGGTGATCTCGGATGGCGCGCCGGTCGATGATTCAACGCTCAGCGTGAACCCGGCGAACTATCTGGAAAAACACCTGCGCGACGTGATTGCGATGGTGGAAAAACGCAAGATGGTGGAATTGCTGGCCATCGGGATCGGCCATGACGTGACCCGCTATTATGATCGCGCCGTCACGATCACCGATGTCGAGCAGCTTGCGGGTGCTATGACCGAGCAGTTGGCCGCACTGTTCGACAGCGACCCGCGCGCCCGCGCGCGCGTGATGGGGATGAAGCGGGCCAGTTGACGGCCCTGCTTCGACAGTGCAGACTTAGTGCCATCCAAGCCAGTTTTTGCACCGCTGAAGGCGACTTTGCTTATGGTGGCGTAACGGATAGCGCATAAGCGCTATATCGAAGGGCAGGAACATCATTCGTTCTCCTGTTTATCTGCTTGGATAGTGTCCCAACCCTGTCCGGCCTGCTTGTAGCTGGTCCTGAGATACGCCCTAGAAACCCTTGAGATTGTTGTTGAACCTTGTCGTTCCGCGAGAAACGGAGTGTATTTGCCCCATGCGCTATGAGTTTGCAGACTGTATTCTGGATGTGGATCGACACGTCCTGACCCGCCGGGGTGAGCCCGTCGCAATCGAACCTCAGGTATTCGATCTGTTGGTCCTCTTGGCTCAGCACCCAGGTAAGCTGGTGCCCCGGGACGAGATCATTGCGCGTGTATGGAGTGGCCGCTTTGTCTCGGATTCTACCATCAGCGCACGAATTGCAGCGGCGCGTAAAGCAGTCGGCGACGATGGCAAAGCGCAGCGGATCATTCGGACAGTCGTACGGCGCGGGTTGCAAATGGCGGCGGATGTGACCTGTGACGCCGACACCGATTCAGGCGTAGACAACCATACGCAACGGCTGCGTTACGCGCGCGGTGCGAAGGGCCGCGCTGTTCCATACACGCTTTCCGGTGATGGGTTGCCGGTGCTGCGCATCGGTTCGGTCGTGCACGATCTGGAGGCGGAATGGCGCATCCCGTCCGAGCGTACCCGGTTACAGGACATGGCAAACCGTTTCCGCCTGTTACGCTACAACAAGGACAATGACGTCAGCTCAAACATCGACCATCAGGCAGTGTATGACCGCAGAATAGAAGAAATCCTGACCGTCGTGAATGCAGCGGGGTTTGACCGCTTTTCCATTCTCGGTGAAATGGGCGGCACCTTCCCTGCCCTACACTTCGCCGCAAGGCACCCCGAGCGGATTGACAAGCTGATTATCTCCGGCGGATGGGCAGAAGGGCGAGATTACCGGGAAGATACCAAACAACCCGACTCGATCCGGTCACTGATCGCGGAAGGCTGGAACACGCCGGGCAGCGGCTATGCTATGGGCGCTGAATTCAGCTATTTTCCAGAAGGTCCGCTGGATAGCGTTCGGCACATGGTCAATGAATTGCAGACACTTTATTCAAGCGAGGAAAGACTTCACTACCGTGACATCGCCAATAGCACCTCGGTGCTGCAACTTCTTCCGATGGTGCAATGCCCCACGCTGGTTCTGCACGGGCGGCACACAGCCGTTCACCCCCTGTCCGAGGCGCGCAAACTGGCGGCTGGAATCCCCAATGCCTCGCTTGTGATCCTTGAGACCGGCAACCAGATACCATTGCCTGGAAATGAGGCCTACAACCCGTATATCCAGGCCATTCAACGCTTTCTTGAGACAGAAGAATAGTCTGCGCCGGGGCGCTGGACATTTCCTACCGCAGGCCGCAGGTTTGCGCGCAGCAAGACCGACGAATGAGGCCGCCCATGTTCCAGAGTTTCGAAGTGACCGCACGCCCCGAGCAAGGCCCACCACGACTGGCCGCTTTGCGGGACGAGCTGGCGCGCGAAGGCCTGCAGGGCTTCCTGATCCCGCGTGCGGATGCGCATCAGGGTGAATATGTGGCCCCTCGGGACGAAAGGCTGGCCTGGCTTACCGGATTCACCGGTTCTGCGGGGTTTTGCGCGGCGCTCACGGACATTGCCGGGGTTTTCATCGACGGGCGCTATCGCACTCAGGTAAAGGCCCAGGTCGCACAGGATTACGCTCCGGTCCCATGGCCAGATGTCAGCCTGAGCGCGTGGTTGAAAGAGCAATTGCCAAATGGCGGCAAAGTCGGGTTTGATCCGTGGCTCCACGCTGCAGGACAGATTTCGTCTGCACAGAAAGAGCTTGAAGGCAGCGGCGTCGAACTGGTGCGCTGTGATAACCTTGTAGACCGAATTTGGGCGGATCAGCCCGACCCTCCGATGAATCCTGTCAGGGCACATCCGATTGAATTTGCAGGTGAAAGCGCCGAGAGCAAAATCAAGCGCCTCGCGAGTGACCTGCAGAGCGCAGATCGTGCGGCAGCGGTGATCACCTTGCCGGATTCGATCATGTGGTTGTTGAATATCCGAGGCGCGGACATCGCATACAACCCTGTGGCCCATGGCTTTGCCATCCTGCACGGTGATGGGCGGGTGGATCTGTTCATGGCCGCTGCCAAACTGAACGGGCTGAAGGATCATCTGGGCCCGCAGGTCACCCAACACCAACCCGACGCGTTCCTGACAGCGGTTGAGGCACTTGAAGGCAAGGTACAGGTCGATCCGGGAACGGTTCCGCAGATCGTAGCGGATGCGTTGGGGGACCGTATGGTCGATGGCGGCGATCCCTGCGCCCTGCCCAAAGCCCGCAAGAACCCGGCCGAAATCGCAGGCACTGCCGAGGCACATCTGCGAGATGCCGCAGCGGTGATCGAACTGCTGTGTTGGTTGGACGCGCAGAAGCCCGGCACCCTGACCGAGACACAGGTAGTAACGCGGCTGGAAGAAAGCCGCCGCCGGGACAACGCGCTGCAGGATATCTCATTCGACACCATCGCGGGCACCGGGCCGAACGGGGCCATCATGCATTATCGCGTGACCGAGGAAACCGACAGCAGGCTGGAAAACGGTCACCTGCTGGTGCTGGACAGCGGTGGGCAATATCTGGACGGCACCACCGATATCACCCGCACAATTGCAATCGGCGATGTTGGGGATGAGGAGAAGGCCTGCTTTACACGCGTCCTCAAAGGCATGATCGCCATGTCGATGCTACGCTGGCCTGTTGGCTTGGCAGGACGCGATATCGAATGCGTAGCACGCCTGCCGCTGTGGCTGGCCGGGCAGGATTTCAACCATGGGGTCGGTCATGGGGTCGGTACCTATCTCAGCGTGCATGAGGGCCCTCAGCGCCTATCTCGGGTCAGCCATGTCCCGCTTGAGCCGGGTATGATCCTGTCGAACGAGCCGGGATATTACCGCGAGGGTGCTTTTGGCATCCGGCTTGAGAACCTTGTCGTAGTGGAAGAGGCCCCAAACCTGCCCAGCGGTGACGACGAACGCGCCATGCTGAACTGGCGTACGCTGACTTATGTCCCAATCGACAGGCGTTTGATTGTAGTCGATATGCTGTCACGAGAGGAACGTGCTTGGCTGAACGCCTATCACCGCGACGTGGCGGAAAAAGTCCGGCCAAGGCTGGGCGACGCCGCTCAACTGTGGTTGGATGCCGCAACCGCACCGGTCTGACACCGGATTGATACATAGTTTGGGCAGAGGAGAAGCCCTGACACGACGAGGGAAGGAACAGGAATGACAGACACCATCACGATCCGCAAAGCACCGGGCAAATGGAGCGTCCGTTCAGGCGGCGCGATTTTGGGTGAAACCAACAACGCGCTGGAACTTCTGGAAGGCGACAAAGACCCGGTTATCTACTTCCCGCGTGCGGACATTGCGATGGCCTTTCTGGATCGGACCAACAAAGTCACCCAATGCGCAGGCAAGGGAGACGCCACGCATTTCTCGATCGTAAACAAATCCTCAGTCACCGAAAACGCCGCTTGGAGTTATGAAAACCCGATCGACGCGGTGGCCGAAATCAAGGATCACTTGGCCTTTTATCCCGCAGACTCGATCAAGGTGGAACAACTCTGATCCAAGTATCCGCGCAGGACCGGATCGATCTGCAAAACGGCGAAAATCCTCAGAACCTGCCCTGTCCACAATGTTGCGAGGTGACCATGACAAAGCGTCTATTGAATTCCGCAGGCCCGATTGCGGCCCTGACGATGGCCTTTTCAATGGCCCTGCCCGCCGCAAGCTCTGCCAACACTGGTCTGGCCAATCCCGCGGCAACATATTGCATCGCGCAAGGCGGGCTCTACGGTATACATGACGGCCCGGACGGTCAGAGCGGTATCTGCCAATTGCCCGACGGCACCCGGATCGATGCCTGGACCTATTTTCGCGAACACCATGCGGGCACGGATGGCAGCAAGCCGGTCGGCCTTGCAAATCCCGCCGCCGTGTACTGTGGCTCAATTGGAGGCGAATATGACCTGACCACGTCTCGCTGCGCACTGAGCGACGGTACGTCCGCCGATGCATGGGAGCTGTACCGCAAGGCACATGAAAAAACGCATCAGGTGGTGAACCCAGCAGCAGCCTACTGCCTTGAGATCGGCGGCAGCTACAAGATCAAAGACACTGGTTCGGGTCAGGTAGGCATATGCACCAAGCCGGACGGCACCTCGCAGGACGCATGGGCCCTGTTCCGTGCGGAAAATCCCGAGTGATCCGATCCGGTAATCAAGCCCGACATCCACACCCAAAATGAACTTGAAGCCCCGATTGAGCCGCAGTTTACTGACGATCAGAGCGCGTGTTAGTGACCGTTTTGCGACAGCCTGATCGCGTCCATTAAGTCGCCTTGGCTAATTTTCAGGTTTTCCTGCGACGGAAGCACATCATCTGGCTGTAGATTTCACTAGGATTTGCCTTCCTCGCTTTCGATGAAGGGTTCGAGATTCACGAAAGTCTGGACAGGGCATTTCACCGCTTTTTCGGGATTGCACAAACCAGCCTGACCGACCGGATCGACGACATACCTGATCTCCGGATTTGCCCTTCAGACCGCATCCTTGGTGCTCGATGCCGTTACAAATGACAGCGCCTTGTTTCCGTGAGCCGATATCCCCGGGGCCAATGTTCTTGATGTAAAACTGCCCCTTCGCACGCTTGAAGAACTTGAAAAACTGATGCCCGAGGTGGAGTTCCTTGCCTGTTTCGTTCAGGTTCTTCGATAGGTCAAATCGACCTCTGATCAGCCATTCGATGCAATCTCTGCACCGGCGGCCGAGAAAACCTGCCAATAAACACACACCCGCATCGAAACAGTAAGTCGCAACATAGGTTTCAGAATCACCCGTGCCGCGATTGCAGTAGCCCTGGACGATCTGCTGTTCTAGTGTCGCGCAGCGACCAGACATAGGACTTGGGAATGAAAATCGCCACCGCCGCCTACGACCTCGATTGGCTCGATAGTTGGGCTCAATATGAAGACAAGCTTGAGGCATGGGTTTCCGAGGCCGCAGGACAAGGTGCCGACCTTCTGGTCTTTCCCGAATACGGCGCAATGGAGTTGTCGACGCTCGACGGCCCTAAGGTGGCCGGCGATCTCGAACGCTCAATCCGGGCGGTTTCCGACCGGATGGAAGATGTACAAGTTGTGCATTCGCGCCTTGCAAAGATGTATAACACATACATTCTGGGGGCTTCCGCCCCGGTCATCGACGGACCAGGGCGCCCGGTGAACCGCGCAGTGTTCTACGCTCCTGACGGTCGTCTCGATCATCAGGACAAGCAGATCATGACACGGTTTGAACGCGAGGCCTGGGACATCGCCCCGGGCGGTTCGTTGAAACTGTTTGATACCGCATTGGGTAAAATCGGCGTTCTGATCTGCTATGACAGTGAGTTCCCTCTCTTGGGTCGGGCCCTGAGCGAGGCCGACTTGATCCTCGTACCATCCTGCACCGAAGCCCTGTCCGGGTATTGGCGTGTGCGGATCGGCGCCATGTCTCGTGCCCTTGAAAATCAATGCGTTACGGTAATGTCATCGTTAGTTGGCGGCAATGAATGGTCCGAAGCAGTCGACATGAATACCGGCATGGGTGGCGTGTTTGGCCCGCCCGATATCGGGTTCCCACCGACGGGAGTGCTTGCCGAGGGCACGCTGAATACCGCCGGCTGGACCTATGCCGAGGCCGACCTGTCCACAATTGCAAACGTCCGCGCAGACGGGTGGGTGTTGAACCGCACGCACTGGACCGAGCAAGACGCTCGGGTCGATTCAGTCACAATATCACCCCTTTAGGTGACTTCGCCCTTGAAATAAGGCCGAAATAGGCTCATTTAAGCGCACGATCTGCAGATTCTGCAGGTGCAACCTAATGATGGAGACAACATGGCCAAGGAAGATACGCTCGAATTTCCCGGTGTCGTGAAGGAACTCCTGCCTAATGCGACGTTTCGGGTCGAGCTGGAAAACGGCCATGAGATCATCGCACATACGGCAGGCAAGATGCGCAAGAACCGCATCCGTGTTCTGGCCGGCGACAAAGTTCAGGTCGAAATGACCCCATATGATCTGACCAAGGGTCGGATCAACTATCGCTTCAAGTAACGCTTCGTACATGGCGTTTATCCTCGGATCGGGCAGCCCGCGGCGGCTGGACCTGCTGGCGCAGCTTGGCGTTCGGCCCGATGCGATCCGTCCGCCGGATATCGATGAAACCCCGCTGAATGGCGAACTGCCAGCCCCCTATTGCAGCCGCATCACGCGGCAAAAAGTTCAGGCTCTTCAAGCTGATAGCGATGATATCACCTTATGTGCTGACACAACGGTCGCACTGGGTCGCCGCATTCTTGGCAAACCCGAAGACGCGGGACAAGCTGCAGAGTTTCTGCACGCCCTGTCCGGCCGACGCCATCGGGTGATCACTTCGGTCGCTGTGCGGCGCGGGGATAAAATCCTCCAGCGTGACGTGGTTTCTCAGGTAAAAGTGAAACGTCTGTCCGACAGCGAAATCAATGCCTATCTTGCGACGGATGACTGGCAGGGCAAGGCCGGAGCCTATGCAATACAAGGTCCTGCCGGCGCGTTCATCCCGTGGATTTCAGGCTCGTTCACCGGTATCGTCGGCCTGCCCCTGTCCGAAACTGCTGCACTGCTGCAAGGCATCGGCTATCCCTTATATCGCGAGGTTTCATGAAGGGTCGTACCATCATTCTGGATCATATTCAGGGACGCGAAGCTGCAGCTCTGATGGTGGATGGTATTCTCGACGATTTCCTGATCGCCACAGATGCCCCTGCGCCAGGTACGATCTACCGCGCCCGCGCCGATCGCCCGGTCAAAGGTCAGGGCGGCATGTTTCTCACCACACCCGACGGCCCGGCTTTTCTGAGGCAAGTCAAAGGGTTGGCGCCCGGTGCTTTGCTACTGGTGCAGGTGACTGGATACGCCGAGCCCGGCAAAGCCATACCCGTCTCGAACCGTATTTTGTTCAAAAGCCGCTTTGCGATCGTGACACCTGACGCGCCCGGCCTGAACATCTCGCGCCGTATCCGTGATGAAGATACGCGCGACCAACTTCTCGAAATCGCGCATGAGCAAATGGGAAACAGCACGCACGGCCTGATCCTGCGCTCGTGCTGTCAGACGGCGGATGCAGATGAAATCGCTGAAGATATCTCTGCCATGTTGGCACTTGCCGAGCAGGTATTGGCTGATACAGGCAGTGAACCAGAATTGCTGAGCGAGGGCGATGGTCCGCATATCCTGGCCTGGCGTGATTGGACGGACCCGGCCGAGGTCGTGACCACATCCGGCGGATTTGAGGACCACGGTGTCGTTGATGCGCTCGATACAGCAAAGGGGGTTTCCGAAACGCTTCCCGGTGGAGGACACCTCTATATCCAACCGACCCGCGCGCTGGTTGCGGTGGATGTGAACACCGGCGCCGACACATCTCTCGCGGCGGGAACCAAAGCTAACTTCGCCTGCGCCAAAGCCCTGCCGCGCGCCCTGCGCGTGCGCGGGTTGGGGGGGCAGATCACTCTGGACCTTGCACCGATGCCCAAGAAAGACCGGAGGGGTTTCGAATCGGCCTTGCGGTCGGCATTCAAGTCCGATCCTGACGAGACGATCCTGGCCGGTTGGACCCCGCTTGGCCATTTCGAACTACAGCGCAAACGTGGTCGTATCCCATTGACGGAGATCCTGAAATGAGCTGCCCGATCTGCGGAGAAGATACCCAGCAGGCTTTTCGACCATTCTGCTCCAAACGCTGCGCGGATATCGATCTGGCAAAATGGCTAAACGGTTCTTATGCGGTGCCATCGCAACGTGAAGAAGACGCCGAGACGACCTCGGAACCAACCGAAAGCCCCACGTCCCTCCCGCATTGAAAAAATGTCAAAAAGCCTCTGGACACCGCCTGTGGCAAGTCATAGAAGGCCTCCACCCAATGGCAAACGCCATTCCCGTGCCCGGGTAGCTCAGGGGTAGAGCAGTGGATTGAAAATCCTCGTGTCGGTGGTTCGATTCCGCCCCCGGGCACCATTCCCAACAGGTAAACTTCTGTTTCCCTTCAGCTTTAACCGGAGCTGATCAATGGCGTAATACATGCCCGAGAGCAAAACCGTTTCCGTCTCATTTACGAACGCAGGGGGTTTCTTAAGTTACTTAGCGGGTCGCAATGCATTGGTGCAGGCCACAAACGCCTCTAATAATCGTGTGTTTACGCTTGGAGCATCTGTCCGGGTTAACAGCCTGTTGAAATAACGCATACGGGTGTTAAACCCGAATTGCTCTGACAGGCAGTTGACACCGATATGGTGGCATCAATTCACTTTTTTTGCCGGAACTGAAACGCATGACACAAGGCCGTAGGATACCATTGAATGACGCTGTTAAATTGGGTGTGACGCATTTCAACAAAGGTGATTATCAAGCTTCAGAGACACTATTTTCCAACATTGTCCAAACAGTTCCGCAGCACGCGCTTTCGCATCAAATGCTTGGACTTATTGCCTTTCGCTCGGGCAGGCAGGAAGATGCTGTGCGTGCGATGACCGAAGCAGTTCGCTTAAAACCATATGACGCGACCTTTCTGGCAAATTTCACCGAGATTTTGCGCGCCTCTGGCAGGATCGAACGGGCCGTCGAAACCGGACTGAAAGCAGTTGGTATAGCCCCCGACAGCGCTGTTGCGCATTCAAACCTGGGCCTCGCATACTATGATCAGAACAGTCTGGAGCAGGCAGAAGCCTCGCAACAGCGTGCATTGGCCTTGAACCCTGATTTCGACCGTGCGCTGAATAACCTGGGCAGCATCGCAAGGGACAATGGGGACAGAGAGAACGCCGCGAAGCTTTATCGCAAAGCTTTGGACATCGCGCCGGGATCCAACGAAACGGTCAATAATCTCCTTTCCGTTCTGATCGAAGACGAAAAACTAAATGATGCGCTTGCGTTCGCTGAAGCGCGGCTTAGGCATTTTTCCAAAGATGCTGAGCTTCAACGAAATTTCGGTCGCATCTTCCTTTTGCAAGGCAAGCTGGACAAGGCCGAAAGCGCCTTTCGCAATGCGATTGCCCTGAACCAGAACAAGGCAGACAGCTATATCGGTCTGTCGCAGGTGTTGTTCGAAAAGAACCATCCAAAACTGGCTCTTATCGAGGCTGAACAGGCCCTTCGCCTTGAACCCGACTCTGCTTCGGCCCTCCACCAGTTTGCTTTGGCAACCGCGCATCTTGGCGATATCGACAGCGCGGTGTCACACTATCACAAAGCGCTTGAGCTGAAACCTGACATGGTAGCAAGCCGACTGGCGCTTGGGCATCTTGAGTTAGAAAAAGGAAACTTCGAAAACGCCCGCGCGCATTTTGAAAGCGCCGCCGGAATGGACGGCGACAAGCTGAGCGCGCTGATCGCCCTTTCAAAACTTGAAAAGGCGACGCCAGACAGTGACGTATTCAAATCACTGAAGCGGAGAGCCCGGGAAGCTGCCAAGATGCCTCCCCAAAAAGCGGTCGCATACCATTTCGCGATGGGTGAGTATTTCGAGCAGATGAATGAGTATGACAATGCGTTTCATCACTTTGACACGGGTGTCCGGCTAAAGCGTAAGTTGATCGACTATGACCCAGACGCGTCGGATCGTCTGACGGACTCGCTGATCGATGCCTTTGATCTCCAGACGATTGATCGTCTCCGGACCTGCGCGAACGACAGCACCTACCCGATTTTTGTCGTTGGCGTGCCGCGCTCGGGAACAACGATGACAGAATCCATCCTGAATGCGCATCCCAGCGTCTTTGGGGCCGGTGAACTGAACGACCTGCAGCAACAGTTTGGCAAGATCGGAGACCAGCAAACACATGTGCCCGAGGTACTGGCAGCACTTTCCGACGCTGAATTGAAACGTCGCGCCGACAATTACATAGGTATTCTGCGGCAACATGCGCCCGAGGCCAGACATGTCGTGGACAAAATGCCTGCGAACTTTCAGTTGATTGGCTTGATCCACGGCGTTCTGCCCAACGCGAAAATCATTCACGTTGCGCGTAATCCCTTTGACACCTGCCTGTCCTGCTACACCAGATTGTTCGAGCGCAGCCAGTTGCACAGCTATGATCTTGTCGAACTTGGGCGCTACTTCAACAACTACATCCGTATCATGAATCACTGGCAGAACACTCTGCCCTCGGATGCTTTTCTGACCGTACACTACGAGAATCTCGTTGATGACCTTGAACACGAGGCGCGGCAGATGATTGCGCATTGCGGGCTGGATTGGGATGACGCTTGTCTGGACTTCCACAAATCCAAACGTCGCGTTCGTACCGCAAGTATCCAGCAGGTTCGGAAACCACTGTATAAATCGTCAAAAGCCAAGTGGCGTAACTATGAAACGCAGTTGCAACCGCTGATCGATATTATTGGCGACAACGCAATCCGGTTCTGAGTGTCGGAACACCAAACGAAAAAGGCCGGTTGACTGACCGGCCTTGGATAAAACGATGTGCGTGGATCAACCTTCGATCAGAACCGCCACTCGTAAGACGCCCAAACCGCTTGCGTTGACACATCGGCACCGACGGTTGATCGGGCCTCAAGGTTCAACCTGCCGCCGTGATCAAATGCCTTTTGGTAGCTCAGACCAATTTCGCCAAAGGTTTCGGTGCCGCTGCCACCGGACGCCAGTTGGAGCGTATTGCCGAAGATTGTCACATCAACCGCAGACGGGGCATCCGAGTCGCGGTAAACCGCAGCCAGCGAGGCTGACAGCGTTCCGCTTGCCAGCGATGTCGAATAGCTTCCGCCCAACCGCGTTTCGTTGAACGTGACGTCTCGGTCTCCAACCGTCGCATTGGCGGATGAACCGGTTTCGGTATAACCATCCAGATCCTGCCGACCGTAGAGGAAACTCGCCCGAGGCGTGAGCACAGCACCGCTTTGCAACGTGTAATCGCGTTGAGCCGCGACCATGGCTGTGAACATATCACTGGAATAGTCTGCGTCGGCATCCGAGCCGCTAACGTCACGCGTTTCATTGTGGTCAAGATGGCCATAGCCCAGCCCGAAACTTAGATCCGCAAAGCCAAAGTTCTGGGCGACAAGCCCGCTGAGATACACACCCGTGGTGTCGAAAGACGCGGCACCAAAACTTCCATCATTTTCAAGGTAGCTGGCCCCAATACCGTACCGCAGACCTGTCCCCAGATCGCGCGTCGTACCGGCGCTGACACTCCACATGTTCGAGGACAGCGCGAGCGTGTCCGATCCCGCATCCGCGTCGCTTTGGCTGCCGCTGATCAGGAAGTATGGGCGGAACCCTTCAATCGGTCCGCTGCCGCTTGTGCTAAGTACCGTACGCTCACCACTACTACCCAGATCAGGGGACCCTTGCACCTGACGGGCAAGGTCATAGGACAAGCCCGCAATCTCGAAGGATTGGTTCAGATTCGGTTGTATTTCTTCTGCGTCAAAAGAGGCGTAGACCGGTGCCGACCCGCCTTCACCATCCACAAACCAGCCTTGGCTGGGCGCAGAGACCTTCGTTGCAAAGTCGCCCTGCGTGGTGTCGTCATCCTGAAAACGATAGACGGCCCTGCCACCCACATTTGTCAGGTTAACGTTGTGATCGCTGACCCGGATTGTTCCATCAATATCCGCAGTGGTCTCGATATTCAGCGTACCACCCCCGTCGCCCAGAAACACGGCGTAACTTTCACCGGACGACGTGGCAGAGATGTCGCCAGTGATATTGACCGTGCCTTCCGCCTCATCGACATACAGACCGTAGGCTTCCGCAAGGGTACCATCTGCAGATACCTGGATCGTACCGCTGTGTGTTATCACACCATCCTGTGACAGATTCCCTGCGCCAAGCCCGTAAGCGATTGCGTCTCCATCACCAGAGGCCGAGACGTCGATATCGCCGCTGTTTTGCAAGGACCCGCCGACGTCACTGGCAGCAATCCCCAGCGCAACGATCTCGGTCACAGATTTTGCGGTTGCATTGACAGTCACAGAGCCACTGTTGCTGAACGATCCGCCGGCGGCGATATCGTTTGGCTCAATCCCCAAAGCCTCTGCCCGCGATGCACCATCCACATCAAGCGATACCGCGATATTGCCCGAGTTGATGAAACTGCCTTCGATGTCAGATATGTCGATCCCGGTTGCATTAGCACTGACCACGCTTTGTGCTGTCGCGTCGATCTGAATCGCACCGGAATTTGAGAACGACCCGTCTGATGAGATATCGCCCAAATCCAGACCAAAGGCCTCAGCGATAAATCCATTCTGGGTTTGCAGGGTAACCTCTACGTCGCCAGTGTTTGAAAACACGCCGTCGATGTCGTCCCCGATTAGACCAAACGCTCTGGTTAAAAATGATCCATCCGACTTGATCTCAACGGAAACCGTACCTGAGTTCGCGAATGAGCCACTGTCTTCAAGGGTTCCCATCTCGACCCCGGCTGCATAGGCCGAAGACGATCCGTTGTTTCTGGCACTGACCTGAATAGTACCCGAGTTGGTGACATTGCCGCTGATATCGTCAATTTCCAGACCAGCCGCATTGGCCGAGGAAGTTCCAACCGCAGCGACCGTGATTGACGCCGAGTTCCGGAACTGTCCGGACACATCATCCATTTCGATGCCATCGGCGAAGGCAAAAGACCCTTCGGTTTCGACTTCGATCGATCCAGAGTTTGTGACCTGGCCCGTAATGTCACCCATGTCGATGCCATTGGCATGAGCTGACGACCCGGCAACCGCACGGACCTGGATACTGCCGCTGTTTTCAAACGTGCCCGAGACATCACGCAGATTGATACCTTCTGCAAACGCACTGGTTCCATCTGCCGTCGCCGTAATCGTACCCGAGTTGACAAATACTCCGGCAAGATTGCGCCCATTGATCCCGGCCGCAGTCGCCGAGGACGCCGCCGAAACTGAGACCGTCAGGTTTCCACTATTCTGCAACCGGTCAGAGATATCGCCAACGCCGATGGCTTCACCAACCGCTTGGTCCGCGTTGCCGGCGATGATGCTGACCGTACCGGTATTCGAGAGCGTTCCAACCACGTCACCTGTCAGGATGCCAACAGCTGCTCCAAAGTTCGAAGCAGAGTTCGCAATACGAATTGTGCCGGTACTCTGCAGCGAACCGGACACGTCACCCTGAATTTCGATCCCTGTCAGGACCGCAGCGGCGCCAGTTGCCGCGCCCATCGTGATTGTGCCTGAGTTCAGAAGCGAACCGGATAGGTCTCCGCTTACGACAATCCCGGCGTGGGTAGTGTTCAAACCTTCCGGCGACGACAGCAGCCCCGCGTTGGTAAGCACGCTGGAAAAATCCGGTACATTGACAACTACCAGACCCGAACCGGACAGTGGGTCCACTGTGATTGATCCTGAACTGGTAATCGTATGATCTTCATCTGATGCACTCACCAAAGGGGTGGTCCGCGCCGTCGAAACAACCTCTGCGCTTCCGATGCCGACAGAGAGGGCCACAATCGACGCTGTGCTTAGAAAGAGCGATGGCGCAATGCTTGCGACCTTACCCTTGAATTTCGTCAAACGACCACCACGCGCGTCTGCGCGTTTCTTCTGCTCTACCAGCATCAATTCCTGCCTCACCCGGCTAGGTTACCATTCCTCGCGCCCCCGGTTTGCTCCGGAGTACACACACTACGCGCCGCTTTTAGGCACGCCTCGGGAGGTTATAAAAGGGTAAATAGAGGCTGAATTATGGCTAAATCAGCACTTTAGGACTTTGGTTAATTTAACTTACGAGACCTTGCTCCACAATGAGACTTGAGACCCGTCATCTCGTTGTCTCACAGCCGGAAACTGGGGCGCTGGGGATCAAATTCAGGCGACGGATCCGCCATTCGTCAAATCTTCCAGCAGCGCGCCTTGCAATTGGATTTTTCCGGCATACCCCGATTTCTTTTAAACTGAACTCGTCTGTGTCTTGATAGTGCCTTCCTCTGCAATGCGAATTTCTGCCATCTCGGACGACTAGCAACCCTTGCTCAAAGGCCGGAAAACCTTGTGTTTGGCATCAGAAAACAGCAATTCCACAAAATAGGCGTCCAACAGGTCTTCGAGCGGTCTGGACGCGCGCTACTTTGCATTTCAAAGGCACCTCGTATCAGCACATCTTGAGGACCGCGTTCCCTGACACCACGACCGCGTCGAACATGGAAAGCATGATCAGTACGTCCCGGACATGGATATCCTCCCATTCGTCGATCCAAGCCATGCCCATTGCTTCACCGACGCAGGTCAATCTAACGCGGGGGACGATCTAGTTGCCGATGATTGTTGGGGCAATCAATTTACACCTTTAACCGCAGAATAAAGTCGGCGGAATTTCATCAACCGCTCGGAAAGTGCAGCCAATTCAGCGGGTTCAAACCTTTCGGTTGTGGGCGGCTGATATGCCAAATCGGCTTTCGTCAACGCGCCGAGACCACACGCCGCGAGCCGGGCTGCGCCATATGCCGGACCGGAATCCGCCCCATCAGATCGTACAATGGGTTTTCCAATCACCGTTGCGATCAAACCAAGCAACAATTCTGATCGGCTGCCTCTTCCTATGGCGGCCAATTCGGGCAGGTCGTCAATTGTGTCACCAAAACTGAGCGCTGCATCGGCAAAGCTAAACGCAATTGCCTCAACTACAGAGCGGCAGATGTCAGCACGTGTTGTTGAATCCTCCAGTCCAAAGAAACTGGCCCGAATACGTGGGTCTCCGTGCGGGCTGCGTTCACCCGTCAGATAGGGCAGAAAAATCGGAACGCGATCACTGTTGACCGTTTCAGCAAGCGCGACAACTTCGGCAGAAGTCAGCCCCAACTGATCCCCAATCCATGAAATGGGCCTTGCCCCGTTCAGCATCGCAGCCATTTGATACCAACGATCGGGCAGCGTGTGTGCAAAAGCATGAACATAGCGTTCAGGGTTAGGCTTATAACTTCGATTAGCCACAAATAGCTGACCGGATGTCCCAAGTGAGATGAACCCACGCCCTGGCTCGGTAGCACCCAATGACACCGCCCCTGTTGCCGCGTCCCCTCCTCCGGTCACGACGGGAATACCGGGTTTCAGCCTTGTCTCTGCCGCAGCTCGCGCGGTCACTTTCCCAACAACCGTTTGACCGTCGAATACTGGCGGTAACCAGTCGGGCTTTACAAATGTGGCTTCGGCGACAGCGGCATTCCATTTGCGCGACGCCTGATCAAGCCACATTGTTCCGGCCGCATCGGACGTATCGGTTGCCAATTCTCCATGCAGGCATAAGCCGATATAGTCTTTGGGCAGCAGTATATGGGCAAGTCGACCGTAATGTTCGGGCTCATGTTGTCTAAGCCATGCAATCTTAGGTGCGGTAAAGCCTGGCAAGGGCAGGACACTCGCAATCTGTCCAATCTGTGGTTCGGCCGCACGCAGTTCATCACACTCGCGTGCTGATCTGCTGTCATTCCAAAGGATCTCCGGGCGGATCGGACGCAGATCGCGGTCCAGCAAAACGGCTCCATGCATTTGACCGGACAATCCGACGGCCTTGATTTCGGACAATCCAATTCGGCCTGCAAGTTGGTTCAAAGCGTCTACTGTCGCCTTCCACCAAAGGTCCGGGTGCTGCTCAGACCAGCCGGGCTGGGGTGAAGATGTCTGTATCCCCACCGAAGATGTCGCGAGAATCCGGTCCCTATCCGCGTAGGCAAGCTTGACAGCCGAAGTTCCGATATCGATCCCGAGATACACTCAAACCCCTCGCCCCGTTCAACTACTCGGAGACCGTCTGGCTATTGATTTTTTAGCGCGCGCAAAGAATATGTAAAGATACGATAAAATCAAGGCGGCTATGATCCGCAGGCAGACTAGCATGACCAAGATTAAGAATATGGAAGAGTTCGCGGCCCTCAGCGGCATTTCGCGGCCCACAGTATCCAAATATTTCCATGATCCCGAAAGTGTTCGCCCGACGACAAGGGCGCGCATCGAAGAAGCGCTCGAACGGTTTGATTACCGCCCTAACATTTATGCGGTGAACCAGAACCGAAAGCTGACCAAGAATATCGGCATCGTCGTACCATATTTGTCTGACCCTTTCTTTGCAGAAATCGCACGGTATCTGGAACAATCCTGCATCGCGGCGGGCTATCGACCGTCTCTCTTCAGCTCACATGGCGAGCAAAAGCTCGAGAACGAAATTCTGGACGGCCTGCAATCCCTGAAACCCGCCGGGGTTTTGCTAGCCCCTTTGGGGCGTATCTCGGACCGATCCGCGATCGAGAAATTCTGTGCCAACGTGCCAACGGTCTTATTTGACAGTAACCTGGATGGTTTGGGGGCTGCCTTTGTTGGATCGGACAATTTCAGTTTTGTGTCACAAACCGTCGAATACATGACCCGCACGGGCGAACCGCCATCTTTCTTTGAAATGCGTACGCCTGCGAATCCGAACGCCAACAAACGTCGAAAAGCCTATGTTGAGGTGATGGAGCGTCTCGGGTTCGAGCCTCATATCATCAAAGTCGACGGCATAGGCTGGGCATTTGAAGAAATCGGTCACCGGGGCGCGTTGAAAGTTCTGGACGAGCGTCAATTGAGGACGAATTCAGTTCTATGCAGCAATGACCGACTGGCAATTGGCTTTCTCGCGGCCTGTTACGAACAGGGGATTCGGGTCGGACGCAAGAACGATTGTACGCTGCGCGTGGCCTCAAATGACGATCATCCGTTCGCAAAATTCACCTGCCCTTCTCTGACCTCAGCTGCGCATGACTACGACAACGTAGCCGGAAGAAGTGTCGAAACGCTGTTCGAACTCATTGAAAACGGGGGAGAATTTGAGACGCGAACAGAAACCCTTTTCCCTGCGCGGCTCGTATTAAGGAATTCGGCATAACTCGATAATTTTAACGCGCGTAAAGTTTTTATTGACGGCGCGACAATTTACGCTCTACGCTCTCTGCACGACATCCAAGCTCAGGGAGGACAGGGATGTATCTGAAGCACGCACTTCGCGCGGCGACTGCATTGACATTCGTCGCTACGGCCGCAGCCCACGCGCAATCTATCACGATCGCCACCGTGAATAATGGCGACATGATCCGGATGCAGGGCTATACTGACAAATTCACCGAAGCGACCGGTATCGACGTCGAATGGGTAACGCTGGAAGAGAACGTGCTGCGTCAGCGCGTCACCACCGACATCACGACCAAGGGCGGTCAGTTCGACATCATGACCATCGGCATGTACGAGACGCCCATCTGGGGCGCGAATGGCTGGTTGGTTCCGCTGGATGGTTTGTCCGAAGACTACGATGTCGGGGACATTCTGCCCGCAATGGCGGGGGGCCTAAGCCATGAAGGGACGCTGTACGCAGCGCCATTCTATGGTGAAAGCTCGATGATCATGTACCGCACTGACCTGATGGAACAGGCCGGCCTTGAAATGCCCGACGCGCCGACCTGGCAATTCATCCGCGAAGCTGCCGCTGCGATGACGGATCGGGACAATGACATCAACGGCATCTGCCTACGTGGCAAGGCTGGTTGGGGTGAAGGCGGCGCCTTTATCACCGTGACAGGCAATTCCTTCGGCGCACGCTGGTTTGACGAGGATTGGAAGCCCCAGTTCGATCAGCCGGAATGGAAAGAAGCGCTCACTTTCTTCGTCGACATGATGAATGAATCTGGCCCGGCAGGCTTCGCCACCAATGGGTTCAATGAAAACCTGTCGTTGTTCCAGCAGGGCAAGTGTGGCATGTGGATCGACGCAACCGTCGCGGCATCCTTCGTGACCAATCCTGACGACTCGACAGTGGCAGACAAGGTTGGTTTTGCACTGGCACCGAACTCGGAAGGCGTAGATAAACGCGCCAATTGGTTGTGGGCCTGGGCGCTAGCGATCCCAGCGGGCACGCAGCAAGAGGACGCGGCAAAGCAATTCATCGAATGGGCGACCTCGAAAGACTACATTGAGTTGGTGGCCGAAAATGAAGGCTGGGCCAATGTGCCGCCGGGCGCGCGAACCTCGCTCTATGAGAACCCGAACTACAAGGAAGTTCCCTTTGCGAACATGACCTTGGAGTCGATCCTGATGGCCGATCCACAGAATTGCTGCGCACAGCCGACGCCATACACGGGTATCCAGTTCGTCGCGATCCCCGAGTTTGCCGGTATCGCTACGCAAGTAAGTCAGGAGTTCTCGGCAGTTTATGCCGGACAGCAGTCAGTGGACGAAGCACTCGCCAAAGCGCAGGCCTTCACCACCGAAGAAATGGAAGCCGCAGGCTACTGAGGCATCCCTCCCCGGCGGGCGGGCAGAGGTCTGCCCCCCGCTCTACCCTTCCACAACTCGCGTTTTTCTCGCAGGCTTTGGTTATGCCTGAACAGAGAGGGTTTGCGTCATGGCAACTCAACATTCCCGATCCGTCGCGCGCCTGATGATGGCACCCGCAGTGGTCCTGCTACTTGGCTGGATGCTCGTGCCCCTGACGATGACGCTGTATTTTTCCTTCAAGAAATATCTGCCCCTTCGCGGTGGCGACTTGGGCTGGGTCGGGTTCGACAACTATGTCCGGTTTGTCTCGTCCAGCTCCTTCTGGCCCGCTGTGCAGGCAACGCTGATGATCGTAGGCGGCGTCTTGGTGATCACCGTAATTCTGGGCATTCTACTAGCGATGCTGCTGGATCAACCCATGTGGGGTCAGGGCGTTGTCCGTATCCTCGTGATCGCTCCCTTCTTTGTCATGCCCACCGTGTCTGCGTTGGTGTGGAAGAACATGTTCATGGATCCTGTGAATGGGTTGCTGGCCCATCTATGGCGCTTTTTCGGGGCCGAGCCGATCTCATGGCTATCCGAGGCCTCAATGACTTCGATCATCATGATCGTCTCATGGCAGTGGCTACCCTTCGCGACACTGATCCTGCTGACCGCAATTCAGTCACTGGACAGTGAACAGCTGGAAGCAGCCGAAATGGATGGTGCGCCAGTCCTGAAACGCTTTTATCACATCGTCCTGCCACATCTGAGCCGCGCGATAACCATCGTGATCCTGATCCAGACGATCTTTCTTCTGTCGATCTTCGCCGAAATCTTCGTGACCACCGGCGGCGCCTTCGGCACCCGCACCCTCACCTACCTGATCTTCCAGCGTGTGCTGGAAAGCCAGAATGTCGGCCTCGGATCAGCCGGAGGTGTCTACGCCATCATCCTTGCCAATATCGTTGCCATCTTCCTGATGCGCATCGTCGGCAAAAACCTGGACGCGTGAGGAGGAACGACCATGGCCCGCGCCGTCACATCCCGTCGTAAATCGCTGAACACCGCCCTTGCCTGGGCCGTTGGTCTGCTGATCTTTTTCCCGATCCTCTGGACGATCCTGACCAGCTTCAAAACCGAGGCTCAGGCGATCGCCAGCCCACCGCTGTTCCTGAACTTCGATTGGACGCTCGAGAACTATGCAATCGTACAGGAACGCTCGGATTACATGCGGTTCCTGTGGAATTCGGTGATCATCGCAGGTGGATCAACCATTCTGGGCGTGATCATCGCAGTGCCCGCAGCATGGGCCATGGCCTTCGTGCCGTCCAAGCGTACCAAGGACATCCTGCTGTGGATGCTGTCCACCAAGATGCTGCCCGCGGTGGGTGTTCTCTACCCGATCTATCTGCTGTTCATCCGGTTGGGCCTACTGGACACGCGCGGAGGGCTGGTCGTGGTGCTGATGCTGATCAACCTGCCGATCATCGTCTGGATGCTTTACACCTATTTCCGTGAAATCCCCGGTGAGATTCTGGAAGCCGCCCGGATGGATGGTGCCACGCTGAAAGAGGAAATCCTCTATGTGCTGACGCCGATGGCCGTGCCCGGCATCGCCTCGACGGTCTTGCTGAACTTCATCCTTGCATGGAACGAGGCATTCTGGACGCTCAACCTGACAGCCGTTGATGCGGCCCCGCTGACCGCCTTCATCGCCAGTTATTCCAGCCCCGAAGGCCTGTTCTTCGCCAAGCTCAGCGCGGCATCGACCATGGCGATCGCACCAATCCTCATCCTTGGCTGGTTCAGCCAGAAACAACTTGTCCGCGGCCTGACTTTCGGCGCTGTGAAATAAGGAAGACGACTATGGGACGTATCCAACTCAAGTCAGTGACCAAAAGCTTCGGTGACGTAGAGGTCATTCCACCACTAGATTTGACTATCGAGGACGGTGAATTCACCGTCTTCGTCGGGCCCTCTGGTTGTGGCAAGTCCACGCTGTTGCGGCTCATTGCGGGGCTAGAGGACATCACTTCGGGCTCCATCGACATTGATGGCGCGGATGCAACCGACGTACCGCCCGCCAAACGTGGTCTGGCAATGGTGTTCCAGTCTTATGCTCTGTACCCGCATATGAGTGTGCGCAAGAACATCGCCTTTCCCTTGCGTATGGCCAAGCTGGATCAGGCCGAAATCGACAAGCGGGTCGAAGGCGCAGCAAGCGTTCTGAACCTGAGCGATTATCTCGACCGCCGCCCGGGGCAGCTTTCAGGTGGGCAACGCCAGCGCGTTGCCATTGGTCGCGCCATTGTTCGTGAGCCCGCGGCATTCCTGTTCGACGAGCCCCTTTCAAACCTAGACGCGGCGCTGCGCGTCGGCATGCGGCTGGAGATCAGCGAACTGCACGAACGTCTGGCGACAACGATGATTTACGTGACGCACGATCAGGTTGAAGCCATGACAATGGCCGACAAGATCGTCGTGCTTCAGGCCGGTGTGATCGAACAGGTAGGCAGCCCGCTTGAATTATATCGGACGCCGCGCAACTTGTTTGTTGCAGGGTTCATCGGCTCGCCCAAAATGAACTTCATCGAAGGACCAGAGGCGACGAAACACGGTGCACAAACAATCGGTATTCGCCCGGAACACATCGCGGTTTCTGAAACTGAAGGTGAATGGTCCGGGATCGTCAGCGTTTCAGAACACTTGGGATCGGACACCTTTTTTCACGTCCACGAGACCGGCCTGGCCGAAACCATTACCGTCCGCGCAGATGGTGAGGTCGGCTTCCGCCATGGGGATCGAATTCACCTGACCCCGCGTGCAGATGTCATCCATCGGTTTGACGCGAAAGGCTTGCGGATCGAATGACACGCTTGGCAGGCAAAACCGCCCTGATCACCGGGGCTGCGCGAGGCATCGGATTGGCCTTTGCCAAAGCTTATGTTGCAGAAGGCGCGCGTGTTGCCATCGCCGATATCGACATCCAGCGTGCGAAAGACGCCGCCGCAGAATTGGGTCAGGTTGCATTCGCCATCGAGATGGACGTGACAAACCAACAAAGCATAGATGAGGCCGTCGCAAGAGCCGCTACACATTTCGGCCCTATCGACATTCTGATCAACAATGCGGCAATCTTCACCGCCGCCCCAATCGTTGAGATTGAGCGGGAAGACTACAACCGCGTGTTTGACATCAACGTCTCGGGTGCTTTGTTCACGATGCAGGCGGTCGCCCGGCACATGATCGAGCACGGGACCAAAGGTCGGATCATCAACATGGCATCTCAGGCTGGGCGAAGGGGGGAACCTTTGGTCGCGGTTTACTGCGCCAGCAAGGCGGCGATCATATCGCTGACCCAATCGGCAGGGCTGAACCTGATCGCTCATGGGATCAACGTGAACGCAATTGCTCCGGGTGTTGTTGATGGCGAGCATTGGGACGGCGTTGATGCGTTCTTTGCAAAACATGAAGATAAACCGCTCGGCCAAAAGAAACGCGAAGTGGCGGCAGCTGTTCCCTATGGGCGGATGGGTCGCGCAGAGGATCTGACCGGGATGGCGGTGTTTCTGGCCTCTGACGAAGCCAGATACATTGTCGCCCAGACATATAACGTTGATGGCGGAAACTGGATGAGCTGATGAACCCTGTGGCAAACGCAAATCCTGCAGTACATCTAAGGCGAGATAACCTTTCAAACCTGCCGACAACTGTCAGGACCCCATCTTACAGGTGCTCGGACCTGACGCCCGGCATTGTCCATATCGGTCTCGGGAATTTTCACCGCGCGCATCAGGCTTGGTATATCCACCAGTTGATGCAGCAAGGTCAGGCCCACGACTGGGCAATCATCGGAGCCGGTGTGCGAAGCTACGATTCCGAGATGCGAGGGCGTCTGCTGGCGCAGGACTGCTTGACGACATTGATCGAACTGGACCCGAAAGGGATGTCCGCCGAGGTAATTGGTCCGATGATCGATTATCTTCCGGTCGAGGCCGGCAATGCAGCGTTGATCCGCAAGATGTCCGAGCCTTCCATCAAGATTGTGTCTCTGACAGTGACCGAAGGTGGATATTACCGAGATGCCAACACGGGTGCCCTCGACACAGATCACCAAGAAATTCTTCATGATGCAGCAAATCCAAACCAGCCGCGCACGGCCTTCGGTGCGATCATTGCGGCGCTCAAGCAGCGCAGGGCGCAGGGCATCAAACCCTTCACCGCGCTGAGCTGCGATAACCTTAAGGATAATGGCGTTATCCTGAGGAACTGCGTTGTCGGTCTAGCACGCCTGTCTGACCCTGCTCTGGCCGACTGGATAGACCAGAACGGCGCATTCCCCAATTCAATGGTGGATTGCATCGTGCCTGCTACAACAGACCAAGTGATATCACAATGCCACGCACTTGGCGTCGATGACCAAGCACCCGTATCGCACGAGAACTATCGCCAATGGGTGATCGAGGACGATTTCTGCGCCGGGCGCCCACCCCTTGAACAGGTTGGCGTCACGCTGACCCGTGATGTCCAAAGCTATGAGACGATGAAACTGCGCATTTTGAACGGCGGTCACCAGTTGCTTGCTAATGTCGGCGAAATACTTAATGTCCCGACAATTTCGGATTGCATGCAGGACCGGGATATCCTGGCGTTTTTCAGAAAGGTCCAAGAAGAAGAAATTCTGCCTCATGTCGCAGCCGTCCCCGGAGCGACTGCAAATGAATACCTTGAGCAGGTTGAGACGCGATTTGCAAATACGGCCATTCACGACACGACGCGCCGGGTTGCTTTCGATGGATCGGCGCGACACCCCGGGTTCTTGCTGCCGTCACTTCGTGATGCACTTGCGGCAGGCTCTTCCATAAGCGGGCTCGCGCTGGCCGAAGCTTTCTGGTGCCGGATGTGTGCAGGATACCGTGAAGATGGCTCCGAAATCGCCCCCAATGACCCCCAATGGGAGAGTCTACAGAAAGCTTCGCTGGCTTCCAAAGACGATCCAGAACTCTGGGTCGGCCAGCAACACTATAGCGATGCTTGCGCCCTCGGCGCAGGCTTTCCCAGAGCTTTTGCCTTCTGGCTAACTACGATCTGGAAACACGGCAGTCGGGCAGCTATCGCGGAATATATCAATCGCAGTTGAGCCCTTTTCTGAACGCGCTTTGCAGAGCAGGGTCAGTCGCCGATACGAATATCGAGCGACACAGTATTCAGCCATCCGGCCTTAGCGAAGCCGTTGATTTTGATACGACCCCAATACCCACTACGCGCAAGTTTTGCGATTTTCGCCTATAAGTTCTTCCATCATGTCCACGCATCCGAGAAGTTGTCATCGAATTTAAGCGCAAACCAAGTCGGCGGAGAGCCCTTAAAGGATCAAAATGAGCGACGCCTCATTTAACGCACAGGTCGTGTAGCGGCCCTTCATTCGTGTTATCAATTGTGTCAACCAGAGGATTGGTTGCTTTTTTCGACAATAGTTGCCCGCTTAGACGAGACACTGCTTAAACTAAAAATCAGAATTACTTCGCTTTGCGTCGATGAATAAAGTAGTCAACAAGTGCGAGACCAGAACATCAGCCCAACCTTCTATTTGCTTCGTCACGGCGAGACCGAATGGAACTCCCAAAAACGGAGGCAAGGACGTCGGGACTCGCCCCTGACCGACCGAGGCATTCGTCAAGCATTGGCAAACGCAAGTAAACTACGAAGCCGCCTTTCTTTCGATCATTTGCTTTCAATATTTTCGAGCCCGCTTGGCCGAGCTGCACAGACAGCATCAATCGTGATCAAGGAACTAGGTCTGCCGCCAGAAATCATCGAGTACGAGACCAGTTTGGTGGAATGCAGTTTCGGGCAATGGGAAGGATTGACTGAAAAAGAGATCACTCGACAGTTTCCCAAGGAATGGGAAGCGCGATGCTCTGATCGCTGGAATTATCCACCCCCGGGTGGAGAGTCCTATGCTGACGTGCACAATCGTGTTTCCTCATGGTATTCGAGCAGCTCGTTCGAAGGAACAGTGATGATTGTTGGCCACAGATTAACATCCCGCGTGTTTCGAGGAATCTTCCTGGGCCTATCCGCACAAGAGGTATTTGAATTGAACGAACCTCAAGACGGCTTCATCAGGTTGCAAGACGGACATTCAGCCTACATTGAACACTAAAGCTTCGTTGATTGGGCATTTGTCCCGAGTATCCGGTTTTCCGTTGGTTGCAGGTCCAAATTATTATCTCGATGAAGCGGGGGATATCGGCTCATTCACCGCAAATTCAATACGACACTGAGTTTTCACAAACTGCGCCCCTCTAGTTGAATGCGCCACTTCAAGGATAGATTTGTTTTTCTCGGTATGTTTTTTGTTAGTGTAACACACTGTTCACGCCGACCTCTCCAAGCGAAGCAATTTCTGCTGCACACGGATCTTAATCGCATCCATTGGCCAGCCTTTCGGCATGATCCAATGCGGCTACCTAACAATTGCACGGTGCTTTAGACGATGGTTCTTTTGCAAATTTAGGCTAGTTGATGTGTCTGATCCTTCCCAACTGCAACTGAAAAGAACATGAACGGCATCAGGTTTTGTGGCGCGGTGCTCACCGGCAATCGACACTCCACCTCATGCCCAAATCCGACAGATGCCTTTGAACCCGCCCAGGATAATCAGATACAATTGCATCCACGCGCAGGTCGATCATTCTGCCTATTTCTTCGTGCGAATTGACCGTCCACACGGCAACACATAGGCCCAGTTCTTTTGCGCGCGCCACATTTTCAGCCGTTACATCCGTGTAGTATGGGCACCAAAGCGAACCGCCTGCTTGCTTGACCAAATTTGGAATTTCATCACGACGACCACGAAAGTCAGGGCAAACCGCTTTCGAGGAATCCTCACCAACATCCGCCGCGTTTTCCGGAAGCTGCGTCAGGTAGGAAGACGGCATGTCAGGAGCCTGCCGCTGACACTCCTCCAACAGGTTCCAATCAAAACTGTGGAGCACCGCGCGCGAAGACAATCCTTTGTCACGTACTTCTTGAAGAACCCGCCCGACAAATTTCTTCCTATAAAGCGCATCGTGAGCCAAATCCGGATCCGACTTCAGTTCGAGCATCAGATAGGCATCGCCGTATTTTGGATCATCAACCAGATCCAGCAAATCCTGCAACTTTGGAACACGGATGCCATCCAGTTGAGCCTGGTCCGGAAACCGTTGGCCATAAGCCGAATGACCATCCAACCGCCCGATGTCAAATTGCTGGATTTGCTCGAACGTCAATGACGAAACCTTCGGCTCTTCTCCGGTCAGAAACAGGCCATTTGCGTCACGAAAGCTAGGAGCGTGCAGCCGATGGTTGTGGGTTATGACCGGTACGTCATCGGCCGTCAGGACAACATCAAACTCAAGCAGCGGGACGCCGATAGAGAGCAAAAAGTCAAAGCCAATCATACTGTTTTCGGGCAGCACACCCCGCGCACCTCGATGCCCCACAACCCGGATCAGGTTTTTGCCACCACGAAAGGCTTCAACCTGTTGAAAGAGCATCAGCCTTCCAACCTCTTGCCGGATGAATGGTCAAACAGATGCATGTGCTCTGAGGCAACTGAGAACCGCATGCTCGGATGCCGGCCTTCGATTGGGTGGACACCCGGAAGACTTATCGTAATCGCGTCGCCTGCATCCGTGAGCTGGCCATGCAATAAGGTGTTTGCGCCTAGCGGTTCCGCCATCTGAATAGCGGCTTCCAACGGACCATTGTCGTCCAGAAACAGATGCTCTGGTCGGATTCCAAGCTTTAGTGGGGTATCAGGCCCCGTGGATGGACCAATCTCTAAGCCCCCTATCTTAACCGTTCCGTTTTCACGCTGAGCATCAAAGATATTCATTGCAGGGCTACCAATAAACTGAGCCGCGAAAAGGGTTCCTGGTGTTTCATATACCTCCAATGGCGTCCCAATCTGCTCAGCGATGCCTCCGTTCATCACGATCATCCTGTCTGCCATCGTCATCGCTTCGACCTGATCGTGAGTCACGTAAAGCGATGTAATTCCTAACTTTTCCTGAAGCTCGCGAATTTCTAAACGCATCTGAACACGCAGCTTGGCATCAAGATTTGAGAGTGGTTCATCAAACAGGAAAACCGCCGGCTCGCGAACAATTGCCCGCCCCATTGCCACCCTTTGGCGTTGACCGCCTGAAAGCTGCCGGGGTTTGCGGTCCAACAAAGCTTCCAGCTGCAACAGTTTGGCGGCCTCGGTCACCTTCTGGTCAATCTGGTTTTTTGGAAGCCCCGCGATTTTTAGCCCATACCCCATGTTCTGGCGCACCGACATATGTGGGTAGAGCGCATAATTCTGGAACACCATCGCGATATCGCGATCCATCGGCTCTTTGTCGTTGGCTCGTTCTCCTCCAATCCGGATTTCACCGGACGTTACGGTTTCAAGGCCCGCAACCATTCGCAAAAGCGTGGATTTTCCGCAGCCCGAAGGGCCAACAATCACAATGAATTCACCGTCCGCAATATCTATGTCGATGCCATGGATAACGTCCGTCGGGCCAAAGCTCTTTTTGACATTCTCTAAGTTTACTGTTGCCATTTTTTATTTCTCGCTATCGACAAGGCCGCGGACAAAGAGCTTTTGCATCGACACCACTACGATGACCGGCGGGATCATTGCCAAAATCGAAGTGGCCATGATGACCGGCCATTCCGCCACGTCGTCGCCGGATGGGAACATCTGTTTGATACCCATCACGATGGTGTTCATTTCAGGATCGGTAGTGATGAGCAGCGGCCAGAGATATTGATTCCACCCGTAGATAAAAAGGATCACGAATAGCGCCGCGATATTCGTTCGGCTCATGGGGACCACGATATCAATGAAGAACCGCATCGGGCGGGCACCATCGACGCGTGCAGCTTCGGCCAGTTCATCCGGGATCGTCAGAAAGAACTGCCGGAACAGGAACGTTGCCGTGGCCGAGGCGATTAAGGGGAAGATCAGCCCATAGTAGCTGTTGAGCATGCCGAACCCGGCGACAACTTCGAACGTCGGCACAATACGAACTTCGACCGGAAGCATCAGCGTTAGGAAGATCAGCCAAAAGAACGTCGTTCGCCCGGGAAAACGGAAATAGACGATCGCAAAAGCTGACAGCAGCGAAATTATGATCTTGCCCACTGCGATTCCGATGGCCATCACGAGACTGTTGAACAACATTGTGGCGACCGGGACGTTCACGCCGGAAAACAGCGCGGCCTTATAGTTTTCCCAGAATTGATCGCCGGGAAGAATGGGCATGGGCGGCGACACGATTTCCGGCTGGGTCACAGTCGATGCCACGAACGCCAGCCAGATCGGGAAAAAGATGATTAAGACGCCAAGGATCATCATGGCATGGGTCAACCAGATCCCCATGCCACGTTTTTCGACCATTCCGTGTTGTTGGGCTGCCATCAGTAGTGCACCCTTTTTTCCACGTATTTGAATTGGATGACGGTCAGCAGACCAACGACAATAAGCAGGATGACGGACTGAGCGGAGGACGAACCGAGATCTTGTCCAACGAACCCATCCGAGAAGACTTTGTAGACTAGAATGGTCGTCGCCTGCTGTGGGCCACCGCCAGTGATCGTGTGGATGACGCCAAAGGTCTCAAAGAATGCATAGACAACATTCACCACTAACAGGAAGAACGCGGTTGGCGACAAAAGCGGCAGCACGATTGTGAAGAACCGGCGCCAGAAGCGCGCGCCGTCAATTGCCGCAGCCTCGATCACCGATCTTGGGACCGACTGCAGCGCTGCGAAGAAGAACAAGAAGTTATAGCTGATACGCCCCCAGGCTGAGGCTACAACCACCAGGCCCATGGCCTCGGTGCCGTTCAGAACGTGGTTCCAGTCATAACCAAGCTGGCCGAGGTACCACGACACGACACCAACACGCGTGTTGAACATGAACAGCCACAGCACGCCTGCAACAGCGGGGGCAACGGCGTAGGGCCAGATCAGCAGCGTCCGGTAAACACCCGATCCTTTGATCAGGCGGTCCGCTATGACCGCCAGAAACAACGCCGGGATCATTGAACACAGTGTTACGAGCGTTGAAAACACCGCCGTCGTCACGAAAGATGCGCGATAGAACTTGTCGCTCAGCAGAAACTCGAAGTTACCCAATCCAACAAATTGGGACGACAGCCCAAATGGGTCAGGAATGAACAGGGACTGCCACACCGCCTGCCCGGCCGGATAGAAGAAGAAGACAGCGGAGATGATGACCTGCGGGGCAATCAGCGCCAATGGCAGAAGCCAGCCGCGAAAGGTGACGCGTTTTTCCATCCCGATAAACCACCGAATAAAGAAGATGCGGGCCCGAAACAGGCCCGCATCAAATTAGGACTTATTGATTGGCAGACTCGAACCGGCGCAGCAGGGCATCGCCGCGTTCTTTCGCACTGTCCATTGCTTCCTGAGCGGTCTTTTCACCGGACCAGACAGCCTCGAGCTCTTCGTCGATTATGCCGCGAATCTGGTCAAACGACCCCAGACGCAGACCCTTCGAATTCGCAGTCGGCTCTTTGGCGGTCATCTGTATGACAGCAATGTCAGTACCTGGGTTTTCTTCATAGAAACCAGCATTTCGGGTCGCGACGCCAGCTTCGGCGGTGATTGGAAGATACCCTGTGTTCTGATGCCAGTTCGCCTGAACGTCCGAAGACGAAAGGAAGCTCAGGAATTCACCGACACCTTTGTATTCTTCAGGATCGTGACCCTCCATCACCCAAAGCGAAGCGCCACCAATAATGGTGTTTTGCGGCTCGCTTACGACCGCCTCCCAATAGGGCAATGGGCGCACGTCGAATTCGAACTCAGCCTCAGAGCTAATGCCGGCATAACCTGCCGAACTTTCGGTGAATAGTGCGCATTCACCTGCCCGGAAGTTCGCGCCACCTTCGTTTCTGCGGCCGGTATAAATGAATTTGCCATCTTTTGCCCAGTCACCCATCGCGGTCAGGTGTGCTACCTGCGTCGGTCCGTTCAACATCAGCTCGGTGTCAAGACCGGCAAATCCATTGTCCTTCGATGCGAATGGGACGTCGTGATAGGCCGAAAGGTTCTCAAGGTGGATCCAGCTTTGCCAAGCAGTGACCAGCGGACAGTCTTCACCCCCAGCCTTAAGCTGGTCAAGAACGTCACCAACCTTTTCCCAGGTCGACAAATCCGTGTCAGGGTCAACACCCGCCGCTTCCATAGCATCGCGATTGACCCAGAGAACGGGTGTGGACGAGTTGAAGGGCAGCGACAGCATGTCCCCGTCAGTGGTCGTATAGTAGCCTTTGACGGCACCAATGTAGGCATCAGGATCGAATGATGCACCGCTTTCAGCCATCACTTCATACACGGGTTTGATAGCCCCTTCGGCCGACATCATCGTTGCCGTGCCTACTTCGAAAACCATCAGGATATGTGGTTGTTCACCTGCTCGGAAAGCAGCAATACCCGCATTCAAGGTTTCCGAATAGTTGCCTTTATGGCTTTCTACTACAGTGAACTCATCTTGGCTGGCATTGAACTCTTCAACCTGAGCCTTCACAAGATCGCCTAGTCGACCGGTGAAGGCATGCCAGAACTGAATTTCGGTTTGCGCCATAGCCGCCACCGGCGACAGAGCAGTTGTTAAGGCGAGAGCGCCTAGAAAATTCTTTTTCATGATTCCTCCCATGCATCAGGGGTTGATGCTTCGTTGAATACCGACCGCAACGCGTAATCAGCACACATGACGATTTCACGACGTTAACGTTACAATTTTATAATTCAAGCATTTAATTTTTGAGAAAAACATAACATTACATTATAAACCAACCAGGGAAACAACGAACCAGGTTCAAAATATGAGTCAAACTTTGCGGATCCGGCAATTGGAAGCGCTCATGGCCGTTTCCACCAATGGGTCGGTCACTGCTGCGGCAACGGATCTTGGGATAAGTCAGCCCGCAGTCAGCAGACTGCTTTCTGATTTGGAAAAATCACTTGGCTTTCAGCTTTTTGATCGCCGCGAAGGTCGCTTGGTGCCCTCGCAGGAGGTACGATATCTGCAACCCAGCGTAGAGCGCGTTCTGGAATTGATGAAGCAAATCTCGGATGTCAGTCAGGACATCACACAGCGCAAAGCGGGTCACATCCGCGTCGCTTGCTTACCGGGGTTCGCCACAAGTCATCTTCCCGATGTCGTCGCCAAGTTTTTGCAGGATCGGCCCGGCGTCACCCTGACGATTGAACCAGACCGACCGGAACGGATTCTCGAGTGGATGATAGGTGAGCAGTATGATTTCGGGATCACTGACAGCTTTAACGGTCACCCGGCCGTTGAAAGCAGAAACATCAATGTCCGCACAGTTTGTGTGTTTCCCACCGGACATGAATTGGAAAGCCTCTCTGAGGTGACACCAGCGGATATTACAGATGCTAAAATTATCCATACACGACGCGACAGCGACTTTTTTGTGCGGCTTTCCAAAGCGTTTCAGAGCGCCAACGTAGAGTTGAATTCCCACATCGAAGTCAGGCAGTTCACCGCAGCTTGTGAGTTGGCACTAAAAGGTGTCGGAGTTTCCGTGGTAAGCGAGTTGGACGCCGTCCAGTATTCAACGCGTGGATTGTGCTATAGGCCCTTCAAGCCATTGCTTCCACATACACTATCGCTTGTGCGCCCAATATTGAAACAACCGTCACTGGTGACACTCGAATTCATCGAACAGTTTCAAGAAAGCTTAAAACCGTTCAAAGCCCAATGAGCCCGTCAAAAAACTACGGCACATGAAAGAGCCTTTGCGCTGCCGACAAATCACCTACCCCTCTCTGCATAAGAAACATCAGAGTTTTGAGACCTCTGGGCATCATCCGGATCCAGCGCCAAAGCGATACACACCATTCAGCCATGATCAGTGAAACAGCCATAAATTTCGCAAAGGAGCATCAATTGCAAGCTTCCTAATCCTTGCTCGCCAAAATCCATTTGACCGCGCAAATAGCATTCGTCTGACCAACGCGCTAGCGCTGCAGTAAGAGGCAGGCTTATCCGTAGTGCAGGTTGATCGAAATGCGGGGACCGATGTTATCGAAGGTTAAGTTTGAACAACGCAAACGCACTTATGCTGAACCAGCGCACTGTACACGAAATGATCGAGCCAGTTCAGATGCAGGTTTTACGCAGCACCAACAAAACTGTGTCCAGATAGTTCAGTTTCTCCGATCATTGGCCACCCTTAAACTTCCGCCACTAGAGCAAGGAGCAGAATAATGGACATAAGACCACTGACAGGCGGTTTGGGAGCTGAGATCATGGATGCTGACATCCGCGACAGTACCCAGTTTGAAGATATTCACGCCGCGTTTGCAAAGTACTCTGTGATCGTCGTCAGAGATCAGCAGGTCAGCCCAGACGATCACCTGGAATTTGCCCGTCGCTTCGGTCCGATCAATGTCAATCGATTCTTCAGACCTGTCGATGGCCATCCTGAGATCGCCATGGTGCTTAAGGAAAAGGATCAAAGAGAAGCGGTCGGCGAAGGATGGCATACCGACCATTCGTACGATCAAGAACCCGCCATGGGTTCTATTCTCCATGCCATCGAAATGCCGCCATACGGCGGGGACACGCTTTTTGTTTCAATGGGCGCAGCCTATGACGCACTGTCCGTGCCGGTGCGCCAATTTCTGCATGGGCTTACAGCCATTCATTCATCGCGGCACGTCTTTGGTGCAGCTGCGCAAGAAAGCGAGGCTGCAACGAGCGGGCGTCTGAGCAACGCAGAAAACGCCGTTCAAGACGCACGCCACCCAGTAGTCATCACGCATCCCTTGAGTGGGCGTCGCGGATTATTCGTGAACCCGGTGTTTACCACGCATATCGAGGGCCTCTCCCGTGAGGAGTCCGATGCAATCCTTGCCATGCTCTATGAACATTGCAAACAACCTGAATTCCAATGCCGCGTCCGATGGCGGACTGGAGACATCACCATGTGGGACAACCGAGCGACATGGCACAAGGCCATCAACGACTATCACGGATTTCGACGCCTGATGCATCGAGTAACTGTGGAAGGCTCAGCTGTTTCCGCCATTCAGCCGATATAGAATACAGCCCCGAGGGTGCGCAAAATTGCCTATGGTGTGAGTTCGGACCATTAAATTGCCAATGTCGCGAATGCCTGATTTGACGGACCCAACCGTCACAATGGCAACCTCAAGCAAATGGTGGGTTCGGGCTGTTCTCGATTTTGGTGTTTGCGCCCGGAAGGACAAGTTGTTGCTGAACCGCAATCAGCAGCGGGGAGCTGTCCCAATCAGGTTCCCCATAGTAACAGACGCCGGCTTTCTAGAAATTGCTCAAGTGCAAACAGGCAAAGCCTGATTTCAAGCAGAATTCGTCGTCAGGGACCGAAGCCCCTGACAGATGTTGAATTTACCAGGTTGAGTCCGGGTCGACTTTGAAAAGATGCTCCATAAAAACGCGAGTGACGGCCTGCAGTTTATCGGTGCGCGCGTGGTCGCGTTGCAGTTCGGCTGGAACCACATTCCATGTTATAGGTTCAACACCAGCCTCGATCATGCGGCGCATGCCGTTTGCGTGGCTGGTCTGAGTGATCGATCCAACGGCATCTTCCGGAACGTAGACGTCATATCCGGCCAACTCGGCCTCAATCGCGGGATAAGCCAGACATACATCCGTCCAAAGACCGCCCATTATCAGCTTCTTTCGGCCCGTTGCTTCAACTG
The DNA here is from genome assembly GCF_057221175.1 of Ruegeria sp. HKCCD3925. Taxonomy (NCBI): domain Bacteria; kingdom Pseudomonadati; phylum Pseudomonadota; class Alphaproteobacteria; order Rhodobacterales; family Roseobacteraceae; genus Ruegeria; species Ruegeria sp. HKCCD3925. The sequence goes on from NZ_JBWVBI010000006.1 coordinate 136,131, forward strand.
CAGCTACAAATTCAGGCTCTTCCCAAGCGTTCACATTGGTCCGGTCAACAAATACCGCGTTCGGGGCCAGTTCGCGCAAATCTTCGATCATAGGATCATAGCCGTTCAATCCTACGGCTACATGGCTGAATATGATCGGGATGTCGTAGATCACGGCGGTCTTTATCAGACCCGTGGTATTGTTGATCAGCTCTTCGTGGTTGATATTCTTAACCCCAGCCAAAATCGGCGGCTGGTAGTCGATAAGGATCAGCGCCGAGTTGGTCGGTGACAGAAACGGGTCAATATCTGCGGCTCGGACAGGCGTGCCTTGATAGCCGTCTGGGTATGTTGCGACACCATCCACTGTTTTGATCATAGGTATTTCTGCGGTTGCTGGGAGTGCTACGGCGCTGATCGTCAAGCTCAGGGCTGCGGCGAACGGTTTGATGAAAGTGGTCATGGGAGCATCTCCATTAATGATGGGGGTTCAACCGTGCACATGCTCGGCGATCAGTTGCGCGACAGATGGTCCGGGACCAACAAGTTCCAGGACATTACGATCCGGATCGCGGATGAAAATTGTCTTGGTACCGCGAAATTCTCGACGGCCTGTTATGGCTATGCTGCGTTCGGTAACAAAGGCCTCGGTTGCTTCGGCGTCCCTTACCTTGACGGCTAGGTGCGTGATGCCGGGAAACTTCTCGACCTCATCCATCAAGACGTTTTCACCAGCTTTAGCTGTAGCGGGGCCTAACAGGTTGATGTTGATCCCGGACGGATGCAGCATCACCAACGGATGGCCATGGTCATAGCCGCCATCCGCGATCAACTCGAATCCCAGCAACTCATAGAAGGCGACTGATGTATCGCGGTCGCTGATGCGGATGCCAATGTGATCGAAGTTTCTTATATCCAACATGGTTTGGCCTTTCATTACACTGCAACCAATGTAACTATACTTGTGTTGATGCTTAATAGCTCATCTGGAAGGTAATTTATTCCAAATGGATCATAATAAGGATTTGTTCGACGGCATGGTTCTGTTCTGCACAGTAGTGGAACAGGAAGGCATGAGTGCCGCCGCAAAACTGCTGGGCCATACGCCTAGCCATGTCAGTAAAGAAATCGGACGGCTTGAGGCCCGGCTTGGCGCCCGGTTATTGAATCGGACCACGCGTCGGATCAGCCTGACGGAATCAGGGCGCATATACTATGAAAACGCCCGCCGGATTGTGGATGACGCCCGCGCCGTACAAAACAGGTTGCATTCCATCGGCGACAGACCCTTTGGAGAGCTTCGGATGAGCGTTCCTGTGGTTTTTGCACATGGATGGCTGAACGATCGGTTGCCCGAATTTCTGCAGCGATACCCCGAAGTTGATCTGAACATTGACATATCCGAGCGCCGGGCCGACATGATCGGTGAAGGCATCGATCTGCTGGTGCGCATCGGTGATTTGCCTCCATCCGATTTGATTGCACGCGAACTTTTTCGCACACAAGGTCTTACAGTGGCTTCCCCCGCCTATCTGAAACGAAACGGCACGCCCCGCCACCCCGATGACCTAAAGGGGCATCAACTAATTGATTTTTCGTTTCACGGGGCCACCCAAAACTGGACCTACCCAGGACCAGATGGTGTGGCAATCGCAGTTCCAATCGCTCCTCGTATTCGATGCAACGATGGTCATACCGAAAAGGTGCTGGCCCTTGCTGGTCGTGGGATTACACGTCTGCCTCAGCTTTCTTGTCAGGCAGAACTGGATGCCGGGGCATTGGTGGCGATCTTACCCGATTTCAGCCCGCCTTCTATCGGAGTCCATGTGATCTATGCCAGCCGCGACAACCTGCCCGCAAAGACCCGCGCTATGATCGATTTTCTGGTCGAAATGAGCGGCTGAAGTCAGGTGCTGCCGAAGTTTCAAAGTCCTTCGTTTGATGTGAGCAGTCTTCTTGCAGACAGTATCGCACCTTGCAGCAATGTCTGATTTGTTCAACCACGTCATAGTTTTAGTTACGCCACGATAGGCAGCAATGAGCTGATTGATGGGAAGTAATGGGTAGAAAACTGCAATCATTACATCTTTCCCGTAAGTCCCAATCTGTCGAAACATGGAAGCCGGCAGACAGGGTCATTGAACACGTTCAAGCGTCGGGCTTAGTTGAGCCAACGCGTTGACCACGCCAAACAACTCATTTTCGAATGAAAGCAAGGCATCGGACTTCGCATCCACGATCGGGTAAAGCAGGCCAAACGTCATCCAGCGTTCAGGCGTCACCGGTACAAGTGCTAGTTTGTCCGAATTGGTTTGGGCGACGACCAACTCGTCCGCAACAGTTACACCAGCACCCTCTGCAACAAGCGAGCACGCGAGTTGAGATGCTGCCACTTCGCAAGTTTGCTTTGGTGTGACACCAGCAGAGTGAAAAATATCGTCCAATTGGTCGCGCAACAACAGACCGTGCATCAAGCGTATGATAGTTTCTTCCGCGAGATCACTCGCCGTAATTTCTTCTCGGATGGAAAGAGGATGATCCAATGGTAAGACCGCTTGTGCTCTCACTCTCAACAAAGGTTTAGTGACAATGCCTGGATGATCGACGGGCAAAGCACCAATACCGATATCGTATTCTCGTCCGGCCAACCATTTCCCCGCTTCACGTCTTGCCCGGACATCAAGGTTGATATTGGTGCCGGGGCTGGTCTTCATGAATCGCGCTACGGCCGGGGCTGACAGCGACTGCGCAATTCGGGGCATGGTTACAATCCTCAGAGTTTCCGTGCGACCTGCCCGGATTTCGGCAGCGATCCGAGGAACTTCATCAAGGTTGTCCAGGATACGGCCTGCCTCGCGGTAGAACGCCAACCCTTCGGGTGTCGGGGTCAGATTGCGGCCGCTGCGGTCAAACAGCGTCAGCTTGAGTTCGGCCTCGAGCCCCGAAATCAAGCGGCTGATCGCAGGCTGGCTAAGGTGCAGAATCTCGGATGCGGCAACCAGCGAGCCTTCGGACAATGTTGCGCGAAAGGCGCGTAGGGCCTTGGTGTTCATCAATCCATACTTTCAATTTTTGCAAGAGTAGATAACATATTTGCATTTTTTACAATTGATGTTTTCGCGTAATTTGATCCCAAGCGAATTTGGGAGGTTACTCATGAAACGCAGAACGCTTCTTGGTGCTGTTATTGCCGCCATAGCCGTCACCACGACTGCCACCGCAACCTTTGCAGCGGATTGGCCAAAACGACCAATCAACCTGGTTGTTCCCTACAAGGCCGGGGGTGGTACTGACGCCTATGCCCGCGCCATCTCGGCCGCGGCGGAAGGCACGTTGGATGTGCCCGTTGTTGTGGTCAACAAGCCGGGGTCGGGCGGCCTGAATGGGGCCAATGCGGTGGTTGGCGCACGGCCCGACGGGTATACTCTGATGATGACATCCGGAGGATCGTTCCTTTTGTCGACGATGACCCGAGATACTGACATTGATGCATTGGAGAGCTTCGATTTTGTCGCTCAGGTAGGACAATTGCAGACGTCGCTTATGGTACCAGTCAACAGTCCGTATCAGACCGTTCAGGATTTAATTGACGCGGCCAAGGCCAATCCCGGCGAGCTGCGTTGGGCACACTCGGGGCGTGGTGGATTCCACCACGTCGGTGGGTTGGGCTTTCTGGCCAGTAACGGGATTGACGCCCAGGATGTGCCGTTCAAAGGCGGCGGGCCGACCCGGGCTGCCCTGATCGGCGAGCAGGCTGATTTCGGGTTCCTTGGCGTTCAGCAACTTGCTGGTTTTCAAGAGCAGTTGAGGGCACTGGCCGTCAACAGTCAGGAGCGGGATGGGATCATGACTGATGTCCCCTCGTTTGGTGAGCTGGGCATTCCATTCGCTGCAGTATCATCCCCAGTGATCGTCTTTGCACCTAAGGGCACACCGGTAGAAGTGATTGCTGCGTTGGAGACCGCGCTGGAAGAAATTGCCGCCAAGCCAGAATTTGCGGAACTCCTTGCCTCACGCGGAACCGGCCCGGTCTACCAGAATGGAGCGGACGCAAAAACAACCCTATCCGCAATGAAAGAGGACGCCACTCCCTTGATCCAAAGCCTGACCAACTAATGTCCTCATGGTCGGGTGAACAATGGTCACCCGACCCCCTTGTTCATGTTGATATCTCGGAGGAAAGACATGCGTGCCTATGCAGAAGGTCTGGTGCTTGCCCTCATCTCAATCTTTGCAATCTGGGGGGCCTGGCAAGTACCGGCCGCATCTCCGGGCGATACATGGGCCGGGATTGTGCCATTCTCCGCCGCTCTCGCTCTACTTGCTCTGTCCGGTGTTATGGTGTTGAGCGCAACGCGCCAGACGGCGGGTGATACAAGTGACGATCAAGACAGCAACGCGACTTTACAGATCATAGGTCTGTTTATCATCGCTATGCTGTACCAGCAGTCGTTCCGTTGGTTCGGCTACCTGCTGCCGACTGCGATCGTGACGCCGATCGTCCTCTACATTTTCGGAGTACGCAGTCCGATCGGATTGGTTTTGTCGATCGTTCTTTGCCCGCTGGCCTTCCATCTCATCTTTTTTGTCCTGCTGGGTGTGTACCCGCCATATGGCGAAGTTTTCGACCTTCTCAGCTGGATTCAGGGGTAAAACATCATGGAGATCTTTCCTGCACTTCTGTCGGTGGTGACTGACCCTACATTGCTCTTTGCCATCGTACTTGCAGCGGCGGTTGGGATGGTGGTTGGTGCGACACCTGGTCTTACTGCCTCTGCGGCCATCGCGATGTTGCTTCCAATCACCTTTTATATGTCGCCGATCTTTGCGTTGGCATTTCTGTATGTGATCGGCAAGTCCGGTCGGTACGGCGGCTCGATCGCAGCAATCCTGTTCAACACACCCGGAACAGCGGCCAGTGCAGCGACTCAGATCGATGGCTATCCGTTGGCACGAGCGGGCAAAGCAGGAAAAGCTATGAAAGTGGCGACAATCTCGTCCGTCATCGGCGACCTGTTGGGGGATGTCCTGCTGGTCATCGGTGTAGGTTTCATCGCGGCCGTCGCACTGAAACTCGGCCCGCCTGAAACTTTCGCCATCTACTTTGCCGCTTTTGTCGTAATCGGTTCTGTCATTGGCAATTCCATCGTCAAGGGTCTGGCATCGGCCTTGATGGGCATTCTGATCGCCATGGTCGGGCTGGACCCGATTTCAAGCGAAGAGCGCTATGCATTCGGATCGTTCGATCTATCCAATGGCATCGGCTTGGTACCCCTGATGATAGGTGTTTTTGTATTGGGCGAAGTATTCGCGCAGCTAGAATCCCGCCGCAAGGCTACCGGGGAGACCAAAGAGAATGAAACCACAGCGGATGGCAACAGTCTGACCTGGGCGGAATACAAACCCTGTCTTCCGCACGCATTGCGTGGTGGGTTCATCGGCGCAGGCATCGGAGTATTGCCCGGCCTGGGATCGGCGATCGCGGCGTTCATCTCTTATGGAGAAGGCAAACGCCGCGCAAACAACTCCGAGATGTGGGGCAAGGGGGCACTAGAAGGCGTTGCCGCACCTGAGGCTGCCAATAATGCTGTGTCCGGTCCATCAATGGCTCCATTGCTGACGCTGGGCATTCCAGGTTCGACCATCGGGGCAATATTGCTGGGCGTTTTCCTGATCCACGGCATTCAGGTTGGTCCGACCTTATTCCTGACGGATAAGGAGCTGGTGTACAAACTTTTTGCATGCGGCATGCTGGGTATTCTGGCTTATGGCTTGATCGGTTATTTCGGCGCCACACAAGTTGCCCGCCTGATCCTGAAGATTCCGACCAATGTGCTGTATCCACTGATCTTCCTAACCGCGTTTGTAGCAGCCTATTCAGCCAGTGGATCGATGTTTGACGTAACCGTCATGACCGTAGCGGGGTTCGCCGGCTGGCTGATGCGGAAATACGACTTCAACGTTGCAGCGTTCGTAATTTCCTTTGTGCTGGCTAAGGGTGCCGAGGAAACCTTTCGCCAATCCCTACTGATGTCCGAAGGCGGCGCACTGATATTTGTCGAACGCCCCATAGCTCTTGCGTTCATCATCGTCGGCTTTGCTGCCATGGCGTTCCGAATCCGAGGTATCGTCAAAGAACGCCGCATCTCTCGTGGAGGGCTCGAAGATGCTTGAATACAGTATCTACCGAGATTGCTTTTCCAGCGCCGATATGCGGTCGATCTGGTCTGAGCACGCCACGATATCCGCCTGGCTTAAGGTCGAACAGGTTCTTGCGGCGCATCAAGCTGCGGCTGCTCTAATCCCGATTGAGGCTGCTGAAGCAATTGAGGAGATTTCGATCTGCGATCTGAACCATGAGGAATTGCGGAAAGAGATGATGTTTGTTGGCCGCCCCATCGTAGGACTGGCCAAACAGTTGCGCCAACTATTGCCAGAACACTCGGCCCATGTGCACTATCGTACGACCACGCAGGATGTGATGGACACGGCGTTGGCGATGCAGATGAAACTGGGGCTTGAGCAAATACAAAGCACCCTCGGCGATGTCATGGCTGCGATCGCTCATCATATTTCCGCCCATCCAGACACAATGATGATGGGAAGAACCAATGGTCAGCATGCTGTGCCCATTCGCCTTGCGACGAAGCTTGAAGTCTGGAGATCTGAACTGGGTCGGCGGTCTGAGGCACTTCAAGAGGCGGCAAAACGTGGATTGAATGTTCAGATTGGTGGCCCCGTCGGAGACTTGCGCGAATATGAAAATGGCATTGGTCGCCAGATTAAACAGGATGTTGCTCATTCACTCGGTCTGAACGTCGTCGAACCGCACTGGCAGAACGCTCGTGACGGTATCGCTGACATCGTCACCGCCCTTGGCTCGCTTTGCGGGACGCTGTGCAAAATCGCCCACAACGTCAATCAACTGTCATCATCCGACATCGGTGAATTCGCCGAAGTTCATGAACCTGGCAAAGGATCGTCTTCAGCGATGGCCCACAAACGAAATCAACGCGCATCGGAATTTGGGGAGGCCGTCGCTCGGCTGGGACGCCAACGGGCCGGACAAATAGGTGAACTGACCCATCATGAGCATGAACGATCGGGTGGCGTCTGGATTGGGGAATGGATCGTTGTTCCCGAGGTCTTTCTTTTGACTTCCGGCGCGCTGCATTGGTCGGAACGGATGTTCAAGAGTTTAGTGACCGATACTAACGCGATGGCGCTGCTGGTTTCGTCTTATCGCCCTGTGAATAGTATCTATCATCTAGATAGATCATAACTAAACACATCGCATCCTGACTTGTCGAAGCGTGGCAGAACACAGGAGATGCCACTATGACCAAGAAGATCACAATCATCGGTGCCACAGGCCATTTGGGGCATCGCGTGACCGCGAAACTTGTTGAGAAAGGTGCAGAAGTAACTGCCATCGTGCGTGATCCTGAGGCGGCAAAATCAATGCTTCCCACGCAAGTTCGGCTTATCCAGGGCGACGTGTCGGACTTGGCCAGCCTGAGATCAGCCCTTCACGGCACTGAGACGCTGTACATTACGCTGAATACCGAATCTCTGGACACCACCGCACCATTCCACACAGAGCGGGAAGGCGTAATTAACATTATCGCGGCAGCAAAAGAGGTCGATGTTCAGCACATCATGCCAATTGCAGGGGTCGACTACGCGTATCCGCAGTTTTCGACCGAGGGCATGGCCTATGGCACCAACGCGATACGCACGGGCGGGATCAATGCCATCAAAGCATCTGGCATTCCTTATACTTTTTTCTTTTGCTCCTTCTTTTTGGATTCATTGCCCAAGCTATTGATGGACAATCAATTGGCCGTAATCGGAAATCACATTCATCCAATCTGGTTCACCAATCCCAGCGATCTTGCAGAACTCGTCCACAATGCCATCAGTAACGATGCTGCCAAAAACATGGAATTTGCCGTGCAGGGTCAACAGGCCGTCACGTATACCGAAGCGGCCAAAGAATTCCTCGCTTCTTTCGCCCCCGAGGCGGAGGTGGTTGAGTTACCCATGGATGCTCTTGATGAAATGGGGCTGCCGGAAGAGCAGGCCGTTTTCATCGAACACGTTTTGACGTTTGTGCAACAGTTGCGGGAAGAGCAAGTGGACAGAGAAACCCGTGGGATTTTTGGAGCGCCAAAACACACCATTACCTCATTCGCCGAGGAGCTTCGAAATGAGGCTTAAGTCACGTTGGAATTTTGAATAACGGCTTTTTCAGCGAGCAACTCCTTAAGCCTTACCGTCGCTCGACCTATAGGCCTTTCGAAAGACCAGATCATATCCACCGAGCGTTCGGCGTAGTTCTTGGTCTCGAATTGCAGTGGCAGGATTTTTAACGCTCCGGTCTGAACAAAGACGTCCACCGCGTGCAATGGCAGCGCCGACCACCCTAGGCCGGCCTGCACAAGATCAATGGCTTCCGATGCAGTGCTGACCTGCCAAATAGACGACGATGCCTTAAGGATAGCGCTGTTGGGATTATCGGCTTCCTTCAATAATATCTGACGATGTAGTCGCAATTCTTCCCAAGAGACTGACGACATTTGAGCAAGCGGACCTTCGGGATGGCTGACACACACCAGCCTGAGCGTGCCCAATGAGCAAAAGTCTAGGGCCTGGGGGATGCCCTCAGGTTCCAGAATAACCCCCAAATCCACCACACCATCGACGATCAGTCGCTGAATCTCAGCGGCAGTAAAGGCACGTATCTCCACATCGACAGAAGGAAATTCTTCACTGAAGCTGCGAATGATCTCTCCCAGATTGGCCAGTTTGATGTGCGGCGCCATGGCGAGGGTAACGCGGTTTTCCAATGTCATGGACTAGGCATCTGCAACCGCTAGAAAACGGCTGCGCTGTTCCAACAGAATTTCGGCCGGTGAGATCAACGCCTCTCCTGCTTTGGTAAGCGAGGGATATCTTCGGCTGCGATCGAAAAGCTCGACATCCAGATCGACCTCTAGATTGGCGACCAAAGTGCTGATCACCGATTGTGCTTTGTTGCGTTTTCTGGCTGCGGCGGAAAAGGAACCTTCGTTATGGGTAGTAACGAACGCCGCCAACTGCTCGAATGACGCGCGCATCAGAACCCTCTTCCCATCTATCTATTATCAGTATGGTAGGCAGCTTTATGGATCGTAACAACAGTCCGTACTTGCCCAACGATATGAATTGAGGAGAACTTTCATGAGCTTTGCCGGTCGGATTGTGCACGCGGTGTTGTTCGAGATCTTTGCGCTTATAAGTATTGCCCTAATACTTCCGCTAATCACACATATCGACGCGCAGAAATCATTGATGCTTGGGGTGTTCTTCTCCTTGGCAGCGATGCTTTGGAGCGTTGACTTTAATATCACGTTTGATTGGTCGCATTTCAAACTGGTCAACCAGTCCAATTCGTCTGTTTCGAGTTATCGCAACTGACCAGTGATTACGCCCAATGCGTATGCCTTTATGCTGATGATGGGATTCTCATAATCCGCTAAAGGAACAGATATGGGGAACCATTGGGCCAGTGATCTTCAATCCTGGTCCGTTGAGCGTCGTCAAAGTTCAGGTGTGCGACCTGAGCATTTGTGAACTCTTCTCGCATGGCATGGATTAATCCTGCGGGTTTTATGGCATCGGGAATCTCTGCCGCCTTTTCAACATGGGGCTCGACTGCTGTTTCGCCCAATTTGATCGCCGGTCCGAGCAGTGCGAAGGCAGGATTGATGGACAGAGCTGCGATCGCACCAATGAATTCAGCGATGCCCGCGCCCCATTTCAATCTGACTGGTATTTTGGTGGCTGCAACAGCCTTTGCGTAGGCCTTAACCAGCGTCTCCATGCGCTCGCGCGCCTCTTGTTTGCTGGTTCCTCTCAAAGCTTCGACCGATGTCCAGGCACGCAAGGCGTTGCGGTGTTCCTGCACCTCAGGCATTGCGCAAAGATCAAGCGCGGCCTTGATCTGGTCTTGATGAGAGCGGGTCTTGCCCTCAGCAGTTTCGTGATGAGGAACCAGAAATTCCCAACCAAACGCGCGCAGCAAAGGTTCCTGCTCTGGAGTGTCATCAAGGAAAGCCTGAGGGCCATCATAGGCCGGGATAACTGCGACCTCGGTGAGAGGTATTCCCTTGATTAGCGCCCGGTTCCGTTTGGCATCCACGAAATCCTGAAGAACCCGACGGGTTAGGTGAAACGCAGGCGCATCGAAATCCTCTTCCTTTAGCGCTGCTTCGAATCCGGGCTGTTGCTGAAGATCGGCCACATCCATTTCGGCGTCCGTAGCGATCTTTCGTTTTTTCCACTCCATGTGGTGCGCGTTGTCCCAGGAAACCTCCATCAAACGATCTCTGGGAATCCAGCTTAGTATCTTGTCCTGGCGCACCGGGTTCCATTTTGCAGGCCAAGTCGCTCCTTGCGGTGGCCGGGGGATCACCAGTGTCTCGAAAAGCACCAACTCGGCGACGAAAGCGCTCGGTCGAAGATGATCGCGCACTGACATGGTGCCCCAAAGCTGCGACGAATTGTTCATGGCATTTCTCCTGCAATCGTCTTGCAGATCAGGTTACCATCTTTGTGCACCAACCCAAGATGGTTGCTTGGGTATGCCCAAACAAAGCTGATGTAGCTTATGCAACAGGAATGCGGAAAACTCATCTCGCCGCGCTCGCAATTCCGCGCCACCATTTCTAATAGCGCCCCAAATGCCAAGCGTTGTCGCGAACGACTGGTCAGGCAATGCAGCGGTGCGATAGGGCGGTATTTCCCGAAAATCCGGTCGCACCATTCTAGGCCATCAATGTGAATGTCCGCGTAGAGGATATTCATGGCTTCCTAGTCTGATGACCCTCTTCTTCAGCAACACAGTGATTACATCCGTGATGGCGTTGCAAATTCGATGCCAGTTGCACGGCGCTAACCGTTACATACCTACAGCTACAGCTCCGCCTTGACCGAGAGCCTCGGGTGAGCGGCGATAGCAAAACAAAGGTGATCGTGTCTTCAGGCTTAGCTGGCAGATTTTTGCGGGAATCGGCAATAAATGCTACGATAGCTTTGTTGGCAGGATCGCCGCTGGGTCTCTCCGGCCATCGCGCTTCGTTATTCTTTTTTATTACAACAAGTTCTTTTTTCTGCCGTTCGGCCGGGCGATCCGGGGCTTCTGGCCCAGCGTTTTAGAATGATTTTGAACGGAGGCAGACATGCCCGAAACAGTATTTGAACGCGCGCCAGACGGCGCGATCATTGGACTTCAGCATCATGGCGACCCTCTTGGAGGGCGTTCTAAAGGAACCAGTGCGCTGGATGTGGCACAGGCTTATGCCGCCGAAGTGGCGGGGCTTTACCGGATAAAGCCCGATTTTCTTGACAGGCTCGGCGAGAGTGTTTCAGGCAAGTATAATCGCGAGGAGGGCAGCAAGCTGCGGCTGGAAGAAGCCAAGGCAGTACAGTCCTTTCTGGTCTACACATTTCGTCAGACACATCACGGCATCCCGGTCTGGGAGCGCGGTCTGACACTGCGCATGGCCGGCCCAGACAATGTGGTCACCGGTTCGTCCTCAAGTGTTGCTGCCGATATCGAACTCAGCAACGCCCCTACTCCGCCTGCTGGCCGCGACAAACAAGCTGGCACGGTTCTGCGCGAAGCTGTGAAAGGGGCCAAGTTCACAAAATTCAAGGTTAATGACACCCGGGACTTTGTCTATCGCTACGACACAGAACATCGCCTGCCACACAAAGAACCGGGCGAGATCGAAGGGGCCGAGTTAACCCCGCTGCCAGAGATTGGTCGTGTGCCAAAGGGCATCAAGGACGGCGAATGGCGTTTCGTAAGCCTTGTACATTTTGGCTGCAAAATTCCCGACTACGGAGAGCTGAACTGGCGAGCATTGGTCGATTGGGAAACCGGCGCGGTGCTTTACATCCGGCCATTGGTGGGGTGTGTTTCGGGTTACGTCTTCACAGACGACCCGATATCACTTTCAGGAGATTCAGAGCTTGATCCGACGGCCCCGGTTGCGCTTTTGGATGCGCAACGCGAACTGGTGGCGCTGGAACGGTTGATATTACCGGGCGGTGGCGCACCGGTGGAACTAAGCGGCGAATTGGTGGCGGTACGGGATCTCGACACACCAAACATCGCCCCACCGACTGAAAACGCCGGTGCAGCATCGATCTTTGATTATCCCGCCGACAGCGACGATTTCGCGGCGGTCTGTGCGTACTACAACCATGATTTCCTGTATCGCTTCGTCCAGTCTTTGGGCTTCGATCTGCCCAGCTATTTCGACGGGGTGACCTTCCCAGTGGATGTTGATCACCGCTGGTTCAATCCCATTGCAGGACCGGTGAATGCTCAGGCGCCAGGCAATGCCATAGGCAATGGTGTGCTACGCTTTCGTTATGCGCTTGCGGCAAATGGCTCCACAGTCGGCATGGCCACAGACTCGCGCGTATCGGCGCATGAATTCGGGCACGCGGTGCTATGGGATCATCTCAATTGGCCCAATTTCGGCTTTTGTCATGGGTTTGGTGACGCGCTGGCGGCAATACTCTACGATCCTCAAGGTATTGCGCCGGATCGTTTCCGTACCTTCCCCTTCAGCAACCTAATCACCCGGCGATGGGACCGGTCGGTCGCCTCGGGTTGGGGCTGGGGTGGCACGATGGACGTGGGCGGATATCGGTCGACCGAGATCAATGCCACTACGTTAGGCCGAATCTATCGATCTCTCGGAGGTGATTCCACAGAACTCGACGACAGGCTGCATGCCAGCCGCTACACGATCTATCTGATCCTGCAGGCGGTGCCGCTTTTGGCCGGGATCGTGCCCAACACAGTCGAAGGTTTTTCCCGCGCCTTGCAGGAATCAGACGAGAACACCGCTCAATTCGACGGTGCAGCCGGAGGCTGGGCACACAAAGTGGTACGCTGGGGCTTTGAGAAACAGGCGCTCTACAACGGATCCCCGCCTGATGTTGACGTCTTCATTGATGACGGACGACAGGGTGAATACCCTTGGCACCAACCGGGCAACAATGCTCCCGGCTTCTGGAATCGGCACCGCCCTGACGGCGGCACCGACCACGAGACTCCGCGCCGCTGCGTCGAGAATTATCTGTATGTCCGGATCGGCAATCGCGGCAACTACCCAGCCCAATCAGTGACTTTGTCACTAGCCCGCGCGACGGAAGGCAAGGGCACCACATGGCCGGATGACTGGGATCCGCTTATCGTAGGCGAACCTATCGGCCAATCAGTGCATTGTGGCGACGAAGTGATCGTCGGCCCGATCCCATGGTGCCCCGAGGACCTGTGCGAGGAATACATTCTTGCCAGCGTGGATACGCCAGAAGACCGCAGCAATGTCGAAACGATCGCAGGCAGTCTGCCTGTCGATCGACTGGCGCTTGGTGACAACAACGTCGCCCTTCGCCGAATGGAGGTGAACCGCGCCGAAGATGACACCCCTTGCTGCGAGGAGGAAGAACCGAAGATGACGTATCGTTACGCTGTCAAGTTCGTCTGCGGCTGTTCCAAGGGCCGCATTTTGTCCCAGGGCCGCTATCACACAGCAATCAACATCGGAAACGGCAGCGGCGATGCTGTGCGTTTTCGTAAACGGGTGTCGTCGGCCTTGCCAAACGAAAAACCGGGCAATGTCTCGGCCAGAACGAAAAACAAACTCGGTCCCTGGGAATCGATGGAGATCGATTGCGAGGATGTGGCACGACACCTGCGGGTGGCCGAATGCTGTTTCCTGAAAGGGTTTGTCTTTATCGACAGCGAAACACCGCTGGACGTGGTCGCGGTATACACCGCTGCCCATGGTGAAGGCGAAGTGGAAACCATCGATGTCGAACCAGTCGTGCCTCGGCTGATCAAAAAGGTACCGCCCCCGCCACCGCCACCTCCGCCGCCGCCTCCACCCGAGGACAAGCCGGACCTGATCCCGGTGCAGCCCTTCCCTCCCGGCCCGCCACCCTTCCCGGCTTGGTATTGTGAGGAGCCGCGCAAGTTGAGGATCATCGTGCGTAACATTGGTGCAGGGGCTGCCGGGCCTTCGACCACGCGGGTCGATTTCTTCCAGAGCGGCGTGGTGGTCGATCTGCCGACACCGGCACTGGGGCCAAACGGGGATGAGACCACGCTATCGCTCGAATTCCCGGACGAGGTCAAAGGTGGCGAGCAGATCCCCTTCAAGATCACCGTCAATGCCAATCCGGCCGATGGTGTGACGGAGACAGACACCACCAACAACAGCGACTCTTCCTCCTGCGGCCTGGCCAGCTAAAGCAAACTGGGAGTGGCCCGGGCCATTATCGGCCCGGGCTGCGCGATCTAGAGGTGCTGGTCGCAAGGCTGCATCATGATCGTGATTGCGCTCTACGTACGGGAGGGCAATTTGCTTCAACGACACCAAGGTGGGACCGCCCTGTCTGATCCCAAAGTCAGACCTCAAGCTGCGATTTAAGTTTACTTTTTCACCGTTTCCCAAGGAGCGACAGGGTCGCCGCAGCCTAGTAACTATCTCTTTTCCGTTGCGCATCCTTAATAAGAGCAGCAAGCCGATAGAAACCGTGGGCCATCTTGGTGTAGGGCGTTAGCAGGAAGAATGTCAGGACCGATCCAAGATGAATAGCAAGCAACGCGGGCATCAAAGCCGTTGATCCGAAAGCGTAAAGAACAAGTCCGCTAAAACCGACGAATCCCAGCAACAGGATGAAACCGATATCGCCGCCCCATGCCGAAGCATCACCTAGATTACGATCGGACCTTTGCTTGAGAATTACCATGGCGCAGCAACCCACTGTCAACATCACACCGCCGGAAATTCCGAATAGTTTGGGCAAAGACCAGAACCCGTACGGCGCGTGAATTCCAAAGCCATAATGCATAACCGTTGCAATCGAGGTCGACGCGAAGCAAAGCAGGAAGCCATACATGATCGCGTGGTGAATATGACGTCGCGCCTGACTGAACCGGTCTTCTTCTTCAAAATTACAGCCTTCACCATGACCTGCGGCAAGATCCTGCATTTTGCCCGCTCGTTTGAAGGCGGCCAGCAGGTCCGCCATTTTGATGGGTTTTCCCCCCACCTCGGCCCAATAGCGCCTTAGGCTGATGGCAATGCTAAAGAGTGGCAGCAAGAATGCCGGAGCAAAAATCGCAACCATCGCATTATGCGACAGAACGGCATAAAACCCGTCCCCTCCGCTGGAACCTATCGCGCGAATTGCCCAGAACAACAGGGCAAATCCGACCACAAGTGCCAGCGCAATCGCCCCGCCATGGGTGTGAAATCGGCGCGCCAGCGGCTGCGGCCATGCGAAGCTTTCCCAGCTGTCCCTCCGTACCTCGGCCAGAGCCTTCGGCAAATTCAGGTCGAACTCGTGCGGGGCTGTGTACTGGCAGGCGTAGTAGCAGCCGCGGCAGTTGTGGCACAGGTTGGCCAGTTGCGTGATGTCCCCATCCGAGAACGCGCGTTCCGCATGAAGCGACGGAAAGACCGAGCAATAGCCCTCGCAATAGCGGCAGGCGTTGCAAATTTCAGCCTGACGGCGGGCTTCCTGTATCAATTCAATTTGCATAAGCGGCGGCCTCACGTCCTGCGATGCGTCCAAAGACGGTTCCGATGGTCATGCCGAAACCGGCTAGATAGCCTTGCCCAAGGATCGAGCCCGCCATGGTTTCGCCAGCCGCCCACATGTTTTTGATCTTGCCGTCGGCGCTCGAACATTGCGCGGCATCGTCGACTTTGAGGCCCAAATAGGTGAAGGTTACGCCCGTACGCAGCGAATAGCCGTAAAATGGCGGCTCGGTGATCGGACGCGCCCAGTTGGTCTTGGGCGGGTTCAAGCCAGATGTTGAAACGCCGTCCAGCTCTGTCGGATGAAAGGCGCTGGTGTCTCCGCAGGCGGCGTTGAATTCAGCGATTGTTGCGGCCAACTTTTCGGCAGGCAGGCCCATCATCCCGGCCAGTTCTTCCAACGTATCTGCCTTCAGCGGTGGAAACACCGACGGCATGAACAGATTCAACGAATTGGCGTCGATGATCACATAGCCAACTTGATCCGGTTGGGCTGCCACCAAGCGCCCCCAGATTGCATAGCGCTTGGGCCAGACATCCTCGCCCTCATCGTAGAAGCGCTCGGCATCCTTGTTCACGACGATCGAAAACGGCACGCAATCCAGACGGGTGACAATACCACCGTCAAATTTCGGTGCACGCCCATCAATAGCAACGGCGTGGCATTGGGTCGGGTCGCCAACACTCTCGACGCCTTGGTCCAGAAGATCAGCCAGGACCACGCCTCGGTTATAAGGAGTGCCTCGGATCAGAAAGTTTTTTGCAGGCTCACCCCATGCACGGGTCAGCCAATCCGTATCGGCCTGAAACCCGCCCGAGGCGACGATGACTGCCTTTGGCATTATCCGGTGGTTTTGACCTTCATAGGTATAGTCGACCCATTCGATCCGATCCCCGTTCAGCTCCAAATGCGTGACGGCGGCTTCGTACAAAACATCGATACCCAAACCCGCCGCAGTTCGGTAATAAGCATTCACCAGAGACTTCCCGCCTCCCATAAAAAAGGCATTTGTCCGCGCCAAAGAAAGTGTTCCGGAAAGAGAGGGTTGAAACCTGACACCGTGCTCTTCCATCCATGGCAGGCATTCCTCGGAAGTGCGGATCGCGAGGCGGGCCAGATGCTCGTCAGTTTTGCCGCCGGTGACCTTCATCAAGTCCGCGAGGTATTCGTCTTCGCTATACTCTTCGATCAACGGGCCCAAAGGGCCACCATGCATGCAGCGAAAATTGCGCGTATGGCGCGAGTTTCCTCCGCGATAGGGTTTTGGTGCGGTTTCCAGTATCAGAACGCGGGCACCGGCTTCCGCGGCGGTCATCGCGGCGCATAAAGCAGCGTTCCCGCCACCGATCACAGCGATATCGTAAGCTTCCTTTTGGGTGGCCATATCCTGTCTACCTAGTGATTTTCGTCGGTTGTCCGATCGCGTTCCTGCAACGCCCGGATACGCATTCGTTGTGCGGCCTGAATATGCCCGCGCATTTCTGTCTCGGCCGCCGCGCCATCACGTGCCTTCAGCGCGGCCATGATACGCCGATGTTCAGCGACTGCCGCTTCGGCCCGATCTCCGTCCAACAATTGCGACGGCCCAAGGATCAGCAGCGCCTTCTGCAAGGACAACATGGATTTCGCGAGAAATCGGTTCTTGGCTGCATCCAAAAGTGTGGCATGAAATATCCGGTTGATCCGAGCCGCGTCTGGACCTGTGCCAGCCTCGGCCAAACGATCATTCAAAACGTCCAACTCGTCCAATTCGACATCCGACGCCGCACGCGCTGCTAGACGGGCCGCAGTGCCTTCGAGCACTGCGCGCATCTCATAGAGCTCCATCACCTCGGCGTAATCCAGACTGCGGACGGTCGCGCCCTGCCGCGGTACATGCGTGACCAGGCCGTCGGTCTCCAGCTGCCGGATCGCCTCGCGCACCGGTGTTCGGCTGACACCCAACCGTTCAGACAGCTCAATCTCGCGCAGGCGCTCGCCGGGCAGAAGGGTGCCCTCGCGAATCTCATCCAACAGGCGTTGATACGCCGAATTGCCTTGCGGGCCAGGCTGTAAGGGGTCGTCCTGAATGGTCATCGCGTGCTCACTTGTCTTCTTGCGTCCATTTGTATACATTTGGATACATAGTGAGTCAATATTGTCGGAAGCTGCACTTTGCCCACCCAGAACAAAACACCTTCTCTCCTCGCAAAGCGGGCCCTAACACTGGGCTTGGCACTTCTTGGCACAGGGCTATTCTGGGCGTTGGATCTGCCATTGCCTTTTCTGTTCGGCCCGATGAGCGCGTGTCTGATTGCGGCTCTGGCTCATGCGCCAATGGAAGGCTTTGGTCAGGTCTCGATTGCGGCGCGCACCATACTTGGCGTGGCTGTGGGGGCTTCGATTACCCCAGCCCTATTTGCAGAACTGCCGAAGATGGCAGCGTCGATTGCACTGATCCCGTTCTTTATCCTGCTGATCGCGCTGGTCGGAGTGCCATTCTTCCGCAAGGTCTGGGGCTTTGATACCACGACCGCGTTTTACGCGGCCATGCCCGGCGGATTGCAGGATATGATCATCTTCGGGGCCGAGGCTGGCGCTAACCCGCGAACGCTGTCCCTGATCCACGGAACCCGCGTTCTGATTATTGTAACGCTGGCCCCTCTGTTTCTTACGGTGTTTTACGACGCCCAACTCACTAACCCAATCGGAGAACCCGCGCGCAACCTGCCGATACATGAATTGGCGCTGATGGTTCTTGCTGCCTTTGTCGGCTGGAAAGGCGGTGAGCGGATCGGCTTGTTCGGAGCGTCGATTCTAGGGCCAATGATCCTGACGGCTGCGTTGTCACTGGGCGACTTCATTCACACCCGACCGCCTCGCGAGGCCATCCTTGCAGCTCAGTTCTTTATCGGCTGCGGTATCGGCGTGAAATTCGTAGGTGTCACATGGGTCGAACTACGCCGTGTGGTAGCGGCGGGATTCGCCTATGTCATTGTCCTCGCCGTTCTGGCGGCCGCTTTCACTGCCGTTGTCACCACCTTGGGGCTGGGCCAACCGGTCGAGGCATTTTTGGCCTTTGCCCCCGGCGGGCAGGCAGAAATGACAGTTCTGGCCATCGTCTCAGGCGCGGATCTGGGCTTTGTGATCACGCATCATCTGACAAGGATCGTGTTGGTAATCATCGGTGCGCCGATAGCGGCCAACCTTATCCTGCGCTGGTCCAAACCTCGGGGTTGATCATGTGAACCGGAGCGCCTGCAGCGTAGGCGTTCACTTGATCGAAAATGTCCGAAAATTGCAGATCGAACTCATCCTCGGTCACAAAGCCGATATGCGGCGTCGCAATCAGATTTGGATGCGAAAGCAAGGGGTCTTTCGGATCATTGAGGGGTTCGGAATCGAAGACATCGATTGCGGCCTTCCCGGGATGGCCGGCATTCAGCGCCCCAAGCAATGCCCCTTTTGCAATAAGGCCAGCACGAGATGTATTCACAAACAGTGATCCCGGCTTCATGTGCGCGAAGTCTGACGCAGTAATGATGCCGTTTGTGCCTGGCTTTAGGCGAACATGGATCGAGACAACATCGCTGTTCGCAAAGAAAGCTTCGCGGTTCGCGGCGACCTGAACACCATCTGCCTGCGCCCGAACCCGGCCTTCATCTGAGGACCACCAGACTACATTCATTCCAAATGCCTCGGCGTAGCCCGCGACAACGCGTGCGATACGGCCATAGCCGTACAGTCCCAGCTGCCGCCCTCTCAGCGTCTTGCCAACTCCGGCCTGCCACCGCCCCGCTTTGACCGAGGCCATCTGCGCCGGTAAATCGCGCATCCCAGCCATGATCAGCGCCCAAGTGAGTTCGGCTGCAGCATATGAAGGCGTTCCACCATGCATGTTCGAACACAGCAGAACACCGTTGTCCGAGCATGCCTGCACATCAACGTGCGGATACACGCTGCGCTGACTTATCAATCTCAGGTTCGGCAGCTTTTCGATCAACTCGCGGGTAACTTTGGTGCGTTCGCGAAACAGAACTAACGCTTCGGCCTTCTGCAACCGTGCTGCCAATTCATCGGTATCCTCGACATGATCTGTCCAGATCTTCACTTCATGGTCGGATAGCTTTCCAAAACAAGGCAAGCCCTGCAGAGTATCAAACCAATCATCCAGAATGTGAACCTTCATCGACTTTCCACGCCCTGCCCGGTGTTCAGTTTTCTTGGCGTCGGCACAAAATGCAGCGTATCGAGTGCTGCAAGCGCATTGCGGACCCGCTCGCTTTGATCCAGCAAATGGTTGAACTGCTCATCGCACCCGGCGATCGGTGTCGGGTATTCCGCAATGTCCCGCCGCAGGACCGACTGCGCCAGCCTTAGTTCCTGACGCGCAATATCGAGGCATTCAGAATAATTGTTCATCGTGGCACCTTCATATTGTATACCTTAGTATACATAACGGAGATCCCAGTTTCAACTGCCACTCCACACAGATCCGGGTATATAGACATGCCCATCTGCAAGCTTTCGCGCAGTCCGCACCAGACCAGCAGACTTTACGTTGAAGTCCCCGTCATTCGAGAAGTCCACCAGCACATCAATCTTCCCAGAAGCGTGTTCCAGCACAACTTCAGCCGGGCTTGCCTTAGGTCGGTCCAACAACCCATCAGCGACGGTTCCGGGCGTCAAAGCACAAGACGCCATGCACTGCGCACCCGTAACGGCCATTGTCGGGTGAGTTTTCCATGGCATGAAATACCGAACTGCAAGGGTTCCGCCCTCTTTGGCTGGTGCCAACAGCCCGAATTTGGGGGTTACCGATTTCGATACATCCCCCATACCCATCAGTTCCCCGGCTTCGATCCGAACTGCCTCCATCCGGGCAAAGAACGAGCGGTTGGCGTCCAGTTCTTCCGCGCTTTCATACCCATTTAGTCCAAAATCGGTGGCGCGGGCCATAGCCATAGGCATCGCGACATCCATACAGGTCAGTTCGACCCCTTGCACCGTATCGCGCAGATTTCCGGTGGGCAGAAATGCACCTGTTGCCGAACCCACAACTCCCATAAAACTCAGTTGTACCGGTGCAGATTGCCCAGGAACTCCGGCAATCTCGGCATCGCCCTCATAGGCCAGTTCACCACCCGGGGTCTGCACTTTGGCAACCACTCGCGCACCCGTATTAACTGCGCGTATCCGGACCACGGTCTCATCGCCTTGAGGCTGAAACAAACCCATTTCAATTGCGGCCGGAGCGACGCCGGAAAGAATGTTTCCGCAAGTTGGCTTGAAGTCGACCAGCTTTTCCTCAACCGAAACCTGCGCGAAGAAATAATCGATATCGGCCCATTCATCATCGCTGACAGATAACATGGCTACCTTGGTCGTCACAGCATTACCGCCACCGATTCCGTCAATGTTAAACGCCTGCCCGGCCCCTAGGGCAGCGACCAGCACATCAGCCAACGTGTCCATATCCACGGGCAGGTCAGAGCGACGAAAATAGGGCCCCCGCGAAGTGCCGCCACGCATGAAGATATACGGGATTGCTGTCTGGGTCATTTCGAACCCCTCCTCTACAAACCGTCAAAAACTGTTGTGTTTTCAGCTTTGTCCGACCTGCCTGCTTCGCAGGCCGGACCTCAGTGGAGCATTCATTTCAGTGGCCATGGCAGGTTCACCATGTCTTGCAACAGCCCCGGTGGGAAATCCCGGTTCAGAGCGCCTGCCATGACGCACATGAAACCGATGCCGCAGGCTGTCAGGATCAGCGTCATCTGCCAGCTTGAACCGGCTCGAATGCGGAAGAAGGCAATCAGAAACCCGATCAGGGCTAGGATGAAACCAACAACCCACGTTGCCGCGATAAGACCTGCAAACCACGCCAACGTCGACCAAAGCCCATGCGGAGCGCTCGCATCTTCACCGGCAATTTCCTTATCGGCAAAGATTGCATCACCCTCGGGTCTCCGCATCATCTGGATCAGCAGGATCACGCAGCAGAACAAGGACACACTGCCGATCACCAACGGGATGATCTTGTCGGTCATGTTGTAGTCTGGGATCATGTTGGCGTTGATCAATGCCGCGATTAGGTAGGCCATGATCACCAGCAGGAAGATCAACGGCGCGCGCTTGCTGCCAGACTGGACTTCACCTTCGGCCATGATCATCTTAGCCTGCCGAATTCCTAAAATGACCGAAGCCACAGTGACCAAGATCAGAACAATCACGATCGGGCTGAAGACATACTCCATGCCCTCACCAAAGCTTTTGCGGAACCGGAATGAGGCAATCTGAAACGCCTGATTGGTAAACTTCTCAACCGGGTTCGACAGCACGAACCCAATAAGAAAGGCCGGACGCGACCAATCGAACCGGCGCAGGAAGATCCCGATCAGGCCGATCACAAACAGCGCCAGAAGGTCTTCGAAGTTCTGACCGGACTGGAAGGCTGCAAAGCTGATCAGCATGAACAGGAAAGGTGCCAGATAGGTGAAGCGGATCGTTGTCAGCTTGGCGATGCCTCCGGAAGCCGCGATGCACAGGATGGTGCCCACGACGTTGGCAAGCGCCAACAACCAAACGATCGAATAGGTGATGTCGAGATTGTCCTTGAGCATGCTTGGACCGACCTCGATGTCACCAGATCCCAACAGAGCCACTGCACCGATGAAGATCGCCATCGAGCCCGAGCCGGGAATGCCGAACAGTAGCGTAGGCACCAGCCCGCCGCCTTCCTTGGCGTTGTTTGAGCTTTCCGGCCCGATGACGCCACGCACTTCGCCCTTGCCGAAGTTGCTTTTATCTTTGGTCGATTGAACCGAATGGCCGTAAGCGATCCAGTCGACGACCGAACCGCCTAGGCCGGGAATGACGCCAACGACCACCCCGATGATCGAGCAGCGAACAGACAGCCAGATATTCGCGGCCCAGTCTTTGACGCCGTCCAGCCAACCCGCCCCCAGCGAAGCCCCTTTGGCAATCGATCGATCCTGCCGCAGCAGCGAGACGATTTCGGGAACGGCAAAGATGCCCAATCCAACGATGACCAGCTTCAAACCATCTGTCAGATACGGAATGTCATAGGTTGCCATACGGAGCGAACCGCCAGCGTCCGCCTCACCAATTGTGCCAACCATCAACCCAAGCCCAGCAGCTGCGATGCCCTTTAAGGGGATGCGCCCAGCCAGAATGGCAACCATGGAAAGGCCGAGGATGGTGATCATCAACATCTCTGGTAGACCAAACGCCAGAACGATGGGCCGCGCGACCAGAATGAACATTGTTAGGAAGGTTGCGCCGACCAAACCGCCAAACAGCGATGAAGCGAACGCGGCAGACAATGCCCGCGCGGCCTCACCCTTCTTCGCCATTGGGAAGCCGTCCAGGACAGTTGCCTGAGAGGCGGAACTGCCGGGGATCCCCATAAGAACAGAAGCAAAGGTGTCAGAGGTCGGAACAACGGCGACCATCCCGATCATCAGCGCCAATCCAAGGATCGGGTCCATCCCGAACATGAAAGGCAGCAACAGGGACAGACCAGCAATACCGCCAAGTCCCGGGAAAACACCTACGGCCAGTCCCATAACGACACCGAGAACAAGATACCCCAGTACGATAGGTTGCAGGATCAAACCCCACGCATCATTGAGCGCAGGAAGAGCGGTGGCGAAAACCTCCATAGCGGCCGCCTTTCATATACTGTCTTGTGTTTGAAAAAGCGCGCACCCGACATTGGGGTGCGCGCTGTGGTGTGTGGGTTTAGTTCAGCTCGACACCGTAGGCTTCTTTGAGCCAGTTCAGAACGTAGCCTTTGGCATTGTCGTCGACGTTTGTCGCGGTTTGCAGCGCCGCCTTGGAACCGTCGCCCACAAATACCGGGTACTTACCGACGCGTTTGGACGAAATATCAGCAAAGTCGCCGCGCTCGGTCACAGCCTGAAACGCTGCGGTGTAGGCGTCGACCACTTCCTGTGGTGTATCACCAGGCAGAAAAGCCAACTTCTGAACCGGGAAACCCGCGACAAAGAACGCTTTCCAAGCGTCCCACGCCTCGCCACTGGTTTCACAACCATCCGTTGCCTCGCAAACCTCTTTGAAGGTTGGAATATCAGGGAAGGTCGGGTCGCGGACGATATTTCCATCGGCATCCAGCGCCCCCCAGGTCATCATCGGCACAGCCTGACCGGCCTCAACCAGCGGGGCGGATCCACCCAAATAGCCGGATGAGGTCTGATAGTCGATGTTAGCTTCGCCACGTTCGAACATCAGACGACCATCGCCACGGCCTTTGATGCCGAAGACTGGCTCAACGTTCATACCCAGCATTTGCCATGCCAACAGCGGCACGAGATCCAGACGCGTTGCGCCCTGCGAGCCGTAGATGAAGTTCGTGTCTTTCAACGCATTTGCGGAGCCATCAAACTTGGCACCATCTTCTGCGTTCAAATAGGCGACACCACCCGTCCCGGACGCCATAACCGGGATCCAGTCGTTGTATTCATAACGCACGCGCGGATCGCTCAGCAGATAAGGGAATTGAGTTGAACCGGAAGTGCCGAACAACAAGGTTCCATCATCGTGGCTTTGTTCCTGGAACCAGTTTGCGCCTTTGGTCGAACCAGCACCCGGCATGAATTTCACGACCACGGTCGGTTGACCCGGAAGAGCTTCGGACAGAAGCGGCGCAAAGAAGTTGGCCCATTTCGCCGAACCACCCGTTTCCGAGAACGGGATGACCCATTCGATGGTCTTGCCCGAGAAATCAACCTCGGCAGCGGCAGGTGCGGCGATACCGGCGGCGGCGATCAGCCCCACGACGGCGCGACGGGTGAAGTTGGAAATGGTCATTGGTTCCTCCCTGTTGACCAGACAATCACGTCATCGCCCCCGGCGCTACCGTGATCGCAAATAGAACTGTGGGGTTGATTCCCCCTCCCATCTGGCAATCATGGAGCGCCAACCTTGCGCGAAACTTGCGGGAGACCTAATGCGGATCGTCATAGTCGAGGACAATGAGCCACTCGCCAATGCCATTGCTTATCGCCTTCGTGACCGAGGTCATGCGGCGGATATACTGACTGACGGAGATGCGGCCGACCTGTACCTTCAACAAGAAGGCGCGGATTTGATCGTTTTGGATATCAACCTACCCGGCCGGTCAGGGTTGGACATCCTGAGATCGCTTCGCGAACGTGGTGACAGTGCGCCCGTGATCCTGCTAACAGCGCGCACCGAAACAAGCGACCGGGTGACCGGTTTGGATATGGGCGCAGATGACTATCTGGTCAAACCCTTCGAAATGGACGAGTTAGAAGCACGCGTCCGAGCGCTTTCTCGGCGCAAAGAGCTTGACTACGGAGCGCGGGAGAGCATCGGTAGCCTGGAATTCGACCGTGCATCGCGTCAGGTTAGTGTTCAGGGCGAAGTCATGGATATACCACGGCGGGAAATAGCGGTGCTTGAATGCCTGTTGGAGCGTCGGGGCAGAATTGTTCCTAAAAGCCAACTCACAGATTATGTCTATGGCGTTGGGGCCGATGTCGATGACTCAGCTGTTGAACCTCATGTGTCGCGGTTACGAAAACGCCTTCAGAATCTCGGCATTAAGATCAAGACAGCGCGCGGTCTGGGGTACCTTCTTGAGGTGCAGAAGTGATCAGGCACGGCTCCCTCAGGCTACGACTCTTCATTCTTATCCTGACGCCCTTGGTGTTGCTTGCGATCCTTCTTGGGCTTTGGCGCTTCATGATTGCCCAGGAAACGGCTCAGGAGCTGTTTGACGACAGCCTGCTATCTGCCGGTCTTGCAATTTCACGAGATGTCGCGATTTCAGGAGGTGACGCACTTTCGCCCACCACGCGCAGCTTGATCCGCGACGCGTCGGGCGGAGAGATCTTTTATCATGTTACGGGCCCGGGTGGCATCTACGTGACCGGCTATGCATACCCTCCGGCACCCGCGAACCCGTCTGCTCAAGAGGCGAACAGGCCGCAGTTTTTCGAAGCACTCTATCGCGACGAGCCGGTACGAGTTCTTAAGCTGACAGAACGTGTGACCATAGAAAATTTGATAGGAGATGCGACGGTCACAGTTTGGCAACGTATGGCGGATCGCAACGCGTTTGCAAATGAGCTGTCAATCCGCGCAGGAATTCTCATGGGAATCCTACTTGCCACTCTGGCATTTGTGGTATGGTTCGGAGTTGCTCGCGGGCTGCGGCCCCTCCTGGATTTACAGGACGCAATCGACCTGCGCTCACCAGATGACCTGAGTGAGATCAAACGCCCGGTACCGATCGAGGTTCAAGGTGTCGTCAAAACCTTGAATCGACTCTTTGGACAGGTGGAAAAAAGTATCAATGCCCATCAGGTGTTCATATCCGAAGCGGCACATCAGCTACGTAACCCTGCGGCCGCCGTTCAATCGATGGCCGAAGCGCTTCGAGATGCGAAAACCGATGAAGACCGCGATAAACGCATCATCGAGCTTGTCGTAGCGGCAAAGAACTCAGCAACTGTCGCTGAACAACTGCTATCACTTGAACGGCTCAGGCAACCGACGCACCAAGATCAAATGGTTGAAATTGATTTCCGCTCGGTTGTCGAAGAAGCCTGCGCAGAAATGGGAGTTCACATTCTTGCAAAAGGCATCGAGTTTGATGTCACGATGCCAGAGACGGCGGTCACAGTATCAGGTGATCAGGTGTTTCTAACTGAAGCTCTAAAGAACCTGTTAGACAATGCTGTTAAGCACGGTGGCGCTAAACTGAGCCGCATTTCAGTCGTGCTGCGTTCTGACGGCGGAAACGTTTGGCTTACTGTCGCTGATGACGGCGCTGGCCTTTCGCCCGACCAAAGCGAAGCTGCATTTAGTCGGTTCTCCCAGTTGGAATATTCCGAAGGCAGTGGCCTGGGTTTGTCAATCGTCTCTGCGGTTGCCCAGCGCCACGAAGGATCAGTCTTAATCAACCAGGTCGAAAGAGGAGCGAGCGTTACGCTTGAGCTTCCGATAATCCTTTGAATTGTTTCGTTTTTGACAAGTCCGACACGTATAAGGGTTGAATTGCTCCTCGACTAAATCCGGCGCTCGAGAGATTGAAACAGAGTCCCCTCAGGTCAAATAACTGTCGAAGATGATCAAACTAGCGGCCGATTAAGCATATCCCCGAATCTCACTTGAAATAGGTTTAAGTTTAACGGGAGAGGGCAGCATGACCGATTCAGAAACAATTTCCTTGGGCTATCACGTCGATCCATCACGCTCTAGCTCGTTACAGGCTGCGGCATACACACAGGACAAGTGGTTTGACGCAGACCTTCGCTCCATCCTCTCCAAAACTTGGCAATGGGTGTGTCATGTCGAGAAAACACGAGAGCCGGGGTCCTTTGTAACGGTGGATGTTGCCGGTCAACCTATTGCGGTTGTGCGCGACAAAGAGGGTAAGCTTCGCGCCTTTTACAACGTATGCAAACACCGTGCTCATGAACTGCTATCAGGCGAAGGCAATACCACACGGATTATGTGCCCCTATCATGCCTGGGTCTATAAACTTGACGGGCAATTGGCGCGTGCGCCACATACTGAAAACCTCGAAGACTTCAACAAGGATGAGATTTGTCTCGATGCTGTACAGGTTGAAGAATTCTGCGGTTTTGTTTTTGTCAATTTGGATCCGACGGCTGCCTCTTTGTCAGAGCAATCCGGAAACCTAGAAACCGAGGTGCGCCATTGGGCACCGGATGTGGATCAACTCACTTTTGGCCACCGTCTGACCTACGACATCAAGTCGAATTGGAAGAACGTCGTGGACAATTTCCTTGAGTGCTATCATTGCCCTACGGCCCATAAGGATTTTTGTGACCTCGTGGATATGGATACCTACAAGGTTACGACCTACGGCATTTACTCAAGCCATATGGCTGACGCAGGCAACAGTCCAAATACCGCCTATGACGTCTCGAACGCCACGGTAAAAACCCACGCGGTTTGGTGGCTCTATCCTACCACTTGCCTGATGCGATATCCGGGACGGTCCAGCATGATCGTGTTGAACATTATCCCTGTTGGGCCAGATCGGACGCTTGAAACTTACGACTTCTTCCTTGAGACGCCGGAACCTGACGCGATGGAGCTGGATGCAATTCGCTATCTGGACGAGGTACTTCAGGTCGAAGATATCAGCCTCGTCGAAAGCGTGCAGCGCGGGATGAAAACGCCTGCGTTCACACAAGGTCGGATCGTCAATGACCCGGATGGGTCTGGCAAGTCCGAGCACGCCGTTCATCACTTCCATGGCTTGGTCTTGGACGCTTACGCAAGAGGTGCCACGTGACGCGGCCAAACATCCTTGTGGTCATGGCGGACCAATTGGCTCCGCATTTCACAGGGGCGTACGGGCATAAGGTCGCCAAGACGCCACATCTTGACGCGTTGGCCGCGCGCGGCATGCGCTTCGATGCAGCTTACTGCAATTCCCCTCTCTGTGCGCCTTCACGGTTTTCCTTTATGTCGGGTCAGCACATCAGTCGCATCGCAGCTTACGACAATGCATCCGAGTTCAAGGCTTCGGTGCCGACATTTGCGCATTATCTGAAATCGCTGGGCTATCGTACATGTTTGGCAGGCAAGATGCATTTTGTCGGGCCGGATCAGATGCATGGATTTGAGGATCGTGTGACAACCGACATCTATCCTGCTGATTTTGCGTGGACCCCGGATTGGGAGGCCCCGGACGAGCGGATCGACAAGTGGTATCACAATATGCAAACGGTCAAGGAAAGCGGCGTTGCCCACGCTACCTTCCAGATCGACTATGACGACGAAGTTGGCTTTGCCGCCAATCGCTGGCTCTTCGATGTTGCCCGAGACAAAGCACGTGGGAACGATGCGCCCTTTGCGATGGTGGTGAGCTTCATTCACCCGCATGATCCTTACGTTGCGCGGCCCGAATGGTGGAACCTGTATACAGATGATGAAATTGACTTGCCCGCGTTTGTGCCCGCGTTGGAGGATCAAGACCCCTTTTCACGACGTTTATTGGATGGGATCGAAGCGTCTTATGTGCCACTGACCGAGGAAGAAATCCTGCGCGCGCGCCATGCCTACTTGGCAAACGTCAGTTACTTCGACAGCAAAATCGGAGAGCTGGTTCAAACCCTCGAAGAAACGGGCGAGTTGGACAGCACCATTGTGATTGTCACAGCCGACCATGGCGACATGCTGGGTGAACGTGGGCTGTGGTACAAAATGAACTTCTTCGAGCACTCAGCACGAATTCCATTGGTCATGGCCGGACCAGGCATCGCTGTTGGGGCCGCTCAAAATGCAGTGTCACTGGTTGATCTATTGCCGACATTTATCGACATCGGTGGCGGTGATGAGACGATGATCGGAGAGCCGATCGACGGTCGTAGCCTTATGCCTCTGGCTCGGGGTGAAGAAGATCCAGTTGATGAGGCGATCGGAGAATATTGTGCCGAGATGACGGGCTATCCTGTGATCATGATCCGGCGCGGGCCCTTAAAATATATTCATTGTGATAGCGACCCACCGCAGCTCTATGACCTGAGTGCTGACCCGATGGAAACGAAGAATTTAGCTTCGGACCCAAGCTACTCCGACGCGAAAACTCGTTTTGCAGCCGAAGTCGCCGAACGGTGGGACGGCAGTGCTTTGCGAAAGAAGATAATCGCCACGCAAAAATCGCGCCGTGCATTACATGCCGCGATGGAGGCCGGTGCCAGCGAGCCTTGGGACTACAACCCGCCGTCCGATGCAAGTCAGCAGTATGTACGTAACAATATGGATTGGACAGTGGCTGCACGCCGCTACCGCTATCCGCCATTGAAGGATTGAAACCAATGATGCTGAACGGAAAAGTTGCTCTCGTGACTGGTGCCCGCGGTGGAATCGGGCGCGCGATTGTCGCTCGGTTTCTAAGAGAAGGCGCAACGGTATTTGCCGCTGACCTCACACCGGAAGGGTCGTTAGATCAACACGACGATGATGGCAGTCATTTTGTTAAGCTGGATGTGACTCAAGAAGCAGACTCGGTTGCGGCGATGGATCATGTGCGCGCCGCACACGGAAAGTTGGACATCCTAGTGAACGCGGCGGGGATCGAGATCGAAAAAACGGTTGAAGAGACCACGTTGGAGGAATGGAATCAAAGCTTTGCGGTTAATTCCACGGGCACGTTCCTGACCTCGAAATACGCCCTCCCCCTAATGCGCGAAGCGGCGAAGACAGGGAATAGCGCTAGCCTTATCAATTTTGGCTCCTACGACGGGTTCATCGCAGATCCAGGGCTTGCGGCCTATTGCGCGACCAAGGGTGCAGTTCACGCTTTGACCCGCGCAATGGCTTGCGATCATGGCCCAGAAGGTATCCGGGTGAATGCCATCTGCCCTGGCTATATCGACACTCCAATGCTGCAGAGCTTCTTCAACGGCGATGGATCCGGCGGAGGAGGTGGCAACATTGAAACGCTGCAAAAGGCCGTGCGCGATGTTCATCCGATGCGGACCTACGGGACGCCCGAGGATATTGCAAATCTGGTCAACTGGCTTGCCTCGGACGAGGCGCGCTATGCCTCTGGCCAGTTGTGGGTTCTGGACGGGGGGCTGTCTGCACAAGTGCAGCAGATGAAGCTCTGATGCCCAAGCCAGTCATTATCACTTGCGCGCCGACCGGAGGCATCCATACGCCGTCAATGTCACCGCATCTGCCGATTACACCGGCAGAGATTGCGACGGCCAGTATTGAGGCGGCCCAGGCAGGGGCATCAATCATTCACCTGCACGCACGGCACCCGGAGACAGGAAAACCCGATCCCCGACCTGAGCTGTTCAAGCAGTTTCTACCCGTAATCAAGCAGTCCACCGATGTTGTGATGAATGTCTCGACCGGCGGCGGCTTGGGGATGTCGATGGATGAGCGGCTGCTGGCGGCGACATCTACCAGCCCAGAGATGGCATCGCTCAACATGGGATCCATGAACTTTGGTATCTTTCCGATGCTGCAGAAATACACCGAGTTTCAGCACGACTGGGAACGGCCATTTTTGGAGATGACGGAAGACTTTATCTTTCCCAACACTTTCAAAACAATTCGTTACGCCATCGAAAAACTTGGTGGAGATCACGGCACCAAGTTCGAGTTCGAATGCTATGATCTTGGACATCTCTACAACGTCAAATGGTTCGTGGATCAGGGCCTGATCAAACCGCCATTTTTCATTCAGATGGTATTTGGCATCTTGGGTGGCGTTGGCGCAGATGCCGACCATCTGACCCACATGCACAACACAGCCGATAAGCTGTTCGGAGCAGAGAATTACGAATGGTCGGTCCTTGCCGCTGGTCGTCACCAAATGCCATTTGCGACCCAAAGCGCCATGCGGGGCGGTAACCTGCGTGTCGGTCTCGAAGACAGCCTGTTCATCGGCAAGGGTGAGTTGGCAAAATCTAACGCGGAACAGGTCACGCGCATCCGATCAATCGTTGAAAACCTTGGCCTTACGGTCGCGACGCCAGCAGAAGCGCGCATGCGGCTCGCACTAAAAGGCGGCGATCAGGTTGGCTTCTGAGGAGACGCATATGCAGACGAACATGTTGATCAACGGTGAAATGGTTGAAGGCACCGGCGATGCCTTGAACATCCTGAACCCTGCAACAGGAGAGGTTATTGGTACCGCAAAAGAAGCCAGCGATGCACAGATCGAGGCGGCGGTGCGCGGCTCAGCAGAGGCATTTGAGACCTTTTCGGTTACGACCCCTGCAGAACGCGCTACAATCTTGCTTCAGATAGCTGATGTTATCGAGGCGAACAGCCATGAGTTGGCAGAACTTGAGAGCCTAGATGTGGGAAAACCCTGGCCATCGGCTCATGATGATGAAATGCCGCTTACGATTGATGTCTTTCGCTTTTTCGCCGGGGCTGCGCGCACCATGATGGGGTCTGCCTCTGGAGAGTATGTCGCGGGTCATACGTCGATGATCCGGCGCGACCCCATTGGCCCTGTCGCCGCCATCGCCCCTTGGAACTACCCGCTGATGATGGCGTCCTGGAAGATTGCTGCACCAATTGCGGCAGGATGTTCGGTGGTGTTGAAACCGTCCGAGATCACGCCGCTATCTACTCTGCGACTTGCAGAACTGTTACAAGATGTTCTGCCAAAAGGCGTGCTAAACGTGATCCATGGTCGCGGGCCCGGCGTGGGGAATACCCTGATGAACAGCCCACAGGTGGAAGGGATCAGTGTTACGGGTTCTCCGGCGACAGGCATGGCTGCAATGCGGGCTGCTTCCCAGAAAATTAAACACGTTCATCTGGAATTGGGCGGCAAGGCGCCAGTCATTGTCTTTGATGATGCTGATCTCGATGCTGTGGCCGAGACGATCCGATATGGCAGCTACTTCAATGCCGGTCAGGACTGCGCACAGCCTTGCCGCGTGATGGTTGCAGACAGAGTTTACGACAAACTTGTGGCCGCGATTGCCGATCAGGTTGGCCAGATCCAGATCGGTGCACCGAAAGCTCAAGGAACGGAAATGGGCCCGCTTGTCTCTGCGACACAGCGGGATCGTGTAGCGGGTTTTGTGGATCGCGCACGCAGCAGCTCTGAAATCGTTTCCGGTGGGGCGTCTGGCGAAGAAGACGGCTTTTTCTACCAGCCGACAGTCATCGCCAATGTCGACAACACTGCAGAGATTGCCTGCAATGAGGTTTTTGGACCCGTTGTAACTGTCTCTCGGTTTTCTGAGGCAGAAGATGCGTTGAAGATCGCCAACACCGGAGCTTACGGTTTGGCCTCTTCGGTCTGGACACGAGATGTTGGGAGAGCAATGCAAATGACGTCCAAGTTGCGCTATGGATTCACCTGGGTAAACACGCATGGGGTTGCGACCCCCGAGATGCCATGGGCCGCGATGAAGGGCTCGGGCACGGGCAGCGATATGTCGGTCTATGCGCTGGATGCTTACACCGCAGTCCGTCACGTTATGGTGGCACACTGATGCGGTTAGCTGAGAAACGCGCCTTTGTTACAGGCGGCAAACAGGGCATTGGTCGCGGCATCGTTGAGGCCTTCGCAGCCGAAGGTGCGGCTGTCGCCACCTGCGGGCGCGGCCCTCAACCAGATGATCTACCTGATCAAGTAACCTGGTACACGCTGGATGTATCCAATCCCGAAGCGGTTGCACGTACTGCCCGAACAATCGGCCTGGTAGATATCCTGGTAAACAACGCCGGCGTTCAGGTCGAAAAAACAGTGACCGAAAGCACAGACGCGGATTGGGATTTGGTGATGGGAGTAAACGCACGAGGCGTTTTTAACTGTTGCCGCGCCTTTATTCCGAAAATGTCTCAGGGTGGTTCGATCATCAACATTGGTTCTATCTCGGGCAATGCCGCTGACCCATCGATGGCGCTCTACAATGCTTCAAAAGCGTTTGTGCATGGGCTTACACGCTCTATCGCGGTGGACCATGGACCTGCGGTGCGCTGCAATGCAATCTGCCCGGGATGGATTGAGACGGGCATGCTGGACGCAGCATTCGAACTCGCCCATGACCCGGAAAAGGCTAGAACAGACGCGCTGGCACGCCATGCGGTCAAACGCTTTGGTAAGCCCGCAGACATTGCTGCGATGGCTGTTTGGCTAGCTTCTGACGAGTCGTCTTTTGCGACTGGCCAACTGTTCACTGTAGACGGTGGTATGACTGCGGCCTCCCCCCTGAATCCGGGACTGTTCTGATGTCGGAAATCGAAAGAACCGCCATTCTCGGAGCCGGTGTCATCGGGGCAAGCTGGGCAGCGCTGTTCCTCGCGTCGGGTCGCAGTGTGACCGTATTTGATCCCGATCCGAACGCTGAGGCATCCGTCCGTAAATACATTGAAATGGCGTGGCCTGCGTTGGAAGAATTGGGCCAAGTTGGCCACGCCACCCGAGATGCGATCACCTTTGCACCGACCGCAGCTGAGGCCGTGCGAAACGCGCAGTTCATTCAGGAGAATGTGCCCGAGCGGTTGCCGATCAAACATTCCACCTATGCGGAAGTTGAGCCAGAGTTGAGCGCTGATGCAATAGTTTCAAGCTCAACATCCGGCCTAACACTCGAGGCTCTCCAACAGGGATGGCGCGATCCGAGTAAGCTCATCTTAGGTCATCCGTTCAACCCGCCACATCTCATTCCGCTGGTCGAGTTGACGGCGAACGACGCCACCGGTTCAGATGTTCTGAACCGAACAGAGACGTTCTACGAAGACCTGGGCAAAGTCACGATCCGGATCAAGAAGGGCATGCCCGGACACGTCGCAAACCGCTTACAAGCTGCAGTATGGCGCGAGGCCGTCCATATGGCGATTGAAGGCGTTGCCAGTGTCGAAGACATCGATAAAGCGATGTGGGCCGGCCCCGGATTGCGGTGGGCCGCGATGGGTCCGACGACGCTTTTCCACCTGGGTGCAGGCGACGGCGGTCTGCGGGCCTTCTGTGACCATTTCAAGGATACATTCAATGGCTGGTGGGACGACCTGGGCAACCCTCGTCTTGATGAGGATGTCATCAATAAACTGGTCGATGGCATTAACGATCAAACTCAGGGGCAAAGTACCGAAGAGTTATCAGCGCAACGCGACAAGAT
This sequence comes from Ruegeria sp. HKCCD3925, assembly GCF_057221175.1. Taxonomy (NCBI): domain Bacteria; kingdom Pseudomonadati; phylum Pseudomonadota; class Alphaproteobacteria; order Rhodobacterales; family Roseobacteraceae; genus Ruegeria; species Ruegeria sp. HKCCD3925. The sequence continues at coordinate 170,351 of NZ_JBWVBI010000006.1, forward strand.
GCTTACCGCGATGCAAAAAGCTACCCAACACCTTCGGACTTAATATCAGGCTTGAACATTGGCCAAGCGCGGAACTCGAATGGAGTACGGCCTTCAATACGGTCTGCAGTTGGTGTGAGGCCAAAACGGCTTCGATATGCCCGGCTGAAATGAACTTGCCCGTTAAATCCTGATGCTTCTGCAATCTCGCTGAATTTCAACTCTGTTTGGGTTACTAGTCCACGCGCGCGATCAAGGCGTATGTCACGGTAGTACTCGATCGGCGACTTCTGGACATATTGCTGAAACAATCTGCTAAGTTGTCGTTGCGAAATCTTCAACCTCGCTGATATTTCAGGGATCGACAAAGTGGCTTCCAAATGTGCCTCCATCAAGTCGATCGCGTCCCTTACCACCCCAGAGGTGACATACCCCAGTGGCTCCACGTCTTTGGGGTTCTGTGATTGGCCCTCACCGCGTACATTGTGATGAAAAAGATATCGCGCAGATGCATTGGCGATACTCTCACCATCGACAGAGTGCACAAACCGCAAACCCAGATCAGTCGCTGCGGAACCCCCGCAACAAGTGAACATCTTTCCATCCATAACAATCATGTTCTCTGACACTGTGGTATCATGGGCCATTTCAGCAAAGGCATCGATGTGCTCATAGTGTACCGTCGCTGTCTTGCCTTTAAGCAGTCCAGCAGCCGCAAGAACAATCGCACCAGTATCCAAGCCGCCAACGATTGCTCCGCACGCCTCCCACTTCTGAAGGGCCACCTTAAACTGAGATGTTCCGTGACGTTCAGGTGACCAACTTGTACTCACCAGAACCAGCCAGGGCTTGCGCCCCGTCACGGCCGCCAATGGGGCAGTATCAACGACTAGGCCGCTACTAGACTCAACTGGTCCACCGAGGTCCGAGACATAGGTCCAAGAAAATCGAGCCGAACCTGTCAGGTAATTGGCTATTCTGAAAGGATCCACGAAAGACGTAGTCGCCGAAACATTGAAATGCGGACTCACCAGGACAACGATATCTAGCTTGCGATCAATTGGATGGATCATGGCCGATTCTGTAAAATGGAGTCCAAAATTGTCAATTGTGTTTCGCAGGAGTGCAAAAGTTACCAATTCACGGGCTCAGTGTCGTGATGCACACCATGACGGAATGCCTCAAATACATTGATGACGTGAAAGCGTTTGCTTGCACGCAACCCGCGTCCATCAATGTCATGTCAAAGGTATCGATGGACGCGATGGGGCTGGCTGCGTTTCATAACGTTCTGGCCGAAGAGATTGAAAAGATTAGAGGCTTGCCCTTGGACAAAATGACCCCTCATCTTCACGCCAAAAACGTCACCATGCCGACATACACTTTGCAGAATAAGGATGATGTCTGGACGATCCCCGAAGACTTTCAGACCACTTATGATCTGATCCCGGGCGAAGACAAGAAGCTACACTGGATTGAAAGCGGCGATACGCGACGCTTCATTGGATACAATTTCTTCGATGAACATCCTGAAACAATGATCGAGTTTTTCGACAAGTACATGCAGTGACGTCAAGGTTCTTTCGGAACCGGCCAAGCGATCCCGAAATTCATCATTCAAAATGGCAGAGGTCACGTAGTGACCTCTGCCTTATCAGTTTATCTGCCAAAGAACTCGGCAACTGCATCGGTCGACGCTTTCACAGCCTCCGGCTTGTAGTAAAAGTCCACGTGGCTGAATTCATCGAAAGCCAACTCCTCATGTTCATTCGTCAACTTCGCGACAAATTGGGTGGAGCACGGCGCTGTAAAGGCCGTGCTGCTGTAAATTGTCAGGGACGGCTGCACGATCTTATCGGCATAAGCCTCTCCAATGGAAATCAGAGACTGCATGCCCTGATCGCCGATATGCATGTTGGTATAGGTCGGAACCGCAACCGGGCCTTTGACTCCATCGCGCCCGTAGTAGTCATAGGATTCTCCGGCCATCGGGTTGACACCCGATCCAACAAATTCTTCTCGGGTTTGCTCATCATTCAGCCCAAATGGTGCGACATAATCCGGCTCGCCGGTTTCATACATCTTCTGCATCGAGGCGTTCGAGGCCGCGATTTGCTGATTAACCATGTTGCGGTCGGTCCACTGGAAAGCGTCCGCGGCCATCATGCCGGAAACCATGGCAATCTTCTTGATCCGGTGATCGGTCACGGCGGCGGATGCGATGATCGAGCCGCCTTGGCAAACACCCAGACCGTAAATCTCGTCAACGAACGGCAGAGTGCCGAGGTAAGACACGGCGTCCCAGGTGTTTTCGATCAGCCGGAACATGTAGCGGGATTGCTTGTACTCTCCGGGCAGTGCAGGGGACGAGCCCATGCCGAGGTAATCGAAACCGAGGTAAATGAAGCCCCGTGCTGCCATTTCCGGCCCGTAAGTAGCCGGGATCTGATCTTTGACCTGAGGGAACGGGCTGGCCCCCACGATGGCCTTGTAGGTCTTGGTCTCATCAAAGCCTTCGGGCAGGTAGAGATCGCCCGCCAAATCCACGCCAAAGGATTTGAAGGTGGCTTCGTTTTTACCCGCTGTGAGATTTTGGGTCGTCATGGTCTTGGTCCTTTCGGGATCAGGCAGCATTGCGCCTTGCTAAAGTAAATCGTTGTGTTTACTTATGGTGGCAAGCAGTGTTTTGTAAACACTTCTTTTTACTTTTGGAGCTGAATTCGTGAAACGCACTGAAAAGAAACGTAAAGATATCATCGATGCGGCCATCGATGAGTTCAAAGAGCAGGGGTTTCTGGGGGCAAAGACCACTTCAATCGCGAAAAAAGCGAACGTATCGAGTCGCACGCTCTACAATCACTTCGAGAGCAAGGAGGCTCTCTTTGAGGCGATCTCACAGATCATGCTGGAGCAGAACCGGAGCATGGAGCCAGTGCCTTATGATCCGGATCGAGAATTCGTTGAGCAACTGAAGAACGCCTTGTGGCGCTACATTGGGGTGATCACCGATGAGACCGCCATCGGATTGAACCGGATGGTCATCTCAGAATTGATCCGTGACCTTGACCGTTCCCGGCAATTCTTCACTGAAACAGCAACACATGATTACCCAATAACGAGGCTAATCAGCGAAGCCATGGATGCAGGCGTGATCCGAAAGGCTGATCCGGTTCTTGCGACCAACCAGCTTCTGGCGCTTGTAAAAAACTTCTTCTTCTGGCCAGAGTTCTTCCTTGGCGAGAACCCGACGCACAAAGATGTATTGGACGATTGCGTCGCGATGTTTCTGGCACACTACAAAGCAGACGTTTGATCGGTCATCACCGAAACAGATCTTGGATGGCGGGTTCTTGCACCCACCGGGTGAATGACGGCATAGTAATGAACCGAGTAGCTCGCCGGTCATAATGTTTGATGCGAGATCTAGTTGTACCTCAGGTAAAGAGCAAGGCATCTGAAAAGCACCCCCAGTTTGAACGCTTAGCGTTTAGTTTCAAAAGGGTTACACTCCCTTTTTGCGATGCGTGTCGTGCCGAGATCATCGTCCTCAGGCTTACCGGTACTTTCAACTGCGACAAATGCGAGACCCTTTGGGATCAAACACTTGATCGATGAACATTTGACTGGATTTCGATCAAACGACTGATAACTTGCCTCGCAGCGGTTTTTGGTTGCAACAGCGTTGCACAGAAAATCTATTGGAGCGCGCTATTGGTAATTCCGTTTCATGTCCGGGAAATGCTTCAACGCATAAAAGCACGATTTGATGCTGACCAGATACCTCAGCAGATGGCGCCAAGCGATGCAGAGTTTTCAACCTTACGCCCATCTCGCAAGCCGACCAAGGAGATGGTCGCACGATTCTGGGAAAAGTTGAAACCAACGGCCAGCGACAAGGATCAGGCACAAATTGCAGATTCGGCGGCTATCGAAGATGCCGAGACCTATGGCGCCAATATCGAGAATTTCATCGGGACGGTTAAGCTTCCAGTCGGGGTTATTGGCCCCTTACGCCTGAACGGAATGAACGCCAACGGCGACTTTCATGTCCCCCTCGCAACAACCGAGGCAGCGCTGGTCGCATCTTATGCCCGGGGCGCCTACGCCGCCACTCGGTCGGGCGGTATCAGTACCGCTGTTTTATACGAAGGCGTGCTGCGGACCCCGGCCTTTGTGTTCGATAGCCTGCTAAGAGCGGGGCAATTTGTGGATTGGGTGGTGACCAATGTTGACAGGCTCAAATCTGCGGCCGAAGCGACGACCCGTCATGGCAAGCTTGTATCGCTGGAGCCATTCATTGACACCAACGTCGTTTTCCTGATTTGCCGCTATACCACTGGTGATGCTGCAGGTCAGAACATGGTGACCATCGCCACCGACGCCCTTTGCCACGCAATCGCGAATAGCTGTCCTGTTGCGATTGAGAACTGGTATGTCGAAGGTAATTTCTCGGGCGACAAAAAGGCCTCGGCTCTGGGGCTGGTGACGGGGCGCGGGCGGAAAGTCAGCGCCTCGGTTACGCTTCCGGCTGAGATTGTCGAAAAGACGCTGGGCACGACGGTCGAGGCGATGCTGGACTATGGCCGTGTCGCCAATCTGGGCGCACATTTGTCTGGCCAGTTTGGCGCACAGGCGCATTATGCCAACGGGCTGGCTGCGTTCTATATCGCAACCGGACAAGACGCGGCCTGCGTTGCCGAAAGTGCAATGGGCGTCACGCGTATGGAACCTAGGGGCGGCAATCTATTCTGCTCGGTCACGCTTCCGAACATCCTTGTCGGCTCGGTCGGCGGCGGAACCGGTTTGCCAAGCCAGGCAGCAGCGCTGAACATACTCGGTCTACGGGGCAGCGGGTGTGGCACGGCTTTGGCCGAAGTTGCTGCGGCCACGTGTTTATGCGGCGAAATCTCCATTGTCGCCGCGATTGCTGCCGGTCATTTCACCCGCGCCCATGAAAGTCTGGCCCGCCACAGATGAGCTTTCAGAACCGATTTTGGATTTACCAATCCGAGCGCTTTCCGCTTAAGAAAACCGTCCCCCTGCTGCTGGTGTTTTCCTCGGCCAGCATTTGTGTGTCTGCCCGTCTGGCAGATCGCCCCTTGCCCGAGTGGCCTGCCTTTGCCGCCGGTTTTGTGCTGGCCATGGCGCTGTTCTTCCAGATGCGGGTCTGTGACGAGTTCAAGGACGCCGAGGATGACCGACGTTACCGGCCCGACAGGCCGATCCCACGCGGATTGGTCTCACCAGGCGAAGTTTTGAGCTTGGGCTTACTGACCATTCCAGTTGCACTTGCGGCTTCCTGGTTCTGGCACCCGTCGGTTTTGTGGCTGTTGGGCGCGGTTTGGATCTGGCTCGCTGCGATGACAGTTGAATTCGGTGTCCCGGCCTGGCTGAAGGCCCGGCCGGTTCTGTACCTGCTAAGCCACATGGCAATCATGCCCTTGATCGATCTATTGCTGACTGGCCTCGAATGGCTGCCGGCAGGCGGCGCAGCACCCTCACTATGGCTGTTCCTGGCGTTGTCCTTTGTGAATGGCTGCGTCCTTGAGATCGGGCGGAAATTGTGGGCGCCCGAAAACGAGATTGAAGGGGTCGACACCTATTCCTCCCTATGGGGTCCGCGCCTAGCAGGACTTATCTGGATCGGCTGCGTTCTGCTATCCTACGCGCTTCTCGTCGGCACAGGACGCGCCACCGGAGTTGGCTGGCCAAGCGCCCTGATCGGCGCGCTGGCGCTGGTCTCCTGCGGGGTTGCTGCATTCCACTACAGTCAGACACCCACTGTGAAAGCACAAAACAGGATGGACACTGTTTCCGGTCTGTGGGTATTTTTCTGCTATGCCACGGCTGGTTTCCTACCCTACCTGATCGGAGCCGTAGCATGACTTTCATCGTCGACCAAATGGATGCCAACGACATCTCTGTGGTTGGAGGCAAAGCGGCAGCCCTGTCGCATCTGACACAGCACGGGTTTTCCCCGCCCGCATTCTTTGTCATCACAAATGACGCGTTTCGTATGGGGCAATCGGGCCCGATCGCGCAAAAAGGCCTGCGACTGGCTGTGTCCACCGCGCTTGAAACACTCGGGTCCGGGCCTTACGCGGTACGCAGTTCTGGCCAGTCCGAAGATGGCGTGGACCACAGCCATGCAGGACAATTCGCAACGGTCCTGAATGTTCCCGGCAGGAGTGTAATCGCGGCGGCCAAGCAGGTTTGGCAATCCGGTTTCTCATCAACGGTCGAAACCTACCGCGCGGTCAAATCCGGCGGCGAGGCCGAGGCCCCCGCGATCATCGTGCAACGCATGATCGATGCCAAAGCGGCCGGTGTCGCCTTTTCTGCCGATCCGGTCAGTGGACGGCGCGATGTGGTCGTGATCTCAGCGATTGACGGGCTTGCAGAGCAGCTTGTGTCGGGGGAAGCGGACGGAGAAGACTGGGTCATCGATGCAGATGGCGTACCGGAAAGCGCTCCTGACGCCCCTGCACATTTGACCGTCACGGAGGCGCGATCCATCGCGGCCCTCGCCCGAAAGGCCGAGGCGTTATTCGGTTCTCCTCAGGACATCGAATGGGCCATTGATGCGCAAGGGCTGCATATTCTGCAGGCCCGCCCGATCACCACGGCCCTGCGCCCTGCCCCGCTCGAAGATCAGACGCTTACCATTTTCGACAATTCCAATATCGTCGAAAGCTATCCGGGCATCATCAGCCCGCTGACTTATTCCTTTGCCCTGCACGTGTATTCTCAGGTATATCGAGCTTTCGTTAGGCTGCTGGGCGTGTCCCGGCACACGGTCGCGCGGAACCCCACTGTGTTTGACAATTTACTGGGGCGGGTGGACGGGCGCGCCTATTACAATCTGATCAACTGGTATCGCGCGCTGGCACTGTTGCCCGGGTTTTCGCTGAACCGCGACTATATGGAAACGATGATGGGCGTTTCTGAACCGATGCCGCCTGAGGTCACGGATGCTCTTGCCCCGCCCCCCACCACCGGCTGGCGCAAGATCGTGGAGTACGCGAAACTGGCCAAGGTTGCGGGCGGCCTGATCTGGCAGGCCATCCGCCTACCGCAGACCCGGCGTGAATTTTACCGCAGGCTGAACGACATATTACAGACGGGGCTGAACGTGGATGCCTCTAACGCGACCCAACTGGCTGCGGAATACCGGCGCATTGAAAGCACTCTGCTGGATCGGTGGGATGCCCCGCTGATCAACGATTTCCTGTGCATGATTGCCTTTGGCAGCTCGCGCAACCTGCTGCAAAAGTGGCTGGGCGAGGCCGGGTTGACCCTGCACAACGACCTCATGATCGGGCAAGGTGATATCGTTTCGGCGGAACCCGCGCAACGCATCGCCCGGATGGGAGAGTTGGTTCGGCAGGCAGGGCTTGCCGCTCCTTTGAAGACCAATGCACATCTGTCGGTTTTGTCAGGACACCGACAAATCGAAGCCGAGGTTGATGCGTATCTTGAGAAGTTCGGCGACCGGTGTACGGAAGAGCTCAAGCTGGAAAGCGTTCCGTTGCGCGATGACCCGACCAGTCTGTTGCTGGCCATTGCAGCCAGCGCTGAACGTCCACCTGCCGGGCGTAAGGACGGCGATGAACCGGACTGGAAGGCTCTGTTTCCGTCAAACCCACTCAAACGGTACTTCGCCAAATGGATTTTAGGCTGGACCAAGGCGCGGGTGCGCGACCGAGAAAACCTGCGCTTTGAACGCACGCGCATATTTGGTTATGCGCGGCGCGTGTTTCTGGGCATCGGCCGCGAATTCGCTGCGCGTGACCTGCTTTCATCGCCAAAGGATGTATTCTTCCTGACAACACATGAAGTTCTCGGAGCAGTCGAAGGTTATAGCCTGTCACCTGATCTGAAAGGCATCGTTGCGCAGCGCAAACTGGAAGACGAAGCCTCGTCCCGACGCCCAGATCCGCCGGAACGCATCGAAATCCGTGGCCCCGCCATCGCCCCGGTTTGGTCCGAGAACGCAGAAGCGGAGGCGGACACTGCACGGATGAAGCAGGGCACGGGCTGTTCCGCAGGTCAGATCAAGGCGCGGGCGCGCGTGATCCGCGACCCGCGCACCGAGGCCTTAAACCCCGGAGATATACTCGTGGCGCGCCACACCGATCCGGGCTGGATCGCCGTATTCTCGAACGCATCCGCCATCGTCGTCGAACGGGGATCTCTGTTGTCACATTCTGCGATTGTCGCACGCGAACTAGGTATCCCCTGCGTGGTTGGCCTGAAAGGCGCCACCAACTGGATCGAAGATGGTGAGATGATCCGGGTCGACGGGGCAAGCGGTGCGGTGGAACGCTGCGATGGGTAGCAGTGAGATTGAGAAAAAGGCGGATTTCGACCATATCCGCTATGCCCAACTGTGGGAAGACGCGGATGTTCTTACCTCCGCCTTGGGCGATTGTGCGGGCAAGACATTGGTCTCCATCTGCTCTGCCGGGGATAATGCGCTGGCAATGCTGACACTCGATCCCGCGCGCATTGTCGTTCTGGATCTTTCACCGGCCCAGATCGCCTGCCTTAAGCTCAGGATCGCGGCCTATAAAGTGCTGACCCATCCCGAATTCATTGAACTCACCGGCTCGCGGCGAAGTACCCGACGGGGCGCATTGCTGAACCAGGTTTTGGAAGCCACAGATGCCGAAACGCGCGCTTTCTGGCGGACTCTGATCACGGAAGTCGAAAAACACGGCATCGGTGGCGTCGGCAAGTTCGAGCGCTATTTTCGCATCTTTCGAACTTGGCTACTGCCTCTTGTGCATTCACGCCGAACGATTGACGCAGTGTTTGTACCCCGCTCGCCCGCAGAGCGACAGTCGTTCTTCGACACACGGTTCAACACGGTGCGATGGCGTCTTTTGCTGAACATCTTCTTCTCTCGCCTCGTCATGGGCCGCATGGGCCGGGACAGTGCGTTTTTCGACCATGTAGAGGGTAGCCCGGCCCAACATGTCGCCCGCCGCATCCGTCATGCGGGAGTCACCACCGATCCCTCGCAAAATCCCTATCTGCACTGGATTCTCAAAGGCGATCATGGCGACGCGCTGCCGATGGCGTGGCGTTCCGAGCATTATGAGACAATCCGATCCCGGTTGGATCGTCTCGACATCCGCCTTGGATCGCTTGAGGCTTTTGTGTCAACCGACGAAAAAGCCAGAGGATTCAACCTGTCCGACATCTTCGAGTACATGTCGCCCGAGACCTTCCATCAGGTTTACGGGTCGATCCTGACCGCTGCGGAGCCAAATGCCCGACTAGTCTATTGGAACATGATGGCACCCCGGAGGGTTCCGCCGGAATTCAGAAACAAGGTTGAAACCCTGACCGAAATCGAAACACAGCAGAAGGCCCGCGACATGGCATTCTTCTATTCGGATTTCGTCGTCGAAGAGTTTCAACCGTGACTGTTATTGGGCAGATTCTGCTGGCGGCGGGGTCGGTGCTGGCTCTGGTCGGCGTAATGATGATTATACGCAATCTGGCTAATACGGCGGGCCTGAAACCCGAAGTGCAGCGCAAGCTTATGCATGTCAGCACCGGCCTCTTTGCGTTGCTGCTGCCCTGGTTGTTTCCCGATCGCTGGCCGGTTTACATGCTGATTGCGGCCACAATCCTGGTGATGCTGGTGCTACGCCTGCCTCGTTTTTCGTCGGGTCTGGGTGCAACTTTGCATGGTGTGGATCGTACGTCCTACGGCGACTTTCTGCTCGCCCTGTCAGTTGGGCTTTGCTTTCTGCTAGCCGGGGAAAACACGCTGTTCTACATACTGCCAATCGCCGTTCTGACACTCGCGGATGCAGCCGCTGCGCTTGCCGGGACCACGTATGGAACCAAACGCTACGTGGTAGAAGATGGCGATAAGAGCTTAGAAGGATCAGTGGTGTTTTTTGTCGTAACACTATTGGTTGCGATCATCTGCTTCTTGTTCTTATCGAAACTCCCGCCATCTAACATCATGATGTTGTGCCTTATGGTTGCGGCTTTTGGCACATTGGTCGAGGCACAAAGCTGGCGCGGGTTTGACAACCTGTTCCTGCCGCTTGGCTTGTTGATTTTCCTAAACGGCCACTATTTCAGCTCTTTGGCAGAGCTCGCCCTGTTGGCCGCCATGTTCTTTGCCGCCCTTGCCAGTTTCGGCGTAGTGGGAACCAAACTGGGCCTGACCAAACATGCGACCCGTGTCTATGTTGTCGCGGTTTTTTTGCTGCTGGCCGCCGCAAAGCTGCAGAACACAGTACTGCCGATCATGGTTCTTGCCGCACATGGCTGGGCGCGTACCGCTTCTCCTTGTGACAGTAAGTACCCCGATCTGGATATCATAGCCGCCTTGGGGCTTTTGGGGTTCGGTTGGCTTGCGGCTGGAAATGCAACGGGATGGGATGCGGTTTCCTTCTTTGGGCTCAGCGCGATGGGGCTGGCTATGGGCCTCGCTGCTGTGGCGCTGCGTCCCATTCCTATTGTGATACCACTTGCTGCGGCTGTCCTGTTTCTTATTCGGACATGGGCTGTTTCCCAGAATTCTGAACAGTCGAACTGGGCCGAGCCGCTGACGGTACTGGTCCTGTTCTCATTAGCTTGTTCAGTCGCTGCGCCGTTGCTCCGACCACATTGGTTCGAAAAAGATAGGGTGCTCAGGCTGACGCTATTGGCCCTCGCGCCGCCGTTGCTTTACTACGTTTGGATCGTTGCTGGATCGCTAAGTGCTGGGTTCTTTGCCGGAGTTTTTTCATGACCAAAGAGATCATCAGAACGGCGGATGCAAAGCTGACCGTTTATCTGAACGGTCCGAACTGGGAAGGCGCGCGCGCCGCGACCTTCGGCGATTTTTCCTGCAAAACGTCCGAAGCCGGTGCCGAAATCCTGCGCAAAGGGATCGAGAGGGTGCAAGACGCAGGCCTGGATCGCATCATCGGGCCGATGTCAGGCGATACCTGGCACAGTTACCGGTTCGTCTCGGACAGCGACGGGTCCGCTCCGTTCCTGATGGAGCCCACCAACAAACCGCATGAGCTTGAGGTGTTCCGATCCGCAGGATTCACCGAGATCAGCCGCTATTTCTCGGCTCGGGTGTCGCTGCAAGCCGCAACCGGGTCAGCACCGCCGGAAAGCGACGGGTTCGTGGTGGAAGAGTGGGACGGAACAGACCCCGAGGCGCTGTTTCGTCAGGTCTTCGACCTGTCAACTCGCGCATTTTCCGGCAACGCGTTCTACAAACCGATATCCGAGGCAGATTTCCTGGCCATGTATATGCCGGTTGTGCCGATGATGAAGCGCGAGCTGATCCTTTTTGCGCGCCGCCATGACGGGACATTGGCCGGGTTTCTGTTTGGCATTCCCAATTATGCCGAAGGCCCCAATCCGGCATCCGTAATCCTCAAGACCTATGCAAGTCTCGAACCGGGCGCCGGACGGCATCTGGCTCACCGGTTTCACAAGGCGGCGCTCAGGATGGGGTACGAAACCGCCATTCATGCGCTGATCCATGATGACAACACCTCCGCCGAGCGCAGTGCAGCGGAAGGTGCGACAATATTCCGGCGCTATACTTTGCTTGGACGGAAACTGAATGGCTGACCTGCTGTCCCAATTCGCCGCGGCGGTTAAACGGGTTCCTGACCGGACAGCCATAGTGGACGGCAAGGGCCGCGAGATCACCTTTCAAACCCTGCGCACGCGCGTTCAGCACTTGGCAGGTCGGTGGCAGGACAAGGGTATCCAGTCAGGTGATCGCGTGTTGTTGGCCATGCCTGTCAACGCGGACCTATATGCGAGTCTGGCTGCGCTTTGGACCCTTGGCGCAACCGTTGTCTTACCAGAGCCAGCCTTGGGGCTGGCCGGTCTGCGCCACGCCGCCCGAACAACGAAGCCAAAAGCGTTCTGTGCAGCGGGTGCGTATTCTTTGCTGAAGTTTCTGGTTCCGGATCTCTGGGCCATGCCCCTGCTGACGCCTGGTAAAAGCCGCAGTAACCCGGTGGCGCAAAAGGTACAACCGGACGATATCGCCCTTATTTCCTTTACCTCTGGTACAACCGGCCTGCCCAAGGCCATTCCGCGCTCACATGCGTTTCTGATGGCGCAGCACGATGCCATCGCACCCCTCCTCGACAGCCGCAAGGCCGAGCGCGATCTGGTGGCCTTTCCGGTGTTCACCCTGATCAATCTGGCGGCCGGGCGCACAAGTGTTCTGCCCAACTGGAGGTTCAGCAAGCCGGACCGCCTGTCGACAGTGCAGTTGGAAAGCTGGCTCCAAACGCAACAGATCACCCGGGCCCTCATCCCACCATCGCTATGTGAAAAACTGGTTCAATCCGACGATACCGGTCCGTTGCACACGGTGTTCACCGGCGGCGGTCCGGTGTTTCCGAGTCTTGTCGAGGCGTTGAGAACCCGGCACAGTCTGTCGGTTGTGTGCGTCTACGGGTCGACTGAGGCTGAACCGATTGCCCATCTTGACGCCGCGGATATCACGGTGAAGGATCACCACGACATGGCTGTTGGAAGGGGTCTACTTGTGGGATACCCGGTGCCCGAAATCACGCTCCGCATCCGCGACAATGAAATTCAGGTCGCCGGCGCACATGTGAATGACGGGTATTTGGACCCGACCCAATCAAAGAACAACAAAATCGCAGAAGGTGGTGTCATATGGCATCGGACCGGTGACGCTGGCACGCTGGATGATGACGGGCGTTTATGGTTATGGGGGCACGTCGGGTCCGAAATTGAAGTCTTTTCAGGTACGCTCTTCCCCTTTGCTATCGAAGTCGCGGCACAGCGATGGCCAGGCGTAGATCGATGCGCGCTCGTCAATACCAAAGCAGGCCCCACACTTTGCGTCCAAGGTTCCGCGGATCACATCGACGATTGGAGTGAATCTGCGCTTGGTTTTGGCGTTCCAAATGTGATTTCGATTAAGAACATCCCTATGGACAAGCGTCATGCCTCCAAAGTCGATCGTACGAAACTTGCACGCATCATAGAAACCTGACGCAATATGGCTCGTAGGCCACTGAGCCTGCACGCCACTACCCAAATTGCGATACAAATTGGGAGAAAGGCCAAGCATAACCTCAGTACGATATGAAGTCCTTCACTTGATCAAAACTATTCTCCGCTCAAGGCAGGGGTCAGAGAACGACGGTATCTCAAAAGGAAAAACTGTTAGTACTTAACATGTTCGTAGGGTCAAACTATATCCCGAACTAAATCTGGATTTCATCCTTCAATTCCGAAACCAATTTCAAGTATCAGCACTAGACTGTTACAGCCTGCAGCAACTCACCGCGTGTCACGTCTTCCCTGGTGCCGTTGCTTATGACTTCTCCTCGTCGCAACGCAATAAATCTGTCGGCAAGTTCATAGGCGAAGTCAAAGTATTGCTCCACTAGAATGATTGCCATTCCTCTCGTGGTTCTGAGGTGTCGGATGACTTCGCCTATCTGTTGGATGATGTTGGGCTGAATACCTTCGGTCGGCTCGTCCAACAGAAGCAATCGCGGTCGTGTTATCAATGCCCGTGCGATCGCCAGCTGTTGCTGCTGACCGCCAGAAAGGTCACCTCCGCGACGGTTTTGCATCTGTTTGAGGACCGGGAACATATCAAATATATCACCTGGAATGAAATGTTCGCTGGCAGGCAGACAGGCATACCCCGTTTCAAGATTTTCGCGAACTGTGAGCAAAGGAAATATCTCACGACCTTGTGGGACATAGGCCACACCTTTCCACGCCATTTGATGAGCAGGCAGGACGCCCAGAATTTCCCCGTCCAGTTCCAGACTGCCGCCCGATCGCGGATGCGTACCTGATATTGCTTTCATCAGGCTGGTTTTCCCGACACCATTGGTCCCCATCACGCAAGTCACTTCACCTTGTCTGGCTTCCATGGAAATCCCGTTGAGGATTTGCGAATGCCCATAATGCAAAGTCAGATCTGTTAGCTTCAGCATTATTTAGCGCCCTAGATATACGTCGATGACGTCCTGGTTAGATGTCACGTGATCAAGACTGCCTTCAGCCAAGGCGGACCCTTCGTGTAAAACGGTGACTTTGCAATTCAGGCGTCGGACAAATTCCATATCGTGTTCCACCACAACAACGGCACGGGTTCTGGCGGCTTGTACTAGCAAGTCGGTGGTGTGTTCGCGCTCCTGCGGTGTCATGCCAGCGGCAGGCTCGTCCACCAGCAAAAGTCGTGGCTCCTGAGCCAGCAGCATGCCAATTTCCAGCCACTGCTTTTGACCGTGGCTCAGTTCACCAGCTTTGCGGCTTAAACTCTGATTCAGACCGATTTCGACAGCCAGATCTTCAACTTTTTGCAAATCGTCAGTGGAGGTTCGATAGAAAAGCACGTGAAGCCAGCCACGTTTGTTCTGAAGCGCCATCAACAGGTTTTCCTGCACGGTCTGGTCTTCGAAAACCGTAGGTTTCTGGAACTTCCTTCCGATCCCAGCCTGCGCGATCTTTGCCTCGGACAGCCCCAACAAAGATACCGATTTCTCCCCCCAGATGACACGTCCTTCATCGGGCCGGGTTTTACCTGTAATGATGTCCATGAACGTGGTCTTGCCTGCCCCGTTTGGGCCGATCACGGCGCGAAGCTCGGCCTCGCCGATCTGAAACGACAAGTTGTTGATAGCACGGAAACCATCGAAAGTGACCGAAACGCCGCTAACCTCAAGCAAAGTGCTCATTCGATGGCCTCCTTCTCGCGCAGAGCGCCGTCATCCGGTCCCAGATTTGCCCCATGCCTGTCCGGGTGGCGGCTGTCGGTCCACAAGTCGAACAATCCTCCGATGCCCTGCGGGGCGAACAACGTAACCAACACAAAAGTTATGCCCAATAGCACCTGCCACCAGTCGACCCATTTGATCGTGTAAAATCCAAGCGGAATATCCGGGGCCTGCCCGCCCGTGAACCACGTGCTCAGAAGACTGACAAAAGCTGCACCAATTACCGCACCATACAATCGGCCTCGTCCACCGATGGCGACCCAGACGGCCAAATAGATCGAGGCGATGGGGGCCATTTCCTCGGGATTGATGATGCCTGCTTGCGGGTAATAAAGCGCGCCGGCAATGGCCGCGATACAAGCAGTCAGGGTGAAGACGGCCAGCTTGAATACCTCGACTGAATAGCCAAGGAAGCGCACCCGTGCCTCGTTATCGCGAATGCCGCGGATGACCGAGCCGAACTTGCCTGACACGATCCAGGCTGCCAGCATATAGCCCAGACCCAAGGCCAGCGCCGAGGCCCAGAGGAACCAGATCGACACCACGTCCTGCGAGGCGGTGACACCCGGCAGGTTCTGCAGGCCGGACAAGCCGTTGTTCCCACGCAACCCGCTGTCGTTCTGAAACAGATACAGTGCCAGTGCCAACGTCATCGCCTGTGTCAGGATCGATAGGTATACACCGGTGACACGGCTCCGGAAAGCCAACCATCCGAAGACCAGCGCCAACAGACCCGGGACCAGCACAACCAGGATCAGTTGCAGGGTCAGGCTGTGGGAGAACGACCAGATCAACGGAAACTCCGACGATCCGACAACGCCAAAGACTTGTGTTCCAATCGCGTCCACCACTTCGGACGACGTCGGTGGAATTTCGGCCTGTGCCAGCGAGTCGACCACGATCAGGCGGGTGCGTTCGTACATCAGCCACATGCCGATCATGTAGCCCCCCAGCCCGAAGAAGGCGAAGTGACCCAGTGACAGGATGCCGGTGAAGCCCCAGACCAGATCCATCGCCACTGCGATCAGGCAAAGGCACAGGGTTTTGCCCAGCGTTTTGACGAAACTGGTCGAGATTACACCGATCCCGAATCCCTCGGACAGGATGGTTACGCTCAGGGTGAACAGGGACAGGATGGCAAGAAAGACCAGCACGGATGGGTTCTTGGCGATAAAGCTGCGTTCCATGGCTCAATCCCCCGCCGCGCGACCCTTGAGGGCGATAATGCCCCGCGGCCGAAACTGGATGAAAATGATGATGAAGATGATCATGTAGGTTTGGGCCGCGAGGGTGTTCGACGGGTTCATCCACTCGATCCCCTTCTGCAAGAAGCCGATCATGCCCGCACCTGCAAGCGCGCCCCAGATGTTACCAACACCACCCACAACCACTGTCATGAAACTTTGCACGATATAGTCGCTGCCCAGATCGGACGTGACCTTGGCGAATAGGCCAATCGCGACCCCGGCGATGCCGGCAATGCCGGAGCCAAGCCCAAAGGTCAGCATATTCACTCGCCCGGGATTAATCCCCATTGACGCCGCCATGCGCGAGTTCTGCGTTACTGCACGCATCTCAAGCCCTAGCCTCGTCCGCTTGATGATGTAGAGGAAAAGTCCCAGAAAAATAAGCGCCAGAACGAAGATCGCAATGCGGATGTAGCTGATTGAAACCACGTCATTCAGCATCCACGAACCATCCAACCAATCGGGAGCAGTCAGCGGGCGCGCCTGCGTGCCAAAGATGTTCTTGGCCAGTTGCTGTAGGGCAATTGAGATGCCGAACGTCGCCAGCAACGTCTCTAACGGGCGAGCGTAAAGCCAGCGGATCACCAACCGCTCCATAGCGACGCCCATCGCGAAGGTGACGGCAAAAGCCATTGGAATAGCAACCATGATCGAAAGCGTATGATCAGGGATAATCTGCTGCACCACGTAGCCGGTATAAGCACCCATCATGATGAACTCGCCATGGGCCATGTTGATCACGCCCATCACGCCGAAGGTGATGGCCAGACCGATGGCGGCGAGGAAATAGATCGACGCCAGTGAGATCGCGTCCAGCGTCAGGTCGAGTGTTTGGCTCAGGCCGACCTTCAGTTCGATCTGTTGCAGGGCTTTCTCTGCTGCTTCAGTGACCTCGGCAGACGGCTCACTGTAGGTTTCGAAGAATACATGCGTGTTAACTGCAGCGTTGACATCCGCGTTCGTGACCAAGGCTGGCACAGTCCCCGCCTCTGCCAGAGAGGTATACGCACGCGCGCGCATTGCATCTGAATTCAGCTGTGCGACGGGAGTACCACCTACACGACCACCTTCTATATTGGCCGCCAGTGCCGATCTGATATCTTCCGCCGAAACACGCGGTGCGGCCAGGTTTCCTGCAACGAGCAAGTCATATGCTTCGTCAGACGTTAAGGCGTCTGACCCCGCTTCAAGAATAACGGCGACGTTCAGGTCCTGGGGCAATTCGGTAGCGGCTTGGCGGGCAGTGACGAGCAACGGGTTCAGAGCCGCACGAACGTCTACGCCCAGATCGCCGGACATTTCTTTGATCGCCGCCACGCGGGCTGCGGTATCTTCGTCAAAACCAATCGTCAGCAACCGTTCCAGCCGCTGCTTTTGCGCCTTCAACTCTGCTTCGGGTTCATCCCCTATCGAAGCGCGAAGTGGCTCCAAGAGTGCACTTTCGGGATCACGTTGGATGGATTGCAATGCGGCCAGACGTTTTGCGCGATCCGGATCGGTCAATTGAAACTGGACCAGAGCGGTCCCGATCATCGCGCGGATACCGCTGTTGGGCTTCAGCTGCCTAAGCTCGGATTTCTCAAACGTACCGACGACTTCTCCGGTATCGAAGTCGGTCAATTCATACGACCGCCCCTCTCCTTTCTGGCCAGAAAAGAACAGACCGTCCGACTTGCGCATCCACATGTTCTTGGCCGCCCATGTCTCAAGCATCACTTGCGCCTGAGGCAAGCCGCTTGACGCAATCGCATCAATCGCCGGTTTGATCGTCTTGCGCGAGCTTTTGGCGATGATCTCCTGATGCTCTTGCAGGATCGGTTGCAGACCGACCTCTTGTGCGTTGGCAGTCAGGCAGGCGCACAGGATTGCGAGGCCCGCAAGGAAAAGTCGTACCATGTGGTGAAACCCGAGTGTATTTTGTGGCAAGGCGGGCAAACAAACCCGCCTTGCGTGGTCTGTTAGTAGTTCGACAGGGTCTGAACGCAGGTCTTGGTCTCGGTGTTGTACATACCGCAACCCAGCTCTTTCCAATCCGAGACGAGCACAGCCGACTCCGGCAGGAAGTCGGTCCAGGCGTCACCCGGCACGACATCAGTCTCACTGATGATATCGAACTGGCCGTCTTCCTGAATCTCGCCGATCAGAACCGGTTTCGCGAGGTGATGGTTCGGCAGCATCACAGCGGTGCCTCCGGTCAGGTTCGGGAATTCCTGCCCATACATCGCGGCGCGCACGGCATCGACCTCGGTCGAACCGGCCTCGGTCGCGGCGTTTACCCACATGTTGAAGCCGATGTAATGCGCCTCCATCGGGTCATTGGTCACACGTTCATCACCCATGGTGGCTTTCCAGGTGTCCACAAATTCCGCGTTGGCCTCAGTATCCGCCGACTGGAAGTAGTTCCAAGCGGCGAGGTGACCGACGAGGTTGGTGGTGTCCAAACCGGACAGTTCTTCCTCACCGACCGAGAAGGCCACGACCGGAATGTCATCTGCCGAAACACCAGCCGCTGCCAATTCCTTGTAAAAACCAATATTGGCGTCACCATTGATGGTCGAGATCACACCGACTTTTTTACCATCCGCGCCCAGCGCGACCACGTCCGCCACGATCTTGGACCAGTCGGAATGGCCGAAAGGCGTGTAATTAACGAAGATATCTGCTTCCGCGATACCTTTTTGCTTCAGATAGCTTTCCAAGATATTGTTGGTGGTCCTGGGGTAGACATAGTCTGTGCCGAGCAGAGCGAATTTCTCGACCCCCAGTTCCTCCAGGAAATAGTCCGTGGCGGGGATGGCCTGTTGGTTCGGAGCAGCACCGGTATAAAAGACGTTTTTAGAGCTTTCTTCGCCCTCATACTGGACCGGATAGAACAGAAGACCGTTTAGCTCCTCGATCACTGGCAGAACCGACTTGCGGCTCACCGAAGTCCAATTGCCAAAGATTACATCCACCTCGTGGACGGTTAGCAGCTCACGCGCTTTTTCGGCAAACAGAGGCCAGTCAGAGGCCGGGTCGACCACGACAGCTTCAAGCTGTTTACCCAGCAGACCGCCCTTGGCGTTTTGCTGGTCAATCAGCATCAGCATGGTGTCTTTCAACGTCGTTTCCGAGATCGCCATCGTACCGGAAAGCGAATGCAGCACTCCAACCTTGATCGTGTCTTCGGTCGACAAGGCGGCGGTGGCCATGACAGCAAATACTGCCGATCCGGCGAGTGTGGATTTGAGCGATTTCATGTGATCCTCCTGGCGGGGCCGGGAGAGAGGGCTTGCACAAAGGCACACTCTTCTTCTACCTGATCCCCGCAACTGTTGTTGCGTTCCGTGTGGCGGTTGTGTTCGAGGTCCAATTCGCGCAGCCGTCACACACCCCCGGGTCATCTCCGCGGTGGCACCCATACGGTTTCTGCATCGCAGCAAGCTTGGCAACTTACCTTTAACCCAATTCGGAAAATCGGCGCGATCCGCCTATTTTTTCATCCAAGACCGAGGTCGCTGTCTAAAATTTAGCCGCGCGATGTCGAATTAAGCAGATTTCGACTCTGTAGATTAGTGTTCCGCCCCTTCAACAGAGAAACAAGTGGCACCAATCAAAGCTCCAAAGGTGCCCTATTACCCACGTTGCAGCCATATTGCCCACGCACAGTGCTATTCCACCGCGCGCTGCAGGTGCCGTCAGTTTGAGTACCAAGCAATTGGGTGACAGGACGGTGCTGAACAAGTTTCGCCAGTCCGGGTCTTATAAATGTCTGTTCCCCAGAACCAACACACCTGATCTTGACGCGGTTCTTCTTAACACGGCAGGCGGCGTAACCGGAGGCGACTCATTTCGACTTTCCGGTAAGGCAGCAAAAGGAACGGCGCTGACTTTGACAACACAAGCCTGCGAGCGCGCCTACAAGGCCAAGCCGCAAGAATGTGGCCAGATTACCAATCATCTGACTGTTGAGACTGAAGCCCGGCTGAACTGGTTGCCGCAAGAGACTATTCTGTTCAATGGCAGCGCTCTGGAGCGACGCCTGAAAATCGAGATGGCGCCAGATGCCGAGATGCTGATGGTAGAGCCGCTGGTCTTCGGCCGCATTGCGATGGGCGAGACGCTGATCGATATCCGTCTAAACGATCGGATCGAGATACGGTACCAAGGAAAAAAGGTGTTCCTTGACGCGATCCAGTTCTCGGGTGATTGGCACAAACATCTGTCCAAACCGCATATTGCAAACGGCGCGGGTGCGATGGCGTTGATCGTCTTTGTATCGGGGTCAGCCGAAGGTCATCTGAATGCCATTCGTCAGATGCTGCCCGACACCGCAGGTGCGACTATGATCCGCAATAACCTGTTGGTTGCTCGTGTTCTTGCCGAAAACAGCTTTGCCCTCCGTGGCACATTGATGCCGATCTTACGTCGGTTGAACAAAGACACGCTGCCTCGATGCTGGATGCTTTGACATGAACCTGACCCCTCGCGAAAAAGACAAACTGTTGGTCGCCATGGCCGCCGAAGTCGCCCGCAAACGGCTGGACCGCGGCGTCAAACTGAACCACCCCGAGGCGATCGCCCTGATCACCGATGCCGTGGTCGAAGGTGCACGCGATGGGCGTTCAGTTGCTGACATGATGCAAGCCGGGGCCGAGGTGATCACCCGAGAGCAATGCATGGAAGGTGTGCCCGAAATGATCCACGAAGTTCAGGTCGAAGCCACCTTTCCAGATGGCACCAAGTTGGTGACCGTCCACCACCCCATTCGCTGAAAAAGGAAACCAATATGACACGCATGCTTTTCCCCGCCCTGATCTTCGCTGGCCCGGCAGCCGCCCATAATGGAACGCATATCCACGCGCACGGCACCGATTATGCGGCGATGGGCGTTGGGCTGGCGGTTGTTGCGCTGGCTGCTGTCGCGCTGATCACAAAGCTGAACAAATGATCCCCGGGGAGCTGTTCCCGGCTGATGGTGAAATTACCCTGAACCCCGACACTGATGCGATCACTTTGATGGTCGCCAATACCGGCGACCGCCCGGTTCAGGTCGGCTCACACTACCATTTCGCCGAAACCAACCCGGCGCTCGACTTTGACCGAACTGCCGCGCGTGGCCTGCGCCTGGACATTGCGCCAGGCACCGCTGTGCGGTTCGAACCGGGGCAGGCCCGCGAAGTTTCGCTGATCCCGATCAGTGGTGCGCGCAGGGTCTACGGCTTCAATCAAAAGGTCATGGGGGCACTCTGATGCCAGCAAAAATCAAGCGCTCAGACTACGCCGCGATGTTCGGTCCCACCACCGGGGATAAGCTGCGGCTGGCCGACACCGATCTTGTGATCGAGGTCGAACGTGATCTGACCAGCTATGGCGAAGAGGTCAAGTTTGGTGGCGGAAAGGTAATCCGCGACGGGATGGGGCAATCTCAGACCACGCGCGCCGAAGGCGCTGTGGATACGGTCATCACCAATGCTCTGATCGTTGATCACTCGGGCATCTACAAGGCCGACGTTGGCCTGAAAGACGGGCGGATCGCCAAGATCGGCAAGGCGGGAAACCCCGATACACAACCCGGTGTCGACATCATCATAGGACCCGGAACCGAGGCCATTGCTGGCGAGGGTCGTATCCTGACGGCAGGTGGGTTCGACAGTCATATCCACTTTATCTGCCCGCAACAGATTGAAGACGCACTACATTCCGGCCTGACCACCATGCTGGGCGGTGGCACAGGTCCTGCGCATGGGACATTGGCCACCACTTGCACCCCCGGTCCATGGCATATCGGGCGGATGTTGCAAGCGGCGGATGCTTTCCCAATGAATCTGGCCTTTGCGGGTAAGGGCAACGCTTCGCTGCCTGCCGCGCTCGAAGAACAGGTCAAAGCCGGAGCCTGTGCCCTGAAACTGCACGAGGACTGGGGAACCACCCCGGCCGCTATTGATTGCTGCCTGTCGGTGGCCGACGCGATGGACGTGCAGGTGATGATTCACACCGACACGCTCAATGAATCAGGCTTTGTTGAAAATACCGTGGCGGCCATGAAGGGTCGCACTATTCACGCTTTCCACACCGAAGGCGCAGGCGGAGGCCATGCTCCGGATATCATCAAGATCTGCGGCGAGAACCACGTTCTGCCGTCCTCGACCAATCCCACGCGGCCCTTCACCGTGAACACGGTTGAGGAACATTTGGATATGCTGATGGTCTGTCACCACCTCGACAAATCCATCCCCGAGGACGTGGCCTTTGCCGAAAGCCGCATCCGGCGTGAGACAATCGCAGCCGAGGATATACTGCACGACATGGGCGCATTCAGCATCATTGCGTCTGACAGTCAGGCCATGGGTCGGGTCGGAGAGGTTTTGATCCGCACGTGGCAAACCGCTGACAAGATGAAGAAACAGCGCGGGCGCCTGCCCGAAGAAACCGGTGAGAACGACAACCTTCGCGTCCGTCGCTATATCGCCAAATATACGATCAACCCTGCTATTGCCCATGGGCTCAGCCACGAGATCGGGAGCATCGAGGAAGGCAAACGCGCTGACCTCGCCCTTTGGAACCCGGCCTTTTTCGGCGTGAAGCCCGAGATGGTTCTGCTAGGCGGCACCATAGCCTGCGCGCAAATGGGCGATCCCAACGCGTCGATCCCTACACCGCAGCCGGTTTATAGTCGCCCAATGTTTGGCGCTTACGGACGGTCGGTGGAAAACTCGGCGATCACATTTGTCTCGCAGGCGGCCCATGCAGATGGGATCGGTGATACACTGGGATTGGCAAAGCAAACCGTCGCCGTCCAAAACACACGAGAAATTGGCAAGCAGGACCTTCTGTTGAACAACGCGACACCGCATGTCGAGGTCGACCCGGAAACCTACGAGGTGCGTGCGGATGGCGAATTGCTGACTTGCCAACCCGCCGAAACGCTGCCGATGGCGCAACGATATTTTTTATTCTGATCAAAAAATGTGCTGCGTTGCGGCGGGTGCAAGGCAGCAATGACCAAATACGCACTTCTAAGTGAGGCCAATATGACAGATATAAAAACCCATGGGAGGACCAACGTTTACGAGGGTCCAAATGGCACACTCAGCAACACATACAAACACGCGCTTTTCGCTAGCCGGTTTAATCGTATCCATCGGGTCGTCAATTTACTCGGCCCTGATCAGCTTAGCCGAAGCTCAATCTCGCGTCCGGCAAGTCGAATTCCTGCAATCGCTCAGCGACGAAGAGCTGAAAAACCGCGGTCTGACGCGCGAACGGATCGTGCACCGAGTGTTCTCGGACTCAATCTGGCTCTGACTATTCCCGCTGCAGAGGAGGTGATGGAATGACCGCCCTGCTCTGTACTGCGCGCCAGTATTCGGATCACACGCATGGCGATCCGGCAGACTGTCTCTCGTTGACCTACGACGACCGTTTTTTGCGGCGTAAGGTTCTTACCTGCGAAAGCGGCGAACAGATTCTCATCGATCTCGCGCAAACGACCTCACTGAACCACGGTGGCGCGTTGGTTTTGGACGACGGTCGCGAAGTGGAAATACAGGCAGCACCGGAAGTGTTGCTGGAGGTAAAAGCACCGGACCTGACACGTATCGCCTGGCATATCGGCAATCGGCACACGCCTTGTCAGATAGAAAAGACCCGCCTGTTGATCCAGGTCGATCACGTCATCCGTGATATGCTTCTTAAAATCGGAGCAAAAGTGCGAGAGGTGAATGAACCATTCACCCCCGAAGGCGGGGCCTATGGCCACGGCAGGACCCATGGCCACACTCACTGACGCCGACATCCTGACGCTGACACAATGGTTGTCCCCTGCCTATCCTGTTGGGGGGTTTGCCTACTCTCACGGGCTTGAAGCTGCGATTGACGGGGGAACTGTCGCGAATTCTCGGGATACTGAAGCCTGGATTTCAGATGTGCTGGAACATGGCTCTGGGTGGAATGATGCTGGGTTCGTTGTGGCGGCCTTCAACGCGCATGACAAAGAAGAACTGATCAACGTCGATATCGCGGCGCGCGCCTTTTGTGCGACATCCGAAAGGCTCATGGAAACCGAGTTGCTGGGACAGGCCTTCGGAAACGTCACCAAAGGTGTCTGGGAATTGGACCTTGGGCAATTCACCTACCCCGTCTCGATTGGACGGGCTGCAAGACTTCAAAACCTTCCCTTGCTGCTGACGACCAAGATGTTTCTGCAAGCTTTCGCAAGCAACCTTGTCGCCTGTGCGACGCGCCTGGTACCACTGGGACAGACCGAGGCGCAGCGGTTGATCCGCCAGCTGACACCGTTGTGCGCCCAGATTGCTGAAAGGGCAAAAAAGGCGAGCCTGGATGAGTTAAGCTCTACCGCGTTCTTGGGGGACATTGCGGCCATGAAGCACGAAACACAATATTCGAGGATTTTCCGCACATGACCAGTATGAACGGCCCGCTTCGCGTAGGTATTGGAGGCCCAGTAGGAGCCGGAAAAACCACTTTGACCGCCGCCTTGTCTGAAGCGCTGCGCGATGTCTGTTCGGTGGGAGTTATTACTAACGACATATATACGCAGGAAGATGCCGAAGCGCTGATGCGCATGCAGGTCCTGCCGCGGGACAGGATCATCGGCGTCGAAACTGGCGGTTGCCCGCATACAGCAATTCGCGAAGACGCCTCGATCAATTTGGCCGCCGTCGCCGAGATGCAGACACGTCATCCGGATCTCGATATTGTTTTGATTGAAAGCGGAGGCGACAATCTATCAGCCACATTCAGCCCGGAACTGGCGGATCTGACCATCTACGTGATCGATGTCGCTGCAGGCGAAGAAATACCCAGGAAAGGCGGGCCGGCGATTACGAAATCAGACATCCTCGTAATCAACAAGACCGACCTTGCACCGCATGTTGGCGCTTCGCTGCAGGTTATGGAACGTGATGCGAAAATGATGCGTAAAGGAAGGCCATTCTTGTTTTCGTCACTTCGTCACAGAAGCGGGGTCGACGCAATTGTGGATCTGCTTGTGAAAGGCGGAGGTTTAAGAATTTCGGAAGCGAATTAGTCCCAGAGACGAAGAGGCTAAGATAGCTCGCCAATTAGCCCATTCCCAAGCCCTTTACACCAGTGCTTTATTAAGAATCCTTGGAGAGCGTGACCAAAAACGCAACTAAGTCTGCAATCTCCTGCTCAGACAAATTCAATTCCGAAAGAATGGCTTCACCGTCGGCGTGCAGCCTTTCAGTATCAATTTTGCTGTAATGCCGTATCACAGATTTCAGATCATCTAAGCTGCCGTCATGCATGTAAGGAGCGGTTTCAGCCACTCCCCGCAGGCTGGGCGTCCGAAAGGTTCCAAAATCAGAATGGCTCCTGCGTACATTTCGCACGGCCCAGGCACCTTTCTTTTCTGGATCGTCGTTCCAATTGCCGTCCAGTGTGTAGGGGCTTGAGACTAAAATGTTCAATCCTCCGAACCGACCTTGGTCAACCTCGGTTTCATTCAGAAAATATGGCACACCAGCGTCATGGAACTCGTTGTTGGAAAACCTCGGACCGTTGTGGCAAAATACGCATTTCCCGCGCCCCAAAAAGAGCTGAAGACCTCGCTGAGCTGCTTCGGGGTATTCCTTAGCCGCTGCAATATCTCGGCGCTCCAAAGCATCGCGAAAATCGTCAAATACCGTCCGGTCGGTGGCTAAGGTCTCCAAGTAAGCAGAAAGAGCTTTTGCGGTATTCACCAGAAAAAGTTCAGGGCTTTGATCCTGGAGGTGACCAAATATGGCTTCAAAATCATCAATGTAGGTACTTTCAGAGATAGCTATCTTTAGGCTTTCGGCACTATGCGCCATCTCTTGTTCTTCGATGATCGGATGCAGGCTGGCTGCCCAAAGACTATCGCTTTTGCCGCCCCAACCATACCAGCGCAGCCCGGCAAGGTTTCGCAGTGATGGTGTGTTTCGATTTAACAAATCACGACCGAGTGCCCGCGCCTCCGGCGTCGTAAATGCCTGATCAGGATCATGACAACTTGCACAGGAAAATGCACCATCGACTGATAACACCGGATCGTTGAATAAAGCCTGTCCGAGCTTGATTGCTCTGGCGTCTTTGGAAAACCTATTGCTTGGATCCGACTGGAAGGATGGTGGCCACGGCCCAAAGGACAACGTTTGTTCAATTTCGTCTTCTGTCAACAAGACATCTGCACGTACTGCCCCGGTCAGAAAAATTAGCGCAGCTGTCATCCACAGCTTCATTTCAGCGCAATTTCTGACGTGTAGAAAACCGATTGGCCACTGACGTCGACATCGATTTGCAGCTCCCACAAACCCGGCATGTGAAACAACATATCATCAATTCGGAACACTCCGCCGTCCAATGCGGTAACCTTGGGAGTATAGTTCATACCATGTTGATGAGCCGGCATGATTGCATCCACACGCATTTGGCCCACAGCAGTTTCACTACAAACTGAAACCGACACCGAAAACGGTTGGGCCAACGGAATTTCGTCGACCGTCAGATAAACCTTGGGTGCGTTTTGAACTTCCGAATTCATGCGTTGCCCCGTCGCTTCACAAGCAACCGCCGCGCTGGACCATATAAGAAACCAAGCAGCGCAGTGGGTCATTCTGATGCCAGCAAACGTTCTGCGTTAGCATAGGCAATGTTGTCTGCGATCTGGTCCGGCAGCAAATCCAACCATTCACGCGAAAAATCGGCATGAGGGCCTACGTAGTACCAACGTTCAGGTGCGAACGTATCCGTACCGACCATGAACCTATCGGGATGGGCTTGGAACGCAGCCCTCCAATCCGGGTCGACACGGCCTCGCGAAACCATGTCCGAACGAAATGCCAGATCGGCCCATAGCCCGGGATAGATGTCTAGCGCATCGACCACACTGGCTGGATCGTCAAACCCAGAATGGGCCCACAATACCCGAGCTTCCGGCCATGTTTCGAAGATCAAATCAACGGCCTCGCGATCACCATGGTGGTGCAGGATTAGGTTCCGCTCTTTCGCCAGTGCAATCATACGTTGGATGACCGGCGTTTTGATGTCATCTCCGTAAGCGTGAAACTCGCCGATGGCCTCGTAGTTGTTTTTTGCCAGGTTTGTTTCCAGATACTCGATTACAGTTTCATCGTGCATCCAGGTGTTGATCTCACCGCGACGACGATAAGGGCGAAGCGCCGGAACAACGATGTCCGGTGCCACGGCCAACAATAGCTGAGTGCCATTGTCATCCGAGCTGGAAATCAGCGCTTTACGCACGCCTGCATCTCGAAGGATTTCGGCCACCTGTTCAGGCGGAACCAGTTTGACGGCATCGTGGCTGTAGTGAATATGTGCGTCAAAGATCGGTCGCTGTTCTGCGACGGCGGTATTGTAAAATAACGCTGCACTTAAAATGGAGATATGTTTCAGCACCTCAAGCCTCCTCAATATCATTCAGACCCTGGCAAGCGTCACGTCGAAATTCACGTGCAAGAAAGGTTCGGCAATCTTACCAGAAAGCTCCATGCCATCGGGAAATTCTGATGCAGGTCGTTCAACATATGTCATTACCAGATCGTCCCGAACGCCAAAGACAGTATCCTGATCTAAATAGGGATCATTGTCCGGAAAAATCTCCGTCACGAGTGAGCGATACCCGGGGGCTTTGACGATAAAGTGCAAGTGTGAGGGCCTCCATGGATGGCGACCACAAGCGCGCAGAATATCACCGACTGGCCCGTCAGACGGCACGGTGTATTCAACTGGTTTAACTGTGGTGAACGCATATCTGCCATCATCGCCAACTGACATCAGCCCGTGGAAAGAATAGGTGTCCTGTTCTTCATCTTGACTGGCGTAGAGGCCGTTGGGTGCCGTTTGCCAGATATCCAGTTCTGCCCCGGCAATAGGGTTACCTTCGGTATCGCGGATCACGCCCTCTGCAAGTAGAACCGGCCCGCCGTAGTGACGCTTCATATCGCCTCCGATTGGCAGCGGGGGGGCGCCCGAGACGTGAAATGGACCTAAAACGGACGAACTGGTCGCATCGGCACTGGAATGCAGCATATCAACCAATGACGACAGGCCCAACACGTCCGAGGCTAGCACGAATTCATGCCTATCCTCGGTTTCCACCGCAGCGCAGCCTTCCAGAAACGCAATCCCGGCCCGCCACTCGTCATGCGTCAGGTTGGTTTCCCGCGCAAAGTCGTGGAGGTGTTTGACCAGGGAGCCCATGATTTCACGCATCCGTGGATCAGTATCTTTGGACAGGTACCCCATGAAGACGTCGGTGATATTGTCTTTGGTGACAGAGCGCATCTTGTCCTCCTTAAATCAGGGCAAGGCTGAGGATCGGGAACTCGATCAGAATGAACAGAACGATCAGCATCACGAACGCAAAGGGAAGTGCGCCCATGAACACGTCCTTAAGTGATATGCGGTCATCGTTAATCGTGGATTTGATAACGAAGCAGGATATACCCAAAGGTGGTGTCAAGAGACCAATTTCAGCCCCGACCACGGTGATAATGCCAAACCATATCAGCGACATATCAAGCGCTTCGGCCATGGGCAGGAACAGCGGTACCACAATCAGAATGATCGACGCGGTGTCGAGCAATGTTCCCAGAAACAGCATCAACAGAACATAGAGCAGCATGATCGACCAGAAAGATGCGGAATTCCCCGCAAGCAGATCCTGTAGTTGATTGGGCAGCCCGGCCAGCCCCAGCATGCGGCTGTAGATTGAAGCGGCCGTGATCAGGAACAGGATCGCGGCTGTGATGTGACCGGTTTCCAGCAACGCGTCCCAGAATGCGCGTGGAGACATCGACTTACGGGCAACCGCGATGATTAGCGCAACGAGAGCTCCGGCGGCCCCTGCTTCTACGGCAGTCAACCAACCTGTGTAGATACCACCAAGGACGATGGTAATGATGAACAGTGTCGGCAGTGTTTTGGAGGCTATCTCGCGCCCTGACATCCACTCGGTGTCTTCGACAACGCGGCCACCGACGAATGCTGGGGTGAAACGACCCATAACCCAAATCGCGCCTACATAAGCGATCGCCAGCATGATCCCCGGAATAACCCCCGCAAGGAACATGTCCCCAACAGATTGCTCGGCGACAAAGGAATAGATGATCAGCATCGCCGAGGGCGGGATGATCATCCCCAAAACCGAAGACCCGGCGACCACGCCAACAGCAAACCGTGGGTTATAAGCCTGCGCCATCATCTGCGGGACCGAGACCTTGGTGAACACGGATGCGGAGGCTATTGACGACCCAGTCACTGCGGCAAAGACGGCGTTGGCTCCAACGGTTGCCATACCGATACCGCCTTTGACCTTGCGAAATCGCATGGTCATGACCTCGTAGATGTCCCTGCCCAACCCGGCTTTTGAGACAATGAGCCCCATGAAAGTAAACAACGGGATGGTTGCGAAGCTGTATTCCATCGCGCTGTCGCCGACCGCCACTTTCAGCAGGTTGAGCGCAAGCGTGAAATTGTCCCGCATCAGCCAGATCGACACAAGCGAGACCACGCCCAATGCGATGGGAATGTAAACGCCTGCGTAAATCAGAAAGACGATGGCTATGACCGAGATCAGGCCAATCTCAATCGGCGTCATTCTGCGGCCTCGTCATGTTCAGGTGCGCGAATTAGATGCGGGCGGTCCTGCGCCGTGACAACCTTGAGCAGGAAGATCACGCAGGCAAGCGCAGTACCGCACGCGATGACCAGTTTGACCGGCCACCATGGCAGAGTAAAAAGACCCGGAACTCCGAAGTAGTCCTGTGTCTCCCACATATGCAGGAACTCGGGAAAGGTTACATAAGCAATCAGACCCATGAAGATTGCGGAGATGGCATTGATAATGCGCCTCAGGTTGGCCGTTAGCCCAGGACGGCGGTGGTGTAGCAGGTTCAGAAACCCGTCCGAGCGCGTCAGCCGATCCACTCTGACTACGTCGGCCAGCTGCAAAAAAACGATCATCACGACCGAAAACTGCACCATTTCATAGGTGCCACGCAGAGGTGCCGAAAACAGACCGCGCGCAATGACGTCGACATTCAGAATGACCACCAACGCAAGGACGACAAGCGTACCCAATGCGTTGGCGGCGATAGCAAGCGAATTGGCGACCCGCGACAAGCCAGCAACTGCGGTCTTCAGCATGAAAGGCCCCTTTCGTGGATCGTCAGACTGTTACTCGGCCGTCCAGTCACGCACTCCGGTAAAACCGGCGTCCTGCAGCTTGCCGAGATAAGCGGCCAGTATCGCGTCGCCTTGTTCACCGTTCTCATTCAGCGTGGCTGCCCATTCCTGTGCTACATTTGGCATTGCGTTGGCCCAGGCCGCTCGGTCTTCGTCCGAAACTTCGACAATCGTCCCGCCGGCTTCGGTGTATGCGTCCCTTGAGGCCGCAGCCCGGTCCATAGCGATGCCAGCCACATGATCACGGTAGTCAATTGCGACGGCCTGCAGAACGCCTTTGACTTCATCCGGCAACTTTGCCCAATAGTCAGAATTCACTGTGATCGTCTTGGAGTTCACGGCACCCAAGTCAGCTTTGAGCATGTAGGGAGCCACTTCGGCGATCTTGAAGGTCTTGGCTGCTTCAGGCCACAGCATCGCACAATCAACAAGGCCGGTTTGCAGCATATTGTAGAAATCGGTCAGGCCACCACGAACCCCCGCTGCATCTTTGATACCTTCGAGATATCGGAGGTTCAGTCCCGCCCCTGCCACTTTTCGGCCTTCCAGATCAGAAACAGCCGAGACCGGCTCTGTACAAAAAACCTGATACGTATCGAGTACTACACCGGTCGCCAGATAGACTTGGTTCTGCGCAGCGAACTCATTTTGCATCGCTGGGTATTCGCGCGCGATCTCATCCACGGCTTTGGCTACCGCGCGAGAGTCCGATGACACGAACGGGGTCGACCCCGATATCCCCTGACTGGGCAACTTGGACGAATGGAAGATAGTTGTGACAATGCCGATGTCGCCAAGGCCAAGCTGGATCCCTTCCAGCACGCCCTTCGGCTTTACGATCGAACCGCCATAGTTCTCTTGCCAGTTCATCTTGTAGTTGCCGGAGTCGGCCAGCCGCTTGTCCACTTCTGGAATGAAGAAGTTGGTGAATTCTTTCACCCACAAGGCCCGATCGGGATAGCCATCAATCACGACGGCGGAAATGGTCTCTTCTGCTGCAAGAGGCAACGCCATGGTGCCTGCCAGAGCAAATCCCATTAGGCTGCGTTTAGTCCAGTTTTTCATTTCTCTCCTCCCAGAAAGTCGGGTCCTGTCGATTTTTATTGGTTGGTTTTGACCCAGTTGACGGTCAGGTCTGTGCCTGCCGCTTGAAACAGTTTTGCGATGGCGCAATACTTGGCTGTCTCCTCGCCCACGCGTGTCAGATCCTCCTGACTGGCGGGCGTATCGCACTTCACAGTGAGTTCGATTTCGGGAAACGGAACATCGATCTCCTCTTCCATCAGGACACCGCGCCGATCCAGCCTGCATTTCGCGTCGATTGTCACGGTGCCAAGATCAATTCCCAAGCGGTGCGCATTCTTGTGCCCGATGACATTCGTGCAGGCGATCAGGGCTGCCATTGCGGCTTCAGTCGGAGACGGACCAAGATTTGTTCCGCCTCGTTCGACAGGCTCGTCGATAATCACGTCCAGATCGCGAATTGGGATCTCGGTGCGCGCGTGTGTCGGGCATTGAGCTGTCGTACGGTAGGTCACGACAGGTTTCACTTTCATCGCCACAGCGTCACCTCCTCATGCATAAGAGCAAACCTTTTCGAATGAGAAGCGAGGCAGCTTGTGAAACAATCCTGTTTCGTCTGCGTAGCCCAGATTGCAAAGAAAGTTCGACTTGAGCGTCGTGCCCGCGAAGAATTCCTCGTCGACGATCTTGTTTGAAAAGCCAGACATGGCGCCGACGTCCAACCCAACCGCACGCGCGGCGATCATGAAGTAAGCGCCCTGAAGCGTTCCATTGCGAAACGCTGTATCGGCTACATATTCGGGATTGTTTTCGAAAAGTGGCCGTCGATCTTCGTGCGGGAAAAGAAAAGGTAATTCCTTCCAGAAGTCCATGTCATAAGCAATGATCGCAGTGACCGGCGCACCCATCATCTTTGGCACGTTCTTCGGCTTTAACGACTTAGCTAAGCGCTGTTTACCTTCCGCACTTTTAACGAAAACGAAGCGGGCGGGCAGCGTGTTCATGCTGGTCGCGCCGTTGATCGTGATGTCGTAGATCTCTTCAAGCAATTCGTTAGAAACAGCCTTGTCGGTCCAGGCGTAATGAGATCTGGATTCGCGGAGGATCAGGGCAATTGCGTCGTCCGAAAGACGTGGAATGCGCTCGCGCAGATCGCGATGATCTTGCTGCGCCTTTGCGCGAAGTGCCTCCAGCTCTGCCCCGGTTGGTGCGCTCATGCTGCGGCCACCTTAGTCTCGGCGTCCTTTTCGTCGATGACGGGGCTGGCGCATATGCCGATGCCCTCAATCTCGACCTCGACGGTTTCACCGGGCTTCAACCAACGTGGATTGGGCTTTTTGGCGTGACCAACACCCGGCGGCGTACCCAACGCAATCAGATCACCGGGTTCGAGAGTGGTATATTCCGAGATCGTGGCGATGACTTGAGGGACTCCCCAGATCATGTTGGCGGTGTTCGAGCTTTGCAGGATTTCGTCCCCCACTCGGCTTTCGATTTTCAGACCTGATGCCCCTTCGGGCAACTCATCCGGCGTTACGGTGAAAGGGCCGATCGCGCCTGTGTCATCGAAGTTTTTGCCGGGCGTCCATTGAACGGTTTTACGCTGATAATCCCGCAGCGACCCGTCGTTAAACACGGTGTAGCCAAAGACATAATCCAGTGCGTCCTCTTCCGAGATATGACGGCCGCGTTTTCCAACGATCAGCATAAGCTCGGCTTCGTAGTCGAGTTTCTCGGAACAGGTAGGCCGCACCATAGGTTGCCCTGCCGCCATGATCGAATTCTTCCCACGCATAAACAGCGTCGGATACTCCGGGATATCATACCCGCCTTCCTTGATGTGGTCCGTGTAGTTCAACCCCATGCAAATGATCGTTCCGGGAGCGGCAACGGGCAATGCCGGAGTGATGGAAGACACGGGCACACTGTCTGCCGCGTCAATTTTGGGGGCAAGTGAGTCGGCCAGTTCAGGCTTGGCTATCAAACCCATCAAATCCGAACCGATTGCAGGATGCAAAGCCGTTAGATTCACTGCATTTTCGCCGTTTACAGCAAAAACCGCTGTGCCATCCAAAGTCTCTCCCACCAGGTATTTCATTTTCACCATCCATGTCAGTTCACTTGATTTTTGCCGACTATTTTGCAATATGTCAAATAATATCGATATTTTTGGAGGACGCAAATGGTTGCCTGGGCGAACTACAAATCAGAAGCAAAAAGCCGTGGTGCACTTGCTTTGGAACTCTACGTAGTACTCAGCACGCCTGCCAAAAAACCCGAAGATGTAAAGGCGTCGCTACCTGACCACCTGGCCTATCAGGCACAGCTTGAACGCGCGGGACAGCTGGCTTTTGCAGGGCCAATGTCGGATGAGACTGGTGAGCACATGCAAGGAATGGGCCTGATTATCTATCGTGCTGACAGTCTTGAGGCTGCCCGAAAACTGGCCGAGGACGATCCGATGCACCAAAGCGGTGCGCGCGAATTTGAACTTCGGCGCTGGATGATCAACGAAGGCTCGCTGAGCCTTTCAGTTGGCCTATCGACTGGAACGAGTGCCCTCAGTTAAGAGCAATCAAAAGTTTTGCCTCGAACAAAGGAACGGTCGGATATGGACGCCATGCTTGATACTGAGGGTAAAGAGACATCAGCCACGCATGGCGCGTATCGAAGGCTGCGCGACATGATCTTGACCGGAGAATTACCTCCGGGACAAAAACTCAAGATCGAGCAGCTTCGGGGGCTTTTGGACACCGGCGCTAGTCCGGTTCGCGAAGCGCTTAGCCTTTTGACATCGGATATGTTGGTCGAGCGGATTGATCAGCGCGGATTTCGGGCAGCACCAGTCAGCAAGTGTAACTTCGAAGAAATACTCCTGTTGCGATGCAACCTCGAGGAAACAGCGCTGCGCGCTTCCATCGTCAATGCAGACGGAGCTTGGGAGGACAGGCTAGTCTTGCGTCACCATCATATGAAAAAGGCCAGTCAAAAAGGCGCGCCTGACTTCGAAGACGCCCACAAAGCGTTTCATATGGCCTTGTTGGAAAATGCAAAACTGCCATTGCTGCTACGGTATTGCTCGCAGCTATACGACCTGAACATTCGCTATCGCTATCTGGCGGCTGGCGGTTCGAGCTACAAGAAGCGGGACATTGCCGCTGAGCATCAGCAAATCTTGGACGCCGCACTAAATCACGACGCGGACAGCGCAACTCGGCACCTAGTTGATCACTATCGTCGAACAGGCGAATACCTGAGTAGTCAGATGGAGCCCTGAAATGCAGCGGAATTGGTTTCTGGGTGATCAATTGAACCAATTTCTGGAGCGTACTGAAATAGGCGTGGCCAAGATGACAAACGGTCCATTGCCGAACTATGTGAAGCGCTATTGTCTGCCGAAGGTGAAGTATCAGGTTTCACGCTAGCGTCTACGATCCTTGAGCGCTACCACACCCTGAATGATGCGGAAAAACTAGACTTTTTTGTCTATTTGAATGACCAACTTGAGTTGGACGCAAATCAGCTTTCTGAAGCAGCCCGCCTCTACGCCAATGATCGAAGTGTCGCGCTTTATCAAAAGCTTAATGAAGTTGCAGAGCCACGGCGGCAAGAGTTATTGCGACGGCTCAACCAGCCGTCTGGTGCGACGCAGGAACTTGTAGCCATGCGCGTTGATCTGCTGTGCTTTCTCAAATCCAAACCGGAGCTCAAGCGAACGGATATTGATTTCGTACATTTATTGCGCAGCTGGTTCAACCGGGGCTTTCTTGTCCTCAAGCAAATCAGCTGGGACACCCCTGCCCGCGTTCTGGATAAGATCGTCGCCTATGAAGCGGTGCACCAGATCAACGATCTGGACGATTTGCGGCGAAGGCTCTATCCTGTACAATCACCAAGTCCTGTATGATTTTATCCATTGCCTATGCGCGCAATGAATCCCTGCTAGGAGCCAGCAGGCCGCGCTACTATTGTCAAATCGCAACTGCTCGCAGCCTAAAACCCGCAGCGTGTCCACCGTTGCGGTGATCAAGGACGTGCCCGCTGGCCCGCGCATTCCCCCTAAGTGCAAGCCTTGGGCGATTGTCACCACAATCGTGCAACCGGACACCCGAAATACCTTGTTTGGTGCCCACAAAATGACGATCACACTGTTGTTTATGATCGGCAACCCTTTGGCGGAAGTGCCGTTCTTCAATCAGTGCCATGATCGTAGGTGCGCGAAAATCTGACATTCGACGTTCGTCAACTTGGCGGCCAAACTTTTTACTCAAGGGTCTTTGGAAACTAGTGCGACCCTATCAACACCACAATACTCGACTTTGTTGTAGCGTCGTCAGATGACCGATTTGTTGCGCGACCCGGCCCTACCCCCTGTGATACTACCGCGCTCTGCATGAATGGTCGCAATGAGAACGCTAGGGTACGGCGGCCGGTTTTGCGATGAATGGCCGGTATGGGCCTCTTTTTTTCTAAATGGGGCGGGTTTTTCTACAAGATGCTGAAGTTACTCCGAGGTCAGCTGAGAGCTCATCTCACGTATGATGCATTTCAAATGAACAACCGCAAAATGGCCCTAAGCCAACATCCTGTTTAGTCCGCGAGCGCTACGACTTCGGCACTAATTTCGAATTCAAGTAACTATGCCCCGAAAGCTTCATGTTTGATCCGGTCAGTCGGGACCCCAGCGGTCTCCAAACCGCTTTTTAGATTCGTCATAAACTCCAGAGGGCCGCAGATCATATAGTGCGCGTCCGGCCCCGCCCTGATCGCCAACAAGTCCTTAGTAGTGATCCGGCCATGGACGTCAAACGTTTCGCCTAGAAGATCGGTCCTTTCCGGTGAACTGAAGAATATCAATCGGGTGGCATTCGGGTTTCCCGCAATCAGCTGATCAACCTCACGGCCAAACGCATGGGCGCGCCCACTTCGAGCTCCATGGACATACCACACTGGCCGATGGTTTTCTTCTGCTGAGGCTTCGTAAAGCATTGCAAGCATCGGAGTCAGGCCGACACCAGCGCTGATGAGAACTAATGGATTGTCATCTTTGGGGAGTACAAAGTTACCAGCGGGCGGCTTTGCCTCGATCACATCGCCCACGTGCACCTCGTCATGTAGGAATTGCGACCCGATACCGCCTGCCTCGCGTTTTACGCTTATCCTGTAGTTCTGAATCGCGACCGAGCCAGATAGTGTGTATGTCCGACGTACCTTCGCCCCATGACCTGGGATATCCAAGGCAATCGGCAAATGCTGTCCTGCAAGAAAAGGTGTCACCGCCTCGCCGTTCGTGGGTGCCAGATGGAAAGAGGTGATGTGCTCGGCTTCTAAGACCTTGTCGATCACGGTCAGTTTTGTCATCGTCGCAGGGTCTGCAGACCACCTCAGAGAAAGCGCGGCTGGTCTGTCGATGACAGATTCTATCTCTACATCAATCACACGAAGGATGCTTGGATCGCGCGCTTCCTCCGGGTCCCACTCGACCGAAGCCCGACCCGTCAAATGCAAAAGCCCGCCGGTTGAGAAGTCGACAAAGAGCAACCCAACACGCGGATCTTCGAGCAGGTTCCCGATCGTGTTGAAGAAGTTATTGCCGGTATAGTCGGGGATGCGCAGGCGCTTCGGCCCAACTACCCGGACGAATCCAGGGTCACCGCCACGATGGGAAGCGTCATAGCCGTCTGAGTGCGCTTCGTTAGAGCTTTGTCGCCCCGATCCGATGAATAGAGTGTCAGCGGCGCCTATGTGTTTGATTTGTTCGGAGCTGAGTTGAGTAGACGTCGTCGCTTCAATCGTCATCGCCCTATCGGCTCGCCACCAATTCCGCTCGTTGATATACTTCGGACAATTCCCAAAGGTCTGATGGATATCGACTGCAAAGCCATCCTTGGTTGGACGCGACTTACCGCTGAAGCGGTTGCGGCGGCGCGTAGCGAGTTCGATGCCAACCACGCCGATATCGGTGCCAGCCATAATCGATTCGCTCAGCGGATCTTGTGGATCAATCCGTGTTGCAAGCGTCAGCGTCTGAGAGTCTGGTGACCCAATAAATCCTTCCTCGCCTTCGATGATCGTCGCCCACACTCGTCCCTGGTTATCGCTGGAGGCAGCAACCAGAAACGGTTGTGCTTGATAAAAAGCGCGGTGTTGATCTGGCATGTGATTTCGGATGAAGGGCGACACGCGTTTGGAAAGCCCCCTAACACCCGCGCGTTCTTGTGCAGCCAGTTCGCCCGGATGAAATGGGGTTTCTTCGTCCAACATCGTTTTGTCCTTCTTTCTCAATCTTGTCATCAAAGTCGCTGTACGCTCAGGTCCGGGTTATCGTCCGCAAGCAACCCCATGACCCAACAGTCCAA
Organism: Ruegeria sp. HKCCD3925; assembly: GCF_057221175.1. Lineage (NCBI taxonomy): Bacteria > Pseudomonadati > Pseudomonadota > Alphaproteobacteria > Rhodobacterales > Roseobacteraceae > Ruegeria > Ruegeria sp. HKCCD3925. The sequence continues at coordinate 207,911 of NZ_JBWVBI010000006.1, forward strand.
GCGACTTTCGGGGTGCTCTGCACGGTTGCGTCAGTTGCCGCCTCGCGTTTATGCGGGCGCGACCTTAGCTACGTTGCGTCCGTTCATGCCGACTTAGTCAAGGCGCGCGTTTTCAATCACGGTTTCCCGAGTCGATGATGAGACGGCGCTTCGTTCGCCTTCGCAAATGTCCATTGAACTACTCGGCAGCAAGACCAACGGCGGTGGCTGGCATCGCTTGAAAACCGGTCAGCGCTTCGAACCTTGCAATCCAGGCACGGACATTCGGGTACGGCGCGAGTGAAATATTCCCTTCTGGCGCATGGGCTGTGTAGGAATAGGCCGCAACATCAGCGATGGTCGGTTGATCGCCAACAAGCCAGTCGCGACCGTCCAGCCCAAATTCCAGTTTTTGCATTGCTTTCGCCGCGGTTGCAGCTGCAAAGTTCTCGTCCAGAGGTGCGCCAAACACCGTAATCAACCTTGCAGCACATGAGCCAAATGCAATTTCACCTGCAGCGAGTGTCAGCCATTGCTGAACGTTCGCTTCTCCTACGGCATCACTTGGTATCCAGTCGGGTGCGTATTTGCGGGCTAAGTAAACTAATATTGCGTTTGAGTCAGAAATGACGGCGTCGCCATCTTCCAGCACGGGCACCTGTCCATTCGGGTTCATGGCAAGGAAGTCAGGCGTTTTGTGCTCACCAGCGGCGAGATCTACAAAGACAGCTTCATGGGCAATCCCTGCGAGCTTAGCAAAAACCAAAGCGCGATGCGCGTGACCTGATTTGGGGAAGTGATGAATACGAACCGGGTTTGACATTTAAGGGCTCCTGCTGGGGTTGGTCATTTACCAAAACAGATACGACTTGCACAATTGCGCGATAATCGTCAATTTTTGAGAAAGTTTAGGCCCTGAGGGGGCGGAATAAGCTATGGATAAGATTGACCGCATGCGAGCCTTTGCGCTTGTCGCAAAGAACGCCTCTTTCACACTTGCCGCACAGCGTATGGGACGATCCGCGCGGCAGGTTAGCAAATACGTCGCGGATCTGGAAGAAGCGCTAGGCGTTCAGCTTCTGAACAGAACCACACGCAGTGTATCCCTGACGGATGTCGGCGCCACGTATCTGGCGATGTGTGAACCACTTCTTGACGGGTTCGACGAGTTGGAAGAAACCGTCAGGAACCAACAAACGGCTTTACGCGGTGTCATCCATATCTCGGCTCCGACGGGATTTGGATCGGTGCGGCTCGCGCCTTCTCTTGCGGTATTCGCCGCACAGCATCCGGAAGTTGAAATCGACCTTCGTCTCTCGGATCGAAGGGTGTCAATTATTGACGAAGGTCTGGATCTCGCGATCCGCATCGGACCGATGAGAGACAGTTCACTTAGAGTACGCCAGCTTGGCCCAATGCCTTTGCTAGTCTGTGCATCTCCAGACTATTTGAAGCGCACAGGTATACCGGCGCATCCACGTGCACTGGAGACGTATGAGTGCATTTTAGACGGCAACATGACGGATCCTACGATCTGGCGCTTCGATTTAGAAGGTCGGGAAATTGCGGTCCATGTTAACGGTCGGCTTCGCGCCAATGCACCGGCAGCATCAGCACGGCTGGCAGCCACGGGAATAGGGGTTGCCCGTTGTCCGGCCTACACCGTTTCAGAAGCTCTAAAGACAGGAGAATTGGTCGAGCTCTTCGCCGAGAATCGCGTTACACCCTATGTGGTCGCCGCACTTTTTCCGCAGAATCGCCGACTGACGACCCGCGTGCGCGCCCTTATTGATCATCTTGCAAGCGACACGTCGCTTTGCTCTGACTTAAAGGGGTGATGAAGCAAAACCGGTTAATAAAAACCGTTACGGTATGCGGCTTCCTTTGAAGCTCCTGCTTCCAGTATATCTTGAACAACTTACGCTTTAGGTTGAGACTTGCCGCCAATGCGACTTTTTGGGACGTCGACAGTAAGCCCATACTGGAAGCATCCAAAGAACTGCGCGTGCGCTCGCAGAAATCCCTTCACCGCGAAGCAGATATAATTCAAGCCGTTTCACAGTGGGAATAGGGGGAGATGTGTCGTTCAATGCGGTTCACGTCATTAGTGACAGGGTCGCGGATCAATTGGTCCTCCGATTCAAAGGCATTTACGGTGCTTCCCGTTTTGGCGCCAGCTGAATCAGGTTCCGCCTACGGACAATCTCCAGTGTTATTGAATAACAATTCACAGAGAAACTATTCTCGGATTTGGATGTAAGTGTATCGAAGATTGCGATCTCTATTTCGGTATTCTCGTTCATTGGAATTTTGTATTTATGAAGCGAACTGTATTGGTACTAGTTATTTTGATGCTGGCGGGATGCGTGTCATCCGCGCCTCATCCCTCTGCACCCGTCCCAATATCAAGTCGCGTAAGCACCCCAGTCAATTCACAGCAGGCACAAGTAAGATTCCGTCAAGTCGCCTCTCGAGTTGAGCCCGTGGCAGAGCGAGAATGTCGCCGCCGTACAAAGGGTGCGAACTGCGATTTTCTGATCCGAATACATCCTAACAAGCAAGCACCCTCTAACGCGTATCAGAGTTTGAGCAAGTCGGGGCGCCCGGTAATAACAATGACGCAAGCTCTGATAAAAGATGTGAACAACACCGATGAACTTTCATTTGTTATGTCACACTAAGCTGCCCACCATATCCAAGGGCATTTGGCACGCCGTGCTCAAAATGCGGCAGCTGGTGCGATTATTTTTGCTGGTCTAGCAACAATCGCCGGGACTGGACCAAATGACATCGCCGCAGCACAAGACCTTGGAGCCTTTATTGGTGGTCGCAGCTATTCGAAGGACTTCGAATTGGAAGCTGATCGGCTAGGCACGGAGATAACTTACAAAGCAGGCTATGATCCACTCAAAGGTGCGCTCTATTTCGTACAAGTCCCTGATCCTGGTGATCGTTTTCTAGGGACGCATCCTCCCAATGCTCAACGATACTATGCAGTGCAAAACACAGTGGCTCAGATCGGTCGTTGACTAATTTGAGATCAGGTTCTGCACGACCGCAAAGCTTGAGATCGAGCATGCCATGATTCCGCGGCTGCAGAGAATGATCAACCTGACGCACCATGACGCAGCATCGTCATCGCCAATTCACCACAGCTGCCGGCCCTTCACGTGGTCGGACTCCTGAAATTGAAGAAACGGGTGCGCTATTACGGATATCGCACTTGGCTGTGGCGAACGGGCTGTTTCAAACGTAAGTAAACAAGGTGCTTTGAATGAGGGCTCTACTGACACACGCGATACTTCCGCGATGGCAGCGTTGTCTCCGCGAGCGAATACTGAGTCAGCAACAGCCGCTCCTGCATAGGGCAGCTTTGGTGCGCGTATCGCCACTTCAATCAATCCATGATCTCGCACAAGCACCGAGTGGAAGGTTCGACGGGCCGCGCTGCAGCATTCACATGTCGCGTTAAACGGCAGAATTGGGTCGGCTGTCATTTTTGCAGTTTAGCAATATGTAACAATCGAATTTGGTGGCGTTCATCCTCTCCGTCGCTTCCCTTTCTTGGACCAGCAGGGATTATGCAAACCAAACGCCCTAGACCGTCACGGGGAGGGCACTGCCCTCTCACTCGGGCAACCCTATCGGGCAGGGCCGAGGCCGCACCACCCCCATCGAATAGCCTCACCTCGCCCCGGCGTTCACCACATTGCAGATTAGCTGCGACAAGCTGCATCGCTGTCTGAACTGCAATTCAGCTCTGATTATCCGAAAGGGAAGCCGGATCAAACGAAACTGCCTGCGGTAGTCCTAAATGGTGGGTTTGGATTGAAGTATAATACTAAGGGTCATATTTAGTAGATGTCCGACTTCGAAGTTTCATCTGATTTCGAACATTCATTACAGTGTAGTCCGACTATGACGGTTGGGTAAGATAAGTGTGACCTTCAACAGGAAACTGTTCAACGTCACTGGCCTTAAACTCGATCGATGCCAAAACATAAACAAATCAGTGAATCGCGTCATCCAAATCCGCCACAAACCTCAAGCGTTTCCAACCCAGAACTACTAGTCGGCATTCTTATATGCCGCTGCAAGAATCTCAATTAAGCTCACCCATGCAATCACGACTTAAAACTGCGCGCTCGCGAACTTTGCTGCTCTGCATTTTAAATTGAATAAGCTGTTGTAATGCGTCGATGAACATAAAAGATTGAAATAGAGTTCTCTTGGCTCGGTAGCTTCAGATACCCAGGAGAAACGAGTATGGGGAAAGCAGATATGACAAAACCTACTTCCGCTCAGAAAAAAATCTCGGAAAGGTTACCAGTTTATCTATCGTTGGCCTGTATCATATGCAGCTACCTTGTCTCCGCCGCTTCATTGCAAGCTTCTGAGCTTCCCTGGATCAAACTAGATAGAGAGGTTCAGGCGCCATCGGGTGCCAAATCACTCTGCAAAGATTATTCGTGGGCGTGCGCGAATACTCGTACTTCTGGTCTGCCAGAAGCGCGGGAGAAACAGATCGTTAAAGCGATTAACTTGCGCGTCAATCGGAGGATCCGCGCCGTTTCGGATCAAAACCAATACGGGACAAAGGAATACTGGACACTACCAATGCAGGGGTCAGGGGATTGCGAAGATTTCGCTTTGCAAAAGAAGTTTGAACTAATGCAGAACGGCTTGGATCCTACGAAGCTACTTATTGCAACTGTCTTAGACACCAATCGCAGTGGCCATGCAGTTTTAGTTTATCGCTCGAGTGAAGGCGATTTGATTCTGGACAACGTCACCAACAGGATCAAATCTTGGAAGGAAACGAGGTATCTTTTCCTACGAATACAGGACCCAAATCACCCTGATCGTTGGGTGCAGGTTTCCAGCGGCTAAAAACAATGTGGCGCGCCTTCGAGACGCGCCACAATAAAATTTTGGTCCTGCGACTACTGGTTGTTTCGCGGCAACCCAAGTTTAGGACACCGCTTCAAACTTTGGTCAAGCTTTCGCAGCGTTGTACAAACGCGGAGTCACCAGACCTGTACTGTTCAAACCGCGCATTGCCTTGGCTGCCGCAAGTACTGCCAGATCAGCAATCGGCTCAATGACAATTACCAGCATATAAGCGCCGCCAAAGGACAGAACCGACGCCATGGTTTCTGCGCCGAAACCCTGGCCGTAGAAGGCCCAGAACCCAACCCATGCGACTACTCCTCCCTGATACGTCGCACTCAGCGCAAGAGCTTGGCCATATTTGAGGTCAACATATGCTGTGCCGGGTGCGATGATGCGGCTGGCCAGTGCTTGTAGCGCAAACAGCGGCACCAGCAGGGTGGTCAGGTTGATGAAGTATTGCGGAAGATCGAACGGGGCAAAAAACACACCCTGAATCAGGAGACCAGCTGCCAATCCAAAAGCCGCGGGTGCAGCACCGAGAAGCAGAAACAGCGTCGACCCCAGGATGAAGTGGACTTCAGAGACACCAACCGGGAAATGCGGCAGGACTTCGAAGAAAAGGAAAACCCCAACGGTGGCGAGCACCGAGCGCATAACAAAAGATGCAGGTCCATTCGCACGCAATGTGGAAAACGTTTCTTTCGCTGCGTAAGTAGCCGCACCTGCGGCGGTAACATAGGAAAGCGCGATTTTGGCACCATTCACGATGCCCGGTTCGATATGCATGTTCTTTCTCCCTACCGCCTCACCCGGCGGCTTGTCAGGTTGAATCGACCGTAAGGCCGACAGGTTCAGTCTGGGCATAGCCCGGCGCTTTACGGCAGGTCTCCTGACTCGCGGGTGCTCGCTCCGCCAACCTTCCCGGTTCCATTACGAACCAGTGGTGTCTTGGCATCGCTCTCCGCTCACAGTTGCGGGGGCAGTTACGGAATTGGCGCCATTGAAAACACCGAACCGTATTCCCTTTTAATCCTTTTGGCTTCCGCCATCAGGAACCGAAAACAATTCACCGCTACAATGGCGGCTTCGCCTGTGTCAATTGTCTTTGCGACCTATTCCAATGTAAACTCGACCGAAGCAGGATTCACGCAACCGGTCACTTGATCGACAGGGTAAACCAAGCGTTACCTGAAACCTCTTGAAGCTCTAGCTGCTAGAGGCTTTAAGATTCGGATTAATTCGCGATAGTGCGATCCAAATACGTTAAACTTGTGAACCAGGACGAGACCTATGCTTACAAGGCGCCATTTCATTCAATCCACCACAGCGCTGTTCTCGGCGTCTGCGGCCAGTCCATTGATCGCCAAAACCTGGCCAACCGCATCGCAGAAGACCTATTGGGACAGTCAGGTCACGCCAATTGGTTACGATCCAATGACCTCAAATCCGTGGGGTGTTCATGACCGTTTTTTACCAAGACGCGTCGCGGCAAATGATGGTTTGGTTCCAGGTGACATCCATGTGGATGCCGTCGCGCGCTATCTCTATCATATCGAAGAAGGCGGGACCGCAATGCGCTATGGCGTAGCGATCGCGCGCGGGAACCTTTACGAGCCCGGCACCTATGTTATCCGCCGAAAGGTCGAATGGCCACACTGGACACCAACCGCTTCAATGATCGAGCGCAACCCCGAATACGCGGAATTCCGGAATGGCATGGAGCCCGGGCCGAATAATGCTCTCGGCTCTCGTGCCCTTTATCTATACGTTGGAGACCGAGACACATATCTCAGAATTCACGGCACGCCTGAGCCAAGAAGCATCGGCGGTCGCGCAAGTTCTGGATGTGTGCGAATGATCATGGCTCATATCAATGACCTCTACCCAAACGTGAAAACCGGCTCGACCGCTTTCCTATACTCTGCCGAAGATAGCGTCACAGCCCGCTCATGAATATTGGGCAGCGTACATGGACGTCGCTGCCCTCATTTCGATCAGGCGTCGCGCGCAATGCAGATCGGAGCGCCATTCGTCGCGCGCAATGGTACCAATGTCGTCTCGACGGGTCCGCTGTGCTCATACCAAAAGCAATTGTCTTCGGGCAGGAGGCGCGCTGTGGTCAAATCCTGCGCCGGCCCTGCCAGCGCTACGACCGAATCTGGCACGTTGCCTGGTTCAAATGCTTTGCTTTTGGCCCCAGTGAACTGGGCTGAGCAACCAGCCGTAATCGAGACTAACGTGATGGTAATTGCGATCCGTTTCTGCATTGATCTATTCCAAATTTTTTGCGTCATCTGCAATTAGATTGCATCCACACGGCCGGCCCGCAAGACGAAATGAACTAACAATATCGCAGGCCAAGAACCCGGATGAAAAAAATATAAAAGGTATTGAAGCTCTAGTTACTGTAGGAACTATTTACAAAGGACCATAGAGATTCTTGAGGTCCAATCATGTCATCCGATACCCATAGCCACGACCATGGCCACGAAAACAAACATGGTCACCACGCATGCGGTAGTGGCGGGTGTGGCGACATCGCCCCCGCCGGTCCAATTCCTGAAGGTGGTAGAAGCTTTCAGGTCTCTGGCCTTGATTGCGCCGAAGAGGTGGCGATCCTGAACCGTGTCGTCGGCCCGAAAGCAGGTGGTGAAGAGCATCTCGCATTTGATGTGATCAACGGTCGGATGACGCTTCTTGAAAGTGCTTCCAAGTTATCTGACGAAGATGTCATGATGCTGGTTGCCAGTACTGGTATGACCGCCAAACCATGGGATGACGGAAATGCCGCCCAGGACCAGGCGGCGCATATTGCACGTCAGCGGCGGTTCACCACTCTTAGCGGAGGGTTTTGGGCAGCGGGTTTTGGCTGGCACATTTTCGAAACCGGCATGGGCGGTGCGCTCGGGCTGTTCTCGGGACATGGTGAGGTTCCGATGCCTTTGCCCGAGGCAGCTTTGTTCGCGGTCGCGATCTTGTTTGGCGTCTGGCTGGTGGCCCCTAAGGCCTGGTCTTCGGCGCGTCGACTTTCGCCGGATATGAACCTTCTGATGGTTGTTGCCGTCGCTGGTGCCATCGCTCTGGGTGAGTTTTTTGAAGCGGCAACTGTAGCATTTTTCTTCTCGCTCTCTCTTTATCTGGAAAGCTGGAGTGTCGGACGCGCTCGGAACGCGGTATCCGCACTGCTTGATCTGGCCCCCCCGACGGTTCGGCTGGTTCGTGCTGACGGTTCTGAGGCAACGGTCCCGGCGGCGGATGTCTTTGTCGGTGACAGCTTCATCGTTCGGGGTGGGGATCGCATTCCACTTGACGGGGAAGTCATCGAAGGGGCTGGTGCCGTTGACCAGGCTCCAATCACAGGTGAAAGCGCGCTGATTCCCAAAGAGCTGGGTGATGAGGTCTATGCCGGCACAATCAATGGTGAGGGCACCCTCAAAATATGTGCGACGAAAACAGCGTCAGACACCGTGCTTGCCAAGATCATCCGGATGGTCGGTGATGCTCATGCTCGCCGCGCGCCGGTTGAACAGTGGGTTACAAAATTTGCGCGGATTTATACGCCCATCGTTATGGTCGTCGCAGTGGCCATCGCCCTGATCCCGCCGCTTGCATTTGGCGCATCGTGGGGCTTCTGGTTTTACAATGCACTTGTTCTGCTGGTTATCGCCTGCCCCTGTGCGCTCGTCATTTCCACACCGGTTTCAATCGTTGCGGCTTTGACCGCTTCGGCCCGGGCTGGGGTTCTGATTAAGGGCGGCGCATATATCGAGGCCCCCGGGCGCACCACCGCACTGGCCATGGACAAGACAGGCACGATCACCATGGGTGAGCCTGAAGTGGCCAATGTCTATCCGCTGGGCGCCGCATCCGAGCAGGAGCTGTTGGCGAGCGCTGCCAGCCTTGAGGTTCGGTCTTCACACCCGCTGGCCCGCGCCATTTTGACCAAGGCAGAACAGACCGACATTTCGATATCCGCGGCTGAAGACATCCGAACTGTTCCCGGTCGGGGTCTGGAAGGCCGTACCGAGCGTGGAGATATCTGGCTTGGCTCCGACCGCTTCGCTGTAGAGAAAGGCTTTGGCGTGTCCATCCCTGCCGAGTTGCGCAACCAAATCGAAAGCTCGGGAAGCACACTTGTTGTTGTCGGGGATGAGAACGGGTTAACCGGTTTGCTTGAGCTGCGGGACCGCATTCGCCCCGAAGCCCGAAGCATCGTTGCCCGGCTTCATGCGCAGGGCGTGAAGTCAATCATCATGCTGACTGGTGACAACGAACAAACAGCGAGAGCGGTAGCAGCCGAAGTCGGCATCGACGAAATCCGGGCCCAGCTTCTGCCGGAAGACAAGGTCGCTGCGATCGAGGAGCTGGCAAAACAGCACGAGATGGTTGCGATGATCGGCGATGGCGTCAACGACGCGCCTGCGATGGCTCGGGCACATTATGCAGTTGCGATGGGTGCAGTTGGATCTGATGCTGCTATTGAGACTGCAGACATTGCTCTGATGACTGATGACATCGGCAAAGTACCCTGGCTGATCGATCATTCACGTCGAACCATGTCGATCATCCGTCAGAACATCGGCTTCTCACTTGCGACCAAAGCATTGTTTGTGACCCTTACCGGTTTTGGATTGGCATCAATGTGGGGTGCAATCGCGGCAGATGTCGGAGTGTCCTTGCTGGTTGTGGCTAACGCCTTGCGGCTTCTGAAAGCCTCCGAGGGTAACAAACACTCAACAGGAACAGAAACCGTTGGAACGCCAGGTGAAAATGCTGAATTGGCGCATGGGCAGTAATCAGGCGCGCGGAACCTAAGATCGCGTGTGCTGTGGGATGCCCACTGAAATCAGCATCCCACAGCCGATTTTCGCAATTTATCACAGTGGCGTGGTGCCCGATATATCAATCAGTCCTGGGCTTTGTGTGGCATTTCATCCTGAAGATGAGGGACATTGACACTGATCTGGTTTCCCGGCGCCGCACTTTAATCAGTCAACTTCATCCTGAATGTAGGGGGTTAGTTTGGATCGCCCCACAGCCCCACCCTCTGCTACTGCCAGATCCATTGTCATCATCCTATAATCACCGCGCATCCATGAAGAAAACAAATTCTTGTAGAACCGCGAAAGCGGGTGTCCCGACTGCCCGGATGGTGACAGGAAAAAGAAGCCTTTGTCTTCTGAAACAGACATGACGGCCTGAAAATTCGTGCCGATATTTGTTGCAAACGGTTTTTCGTCAGACATCCCGAATTGAGACGAGAGCAATGAATAAGGTCCTCCGGACTTCGGTTCCCGCACAGATAACAACCCATTGAGGAATCCGGCTGGGCTAACCGCAGACCAATCCAGATTCACAACGTGTTCAGATCCCCAGCTCCACGAAGAAAGGTCGAGACCGTAGCGCACGGTTATCCAGACGAGCGCATCGTCGAGTGCGAGAACGATCCACTCGTCGCAGGTTTCGACACGAGTTGAGGTGCGATTGTCACACCACATCGCGGCCTCGTCTCTATTTGAAAGAACCGCGGCAAGAAAATATGGATTCGGATTGGTCCACAAATCACGCGCCGCAGGAAATTCATCCTGTAGAAATCGGCGTTGCAAAGCACGCGTCCATGCCCAGAATATCAATGGCTCCGGCGAAAAACGATCCATTTCACCGTTCCATTCAGCTAAGCGGTTCAAGGCATCCTCTCGGATTCCATCGAGCGGGTCGTCGGTTGCGGGGATCATGGGTTCAGAACGCCACAAGTCCGCTGCCATCAGAGGCAACAAGCTACGCGCTGCTGAACTAACGGTATCTTGTTGTACCGCCATAACACCATCAACTGAAAAAACGCGTTGGCGCGCATCAAGTTCTTTGAGCCTTTGCTGCCGAAGCAGGATTGCATCTTCATCGGAGATGCCCGGCCAGGTCATGACGTCTTCTTTGTCAATAACGACGGTCTCCAACCCGAACAGAGGCATTTCAGAGATCAACTTCACGGCGTCTTTTGCGGTGACTACCTGTGTCAGTCGGTAAAGAGTTTTCAAAAAGATATCGCTATCTACCCATTCGGATGTGCCGTTTTGCAATTCAGGTTGCCCGGCATTTGAGTCCAAGGCCCAAGCAACGTCATTTGAACGACCCAGAACAACGAACGGAACGCCGGGCAAAGTCACCCCTGCTACTGCCCCCGAGGGAAATTGAAGATCAGCCATGTACCAGGTTGATGGGAGCGAAAGCGGCCCGCTAGCCTCGACCGCGAGAATTGGGGAATTGGAAACCGTTCGTTCACTGGTCAATGCCCAGGCTCCCAGCCGAGCTTTTGGCGTGTTCATGATCAATCCAGGTGTTTTCGGTCTGTCGCCTGGAATTGACGCGCCGCCACTCTCTGTCTCCCGCAGATTGTCTAGAAACTGTTGAGTTATTCTGAGACTATCCTCTGGCCGCCAGGCCATGATTTTCTTTTCATCGTACAACAACAGTTCTGGTGCCCCCCGGCCACGCCGGCCTTTTGACACCTCCCCGATCCAGGCATTGACACCGGCTGCATAGGCAATCAGCATTTCAAACAAAACTGGATCTATATCGCGATATCGCGGAACTGGTACTTTACCCGAAGCGGACCGTCGTTCCCTTAACATCTGACCCAATCTATCCTGCGCATGAACGAAACCAAGTGCGAAATAGGCATCGGACGGGGATGAAGCCGAGATATGTGGGATCGCCATTGAGTCCCTCAGGACGTCCACAGAATCTTTCAAACCCTCTAACCTAAAATCTTCCTCATAGTCCGGAAGAGAAGCCAGCATGAGATATGTAGCCGTGCCGAAACAGACGGTAGCGATGAACAGGGCTGCAAGAACCAACCCAAGCACAATCCTGAGCAGCGCTTTCAATTTCAACCACCATTCGGATCAGCCTAGGAAATCAGACGCACAACTGCGATCGACAGAAAGAACGCAATCAGGCCACAAACGATGGCGTATCCTGCAGCATACTGAAGAATATCAAGGCTGTTGCCATTCCGGCGCTTTGCCAGGACCCCACCCCAAACGGCGCCAACCAAGGCACCCGCGATTGCCATCATCTTACATCCTCTGATTTTGTTCATTTGCGGTGCAGTTCACTTCAGGCGTTCAAATCGTCAAACTGATAGCCGCGCGTCTGGAGGCGTTCTGAAAGAACTCTCACGAGTTAGCTTCGCGTTTCTTGGCAGTGAGATCGCCCAGCTGCTTCTCAAGCTGTGCCCGTGCACTACTTAATCGCTTTTGCGCTGCTTCGTTTTCTACCTTGTCATTCGCAGCGGCAGCAAGTCGATCGTCAGAAAGCGGGTCTGTCGGGCGCCCGTCGACCAATACTTCATAATGAAGATTTGGGCCGGTCGCGGTGCCGGTCGACCCGACACGACCAACCACCTGGCCCGCCTCCACGCGCTGACCTTTGGTCAGACCATCGGCGGTTGCGCTAAGATGCGTGTATCGCGTGACCGTGTCCGATCCATGAGCGATTTCGACCACACGCCCATACCCCCCGCGCCAACCAATATAAGACACGCGGCCCGGGGCCGTCGCATGCACCGGAGTACCACGTGCGGCAGCAAAATCGACACCTGTATGCATCCGAACATTTCCGTAGACCGGGTGCTTCCGCCGACCAAAGACTGAACTCAGGCGCGCGCCCTCGACTGGCTGCGAGAAGACGCGAAGAAGCTCACCATCGACATAGATTGTGGCGCGGCCATTTTCGGCGTCTGGCCATGCTATTTCGTAAAGTTGGTCATCCACTTCCAGCGCTGCAAAAATGAGCTCGGACTGGCCTACCTTCTCGCCATCAATGCTCTTTTCACGCCAGAGAAGGCGGAGAGCTTCACCACCTGTCAGGTCCCTCCGAAAATCCACTGTCCCGCTCAGCATCTGAGCGAGATCCACCGCAAAACGAACCGGGATATTTGCGCTGCCCAGAGCATTTGAGATCGAAGTTTCGATCTCTGTTTTGCGGGCCAGAATGACAGTGTCGGGTTCCGGTGAGACCACGCGCGTGGACAACGTCTCGCTAAGTGTCACTTCAATTCTCACGCCATCTTCCACGGCGAGCTCCACACTCCGCAGTTGATCTGCTGCCGTTGCAACGACTGTTATCGAGTGACCCGGCCGCAAGCGCCGCAAGTCGTATTCAGCGCCAAGTGCAAGTGCGATTTCGGCGCGATCGGTTGCGTTGATCCCCGCGTCAGACAGCATACTGTCGAGTGTGTCACCCGATGCAAGCTCGCGCGTCCATGTTCGTGAAGGCGGTTCAACAGGTGGCAAAGGTTCCTCTGCCTGAATGGGTACCGGCTGAGCAGGTCGAAACGAAACGGGGCTTAGAACGAGTTCTGCCGATGGTACGTTCAGCAACGGAGCCGATGTGATCTGCGGTTCCGCAGGAAGTTTGGGCACCTGAAAGACCGTGGGCGCAGGCGTCGTCATTTCAGACCTGTTCGAGGCAATGAACATGATCGAAGCAATCGAGACGCTGCTGATCGTGATCGCCGAGGTTGCTAGAAACCGTGCGTTCATGATGTTGTATCCGCTCCACTTTTCAAAGCGCGACGGATCTTGGGCACAGCGAACTCTCTCTGCTCATGATAGTCGATGGTGCTGACAAATTCGCCTGTGGGGTTAAACAGAAAAACACTTGCGGTGTGGTTCATTGTGTAGTCGCCATCTTCCATGGGAACTTTTTCATAAGTGGCGCGAAAGTCGTCTGCGGCTTGCGCGATTTGGTCCGAAACACCGACCCAACCGCGAATAGCCGGATGAAAGTAGCTGACATAATCGGCCATGGCTTCGACTATGTCCCTTTCAGAGTCTACGGTTATGAACACGACGTTCAACTCGTCCGCGTCATTGCCCAGATCATCCAGCCAGAGGGAAATATCCGAAAGAGTCGTCGGGCAAACATCCGGGCAGTAGGTAAAGCCGAAGAACACCATTGTTGCACGTCCGACCAGCGATTGCGGGGTGACGGTAGTCCCTTCGTGATCGACCATGCGAAAACTCATGCCCGACAACGCAAGGGGACGAAGGCGATCAGATTGAGCCGCTCCCGGCCCATCCACTTGCCACCATCCAGCAAAGAGTGTCAGGCCGATTACACCAAGTCCAGCAGCCCCGAATTTGAGAACGCGTCGCCGCTGCATCAGTTCCCAGGGCCTCGCGCAGCAATGCCAAATATCGGCACGTTGACAGTCTTTTCTGCCCCATCGGCAAAGATAAGAGTCAGCGTAAAGCTCTCGCCTTCGGTCATAGGGCGTTGCAGCCGCATGAGCATTGCGTGGAGCCCGCCCGGCTCAAGCGCTACGGAACCACCCGGCGCAATTTCCAGCTCGCCAGCTGGTGCCATGGAACTGACGCCCTCTGCATTGGTCGATGTCTGATGGATCTCGGGCATCATCGCAAGATCGGTGCGGATAGACGTCAGCGTGACGGCCTCATTGCCGGTGTTGCTGATCGTCATGTAAGCGGCGCCAGGTCGGTTGGTGCCAATTGAAGCGCGCGACCAGGCATCTTCAACGACAACATCGCCGCCCCCTGCCAGTACAGGTGCCGATAGAATGGCAGTGGTGCCGAATGCGGCAAGCACACCTGCCAGAAGTGTATTTTTTGCAGTGAGTCTCATAGTACCTCTCGCTACTGCTCAGCTTTGCAGTGCTGCTACTTCTGCAGCGACCAGGCGTCTCAATTCAGCCTCACCAAACGGATCCAGAGATTTGCCATTGACGAAGAATGTCGGAGTTTGCCTTATACCGACCGCTTCGACATCAGCGCGATCCTGATTGAGCACACCGACTGTCTGGGGTGCGAGCATTTGTGCCTGCGCGGCCTCGGCATCCAGTCCCGCTGCTGCTGCAATTCGAATAATAAGACCAGGCTCAGGCGCACCATGCGCGGCCCATTTGGGCTGCTCTCGCAACACGGCTTCCAGCACTGGTTCAAAGACCCCCTGCATGCGTGCCGCTTCAAGCACGCGGATCGCCTCCTCTGAGCCTTCGCCATGGAAAGGGGTGTACCGGATCACAACGCGCACGGCGTCTCCATGCTGAGCCATTATGTCCTTCACGACCGGATGAAAGGCGCGGCAGGCTTCACAAGCCGGATCGAAAAATTCGACAATTGTAACCGGTGCGTCTTTAGGGCCGAGAACAGGCGAGTAGGAACGGATAAGTGTTTCGGCGATTTCGGGTGCGACAGGCTCGGTATTGCCTGAAGCGGTCGTTCGGTTCACGTACCAGGCGGCGGCCCCGAATCCGGCCCCACCGAGCGCGAGAACGGACAAGATCATGCCACGTCTGTTCATACTTGTTTCTCCTTGAGTGAAAGAGCACATAGCGCGCCGATCAGCGCAAACGAAACGAGCGCCATCAGCGGAATCGGGATGCCCAAAACAGATTGATTTGCGTCGGTGCAGGACGGACCACTTGCCGAGCATGGTTGGATTTTTTCGGGGATCAGACCAGCATACAGGCCCATGTGCCACAAGGCGACAGCAGCGCCCCCAAATGCCAGTGCTATCCCGTATCGGCCCACGTTCTGGTCCTGCCACCACAGGCCAAGCCCCAGTACGATCGCCAATGGGAACATGAACGCGCGCTGGAACCAGCACAGCACACAGGGCGTCTGCCCCAGGATCTCTCCAATGAACAGAACAGAAAGAGAAGCAACCAAGGCAATCGCCCAGGCCAGGCCGAGAAGTGTATCTTTGGAAAACCGGGTCATGGTGCTCAGAGTCTCTGTTTCAGATCCGCAAGAATTTCTTCGGCAGGCGTGCCATATGACCAGGACTGGACGAATCCAGCGTCCTTGTTGAACAGAAACAGATGAGCGGTATGCCCCATCGTATATCCATCCGGCGCAGTGGCTTGTTCGATCCGTTCGTAGAATATCGGGAAGGTCTTGGACGTTTGCGCAATCTGTTCTGGCGTGCCTGTAAGCCCAATGATCCCCGCATCGAAAAGTGGTACATACTCGGCCAGGACTGCCGGGGTGTCGCGTTCGGGGTCAATGGATACGAAGATAGGTTGCACTTGGTTTGATTGGCTTCCCAGCCCTTCCTGCACTGCTGCTACCTCAGACAGTGTTGTAGGGCATACGTCCGGGCAGTTGGTGAACCCAAAAAACACCAACATCCATTTGCCCGCAAAGTCGTTCTGAGTACGAACAACGCCAGAGTGATCTGTCAGTTCGAACCTGGCTTCGAACGGAACAGACCCCTCCTCAATCCGCGCAGGTCTATATTCTGACCACAGCATCAGATAGGCAAATGCCGCCGTTGCGACACCAGCCAGTACCCATAAGATTTTTTGAAATACGGTCAGTTTCAAAGTTAGCCGTCCGCCTGTGATTCTTGGTTCAGAACGGCATGTACACCCTCTACCTGCTAGAGGTTCAAAGGGGATTTTGAGCCTGCGGCTGGGTGTCACAGGTCCACCGTCTAGAAGGTGCTATTGTGCGGCGTCAACCCGAGCCTACATAAGCTGTAGCTTTGTAAGGAGACCCAGATGCTGACGATCGGAACGCTTGGAAAAAAGACCGGAACCAAGGTTCAGACGATCCGCTACTACGAGCAGATCGGACTTATGCCGGAACCGGGGCGCACCGAAGGTGGCCAGAGGCGTTACGGCCATGCCGAACTGGATCGCCTTGCATTCATCCGTCATTCCCGCCAATTGGGGTTTTCGCTTGAGGCGATACGCGAACTGCTTGATTTGTCCGACGATCCGGATCGCCCATGTCATGAAGCCGACAGTATCGCGCGCCGACAACTCAAACAGATTGAGCAAAGAATGGCGCGGCTAGAAGCGTTGCGGACCGAGCTAGAGCGCATGGTGCATGAATGCAGTGGCGGCAACACCTCGGATTGTCGCGTTCTCGAAGTTCTACGCGATCATTCCGAATGTCTTACTGATCACGAAGACATCGGCGCCTAACTCCGCGCAGCGTTATTGCGAACTGGAATTAGCCTCTTGAAGCTATAGTCACTGTAGCAACTAAAAGTCTTTCTGAGTTGATTCGACGAGAGACCAAATGCTGAACCGAGACCCGTTGTTAACCGCCACACCTCTGCTTGATTTTGAAACACCCGCAGTTTTGGGACTCATAACGGAACGGCGCTGGCCCGATCTGCCTGTCTCGGATCGAATTGGCGCTATTTATGATTTCGTGCGTAACGAGATTGCCTTTGGTTACAACCGTGCTGACGATATCCCGGCTTCAGAGGTGCTCGCTAACGGCTTTGGGCAATGCAATACCAAGGGCACTCTTTTGATGGCACTGTTTCGCGGCAGCTGTATTCGATGCCGTTTGCATGGCTTTATGATCCACAAAGAGTTGCAGAGGGGTGTGGTTCCCGAATTGATTTATCCGCTGGCGCCAGAAGAAATCTTGCATTCGTGGGTCGAAGTCGAAGTAGACGGTCGTTGGGTCAACCTCGAAGGATTTATTCTGGATCAGCCATACCTGGAGGCCTTGCAGCATAACTTTGCAGAAACAGAAAGCCTGTGCGGTTATGGGGCGGGTACCCGTTGTTTGAGCACCCCTCAGGTTGAATGGGAAGGTCGTGACACGTACATTCAGAAAACCGGAATCGTGAAGGATTTTGGCGTTTTTGATAGTCCGGATGCGTTCTATGCTGATCATGCGCAAAGTTTCGGCAGCATTCGGGGTTGGCTTTATCGCTTCATATTCCGTCACTGGATGAACGCGCGCGTTCGATCCCTGCGCAATGGGAAGCTGAAGGCTCGAATGGCGGCCACGCATACACACGGAAATGCATAGCGGGGTCTCAACTTAAGCGCTTTTGCAAGGCCGTATTCAGTGCCTCTGACAATAAAACCAAAACGATGATTGCCAACGTCACTGTCGCAGCCTTTTCATACTGAAACGACCGCACGTAGGTTTGTACATACAACCCGATGCCACCGGCACCGACAATGCCCAGTATCAGGCTTTCGCGCAGATTTAGCTCAAACCGAAATACGGTATCGCGCACGATCACAGGCGCCATCTGCGGCCAGATTGCCCAACGCAACTGTTGAATTCTGTTGGCCCCTGCGCTTTCAAGCGCCGCCACAGGAGCGGTGGCAACATTGTCGATGGCTTCTGCATAGAACTTTGCCAACATGCCGGTCGCGTGAAATGTGATTGCCAATATTCCGGGAAGTGGACCCAACCCAACAGCGCCCACCATTAGCATAGCGACCAGGATCAGCGGGATCGATCGGATAACCGCCAGCAAGGCACGGACGGGACGCCAGATCGCTGGTGGCACCATAGTTTCAGAGGCCAGAACGGCCAGTCCCGCCGACAGGATCACAGCGAACAATGTTCCCAGAATGGCGATCCTCAGTGTTTCGGCCAGCCCCGTCAGAACCTCGCGCCAAACGGACAGGTCAGGTGGGATCATGCGCCCCAGAAACTCTGCCAGACGGGGGCCCGCGCCTGGCAGCTTGCCCAATCCCATATCCCCGCTGGTCAGCGACCATAGGATCGCCAGTGCCAGCATGACCCAAATGACAGATCGGCCCATCAACTGACTACACGCAGCCCCGATGTGACACCGGCACCGTGATACAGTTCATCGATGTCCCCGCTGGTCAACTGAGCCGACGGTTTGTCGAACAAAACCACGCCATCTCGCAGGCCTATGATGCGCTCAGCAAAGCGGCGTGACAGGTCGGGCTGATGCGAGCTGAAAATGACGCCGATTTCGCGGCTACGTGCAGAGCTGGTGATCAAGCTCAGAATGCGTTCGGCGTGAGCAGGATCCAAATTGCTAACGGGCTCATCCGCAAGGATCAACTCGGGCTCTTGTGCCAGACATCTGGCAATCGCAACGCGCTGCCGTTGTCCACCCGACAACTGATCGGCACGGCGGCTTGCCAGATCGGACAGCCGCGTATCCTGAAGCGCCCGTGTCACGCACATATGGTCCTCTTCCCGGAACCGACCCCAGAGTGAGGACCAGATATTCATCCGGGCCATCCGGCCGTTCATCACATTCTGATAAACACTCTGCCGATCAACCAGGGCGAATTCCTGGAAGACAAAGCCAGTATTGGCACGGTCCTCGCGGGATGGAAATCCTGTTGCCAAAAGTGGCTTGCCCAGCACCTGTGCCTCGCCCTGCCATCCACTCAAACGACCATCCAACAACGCCAGCAACGTTGATTTGCCCGCACCCGAAGGACCCAGTAGCGCGACGCTTTCACCGGGCTGCACCGACAGCGAAACATCTGAAAGAGCTGCCGCACTGGCAAAGTGCTGCGATACCGCGTTGAGTGAAACTATAGGGTTCATTTCAGGAACCCATAGCGCCGCGCAGTCTCGCGCACGCCTTCGTAAACCGACGGATTAGCAGGAAGATAGCCGTCGGGGCCATAGAGGTAGGCCAACAGATGACGGTTCTCACTCTCGTTGAGGCGCAGCATGGTCTCAATGAACATTGCCTGCAGCCCGGCGTCCAGATCAGGGCGGGCAATGATTGCATGGCTGGGAATTTGTTCTGATTCCGCCAGCACCTTGACCTCGGCCTGCTGATCCGGGGTCAGATAGAGATCTGCATACTGGCTCGCACCCGCCGCATCGACCAGCCCATTGGCCATGGCCTGCATCGCTTGCTGATAACCACCGGCAAAAAATTTCTGACCGAAAAAACTGTCGGCATCGCCCGTGCCCGAAAACATCCCGGCGCGCACAAACAGATCAAGCGGATAGATGTAACCGGATTCCGAGACCGGATCGGAAAAGGCAATGTCACGTCCCCGGAGATCGGCCAACGTTTCGATTCCGCTGTCACGCCGAACGAAGACCCGGCCCGAATAGCTGGGTTGCCCGCGATATACCTCGGACAACAGCGGTACGGCGCCGATCTGGTCTTCGGCCAACACAAAGGGCAACGCTCCCATGAACGAGATATCGGCATCACCGTTGCGCAGCGCCTCAACGGCAGCAGCGTGGTCGAACGTGACAAACCCCGTGACCGGGACGCCCATCTGCTCTGAAAGCCAGCCGGTGATGACGTTGATGTCACCAAACAGCTTTTCGGGGTTCTCCTGCGGGATGAAGGCCAGCTTCAGCCCCCGGTCAGTTGCAGCCATTACGGGCAGGGCTGCAGATGCGGCTGCAGCGACCAGAAAATTGCGGCGCGACAACATCAGAACATCCTCTCGTCAATTTCGGCCTGCATGGCCTTGAACAGTTCCCACTGGCGGGTGGCTTCGGTCCAGTTACCTTCGGCGCTGGCATCGCCAACCGCTCGCAGGATCGCGGCGAATTCGTAGATTTCGGGCTTGGCGTTCTGATTGACCATGACACTGGCATCCGCCGCCAGATCAGGAGCTACCGTGTCGATCAGAACCGCTATGTTTTCGGCATCCTGCATCGGCAGCAGGGTATCGAGCGTGCTGGCGAATGTTGTCAGCTCCTCCCAGGACAAGCGGAATACGCTGTTGCGACCCTCGAATACTTGATAGGGTTCTTCACCGTCTCCAACAGCTTCGACGTAGGCCGTCAGATCTGCGCGCTGTGCTTCGTCCAAACCCAAATTTTTGGTATCATTGAACCAGTCAACAACGCTGGCCAGCGTCGGCAGCGATCCGTCATGCATGTAAGGTGCAGTGAAATTGACGTTGCGCAGCGTCGGGGTTTCGAACGCAGAAGCCGTGCCGCCGGGGAATGGTGGTTCAGCGCTGCCGATGTCGTAGGTCAGACCATCGCGGAACTGACGGTCAGGCGTGTGACACGAAGCGCAGGACTTGTCACCAAGTCCGGCAAATTTGGTGTTGAATAGCACCTCCCCGCGCTTGGCGTCATCTGACGCCAGATCCGTCAGCTTACCGGACCGATCGATCTTTGGGTTGGGAAGAAAGTCGAACTGTTTGACATAGGCTTCCAGCGCATCCAGTTGGAACGGCGTTGGTTCCTTTCCCGCGAATTCGGTCACAATCACATTTCGGATGAACCGGCGCAGGCTGGGTTCGCGCCCGTCGCGGCCATAAGGTGCGGTAAAGCGGATGCCGCGCATGGAAGGCGTGTCCAAGTGATCATCGGTCCGGTCATTGAACATTGGATTGAAGAAGGATCCGTCCACATCCATCCCACCCGGATGGGATGACAGGCCCGGAATGAAGAAATCCCGGTTCACGTCGGAGCGGTTATGGCAGGTCGAGCAGGCGATGCCTAACTCGCGCGCCGGGCCGCCGAAGATTTCAGGGCTGTCGAACAGCATATCGCCATAGGCCACCAGCGGTAGATTGGCTTCATCCTCACCCGCCTCTTCAAACTGAAGAACCAGCCGCGGCAGCTGCGCCTGATCTCCGATGTTCGACCCTGGCGGCAGCGTGGCGGGCATTGTGATTTGTTCGCCGGAAAGCACAACTGTTTCAGGCAGCGGTGTTAACTTGTCGCGTTGGGCATACTCGGATGGCAGATAGTTGGCACGAATATAGGCAGCGACAATGGCCTGAGCCTCCGCAAATTGGTCGGCATCCACCGTTTGTGCACCATTGCCCAGTACTCCTGCGCTGCCAAGGGTGGAGTTCAGAACCAGCCATGCCCGGCCCAGATCGCGAGCCGCCGACGCATCCGCAGCCTTGATACCATCTTCGAATGCGCGGAACAGAGCTGCCGCTTGTGCAACCTCGCGTGCCGCTTCAGGCTTACCCAACGCGGTCTTTGCGACATCCAGATGGCGCAGGATTCCCTCAGCAATGGCAATTGTGCTTGCTTCGAACAGCGCCTGGAGATCTTCGGCTTGCATAGCTTGGTTGATCGCAAGCGCCTCTTTGTCGGAAACGCGTGACAATGGAGCGACCTGAATGTCACTGCCAGGTGCGGGCGAGGTCCAACTCCTCTCAATTTCATCCCAGGGAACCGGGGTTAGATTTCCCATGAACAAGGTCAGTCGATACGCGGCAGCGCGCGGAGCCCAAGGAGATTCTTCAATCGCCGTGGCATCGGCGATCACTGGCAATGCGCAAAGAAGTGTGGACGCTATTAGATATTTCATAGCTCTGTCTATTAAAGTTAGCCTTGTCTAATTTATTGATGAAGGCATGCTCATTGTCAAGTTCGGCTTTCAGGTGCATACACTAGTGACTGGATTACCGACCTAATCGTGAGCCGATGACTGAAACGACACCGCAAGATTCAGATCGTACTATTGACACTCAGGCGAGTGGATTTGAGGCTGTGCGACAGGCCCACCAAAGCGAAATGGTTGAAGACTACGTTGAACTTATTGCGGAGTTGATCCACCAGAATGGCTCGGCGCGCCCGGTCGAAATAGCCGAGCGGTTGGGCGTAACCCAACCTACGGTTTCGAAGAATTTGGCCCGTTTGAAACGAGAAGGTTTCATAGAACAAATTCCCTACCGCTCACTTCAACTGACCGATGCCGGGCGTCAATTGGCGGAAGCTTGTAGAAGGCGTCACCGAATTGTCGTGGATTTCCTGATCGCCTTGGGTGTTTCAAAGGAAGTCGCAGAGCATGATGCTGAAGGTATTGAGCATCATGTAAGCGAAGAGACTCTTGCAGTTTTTAAAGGGTTCGTTGAGAGCGCCGACCAAATCAAATAGATTTTAGAAGCGTCATATATTCAGGTGGAATTTTGCAGAGTTAACTGTAGAAAGAGAGCTTCCATCCTATTTTGCGGCTAGGCTATGTCGCCATCCGATGGTTGAAGCCAGGCGCAACACCTTGCTGACCCCAAAAGCTCATACTGATGCAGACTGACCCAGTTCCCTGGCTCAGATTGCGTGTATTTATTTCCGTTCCCGGCCTTTTTTCTAGATTCGGTTGCAGCAAAAGCCTCCTCTGCGGATTTTTTGCACTGTTCACCCAAACTGGTTGCAAAGCTTGTTCCATGCAGCATTGGGCAGGGCAAATTCAAGGCCACGAAGGATATTGATGTTATCAGCATAAACAATGAACCAACAGTTCAATGAACTTTCTGCAGTATTAACTGGATATTATTCTAAAGGGTAATTCCCTCTCTAGTCTGGATTGCCGAACATGGGTCCCGTCAGATACGGCATCAGCATCGCCGCAAAGGTTCGAAACTGCCGCCATTAAATCCAAGTTTTCGGACGCATGGACCGTCTAATTCTGCGCCGAAGCAAACGTCAGATATGACGCGATACTGCTCATTATCCCGATCTTTTTGCGAACGTGGGGAGTGGCCCGGAAGCAAGGTTTCCAAAAATAGTCGAATGCAAGCATCGCGCCGCGCCTAATTTGGATTAATTTGGGCTTCTTGAGCGCCGCGAAAAAAGCCTTATTCCAAGAATACCCCGTCAATGGGCAGTAACGATCCGGCTCTTCCACAACGAATTTCAGGTCCAAACCTTCGGTGCGGCTGGCCATCTGCTCTTACCGCTGGCGGAAGTAGATCTAGGACAGACGTTTGGCACAGTTGATGAAGACTAAATGCGAATCGTGGCCTTCGTCACACATTCACGCTGTAACCCACATCATCGGGATGACGCCCGAGCCAGCCGAAATGAACAGGTACTTGCCTATCGCGCTTTGCGCGTTGGGAACCAAACCCACAGGCCCAATGGCCTTGATGCGCATGCCGGGTCGAAGGTTGTCTAGCATCCGGCACGTTCCGATACTGTCGGCTTGCGCTTTGGCGGTGATAGTGGTCAACCGTGACCGCGACATCGACGACGATATCGTATAGGCATATTGCACGAAACCTCCGATCTGGTTCGGCGCTGGGATCTCGAGCGCCAAGAACTATCCGAGGCTATAGGCAAACTGCTCCCGAGATGGGGCGCGGAACAAAAAAACTGTTGGTGTTCGGCAACTCAGGCTTGACAGAGACGCATTCTAGAATTCCACTATCCTGCCATATAGCCGAAGAGAGCGTGTTTAGATCTTTCATCACTCTTACTCCGCCTCTATCGTTTCAGGTACCAGGCGGGCCGACAATGCTTTGCAATTCCAATCCACAAACTGCAGCACGCAGAATTCCTGAATGAGTGAATACGGACCGGGTACATTAGCCGGGCCGTTGATAACCTGCTGTTTGTCCTCAACCACTTGCCGGTCTTCGTCATTCGTGGCGACTCAAACTTCGGTCAGTTGTTTTACGTAGTAGCCTACGCATTCAACCGCGTCCTTGTTGACCAAACATTTGGTAGTGACCTCAGTCTCTGTTGGGTTGATCGGAGTGACTCGGAAAGCAATCGAGTGATCCGCAAGGAAGTGTTTCCACGTGGTCGGATAGTAGAATCTCAAAAGCGATACCGTATCTGCAAAGACCGACTGGCCCATCCAGCGGCGCACGGCGGACTTTCCGTCCATCTAATAGCTTTCAGCTCCTTCTTTCAGCGGCATACGCGCCAGACGGTATTTGCCGTCGTCATTCAGGTAGAACTGCGAAGGTATGCCTGCAACCTGACACCAGTCAAAGATTGCCTGCATATACACCGGAGTCTCACCACCTTCGCCCCCTTTCACGCCTGGATCGTCGGGGAAAGTTAGCCACAGAGCGGGACGGATTCTACCGCAATGCTAGCACTCAAAGTTGTTTAACCAAAGCTGCTTCCAGTTGCCGTTCTCGATGACTGAGCTTTCGAAAGCGAACTTGGCATTCCCAACATCATACGGCGCAAGATAGGCGCGCGTGATATTAGCGCACGTATCGAAACCCGGCCCCATGTCGTGGGTTCACTGTAAAGAAACGTCAAGCTAATATGTCCATTGGTGATACAGGCAAACTAGTTTCGGCGCGTTGCCTTTTACGGCCTTGCAAATGATAGAGCCGCGACGAGGGCACGTGTTCTGAAATGCCCGGTTCTTGTTGTCGGCGCTACGAACAATAATAACTTGGTGTGCACCCACGTTGCACGTAATGTAATCGCCAGCTTTCACCAGTTCACAAGCCGGTACTGCAAATAGCCAATCGTGGTAATCGTTGATTCCAAAGTCGGTCTGATAGATCTTAGGGTCGGAATAGAACGCCTATTCCAGAGCGTAGTCTGGGTTTCGACGCGCAACAGGCTTTAGATATATTCATTTCAAGCTCTCCCGCCGTGCCTTGGGGGCATTGCTTGGGCAGATGAAAAGCGGAGCCTTCCGGAAGCGAGCGAAGAGCACATTCGAAACCCGTGCCTCCACCGCTTCCCGCAGTTTGATATATCTGTGAGGCTGGTATCTGGATTTGAAAGGGGTTTACTGCGCACGGTTGCGACACTTTCTCGGGATCCTCCTCCCAGTGGTTGATTGTCGAACCTGAACTTCCTTACCATTGCGGGCGACGTGCCGGGTTTACACCGGCTTCCCAATTCTCCGCTGGCTGAGAGTCAATCAGTGGCACTTCACGTTTACAAGATACTCCCGATCCACTTTAGCACTGAAATATTTGCGACATTTGCCGACGCAAACCAGACATCGATTTACTCATATTCTACTCTCTGCGTGTGTTACTCTCCTACATCCAATCATCAATTAGTTCTCAAGTTGGCAAGTGTACTCAAGCACCTGTCAAACGCAGCAGAATGTATAAGCTAACAAGAAACAGAGTTTTCGGTCGGGAAAAATCGAGGTTGCGCTTGTATATGGTGCGATAGTGACAGAAGCGAGTTAAGCACCTCCGACCGTTTCGAAGATTGCTTGTTTCTAAATTAGTTGAGTTACGCTGTTGATGCTATCCGCCCGAACGCCGACTTAATTGCGTATTGCACCATCGAGAGATTGCGGCTTGAGTAATTGCCACTAGCAACACTGAGTTGTTTGATGGCACTTTAACAATCTGCCTAAGTCCTTGAACGGGTGTTAGGCAAATCATTCTCTGGCTGATTTATTCCCTCTTAGTTGAGCCAAACGCACAGTTCATTCATCCCGCCTAATGGCGTCATTGATCCTTCTTACAGAGAATTACCGCAATGCGCCCGAAGCAGACCTTCCTGGACCCAAAGCAACCAAGCTTGCTGCAACACGTGTCAATTATTGTCTAATAGCCGCCTTGCGCCTCATATTGTAGTCTGCGGATTTTCCCCGGGGGCACTTTAAATACCCGTTTGAATGCTTTGTTAAAAGAAGGTTCAGATAGGTACCCGATCTCAGCCACGATTTGCGAGATTGGTTGATCGGTAGCAATTAATCGTTCCCGCGCCAGATGCATTCGCCAAGTTGCGAGGTATTGTATTGCCGGCACACCGACGAGTTCGGTAAACCGTGCGGAAAATGCCGATCTGGACATACCTGCAACCTGTGCAAGAGACTCGACTGTCCAGTTTGCTGCAGGTGCGCGATGAATGGAAACAATGGTGCGGCCAATCTGTTGGTCTCTGGCGGCTTTCAGCCAACCTCGATTGGCGTCGGGCGCACTGTTCAACCATCGGCGAATAGCCTCGATGACAACCACATCGGCCAAGCGTGTAATCACTGTTTCGCCGCCCGGTCGTAATTCACGCGCCTCTCTTGCAATGAATTGCAAAGTTGCTTGTAGCCAGCTCCCTGCATCCTCTTCCCACGGATCGATTTTGAGTACGTCGGGAAGCAAGGCCATCAACATGCCGCTGGCCGCGTGATCTATCCTGACGAGCCCGTACATGATTCCGGTCTCGGCTCCACCGCCGCCGTGCTCTAGCGTTTCGTAGAGCTCGGTCACCTTGCGTATGGGCAGTTCTTCCAGTTTCAAAAGTGGGGTGTCTTTTGAGCTGGAGAACCCAACTGGCGCGCCATTTGTCATCAGAACCAAGTCGCCTTTCTCGACTTCAAACGGCACATCTTCTCCGACCCTCATAAAGCAACGCCCGTGCGTAATGACCGCAAAGCTCAGTATTTCGGGGAAACCCGGTATAGAAACGCCCCAAGGCGCAGACATGCGCGACTGGCAATAGAATGTACCCGTCAGTTTCAGAAGATGAAGAATTTCCCCGAGCGGATCACCGATTGGCTGCGCCAGTGCATGGGGGTCGGGAATATGGGGGTTGATCTGGCTCACTGCACCAGACTGTTCGATATCTCCCCAATTGTCCACAGTATTTGGATGAATGGATAAAAAGTCAGGACAATGCAGACTTCTTCGTCCTTCGTGCTTACCTATTTTGGGGTCATTGACTGATTTTACGGAGATGACCGATGACACAGCAAACCATTCTCGTACTTGGCGCAACAGGTAAAACCGGATCACGTATCGTGACGCGCCTTGAAGACAGCGGCCATGCAGTTCGGCGTGGATCGCGGAATAGCAAAACCCCATTTGATTGGGAAAAACCGCAGACATGGCCCGCAATCCTGGACGGTGTTTCTGCCGCCTATATTTCCTATTTTCCTGACATCGCCTTTCCGGGCGCGGTCGAGCAAGTTGCGGCCTTTTCGGCATTGGCTCGAGAAAAAGGACTGCAGCGACTTGTGCTGTTAACAGGTCGCGGAGAATTTCATGCCGAACGTGCCGAAGGGGTTGTTCGGAACTCCGGTGTGCCCTTTACGATCGTCCGTGCGGCGTGGTTTGCGCAAAACTACTCTGAAGGTGCATTGCTGGAGCCGGTAATGGCCGGTGTGTTGCCCATGCCCGCAGGTGACGTGCGTGAACCGATTATCGACGTGGACGACATTGCCGACGTTGCCGTCGCCGCCTTGACCGAGGAAGGACACACTGGCGAGCTTTATGAAGTTACAGGGCCGCGTCTCATGACATTTGCCGAAATGGCTGCCGAGCTTTCGCGCGCAATGGGTAGAACCGTGCAATATGTGCCGATTTCGTTTGAAGACTTCCATGCGGAAATCATCAACGCGAGCGGAGAGATGATTGCTGACGTGATTACTGACATAGCGAGGGAAACGCTTGATGGTCGCAATGCGAACACTGCGGACGGTGTTCAACGTGCCTTGGGGAGAGCTCCGCGCGATTTCTCTGATTTTGCTGATGAAGCCGCAAAGTCTGGCGCTTGGACACAAGCTGCAT
This sequence comes from Ruegeria sp. HKCCD3925, assembly GCF_057221175.1. Classification (NCBI taxonomy): domain Bacteria; kingdom Pseudomonadati; phylum Pseudomonadota; class Alphaproteobacteria; order Rhodobacterales; family Roseobacteraceae; genus Ruegeria; species Ruegeria sp. HKCCD3925. The sequence goes on from NZ_JBWVBI010000006.1 coordinate 235,725, forward strand.
GAGTCGGTCTGACGACAAAGGAACACAATCATGACGTTTGACTTAAAACGCAGGCTTGTCCTGGGGTTGGCGGGTCTTGTTGCAGCCACCCTGGGGCTGATCATCACGCTGGCCCCACTGGCCTTTTACTCCAGCTACGGCATTGATATTTCGCCGCAGCCGAACTTGATGAGCGAATTGCGCGCACCTGCTGCCAATCTGGCTGCACTTGGCCTGATCATCCTGTCGGGAGCGCGATACCAAAAGATGGCCCAGACGTCAGCTTGGCTTGGAGCCACTGTGTTCTTCGCCTTTGCCGCGGGGCGCGTGGTCAGCATTATGCTTGATGGACGACCATCGGACAGCATCCTTTCTGCTCTTGGGATAGAGATGGTACTTGGACTGATGTGTTTGTGGGCCGCAAGCAAAGGGCGGCTAACGAAAGCTGGCATGCACCTCATGTCGTCGCGTAAACTCCGGACTTGAGACTCAGTGAAAGCTGCCTGTGTGCATTTGGCCATTCACGGATACAGAGTGGGTGGCCAATATATCAGAGTGACTCCGCGACATACTGAATGGCTGGCGCTACTGATTGTGAGTTATGACATTAAAACCTTCTTCGGGTGATGGTGCCTCGAAATACCTCGCTAAACGCCAATATTGATCTTCCGTTGCTGCAAAGGCATGCGCACCTTCACTGTTGCGCTTGTGCAGCCGGCGCAGACAAACCTCATCCGGCAAGTCCAAAAAGTGAAGCTGGTGCGTCGCAGCAGTTTCTTCCAGCAGCTTGCGCATCCAGGCTCTGTTTTCAATTGTGTTCGCCGGAAAGTCGAGAATGACAGAAACCTCTGCCTTCAGCAACGATGCGATGTGCCGCCCCATGACCGGCCGCAATTTCAAAGCGCAATTTACATAATCCTGCAGGGAGTTCATCTGGTCGCCGAATAGGACGCTAAGCCATTCATCTTCTGAAATGAGTACCGCCCCGCCGCTATTCGCAAGCTTCACCGCCAGACTTGATTTTCCTGAGGCGACTTTGCCACAAAGCAAGTGAAGCGTTGGTTGGACCTGTGACATAGGGTGAACTCCCGGACTACCTAATGGCCCCTGTGCTCAGTTGATCTGCAAGTTGATCAAACACCAACCTGATCCTTCGCGCAGTATGTAATTCCGAGTGCGTCGCCAGCCAAATCGGGAACTTAAACGGGTCTCGGTCGGGTAGCACGCGCTCCACACCTGGTGTCAAGGCAGCCACGTCATCCGACATTACACTGATGCCAAACCCTTGGCGCACCAGCTCCCAGGATACAATTCCGCTTTGCGAGCCAATCCGGAAACTCTTTCGAGTGACCTTAACACCCGCCGGATCGAGAAAACCGATCATCGTGTCAATGTCGCCAAACCCCACGAAATCCAACTTTGCGAGCTCGTTTTCATTTTTCGGCCTTCCCAACTGATCAAGGTACGCAGGTGCTGCGTAAAAATGTGCCGTCGCCTCGGCAACAAGCTTTGCGGTCAGATCTGGTTGCGTCGGGCGTACATGTCGGATGGCGATATCAGCCTCACGTCTCTGTATGTCTCGTAAGTCATTGGCAGCAACGACGTCGATCTCAAGACGCGGTGCTGCAAGTCGGATCTTTTTCAGTATAGGCGGCAGCTGATAGGCAGACATCACATCTGACGCGGTGATCCTGACTTGCCCTTCGACAGTTTGCGACTGGCTTGTAGCAGTAAGGGAGATCCTGTGCGCGACATCCGCCATTTCTCTGACATGCAACAAAAGCTCGGCGCCAGCGGTCGTTAGACTAAGCGATTTACCAACTCTTTCAAACAGGGTGATCCCAAGCGCCAATTCCAGCGCCGCAACCTGACGACCGACAGTAGGTTGAGTTTGCTCGAGAACGCGCGCCGCTGCGGAAAACGAGCCTTCTTCAGCCGTCGCAAGAAAGGTCCGTACCTGATTCCAGTCGAAATTGATGGCATTCCAGTTCATGCATTTATGCATAACACTTCTGCGAATTATGGCAATTTAGTAAATTTGTGTATGGATGTATGGGATGCGACAACAAACTTGAAAGAGAGTAATAAAATGGCTGCTTTGTCCAAAGATGCCGCGTTCTGGAGCAGAATCTCGCGAAAGTATGCGGCGGACCCAATCCGGAACATGGAAGGGTATCTGAACACACTCGAACGTACGAAGTCGCACCTAAAAGCAGAAGACAGTGTACTGGAAATCGGTTGCGGGACGGGTTCAACCGCGCTGCTGCTTGCACCGCATGTCAACCATATCACCGCCTCGGATCTCGCTCCGGGCATGATCGAGATTGCCAACGAGAAGCGTGCTAAAGAAGGATTGGAGAATGTCACTTTCAAGGTGGCCGAAGTTCTCGAGCACGATCCTGTTGAAGGTGGTTACGATGCGGTTCTGGCGCATAACCTGCTTCATCTCCTGCCTGATTTGGATCAAGCGCTAGAGCATATTGCCAAATTGACAAAATCCGGTGGTGTTTTCATATCCAAAACGGTGTGCGCGCCTGAGAATGGTGGGTTCAAGTATGCGATGATCAGTCGTGTCGCGATACCTATCATGCAGTTTTTTGGGAAAGCCCCGTTTGTGAATTTCGTGTCTATGTCGATGCTTGATAGGAAAATTGAGCGCGCAGGCTTTGAAATCCTGGATACTTCCGATCAAGCCTCGATGCTCCAGAGTCGTTATGTTGTCGCGCAAAAACCTTGAATCTACCCTTCTTGTATCTTCGTTGCTAAGGCGATCTCTACGTCTTAATATCTGCCACCTGTTAGTCTCGAATGTACGAATGTATTTTGAGTTTATTTCCACCACACAATCTCTCTAGCAACCCCAATACGACCGACTGTGCACCACATTCAAATCATGGAGAAACACAAAAAGCTAACATTGGAACTGCAGGAACAGCCCAAATAGGAAGCCAGGATCAGTAATTTCTGTTTGGATATTGGATGAACGCAGTAAGGCGAAAATGGAAAGTTTCTGTCGCTGGCGGCAGAACTATGTGGCGCCTCAGCTAATGGTTCTTCATCGTAACAGAGCAGCCCGATGGCTACCGCTGGTCTCAGGTTCAAAGGGAATACGGGAAGAGCCCATACATTTGGATGCTGCAGAGCGGCCGAATGGCCACGAACCTACTTTTTGAGGACCTAAGCAGTCAAAGAACTCAATTCAGAATATCAGCGATTGCTCCTAGCAAGTTCAGCACTTCATGCGTCTCACGATTAATTTCGTAAACATAATCTCCGGCACGCACGTAATATCCGTTGCGCCGTAGTCCCCAACGGCTGGGATCATCAATGCGGACATACCCATCATAGATGTAATCGCCACGTCGATATTTCTTTGCCTGTCCAGGCGGTACGCACGGGATTGCCTTTTTTGCCAAGCCCGGCGGACAATGTCCGGATTTGGATTTCACATGGATCGGCGAGGTAGCGCCGGTTCCGCTAACGTGCCCCGTGCTAAGGCTCCACAAGCTGATACTGGCGTTCGCAAATGACGCGCCTTGCACGGTCAGTGCCACCGCCAGAATCCCAACAATCTTTTTCATTCCCAGCGCCTTTTTCAGCTTCTTAGCCTAGATATGATCTTGAATGGGCCTTGGCGAGTTCATAAGCGAAGAGTCGCTTTCCGATGCAGCAGTTTGTTCACGAGCTGAAATCATCGGCTGCGATTGTCATCGCAAATTCAACTAAAGCACCAAAACGGGAAGTTCTTCCTCCACCTGGTCGCCCGCCTATTCGTTTGTCTTTATTTCGCGAACAACATTAACTGAACGTGAACAATGTATTCTCAGAGTGTTCAAACAGTCTCAGGCATAGTGATGGTGTTGGATCATTCGGGACGTTGTTCCATTTGATCGCTGACAAGGGGAAACGCATGATCAAGTCTGCCTTTGTGACTGAAGAGTCCAGCACAACAGCTGTGATGCAAACCTCCGGCAAAATCGCCGAAGAACGTTTGCCAACCACGACCAAATCGAGCAGTGGTCGCTTCCCTCCTATCGAAAATGCATTAACACAGATCGTCAAAAACAAGCGGCTTTCCGAGGCACATAACAACGTCTGAAGGCAGTTCAGCAGACCCCCAAACAATTCCCGGTATTCGTCCTAGATATTGGAATTGAAAACTAAATCCCGCTCCAGTTTTGGGGCGGGGTTTCTTTATTAAGCCTTAGGGAAAAAGGGCGTAGCCTTTGATATGCAAAAGTATCCGGCCAGCCGCTACCCATCCTGTGAAGCCTTTGGCTGACCCGGGTTTCAGTACTTCCGTGAGTGGTCAGTACTGAGGGTTGATTGACGCAGAGAGCTGTTGTCTTTCGTTACAGACCCAACAGCGCCTTTACCTCATGTTCAACGGCGTCGGTCACGGGCTTGTTTGCGGCCGCTTCCAGGGCTTCTCGCTCGGTCAATTCCTGTTCCTCGACCTGGTCAGCCAGTTCTTGCACCTGTTCAGTCGCTTCTTCGTATTCGACGGCAGCCTGACGTTCATCGTTCAGGTCCTGCGCTGCTTCGATCGAAGAGTCCAAATCAGCGCGGGCTTCATCCAATTGCTCCTCAATCTCTGGGTCTGTTCCCCCTGCGTCTTCCAGCGCTTGTTCGAGATCCTCGACGCGTTCCTGATTTTCCTGGACTTCACCCAACGCGGCTTCGAGGTCTTCTTCAATCTCAGGAACAGTCCGCTCCGGTGGCTCCAAGCCAGCGAGCTCTTCCAATTGTTCCTCAAGCTCTTCGCGCAAGGGTTCTCCGGCCAACACAGTATCTCGATAATTGGCAATTCGGCCTACGCGGGAATTGGGCGCTGCATTTTCTAATGCAGTTGCGCTGGCGTTGGCGGCATTGAGCGCCCCTAACTCAGACGGGTGGGCACCAAGAAGTGCCGCCATCTTGTTCCCCTTTTCCCTGACCGCTGGGCGAATGGACTCTTCGACAATTACTGTTTTCGAAGGCTTCTTGTACGTCCTGGGCTTTTGTTTGCTTCCGCTGGTGGTCGAGCGTTTTCCAGATGTGGCAACCGTTCTCGACTTGCCTTTGCCGCTAAAGATATCCTTCAAGGAAAAACGACCGCCCTTGCCCAAAGCAGAGCGCGAAGATATTGTCTTGGATTTCCCGGTGTTTCGGCCACCAAAACTTTTGTCGGCACCTTTCTTTCCGCCTTTGTTACCGGCGAAACTGTGGTCACCACGATCTCCGCTGGCAGAGTTCCCCTTGCCACCGCTATTGCCTTTTCCGCCGCCGTTGCCTCCACCGTTTCCTTTATCGCCGCCTTTGCCGTTGCCTGGACCGTTACCCTTTCCACCGCCATTGCCTTTGCCCTCCTTTGCAAATGCAATATCCGGCACCGCAACGGTGGCTACGATGGCTGTAGATCCCAACAACGCGATTGCCAGGGTCGATGCTTTTAGCAGTCTCAAACTGGTGATTTTCATATCGACCTCCTCGGTGGAAATCAGCGGGTATCAGTTTTCTGAAACAACTCGCTATGTTCAATAGTCTCGATTCACGCACGAATCCCCAATGCTTCTTGCCATTTAACTTGAGGGTGCTTGAACGCAGGGCTAACTGCTTGTTCATCATCGGTTCATGTCGAAAGACGTAGTCTCTAGCCGCGAAATACGAGGACTTTCATGCGCGCGAAGGTGATCTTGGTGGTTGCAAGCCTGCTTGTTGCTTTGCCTTTTGGGGAAGCGGCTGCCCAGACACGCGAGCTCAAGCAAGGTGAACTGCGCAAAGCGACCCTGACCGGGGACACCATTCGTTTGAAACGGGTTATCAAAGGTGTCGAAAAAGCCTATGGCGGCACCCCTGTCGATGCACGAGCGTTTCAGTCCGATCAGATTTACTATCGCATTCTTGTCAAAAAGCCTGATGGAAAAATTGTCAGTGTCATTGTGAATGCCCAGTCCGGTACAGTCGTTTCCAATCGATCCAGTGTTGGGCGTCAAATATCGAAAGCAGCCCGTTCGAACCCCGCCAACGCCAACAACAGCCGCGACACCAACAGCAATCGTGGAGCTTCTGCGAGCCGTGGAAACAAAGGCAACAGCGGTGGCAATGGCAATGCTGGTGGAAACGGCGGTGGCAACGGCGGCGGCAATGGCAACGGCGGCGGCAATGGCAACGGCGGCGGCAATGGAGGTGGAAATGGTGGTGGAAACGGCGGAGGTAATAGCGGTGGTAACGGCGGCGGCAACTCTGGCGGGAACGGCAAGGGCAACGGTAAAAAATAGGGCTTAAATCAAAGCCCTTGTGACTGTAGTTTTTGAATATGAGAGTACTTCTGGCCGAAGATGAACCGCAGCTATGCGAGCAGATTAAGAAACTTCTTAGCGCAGAAGGCCGCGTGGTAGATGTGGCCAAGAATGGTACTGACGCCCTGCACCTGGGTGCGACCGAACCTTACGACATGATCATCCTCGACATCGGGTTGCCGGAACGCGACGGTATTTCTGTCCTGCGCGAATGGCGCAGCGCGGGCGTCAAGACACCTGTGTTGATCCTCACCGCCCGCGATGGGTGGAGCGAGCGCGTGGATGGTCTTGATGCAGGTGCTGATGACTACATGACCAAGCCATTTCACATGCCCGAGCTGGCCGCTCGTGTACGGGCCATCTTGCGCCGACAAAGCGGTCAGTTGAACCCGGTTATCGAAATGGGGGACGTTATGCTCGATACGCGAAACGGTCGCGTCAGCGTGAGCGGCATTCCTGTTGATCTGACGGCGCAAGAGATCGCAGTTCTGACATACCTTGCCCACAACATGGGACGCATGGTGTCACGTACCGAGTTGTCAGAGCATATCTATGAATATGACGGTGACAGGGATTCGAACACCATTGCCGTCTTCATAACCCGGCTGCGAAAGAAACTGGGCTCTGACCTTATTACAACGGTCAGAGGACGCGGCTATATGATCGATACGGCCTGATGTTATCGCTGCGCCAACGCGCTTTGCTTGGCGGCCTTGCGACAGGCGCGCTTTCTGTCGGCGTCGGAACGTTGATTGTGTTTTCGTACATCAACACACGTGTTCTGGAACAATTCGACCAGACGCTACGTGACCGGCACACCCAACTCGTTGTCGGTTTGAGCGCAACGACGCATAACCCTGAGGCATTGCGCGAACTGATATTCGATCCAGCCTATGGAACGCCGTATTCAGGCAGATACTGGCAGGTTACCGATGGAAACGGGGCTACATTCACATCAGCCTCGCTCTTTGACGAGACAATTTCCGAACCTGTACGTGTGAGCGAAGAGGCAATCGTTTGGAACACCACAGGTCCGGACAGCGAAGCCGTTCGTAGCGCATATCAGAGAATCACATTCGAAGACGGAACTGAGTGGGGCGTAACGGTCGCCGAAAGCAGGCGAGAGCTGATAAGCGAACGCAGAGCCGCGCAAAACAACTTGCTACCGGTTTTTGGATTGGTTGGTTTGATTGGAGTTGCCGGTTCGTTGTTGTTGATGTCAGCAATTATTGGCCCACTCAAAAAACTGCGCGCAGATGTGGTGCATCGCTGGGACAAGGGAGATGACTTGATTCCGGAAGATTACCCAGAAGAGGTTTCGCCGCTTGTTGAGGACCTAAATAAATTGCTGCACAGGAATCGTGAAATTGTGTCTGGTTCTCGGCGACAAGCTGCGGATCTGGCACATGCGCTCAAAACACCGACGGCAATTCTCAGAAATGAACTGGCGACTTTGTCGGACGCGGGTGCAGATATCGAATCTGCAGATGACGCGTTAAATCGAATTGATGCTCAGCTAAAGCGCTCACTTGCGCGTATGCGTGCGTCGAACACCGCAGAACTTACGCATTCACGAACTGACCTTACCAATTCCGTCAACAGGTTATCCAGACTGTTTTCGGTCATGGCAGAACGCGAAGGAAAATCTCTGACGACAGATTGTGAGGATGGGATTCAGGTTCGAATGGATACTCAGGACATCGAAGAGGTGATTGGAAACCTTCTCGACAACGCGCTTAAGTGGTGTCGGACAACAATTCACATCGCCGCAAAGCGTGTAGAGGGCGGCGTTCAAATATGCATTGAAGATGACGGACCTGGAATTCCTGAGAGCGCACGTGAAGGGGTGTTGCGTTCGGGAGGTCGTTTAGACACTTCTGTCAGTGGTACCGGTTTGGGTTTAGCAATATCAGTTGACTTGTTGAACGCCTACGGCAGTAAGCTGACACTGAATACATCCGTAAGCCTCGGCGGATTGGCATGCTGCATGCTTATATTAACGTCAACATAACCAGACCCGGTTAGCAGCGGCCCTTGTTTCAGCTCAATCGAAGGGCAGCTAATTCCTGCATTGCGATCGTCCCAAAATACATCTCGAATTTGGGGCTTACACAACCAATGGATGATCTTCGGCGTCAAAACAGACCCTGAAGACCACTGAATCGGATTGATTTGAAGCGATCCCTGGTTGTGCGTTCAGCTCCCCTGCGTAACAATTATCGCAATCAGGCAAAGCTGTGAATGTCCGGGATTGCGTACTGCAGACCTCAGCCATTTCGAATAAATGAAATCCGAAGTCTGCAGATGTTGCCTGACCCGGACCTACCGAGGTCAGCGCGCGAACCCCTACTTCAGCCCCAAATGTGGGCTAAAATCAAGCAGCGGCGATCTGGCGAGCCTTTTCGACCATCACTTCGGCCTGGCGGATCGAGGCATAGTCGATCAGACGACCATCCAGAGACACCGCACCTTTGCCTGCGGTCTCGGCCTCGGCCATAGCAACAAGGATACGCTGCGCCTTGGTGACTTCGGCATCGCTGGGTGACATGACCTCGTTCGCCAGAGCGATCTGGCTGGGATGGATGGCCCATTTGCCTTCGCAGCCCAACACCGCCGCCCTTTTGGCAGCTGCCTTATAGCCTTCAGGATCATGGAAATCACCGAACGGACCATCAATCGGACGCAGACCGTTGGCACGGGCGGCGACAACCATACGGGCGAGCGCGTAGTGCCACATATCGCCCCAATGGGTCGCGCGCGCAGCATCGCCATCCGGGTCGGTCAGAACCGAATAGTCGGGGTTCACACCACCGATGATCGTGGTCCGCGCGCGGGTCGAGGCTGCATAGTCCGCCACACCGAAGTGCAGGCTCTCATTGCGGTTCGAGGCCGCCGCGATTTCGCTGACATTCTGCATGCCCAGAGCGGTCTCGATGATGTGCTCGAACCCGATGCGTTTCTTGTAACCCATCGCGTCTTCGATCTGCGTGACCATCATATCGACGGCATAGACATCTGCTGCTGTGCCGACCTTGGGGATCATGATCAGGTCCAGCCGCGCACCGGCTTGTTCGACTACATCCACAACGTCGCGATACATGTAATGCGTATCCAGCCCGTTGATGCGCACCGACATTGTCTTGCTGCCCCAGTCGATATCGTTCAGGGCTTGAATGATGTTTTTGCGGGCCTGCTCTTTTTCATCCGGGGCTACCGCGTCTTCGAGATCAAGGAAGATCACGTCCACATCCGAGTTCGCGGCTTTTTCGAACATGCCGGGCTGGCTGCCCGGCACGGCGAGTTCGCTGCGGTTCAGGCGCGCGGAGGCCTGTTCGATGGCATAAAAGCTCATGGGTTTTGCTCCTTTGAAGAAGGGTGCGTCAGATCACGCGGTCACGGGGTGGGCGACCAGCGAAGAAGTCGCCCAGATTGTCCAGCACGCGAAAGCCCATGGCTTCGCGCGATTCTTTTGTTGCGCTGCCCAGATGCGGCAGCATCACCAAGTTGTCGCATTGCAACAGGTCAGGGTTGATGCGCGGCTCGCCGTCGAACACATCCAGCGCAGCGCCGCCGATCGTGTCGAACATCAGCGACTGTACCAAAGCACGCTCGTCCACCACCTCACCGCGCGCGGTGTTGATCAGGAAGGCGTCGGGTTTCATCAAGTCCAGCCTGCGCCCGTTGATCAGATGCCAGTTCGCGGCCCCGCCGGGGCAATGCAGCGAGACGAAATCGCACTGCGGTAACAGATCGTCCACTGTCTCGACCTGCGTGGCGTTGAATTGCTTCAGTACGTCTGGCGACACGGTGCTACGGTTCTGTACGAGAATTTTCATGCCGAAACCGTGATGAGCGCGGCGGGCCATTTCCTGACCGATGCGGCCAAAGCCGATGATGCCCAGCGTCTTGCCGCTGACCTTGGTGCCGACCAAATGGGTCGGACGCCAGCCGGTCCAGCCGCCTGCGCGCAGCTCGCGCTCGCCCTCACCGGCACGACGGGCGACCATCAGAAGCAGGGTCATGGCCAGATCGGCGGTGCATTCAGACAGAACATCGGGCGTGTTGGTGACCGTCATACCCAGATCACGGGCCGCCGGTTCACAGATATGACTGTACCCGACGCCGTAATTGGCCAAAATCTTGGTCTGAGCTGCGGTCACGTCCAGCGCCTCGGCGCTAAGCGTGTCGGTGACGGTGGGCAGAACCGCGTCGTATGTCTTCAACGCGTCGCGGAGTTCAGCCGGGGACATCGGATTGTCCCCGGTATTCAGCACGGCGTTGTAGTTTTCGGCCAGTTGCGCCTCGACGGCGGCAGGCCAGCGACGGGTGACAAGGACCGAAGGTTTGACCATCACGCGGCCTTTCCCATGACACGGGCGATAGTCTCGCCGATCACCGCGGGGTTTTCAGCAACCGTCACACCAGCCGCTGACAGGATTTCCACCTTCTCGCTGGCGCTTTCTCCAAAGGCCGAGATGATTGCACCAGCATGGCCCATGGTCCGGCCCTTGGGCGCGGTCAGGCCCGCGACATAGGCCACAACAGGCTTGGTGACGTGGTCACGGATGTATTCTGCCGCCTCAGCTTCCTGAGGGCCGCCGATCTCGCCGATCATGGCGATGACCTCGGTGTCTTCGTCCTGTTCGAACCGCTCAAGGATATCGCGGAAGGACGAGCCGTTGATCGGATCACCGCCGATGCCGACGCTGGTCGAGACACCGATGCCGCGCTCTTTCAACTGCGCTGCGGCCTCGTAACCCAGCGTGCCCGAACGTCCGATGATGCCCACAGTGCCCGGCAGATAGATATGGCCCGGCATGATGCCCAGCAGCGCCTTACCGGGGCTGATGGTACCGGCACAGTTCGGACCGGTCAGCACCATGCGCTTGTCCTTAGGGTAGCGGTACATGTAGCGTTTTACGCGGATCATGTCCTGCGCGGGGATACCGTCGGTGATGCAGACGCAATAGCGAATACCGGCATCTGCGGCCTCCATGATCGAATCCGCCGCGAACGGAGGGGGCACGAAGACAAGGCTAGCCTCGGCGCCAGTGGCCTCAACCGCCTGTTTGACGGTGTCGAATACGGGTACGCCTTCGACGGTCTCTCCGCCTTTGCCGGGAACAACGCCGCCAACGACGTTGGTGCCATATTGCACCATATCCTTGGTATGCAGGCGCGCCATGCGTCCGGTGATGCCCTGAACGATGACGCGGGTGTCGCGGTCCAGAAGAATGCTCATTACACAGCCCTCATCTTGGTGTTTTGGGACAGATCGTTGCGCCATGCACCCACAGCGCGTTCAGCGGCTTCCATAAGGGTTGTCGCTCGGATGATTGGCAGGCCCGATTTGGCCAGGATTTTCTGACCTTCCTCGACATTGGTACCCGCCAGACGCACGATGACCGGCAGGTCGATTTCCAACTCGCGCAGCGCCTGTACTACGCCCTCGGCCACCCAGTCACAGCGGTTGATGCCTGCGAAGATATTGACCAGCACCGCCTGAACGTTGTCATCGGACAGTACCAGTCGGAACGCCTTGGCCACCCGCTCGGGCGAGGCACCGCCACCGATGTCCAGAAAGTTCGCAGGTTCACCCCCAGCCAGCTTGATGGTGTCCATCGTGGCCATGGCTAAACCGGCACCGTTCACGATACAGCCGATATTGCCGTCCAGTCCGACATAAGACAGTCCGCGATCCGCCGCGCGGCTTTCGCGCGGGTCTTCCTGACTTTTGTCGCGCAATTCAGCAACCTGCGGATGGCGAAACAGAGCATTGTCGTCAAAGCTCATCTTCGCGTCCAATGCCAGCACACGGTCGTCACCAGTGATGACCAGCGGGTTGATCTCGACCATAGTCGCGTCCAGCTCGCTGAACGCAGCATAGCAACCCTGCAGGGTACGGACCATGTGCTGAATTAGGCGAGGTTCCAGCCCCAGATTAAACGCTATTTCGCGGGCCTGAAACTCCTGCAATCCAACGGCAGGTTCAACGATTGAGCGGACGATACTGTCGGGGCGCTCAGATGAGATTTCTTCGATCTCCATCCCACCTTCCGAAGAGGCCACGATCATCACCCGCTGACTGGACCGATCCAGCACAAAGCCCAGATAAATCTCGCGATCAATCGGTACGGCGGCCTCCACATAGACGCGGTAAATGCCTTTGCCCTCGGGGCCGGTCTGGTGCGTCACCAGCTTGCGGCCAAACATCTCGTCACAAGCCTCGTATATTTCGCTTTCCGAGTTGCACAGCTTTACACCACCGGCCTTTCCACGCCCGCCGGCATGGACTTGCGCCTTAATGACCCACTTGTCACCACCCAACTCACGCGCGCGATATGCCGCTTGCTCGGGGCTGTAGGCCAAAGCCCCCGAAGGGACCTCGACGCCGAAATTCGAAAGAAGTTCTTTCGCCTGATATTCATGGATATCCATCTGCATTCCCTCCCGTTATGCAGCGATAGATGTGCCGTAGCGACTTTCCAAAAGTGCTTCGATGGCTTCGAAATCAACCGAGCCGCCCATCTCGCGGATGGCCTGGGCGAACAGCCTGACGATGCGACTGACCGATTGGTGGGTTAGCTGGTTCAGGATGCCGATACGGACTTGAACCGGGGCGCTGAGCGTGGGCCAGATGCCAAAGCCACGGGCGCGGCAGTTCTGTACCAACTCCATCTCACGACCCGCCAGCTCTGCGGGCAGGTTCAGCACCACAAGGCTGGGCATGTCCGATGTGACCTGGCAACCCATCGCGGTGACGGCGTCGCGCAGGACGGCCTCATGCGTGCGATAGGAATGCGCACGTTTGGCCAATCCCTCCTGCAAAGTCAGGCGTAGCGATTCATGGAAGGCGGCGACCGCATAGCCCGAATGGGTACGGTGATAGGTGCCCTTTTCCACGTTTTGCCCGTCAACGATGCCCCAGTGGCGTGCTTCGAAAATCGGGTTGTGGACGTATGTATAGGCGCCGGAGGTCTTCAGCGCGTCGATATAGGCGTCGGTGAAGCTGACCGGCGCATAGGTCAGCGGTAGGCAGCACAGCCCTTTTTGCGGGCACGAGGCCCATCCCGCGACACCCGGATAGTCATCGATGCGGAAATCCGCGATACCCAACGACGATACGGCATCGATCAAACCCATCACATCGTGGCGTTCACAGGCATCCGAGAAGCCACGCAGGTCGTTGACCCGACCTGACCCGGTTTCCCAATGCGCCATGAAGGCCCACTTCGGTTTGTGCGTGGCCAACACCTCTTCGACCATCTCGCCTGTGACGGGCTGGCCGTGGGGAATTTCAATAACGGCGACACTCGCGGCTTGTGGGTCCAGAGGGTTGGTCGCGTGCTCTTCCGGTGTTGCAGCCTTGATCCGCAGAGTCATCGCATCGATGCCCGAGAAGGTGCCATTGGTGAAGGCCACAACCTTATCACCCGGCATCACCGCCGAGAACATGGTGTCCAGCCCACTCCATCCGGTGCCAGCAACCGCGAAGGTATGGGTGTTGGCGGTGCCCCAGATCTGACGCAGCATGTGCTTGCATTCGATCATGCCACGCAGCACGTCGCTCTGCATGTGGTCGGCAACGCCGGCGCTGGCAAACGCCTGCAAAACACGTGCGTCGGTGTTTCCCGGTCCTGGGCCAGCGGCCAGCGTCTCGGGGATGTCGAGCGTTGGATAGATCTGAAACGTCATGTGCTCCTCCTATGCGTCGGGTGTGTTCGATACCGCCGATCGCCTTGACCCAGAGGAAAACTGAAACTTGCGCCGGGGCGCAACGTAACTTACTACAGCTTTAGCATATCTTGTTAGGTGGGTATTAACCTACCCATTTTGGTAAATATGCCAATGTATACTGAAAGCATCCCCACCAAAATGGGTAGGTTTAGATAAAACCAGACGGGAAAACAATGTCCGACACATCTCAACGCCCCATTGATGTCATGCTGGCCAACAACAACCCTTTGGTGCTGTCGGCCATGTCCGAGATCTTCGAGCGCGACCCGCGATTCTCTCTGGTGGCCACTTCAGCGACCGCCGAGGGATTTCTGGGCACAGTCATGCGGGTGCCGGTTCAGGTGGGGATCGTGTCCTGGGAACTTCCTGCTTTGGGCGCGGCAAAACTGATTGAGGTTCTGCGCGAACAGACCAACGCGCCACGCTTTGTGGTCTATGGGGACGAGGCTGGGGACGTACCGCGTCAGGCTATGCAGGCCGGGGCCGCAGGGTTCGCGCCGCGTTCGGGCGAGGTCGAAGGCTTGCTGGAAACCTGTGTCGATGTCGCTAAGGGCAAAATGGTATTTCCCTATATCGACGTGCGCAAAATGCATCAAAACCCGTTGCAGACTTTGTCGCGCAAAGAACTCGCTATCCTTGAGGCGCTGGCGCAGGGCATGTCTAACAAGGAATTGTCGAAAGAGCTGCAGATTTCGACCAACACGGTAAAGTTCCATCTGTCGAACATTTACGACAAGCTGTCGATCAAGAACCGCGCGCAGGCGATTGCCTTCTATTACGCTTCAAAACTGGAAAACGGAAACTCGTGAACTGCGAAGCTCAGATAATCGGAGATTTCTAGAAAGAAGCGTCCGCAGGTTTTGTGATACTGGCGACATTCTCGCGCGTTAGGGCTGCAGCCTGCAGAAATATCAAATAGCCATTGCAATACCCGTTGAAACCAAGATAACCCGCGAAACAGATTCCCGTCTGCAGCCCCCTCTTGATTGTGGCGGCGATCTCGTGCTCAGGCTGCTGTCGGCGGTTATAACGCGTTGAGTTCTCAAATCCATGATTGTGATACCCCGCACCTTCGGCTCTTAGGATTAGAGCAGTCAGGATGTGAAGCTGAGTCCCGGCTGAGAGATGTGCATATTCGTTGGTGCTAGCGGGATATCACCACGCTTGATAGCTCTCCTAATCGCAGCAAAAAGTCAGCTTTTTTACCTTAGTCTCGCTAAATGCAATCGAAGCAGCGAACTTCGGATTTCCGCCCATACATCAGAAAAAGAACGTGTGGTGTCGCAATGAGTTACGGCGCAGCCCTCACTGGCGAGCATGTTTTGGGTCCAGTCGGATTTGGACAAGCCAGGTGCCCCTGGCCATCGAGGGTGAGACGCTGCCTTCCTCCTCGGGCAATCCCATTAGACGGCACCGTGTCCTCGACTGCGCTTGCGGGCCGCATCACCATTGTCGAATTGCATTGCCTCGCCCCCATCCGCGTTCACCACGTGGCTGTTCAGCAGGATCAGGCACCTTCAGCGTCTGATCTGCAATTCAGCCTTGATTCTCTCAAAGGGAAGTCAAGATTAGTGATATCGGTCTAGGTGCTGAATGAAGGAAGTGAGACGAAAATGGTAATGTTCTATCGCTGTTGGCAGAGCTATGTGTCGCCCTACAAAGAAATGTGGAGCGTCTCCGATAATTGCCTCAATCGGCAGCCAAAACTTCAATAAATCGATCAATTACGTCCATCATTTGTGACCCAAAACGAATTGCGGCCGTTTGACCAGAATAAGGAAAGGTTTTGTCTGAAGGGACGGGTTATGAACAAAACCTCCACTCGTGTCCGCAACACCAAGGGCGGCTTGGCGTAACCTTTGACAACAGCGGAAAACACTCAAGTTTGACAGTTAAACAAATCTGTTCACATAATTCTCTAGTATTTCCTGGCGTCCAGATTGCGGCTCTGGGTTTATTCCTTCATTTAAAACGCGAGTGGAAATCTCTTCCAGACTGCTACCCAACATAGAAACTGCTTCCGGCGTGTTCCAACCGGAATACCGTTCCGTCAGCGCGTCCTCCAAGCCACCGTCTTCAATCATAGCAGCCGCAGCTTTAAAGCCCCGTGCACAAATGTCCATTCCACCGACATGGGCTGCAACAAGATCTTTTGCATCAAGCGATTGCCGACGAATTTTGGCGTCAAAATTTGTGCCCCCAGTTGTAAAGCCACCAGCTTTCAGGATGTAGTAATATGCCAAAGCAACCTCTGGCGTGTTATTCGGGAACTGGTCCGTATCCCATCCGGATTGGTAATCGTTTCGGTTCATGTCGATCGAGCCAAGCATCCCTTCGGCAGCGGCAACCGCAATTTCATGCTCGAAACTGTGTCCGGCCAGGATCGCATGCCCCTGCTCCAGGTTCAACTTGACCTCATCCTCCAACCCGTACTTCCTGAGAAATCCAATACAAGTCGCGGCGTCGTAGTCGTATTGGTGTTTGGACGGCTCCTGAGGCTTGGGCTCCACGAGAATAGTTCCTTTGAACCCAATCTTGTGTTTGTATTCAACGACCATGTTCAAAAAACGGCCCATGTGGTCCAATTCGGATTTCAAATCCGTGTTCAACAGGGTTTCATAGCCTTCTCGGCCACCCCATAGAACGTAGTTTTCTCCGCCGAGCTTATGGGTCGCATCCATGCAGGATTTCACTGTCGCAGCTGCAAACGCAAAAACGTCGGGATCAGGATTGGTACTGGCACCAGACATCCAGCGACGATGGCTGAACATATTGGCCGTGCCCCAAAGCAGCTTGGTGCCAGACACCTGCATCTTTTCACCGATATAATCGGTGATATCTTCCAATGTGCGCAGGTTATCGGCAAAATTTCCCTGTTCGGGCCGGATGTCAGCGTCGTGCCAGCAAAAGAATGGCTGCCCCAAAAGCGCAAACAATTCGAATGCAATATCTGCCTTCTGTCGGGCCCGGCCCATATCGTCCTGAGGATACCATGGGCGTTCGAACGTAGGTCCACCAAAGGGGTCTCCGCCCTCCCACGCGAATGAATGCCACCAGGCCACTGCAAACCGCAGATGGTCCTCCATACGCTTGCCCATGATTATTTCATCCGGGTCGTAGTGACGAAAGGCCAACGGGTTCTTGCTGTCCACGCCTTCAAACTGGACCTTCTCGATCCCTTCAAAAAATCCACTTGGCATTTCTGCCCCCTACTCTGCTTTTTGTGCTGGCTGCTTGCCTAGAATGATCATCGACAAAAGATCGTCGTCAGTGACGTCTGCAATATCGACCGTCCCAACCAGTTTTCCGTTCTTCATGACCGAGGCGCGGTCGCACAGTTCCATGACGGCGTGCACATCGTGATCGATCAGAAATATCCCGATGCCTTGCGCCTTCAGCTGGTGGATCAGATCCGCCACCATCTGGGTTTCATGCGGCCCAAGCGCCGCAGTGGGTTCATCCATGATCAGAATGCGGGCATTGAAATAGACGGCCCGAGCAATCGCCACTGATTGTCTTTGCCCACCCGATAAGGCGGAGACCGGGTCATTGAACTTCTGAAAGTTTGGGTTGAGCTGCGCCATGATCTTTCGGCACTCGGCCTCCATGGCCGCGTCGTTGACCAACCCAAACGGCGTCGTCATCTCGCGCCCAAGAAAAAGGTTCGAGGTCGCGTCCAGATTGTCGGCCAAGGCAAGCGTTTGATAGATGGTCTCAATATTGTTCGCCCGGGCGTCACGGGGATTGCCAATCTCGACCGGATTCCCATCGATCAGAATCTCGCCGTGGTCCATCTGATAGGCGCCGGACAATACCTTGATCAACGTGGACTTTCCGGCCCCGTTATGGCCAAGCAAACCAACGACTTCACCCGGATAGAGATCGACCGACACATGGTCGACGGCCTTGATCCCACCGAAGGAAATCGAAATATCGCGCATCTCGACCAATGGCGGCGCGCCTGAACCGCGCCCAGTGCCAGAAGGTTTTTTCTGCGTATCCTGAGCTTGCATCACTTTGCCCCCAGTCGCTTGCGGTAAACGATGTCGATATAGACGGCCAACACGAGGACGCTGCCGACGACGATGTTCTGAAACGGCGCGTCAACGCCAACCATTGCCATGCCCGATTGCAGCGCCTGCATGATCAATGCACCCAGAATCGCGCCATAGATGGTGCCGATGCCGCCCGACAATGCGGTTCCTCCGATCACTGCAGCTGCTATGACCCGAAGTTCGTCGAGCGTACCAATGTCGTTCGAATGGTTCGCCAAGCGAGCCGAGGCGACCACCGCGGACACGGCGCACAAGAAACCCATCAAAGCAAAGATTTTCACGGTTAGCAGTCGAGTGTTGATACCCGAAAGCTCTGCCGCATCCGGGTTGCCGCCAGTGGCAAAGATGTACCGACCAAACCGGGTTTTTCGCGCCACAATTGTCAGCGTGACAGCCACGATGATTAGGATGAGTACAGAAATCGGTATGCCGTATCCGACGACCAGCCCCTCTGGCATTGTCTCTCCGCGCGCTTCGAACATACGTTGCAGCCGACGCGTTGGTATGGCGTAGCTGTTTACGATGTAAACGTACCCGAGGATGGCGATCGCGATTATCCCGGCCAAAGTGGCCTCGGCCCAGACAGGTTTGACGGGGAACCCATGCGCCGCCTTTGCGCGACGACTGCTCCACAAAGCCCAGATCGCGATTGCGGTAGCAAACAAGCCGAACAGCCAGCTTGTCGTCGTTCCCAATGTCCCGTTGGTCCCGCCAAACATCAGGAATGTACTATCCAGAGGACCGATCGTCTGACCGCTAGTCAAATACCACGCCACGTTTCTCCAAACCAGAAATCCACCAAGCGTGACGATGAAGGCTGGTATCGTCAGGTATCCGACCATCCAGCCATGAAACGCACCAATCAGCGTGCCGACAAACAGCCCGACAACAATGGTGATCGCCCAGGTTGCTGGATTGTTCAAACCCATCCCAAGGACTTGCGGCAAAAGCTCAGTTTGCGTCATTGCCATCACAGCCGAGGTAGTTGCCAGCAGCGCTCCTACCGACAAGTCGATGTGCCGCGTGACGATAATGAACACCATCCCACATGCCATAATGGCGACCGAAACTGTCTGGATGGACAGGTTGAATAGATTGCGCGGCGTCAGGAACCTTCCATCTGTGAAGATGTTGAACCCGATGCACAGGATGACAAACGCGCCGATCATTCCCAAAAGCCGCATATCCAGTTCCAGTTGCTGGAACAGGCTGGGTTTCGCTTTTTCAGGTACCGGCTGAGACGAAGTTTCGGTCATTTCCGATCTTTCATATTCAGCATTTGCCCCAGGCCCGGACAAAAGGGCCTAGGGCTGAGTGGTTTAGTTACAAGGGGCAGGTCCGTTTTCAACGCCTTGGCAAAGATCTTCCAGCGGGATCCATCCGGCATCAACAACCACGGACAAGTTGTCCTTAGTGATTGGAACAGGCGCTAGGAAAACCGAGTTCATCTCGGTCCCACCCGGTGATGTCCAGCTAACTGCGCCTTCGACATCAGCAGGGCTTGTCCCACCGCTCAATGCGACAGCAATTTCACCAGCCGCCTTTCCAAGTTCGCGAGCATCCTTCCAAACCGAAACCGTCTGCGTTCCCAGTGCGACACGATTCAATGCCGCGTGGTCGCCGTCCTGACCGGAAACCGGAATGCCTTCCATGCCCTGTGCGGTCAGCGCAGCAACAACACCGCCTGCAGTACCGTCATTCGACGCAACGACTGCATCCACGTTGTTTTCGTTCGCGGTCAGGATTTGTTCCATGTTCCGCTGCGCGTTCGCGGGCAACCAACCATCTGTGTAGGCTTCACCAACAATTACAATGTCACCGCTGTCGACGGCTGCTCCGATGATCTCTTGCTGACCACCGCGCAGGAAATCTGCGTTTGGATCAGTAGGAGAGCCTTTGATCATCACGTAGTTGCCTTTGGGCATGGCCTCAAAGACAGCCCGAGCCTGCATTCTGCCGACTTCCACGTTGTCGAAGGTCAGATAAAATGCTCGGTCGTCCTCGATCAGACGGTCATAGGCAATGACCGGGATGCCTTCGTCAGCGGCAGCCTGAACCGCCGGTCCAATCGCCTGCGCGTCTTGCGCTAGGATGATAAGCGCGTCCACACCCTGGGCGATCAGGCTTTCGATGTCCGATAGCTGCTTTGCGGAGGACGATTGCGCGTCTGCCGAAATGTACTCGGCACCACCTGCTTCAAGTGCCGACTTGATGGCCGCTTCGTCTGTTTTCCAACGCTCCTCCTGAAAGTTCGACCAGCTCACGCCGACCACTGGCTCTGCGAATGCGGTCGAAGCCAACAAAGTGGCCACAGCCGAAAAGCTGAGAATTCTCTTCATGATTTCCTCCCATTTGCCGAGCCATCGCATTTCGATTCGCGGCTCTCACAAATTTGAATACCATATTTATTTCAGTCGGTAAAATATTTACTCTACAAGAGGTACCCAAATTCAAATAGATTGGGCCAACAGCAAGATTCGCGAGGACAGGATGCTAAAAAGCAAAGCCTCTCCGGTTTCTTTGGAACAAAGAAATGCTACCCGCCTGCGGGTATTGGAACACATCAGAGCCAAGGGATCCGTTTCGCGGATCGATATTGCATCCGCCTTGCAAACCAGTCCTGCGACCGTCACCGCAGCCACGGCTGATCTCATCTCAGCCGGGCTGGTGAAGGAGACTGAAAGCCAGGCACAGTCCAAGTCGGGGAAGAGAGGCAGACCCAGAGTATTGCTGCAATTGGACGGCCAGATGCACCTTGTGGCTGGTCTAAAAGTGGCTCGGCAAGTAATCTCGGTTATCTTGGTCGACTTTGAAGGTAACGAAGTCGCATCCCATAAATATGCTTTGGATCACGCCAGGATGTCGCCGCAAGAATTTGTATCGGCGATCCGCGAAGCTCTTGAAGAAACCTGCAAACAGATCGATCGTTCTGTCGCTCATTTGGCAGGTGTTTCTATCGGGGTGGCTGGACTGGTCGATGCAAACAAGAATTTTGTCCACTGGTCATCCTCGATTACTGAAAGAAATATTGATTTCAGCCACTTGCTTTCAAATGAGCTGCCCTGCCCCGCATTCGTCGACAACGACGCCAATCTTGTCGCCAAGGCCGAACAGCTTTTTGGCTTGGGCAAGGGCTTGAAAAACTTCCTCGTCGTTACGATCGAACACGGTGTTGGCCTCGGTATCGTTCTAGATGGCAAACTTTACCGTGGAGAGCGAGGCTGCGGCGCTGAGTTTGGGCACACCAAAGTTCAACTTGACGGAGCCCTTTGCCAATGCGGTCAACGCGGATGTCTAGAAGCCTATGTGGGCGCCTATGCTTTGATCCGCGAGATGACGGTAACTGGTCATACCAACGACATGAAATCCATTTCCGACATACATGACCGCGCCAACTCAGGTGACGACAGAGCTTCATCGGTACTTGCCCGCGCAGGTCAGATGTTTGGCCTAGGGATTTCCAACCTGATCAACTTGTATGACCCAGAGTGCATTATAGTCTCGGGGGCACAAATGAGCTTTGAGCATTTGTGTTCCAGCGAAGTTATGACCCGCATTCGAAACGGCGTTGTGAATGTCGATGCACCTTTGCCTCAGATCAAAGTTCATCACTGGGGCGACATGGTGTGGGCCAAAGGGGCGGCAGCCTATGGAATTGAGCAAATCTCGATTCTCAAGGTCAAGGAGCTGACGTCGAATGCGTCTTGAGTTTGCGATACTTGTAGCTTTTGCCACTGTCGCGAATGCGGACACTGTTATTCCCCAATTTACAAATGTGGATGTACCAAAACATGTCTATGATGGCGGGTGGGAGCATTTTGTCGGCGGTGGTGTGGCCGTTTTCGATTGCAATGGGGACTCGCTGCCAGAACTCTTTTTGGCTGGCGGTTCCAACCGGTCTCAACTGTTCATCAATACCTCGAAGGAACAGATAGCATTTCAGGCAAAGACGCCTGAAGATCTTTCGCTGGCCAGTGTGACAGGGGCCTACCCTCTAGACGTTGATAGCGACGGCATGGTGGATCTGGCGATTTTGCGTGTTGGCCCAGACCTGCTTCTTCGGGGCCATCCCGACTGCCAATTCAGCCCTTTCGCTGACCTCGGGTTTCAGTCCGATGACCATTGGACCACAGGTTTCTCGGCAACATGGGAAAGCGGGCAAACTTTACCGACCTTGGCTTTTGGCACCTATGTTGATCGGTTTGATCCCGAAGGCCCTTTTGAATCCTGCGGGCCAACCCTTTTGTACCGCCCAGAAGGCGACTTGTATCACGAGCCATTGCATCTTGAGCCCGGCTACTGCTCACTTTCTATTTTGTTTTCGGACTGGGTCCGAACTGGCCGCGCTGATCTTCGCATCAGCAACGACCGTCACTACTATGTTCGCGGCGGTCACGAGCAGTTATGGGCGATGGAACCCGAGCCTCGGCAATACTCGGAAGACGAAGGTTGGCTTCCATTTTCGATCTGGGGAATGGGGATCGCCTCTCGGGATCTTACAGGAGACGGATTTCCCGAAGTCTATCTGACCTCGATGGGTGACCAGAAACTCCAGGTTTTTGACCCAGTGACAAACGGCCCGACCTGGCGCGATGCAACTTACGAAAAGGGTACGACCGCTCATAGACCGCATATCGGCGGAGACGGAAGGCCATCCACCGGGTGGCACGCACAGTTTGGCGACGTCAATAACGACGGCCGGGACGATATATTCGTGGCCAAGGGAAACGTAGAACAGATGCCCGATGCGGCTCTGGACGACCCCAATAACCTACTACTACAGAACTCCGACGGTCAGTTTATTGAAGCTGCAGCAGATGCCGGCGTCGCTTCGATGGCTAAATCACGCGGCGCGGCCCTTGCCGACCTAAACAACGATGGGAAGCTGGATCTGGTGGTCGTCAACCGAGGTTCTGAGCTCGAAGTCAGCCAGAACACTTCTCATAGTGGCAACTGGCTATTGCTGGATGTCACTCAGGATCAATCCAATCACGCAGCAATTGGTGGATTTTTTGAAGTCAAAACCTCGCTGGGTGTTCAAACCCGCGAGCTAACAATCGGCGGCGGTCACGCTGGTGGTATCGCTGGGTTTCAGCATTTTGGGCTTGGGAGTGAGGACCAGGTGCAGGTTCGTATGATCTGGCCGGATGGGTCGAAAGGCGAGTGGTTGGACTATCAGCCCAACCAAATCATACGTCTTCACCGCTGATTACTTTTCAATCGGCAACCCGCTTGGAACTTGGTCGGGCACACCTAGCCGCTCTGCCGGGTCTTCAAGGCTTGCCAGAAATCTGAGAAGAGCGTCGATTTCCTGACCCGTCAGGCTTACTTTCGACAAGCTGTTGCTTTGGGCAATCGCACCCAAGTGCTGATTATCCGACATTGCCCTTTGGTCGTCAGAGCCGGGGAAGTCCGGCAAGGTGGCCATTTCGATCGAGTAGTTTCGCAAGGACGCCAACGGGTCAAGATGATGGCGTACTATATCCTCAAGTTCAGCATAGGCTCCGTTGTGTCCGTATGGCGCAGTCAGGGTCACGTTGCGCAATGATGGCGTACGAAAAGCAAACGCGTCTTCGGAGTCGCCGGTTACGCGAAGGCGCCCATCGTCCCTGACATGGTTTTCAAATCGCGCCGCCTTTCCCGGACCGATCTGCGGCAGCGCAATCGAATGAAATTTGTGATCCGTCTGAAACCAGCCCGAATGGCAGTTGCTGCAGCCAGCTTTTCCGTAGAACAGGCCCATGCCAATCTCGGCCTCTTCTGAAAGCACGGCCTCACCTCGCATTGCACGATCAAACAGGCTGTTATCCGCGCGCCACTCGAACGCGATAAAGTCCGCGATTACATTGGCAATTGCCGTGAACGTAACTCCATGTTCCGGCGCTAATTCCTCAAACCTCTGCTCATACTCTGGAATGGCCGCAACACGTTCTGCAATCAGATCCCACGCACCGCCTTGCTGTGTCAGAAATCCGAGGCGAACCGCTTTGCTCACGTCATTCTCAGAATAGTGACCCGCCATTTCGTCTGGCGACAAAACCGGGAACATGGCCTGTGCGGCCAGCGCTGAATTGAAACCAGACCGCATATGAGTACCCAACGGGGTTCTGATACCATCAGGTTGCGTTGCGTCGGTCTCTAATCGCCCATCATGGAAAAACGTCGTGAACTCAATAGCTCCGAGGTTCCAAAGCCCTGGTGAGTTTCGTGGAATACGTTGTTCCGGGGTATTCTCTGGGTCCAATGTCCGCTCTGGTCCCAACCCAATTCCCCCTTCCCCTATACCAAGGGAAACACCGTCGGACGTACCAAGCCTGGGATGATGACAGGTCGCGCAGCTGATATTCTTGTTGCCAGACAAAATCGGGTCATAGAACAGCAAACGCCCCAGCTCAGCACTTGCAAAGTCGGGTTCGAGGAACTCCGGCAGAGGATCAAGCGATTGGGCAAGCGCACCACCCACCGCTGAGATTGTTGAGCCAATAATCAAGAATAGCGAAACTGCTCTCATGTCATTCCTCAGAAACTTCTAGAATAAGTTCCTGCCGATACGGATTCTCCGGAGTATAGATGATTGAGGGAAACGACGAGATATTCGGTGCGTTGGGATAACCCGATGGCTCGATACACACACCACGCGAAGCGCGACGCGGTTTCATCAGCTCATAGCCCGAATAAACCTGTGCTCCGGGCTGGTCAGAGTTGACTGTCAACGCAAGGCCAGAGGGTGAAGTGAGTTCCGCCACCGGAGCCTTTGGGCCGCGATCATGATCAAAGCAGAAATAGTGATCGATCCCTTCGGGAACACGGCCAATCGTATTGGGCGTTGAAAAATCCAACCCATTTTCGGTGGTCGCAAGTACTCTGCCCGACGGAATACCCTGATCGTCGATTTCCAGATACCAAATTGAAGCGAGTGTCAGCTTATGCTGGTCTACCCCTTCTGCAGCACCCAAAGTGTAGTAGTTGTGCTGTGTAATGCTTATCGGCGTCGGCCGGTCAGGCTGTGCAGTTATTGAATAGACCAAGCGTGAGCCCTGTAGGCAGATCCTGACTTCGAACCTGATATTCCCCGGAAAGCCTCCCTCTCCGTCGTGAGAAACGTAGCTCAGCAAAACCTCGTTCTGTGCAATCTGTTCGAGTTCCCAAAACTGTTTAGACAGCCCATCGTCGCCGCCATGCAAGGTGTTTTTGCCCTCGTTGGCGTTCAATTCAAAACTGGTACCATCCAAGTCAAACGTCGCGCCGCTGATCCGGTTGGCAACGCGCCCAACAATTGCGCCCAGGTAACGCGTATCTGTGAGATACTCATTTGGGTCCTCGAACCCAAGGATGAGCGGGACGTCCTTGTACCACCACCCCTGCGTGATAGCCCCATAGTTCAGGACTGAAACACGCATATTCCCATCCGTGATAATAGCAGCTTCGATCCCAGAGGCTTTACCCGTTTCTGGTTTCATCTTACTGCCAGCGGCGCAAGCGCCTGATAGAATTGCTTGTATCTCCGGTATTCGTTTTCGTAGGCGTCAATCAGATCGCCGCGTGGTTCGATGCGTTCCTGAATTTCCGGCGGCGTCATTACTTGCGCCGGTTCAGCGTCGTTGGCAGCACATATCGCGAGTCGCGCAGCGCCCATTGCGGCACCGAATTCGCTGCCTTTTGGCAATTCCAGCGGAACTTGCAAAACAGTAGCCAAGGTTTCCAGCCAGAACCGAGATCGCGCACCTCCCCCAACTGCCATAAGGCTATTTGGCTGGGTTCCGGTGCTCTTCAGTGCTTCCAGGCAATCTCTCATTCCAAAAGAAACACCCTCCATTACGGACTGGGTCAACCCAGCGGGTTCCGACGAGATGTCCAAGCCCAAAAACGCGCCTCGAATATGGCTATTGTTATGCGGCGTCCGTTCTCCTGACAGATATGGTAGGAAGGTGATCGCTGTAGGCCCGTTCAGTCTTTCAGGCATAGCTGAAGCGAGTCTTTCCACGGGTTCGCCCAGATTGCGAGCAAGCCAGTTCATGCTGTTCGTTGCTGAAAGCATGACACCCATTTGTATCCACCGATCCGGGACCGCGTGACAAAAACAGTGCACGGCGGTTTCCGGATCAGGAGCATAGGCTTCCCTCGCAACAAGCAACACGCCAGACGTTCCGAGTGAGACAAAACCGGTGCCGTCGTTGATGCTCCCGATCCCGCAGGCAGCGGCAGCATTGTCGCCAGCACCTCCAGCCACGACAACCGGATTCGAAAGCCCCCACTCCTGCCTCAAACGGACCTTCAACTCTCCACCCGGATCACTGCCCTCGACCAAGCGCGGCATCTGCTCGACACGCATGTGACCTATGGCCAGCGCCCTTTCCGACCACTGCCGAGCATCTACGTTCAGCCACGATGTTCCTGCGCTGTCAGACACGTCTGAGACATATTCGCCAGTAAGCCAAAACCGCAAATAATCTTTCGGCAGCAATACTTTGCCCACCTTTGAGAACACATCCAGCTCATTCGCACGCAACCATTCGAGTTTCGGCGCCGTAAACCCCGGGAACACGATGTTTCCCGATATTGCGCGCATCTCTGGTGTTTGATCTAGTGTCCGCGCTTCGTCGGCTGACCGAGTATCGTTCCAAAGAATACAGGGCCTCAATATTTCGCCATCAGAATCCAGTAGTGTGGCGCCGTGCATGTGTCCGCTTAGGCCAATACCTCGCAATTTTGAGAATGCTTCAGGGTTGCTAACGCGAAGCTTCCCAACAACCTCTTCACAAGCGTTGGTCCAATCCAAAGGGTCCTGCTCAGACCAGCCAAGCTTGGGCGTCGAAGTGGAAATGCTGACTTCGGCATCACCGACAACGTGTCCTGTGTCATCTACCAGAATCCCGCGAAGACCTGACGTTCCCAAATCCAAGCCCAGATACATTGAGCAACACCTGCCTAAATATTTTAATGATTAAAATTATTTGAAACAGCGATCTTGTCAAGGCTCCGTCAAAGGAGTGCCCTCCATTCGTATCTGGATCAGAAAGCACGAACGCGGTTTCCTTCGACACCCCGGATAGCCAAAAGAAATACAGAGCAAGAGTTGAGTTTAGTCGACTGAACGAACATGGCGCAAACCTCTAACAAAAGCCACTTTGGCAGGAGGCAAGGTTTAAGCGAGTATTTCCCCAGTTTGACCGACCGTCAGCGTTCCACCATTAACCACTTCGACATAAACGCCCATATCCGTATGGCCCATCAATTTCCGAATAAGGTAGGGTATTTTCAAGTCGCGCTCGGCCGTTTTCGGGTTCACTTCAGTTGCTGCACACCTTTTCGTGCGTGAGAGTATCTTCAACTCGACGTCGCCAAATCTTAAAACTGATCCAACTGCATCCAGCTCAGCAAACGAAGGTAATCCGTCTATCTCAATATTCGCTCGGAAGCGCGCCGGGTGGATTTCTGCGTTCAGTTGCTCGCCCAACTCTTTCACAGAGGCCAGATTCAAAACGGATATCGCGTTCATCATTTGCGGTGATACGACAGATACATCTGTAAACCTATGAGGAGCAGAGGAGACAAACTTTGGTGGCTCTGAATCTCTTAAATTGATCTTTGAAGAAAGGAACTCTGCCGCCTTCTGTCGATCTTCAGACTCTCGCATATCAAAGCGTCGTGTCTTTCCGTCCGTATTGATCTCAAGTGCCTGGGACTCAATTTCAAAACTTGTCTGAATGCCTGCCAGCGCAGCCTCGTTCAACAAAACGACAAAACGATCTTTCGGCAGTGGCATTGGGTTTTGCATGTCGAAACCGGAGTTGTAGCGAGCAAATCCGAACAGGCGGTCGCCCGGAATGCCATCTCCTGCTCGCAGCGTCACAGTTTGCATAGGCTCGGAACTCAAGCCTTTTATAGGGTAGCGGTTCAATCGGACGATGGAGAGATTGTTCATACGTCTGCACCTGACCAAGAAGTGTTACGCAAGGTCCCGAGTTGTCCGCGCTGTTTGACGCTATCTCGAATTTCATAAGGTATCGACCAAATAATCTTTGAGCGCTTCAGAAGCGAGTTCGCTGAACCTGTTGGCCGCATGACGGCAGCGCCGATTGAAGTCGATATGGCCATTCAATAACTCGCTACCAAAAATACATGCGCATCAAGTTCAAAGGGCAATTTTACTATAAATCAATAACTAAGAGACAAAAATGGCGATCTCTTTCGGGCCCTTGAGGTACGAACCTCAAAAATATCTGGACTTGAGGTGCGTACCTCAAATAGCCTTATAGACATGCCGCGATTCGCACATCCTCGAATGACGGCGCAAAAAAGGGAGGAATGGATGACTTACTCAAAACTGGCCTCGGCCAGCGCAATAGTCCTTGCCGCTACTACTCTTTCTACAAGGGCATATGCCGAAGACCTGACACTGTGTTGGGCAGCATGGGACCCGGCCAACGCTCTAGTTGAGCTTTCAAAAGAATTCGAAGCTGAGTCCGGCCATACTATGAACTTCGAGTTTGTGCCGTGGCCAAATTTTGCGGACCGGATGCTGAATGAGCTGAACTCTGGGGGTAAGCTCTGTGACCTGTTGATCGGAGATAGTCAGTGGATCGGCGGGGGCGCTGAAAACGGCCATTATGTAAAACTGAATGATTTCTTCGATGCCGAGAGCATCAGCATGGACGATTTCGCGCCGGCAACGGTTTACGCCTATTCGACATGGCCTAAAGGTACTCCGAACTACTACGCATTGCCCGCAATGGGGGATGCAAACGGCTGGTTCTATCGCAAGGACTGGTTCGAGAATCCGGACATCCAAGCTGCGTACAAGGAAGCAACAGGGCAAGATTTGCGTGAACCTCAGTCTCAGAAAGAATTGCTGCAAATCGCGCAGTTTTTCCAGGGTCGTGAGATCGATGGAAAGACGGTTTACGGTGCGGCGATCTTTACTGAGCGTGGTTCCGAAGGGATCACCATGGGTGTGACCGGAGCACTCTATCCGTGGGGCTTCAAATATGAAAACACACCAGGATCCTACGATATGGAGGGT
Organism: Ruegeria sp. HKCCD3925; assembly: GCF_057221175.1. Lineage (NCBI taxonomy): Bacteria > Pseudomonadati > Pseudomonadota > Alphaproteobacteria > Rhodobacterales > Roseobacteraceae > Ruegeria > Ruegeria sp. HKCCD3925. Next base: position 264,800 of record NZ_JBWVBI010000006.1, read on the forward strand.
GCCGTAAACTCGCCCGAAGCAGTCGAAGCGCTAGAGTTTTACAAAGAATTCTACAAAACAGCGACACCCCCAGGATACACAAACTCCTACATGGGCGAGAGCTTGGACGCCTTTAAGTCCGGTCAGGTCGCCATGGCTATGAACTGGTTCGCGTTCTTCCCGGGTCTCTATGCCGATCCCAATACCGGTGGTGACAAGATCGACTTCTTCGTCAACCCACCACAAAATCAGGCAGGCTCGACACTGGGCGGACAAGGTATCTCTGTTGTCAGCTACTCTGACAAACAGGACGCCGCGCTTGAGTACATTAAGTGGTTCGCGCAGCCAGAAGTTCAGGCCAAATGGTGGGAACTAGGCGGCTACTCAGCACATAATTCGGTGCTGGAAGATCCTGGTTTCGTAGACAGCCAACCGTTCGCCGGTGACTTCCTGGAAGCAATGGCTGGGGTGCAGGATTTCTGGCAAGAGCCTGCCTACGCGGAACTGCTGCTGGCAATGCAGAAGCGCATCCACGACTACGTGGTTGCCGACCAAGGCACAGCTCAAGAAGCGCTTGATCTTCTGATCGAAGATTGGACGGAAGTCTTCGAAGACGAAGGCAAGCTTTAGTCCGGACACAGGCAGGAGCGGGTGCAAACCCGCTCTACCTTCACCCGTGAGTCCTAAACCAACAAGAACTGGCAAAGAGATGTCTGACAGGACCGTAGATCGCGTTGCGCAGGCAACGCCCGAGCGAGTTGCGCGAAAAATTCGGGGGTTATCCGACCGCGCGATCGCCTGGGTATTCATCTCCCCAACGATATTTCTACTGCTGGCGATCAATATCTTCCCTTTGATCTGGACCATCCAACTGAGCTTTACCAACTACAAGGCCAACCGGATCGGCCGTGAAGTCAAAGATGTCGGGCTCAGGAATTACGAGCGTATCCTGACAGACTCGGACACATGGCTGAACATGCAGGCCACGGCGCATTTCCTGTTCTGGACGATTTTTTTTCAAGTCCTGATCGGATTTACTCTGGCGTGGTTGATCAACAAGAAATTCAAGGGCAATGATCTTTGGACCACGATCATCGTGCTGCCGATGATGCTGTCCCCGGCCGTTGTCGGAAACTTCTGGAAGTTTCTCTATCAGCCTCAGATCGGCCTGTTTAACTACATCGTATCGTGGTTTATCGGCAAAGACCCGTCGAGCTTTGAGATGCTCGGGTCCGTAACGCTGGCGCCCTGGTCCATCGTGATTGTCGACACCTGGATGTGGACCCCCTTCGTGATGCTCATCTGTCTGGCCGGGCTGCGCAGTATTCCCGATTACATCTACGAGGCAGCTGAGATCGACAGGGCCAGCAAGCTGCGCCAGTTCTTTACGATTACCATCCCGATGGTCCTGCCATTCCTCATGTTGGCGGTGCTGTTTAGAGGGATCGAGAACTTCAAGATGTTCGATCTGGTGGTGCAACTGACGGGCGGCGGGCCAGGGTCTGTTACGGAGCTGACCTCCATCAATTTGAAGCGCGAAGCCTTTGAGAAATGGCGCACGGGTTATGCCTCGGCCTATGCGATCATCCTTTTCGTCACCGTGTTCGGCCTTGCGTCGATCTACGTCAAAGCCCTGAACAAGGTGAAACAGAGATGAGCAGTTTTTCCGTCACCGAACCTTCGAACCGTTCAAAGTGGATCGCCGGGTTTCTGGTTATCACCTATGCGCTGATCACGATGATCCCGCTGGTTTGGATTTTGCTAACTGGCTTCAAGTCTCCAGCCGACGCGATCAGCTATCCGCCCAAGGTTGTCTTTGACCCAACGCTTGAAGGCTATGTCAATCTCTTCACCACTCGCACACGGCAGACGCAGGAGTTCCTGGAAGCAAACCCGCCACAGAACTGGGCCGATGAGATCGTCCGGCAATATGACATGGTTATTGTCGGGCCATCCAAGTTTGGCGAGCGTTTTATGAATTCGGTGATCATCGGGTTTGGATCGACGTTCCTAAGCATCTTCCTTGGCACCTTGGCTGCTTATGCATTCAGCCGTTTCAAGGTGCCGCTCAAGGATGACCTTCTATTCTTCATCCTCAGTACGAGAATGATGCCCCCGGTTGCCGTTGCGATCCCAATCTTCCTGATGTTCAGAAACCTCGGTCTAAGCGACACGCATTTGGGGATGATCCTTCTCTATACGGGTGTGAACATCTCGTTGGCTGTTTGGCTGCTGAAAGGGTTCATCGACGAAATCCCGCGAGAGTACGAGGAAGCGGCACTAATAGACGGCTACACCCGGTTTCAGGCGTTTTACAAAGTTGTACTGCCGCAGGCTGCGACGGGTATCGCTTCGACAGCGATCTTTTGCCTTATCTTTGCATGGAACGAGTATGCGTTTGCCGTGTTGCTGACATCCGCGAATGCGCAGACCGCGCCGCCCTTTATTCCCACCATCATCGGGATCGGTGGGCTGGATTGGCCTGCAGTTGCGGCTGGTGCCACGATCTTCCTGATTCCGGTCATGATTTTCACCATCCTGATGCGCAAACACCTGCTGCGCGGGATCACATTCGGAGCGGTACGCAAATGAGCGAGTTTCTATCAGGACTAATGCGTTTTCGCCGAGGCCCATGGGAGATGGTCGCGACCATCCTCATCGCGGTCGGCGTATTTATGCTGATGCAACCGTTCGTCCTTTGGGCGTTCACCTATTCCTTTATCGTCACGCTGATCGGAACCGTCATGTTCATCATCGTCAGCCATTTCCCGGAGTAGAAATGGCCCAGATCGTAGTTAAAAACGTAAAGAAGATGTTCGGCGACTTCACGGCTGTCCGCGAAAGCTCGTTCACGATTGAGGACGGTGAGTTTTTCATGTTGCTAGGGCCATCTGGCTGCGGAAAAACGACGACACTGCGGATGATCGCAGGCTTGGAACTTCCAACGTCGGGTGAAATCTACCTAGACGGCGAAGAGATCAGCCAGCGACCCCCATCAGAGCGAGACATCGCTTTCGTATTCCAAATGTTTGCGCTGTATCCACATATGAACGTGCGTAAGAATATCAGCTACCCCCTGATATCGCAGGGCATGCCGCGTGCTGCTGTAAAAGCCAAAGTAGAAGAAGTCGCGGCAATTCTGGGGATCAACGACATCCTCGATAGCCCGGTTGGTGGACTGTCAGGTGGCGACCGGCAGCGCGTGGCGCTGGGCCGCGCGATCGTTCGCGAACCCAAGGCATTCATGATGGACGAACCGTTGGGTGCCTTAGATGCCGAGTTTCGAGAACACATGGCCGAAGAGTTACGCGCGCTTCATGACCGTATGGGCGCAACCACTGTTTACGTGACACACGACCAGTTGGAAGCCATGCAAATGGGCGACAAGATCGTAGTGATGAACAACGCTGTGATTGAGCAATTCGGCACACCTCAGGAAATCTACGACAAACCAGCCACAATGTTCGTTGCAGATTTTATCGGGTCCCCTTCCATGAACTTCCTGCCGTTTCAAGGAAAGGTCGCGCCTGACTCGGAAATGGTTCGACTAAATGGCCATGACGAAGCCGTGCCCAAACTGATGGAGGGGGCGGAAGGTGACTTAGTTTTTGGGGTTCGCCCTGAGCATGTTTTTCTATCGGATGCGAGCGCCTACAGAGCCAAGGTTCTGGCGACAGAATATTTGGGAACCACCCAGATCGTGACGCTGCAAAGCCCGAACGGAGAGCTGAAAGCCCGGATTGATGCGCGCGAAGTCGTAAATCCCGGCGAGACGGTGGGGTTAGAGTTCCGCTCACCCGCAGTAACACTATTTGAAAAGGCCACCGGACGCGCGTTGAGGTCCGCTCTGAACGACGAGGTACTAAGTAATGGCTGAAGTCGTTTTAGAGAGTATCTCGAAGTCATTCGGCGATCTAAAGGCGGTGGATGATATCTCGATGACGATCCCCAACGGCGCCTTTGTGGTGCTATTGGGTCCAACGGGCGCGGGAAAGACAACGACGCTGAGATTGATATCCGGACTTGAGAAACTGGATTCTGGAACCGTTCGCATTGCTGGACGGGATGTTGGAATAGAAACGCCAGCCCAGCGCGATGTGGCCATGGTTTTCCAGCAATACTCACTGTACCCGCATATGACAGTGCGGGAGAACCTGTCTTTTCCTCTGAGGTCGCCGATCCTGAAGACGCCAGAGGATGAGATCAAGAGGAAGGTTAACGAAGTTGCGGACATCCTCCAGATTCCGCACAAGTTGAACAACAAAGCGACTGAACTGTCTGGCGGTGAAATGCAGCGCGTTTCAATTGGACGAGCGCTGGTGCGAGCCCCCCAGATATTTCTGATGGATGAACCCCTTAGCTCTTTGGACGCCAAGCTTCGGGCGGATTTGCGGGTCGAATTGAAAAGAATTCAGGCGGATCTGGGATCGACCTTGCTATACGTGACCCATGATCAAGTCGAAGCCATGACAATGGCGACGCATATCGGCGTTTTGGAAAACGGCAGGCTGGTTCAGTACGGAACACCCCGGGACATCTATGAAAACCCCGGTAGCGTTTATGTCGCCAGCCGGTTGGGACTACCGCGGATCAACATTCTGCCTTCCGAGCTGTTCGGAGGCAATCACAAAGGTCCGCAAATAGGTCTTCGCCCGGAAAACATCATCGAAGGAGAAGGCAGCGAAGCGCGGGTAATACGCGCAGAGCATCTGGGGGATCAAACGCGGCTACACCTGGACCTGAACGGTCACCCGGTTGTGACCTTGATTGATGTACATCAGGATTATCCATCTGGAAAACTTATAAAAATCCGCCCACACAACCCGTTGTATTTTGACGCGTCCGGCGCGCGCGTGAACTAAGGAGCAAAAGCATGGCCCAGTTCCTCAACACAAAAGAAACTTTGGTTACAGAGGCCATAGACGGTCTTCTGGCGTCTTCCGGAGGGCAACTGACCCGGTTGGACGGTTACCCGCACATCAAGGTTGTTTACAGGTCGGATTGGGACAAGTCGAAGGTCGCCCTGGTTTCTGGCGGGGGGTCTGGTCACGAACCCGCCCATGCAGGTTTTGTTGGCGCCGGTATGCTGACAGCCGCGGTGTGCGGGGAAGTGTTTGCATCCCCGTCAGTCGAGGCGGTTTTGGCGGGCATTCTTGCGGTCACGGGTGAGGCTGGGTGCCTGCTTATCGTCAAAAATTACACCGGTGATCGGTTGAACTTTGGACTGGCAGCTGAACGCGCCCGTGCATTGGGCCGCAAGGTAGAGATGGTCGTTGTCGACGATGACATCGCCCTGCCCGACCTTCCGCAACCACGTGGCGTGGCGGGTACGTTGTTCGTACACAAAATCGCCGGAGCGCTTGCTGAAGACGGTGCTGACCTAGACACCGTTACAAATGCTGCAAGAAGCACCATTGCGAAGGTTGTCAGCATCGGTATGAGCTTGGACACCTGTACCGTTCCGGGATCTCCAAAAGAAGACCGGATCGCCCCCGGGAAAGCAGAGCTTGGCTTGGGTATTCATGGCGAACCCGGTGTACAGCAAGTCGAGTTCTCAAATGCTGTATCGGCTATGTCCACAGTGGTGGAGAAGCTGAAGCAAAGGGTGGGGTCCGGGGATTGCGTGGCGTTGGTCAACAACCTGGGTTCTACAACTCCGCTAGAAATGGCTGTCCTTACGCATGCGTTGTCCGAAACTGGTTTTGCCCACCATATCATTGGCCCGGCACCCATGATGACGTCGCTGGATATGCACGGGTTTTCGGTTTCCATTCTGCCTGTGGATCAGGACGATTTGTCAGCCCTTGAAACACCCGTTGATCTGGCCGCATGGCCCGGGGTCGATTCCATCGGCCCGATCAAAGTGGCACCATTGCCTGATGGCCTGACCCCTATCGATCCAATTCCTTCTAACAATCCCACCACAAGGGAAACGATCACCCGGTTGTCTGAACTGCTCATCAACGCAGAGAAGAACCTCAACGAACTGGACGCGAAATCTGGAGATGGCGATACAGGAAGCACATTGGCGACTGCCGCAAGAGCATTGCAAGGTAGCCTTGACCGCATGCCGCTTGCTGATCTGACACAACTGTTTCCGGCGTTGGGCAATGAGTTAAGTCAGACAATGGGTGGTTCTTCCGGCGTGATACTCGCAATCTTCTTCAACGCAGCTGGAGATGCCTGTGCGAGCGGAGCATCGGTACCGAAATCTCTCGTCGAAGGACTGAATCGCGTCAGCCAGGTTGGGGGTGCCAAGGTCGGTGACAGGACAATGATTGACGCCCTGGCACCGGCACTTGTCGCACTACCATCTGGTCTGACGCATGCGGCCGAGGCTGCCCGCAAAGGCGCGAACAACACCGCAAATATTCGACGTGCTAAGGCAGGCCGCGCAGCCTATGTTCCCGAAGAAAACCTTGTTGGACATAACGATCCCGGCGCTGAGGCTGTTGCTTTGTTGTTTGAAGGCTTAGCGCGGGAGATTGAGGGCTGAAGAACACGTGGAAGACCAAAAACAAAGATTAGAATTGGTGAAAAAGCCAACCGTTAATGACATCGCGCGCGTTGCGGGTGTCAGCCTAGCGACTGTTGACCGGGTCTTGAACAGACGCCCCGGCGTGCGGGCGGTGACCGTACAGAAAGTACAAAAGGCGATTGATGAGCTGGGGTATGTACGCGACACGGCCGCGGCCAACCTTGCGCGTAACCGAGTTTACAACTTCCTCTTTGTTCTGCCGGACACGGACAACGAGTTTGTGGAGGCAATCAGCAGTCAGATCGCAGAACAATCACGCGACCAATTTATCGAGCGGACTCGCATTGCAATAAAGAAGGTTGCTCCGTTTGAGCCCCAAGATATCGTCAACATTCTGGATGCTGTAGACAGTTTGGATGTAGACGGAGTCGCCGTTTTCGGGCCCGAAACGCCTTCTGTCCGGGATGCTGTTAAAAGGCTCAGGGACAAAGGCGTTCCGGTGGTTGCGTTGGTGTCTGACTTGCCGAGTTCTGAGCGAGACCACTTTGTGGGTATCGATAACGTTTCGGCAGGACGAACCGCCGCTCAGCTAATGGGGCGATTTGTGCATCGTGACGGCAAGGTCTTGGTACTTACAGGATCCCGTTTGGCACGTGACCACCTCGAACGACGTCAAGGCTTTGACCTTGTTGTGGCTGAGGAATTTCCGCACCTCGAAGTCGTAGCATCAGTCGAGGGCCGAGATGACCCGGATCTGATTTACAGGATGATGCCCGAAATATTTGAAACCTATCCAGATCTGGTCGGAATATACTCGTCAGCAGCGGGTAACGCAGGCCTGATTCAATTCCTTTCAGAAAACAAGCTCAGCGAAGATCTGGTGATCATAGCTCATGAGCTTACACCGCTCAGTCGTGAGGCGCTCACGCTCGGTACATTTGACGCTCTGATCTCGCAAGACACTGGGCACATTGTACGTTCAGCCGTCCGCCTGCTGCGCGCAACTTCGGATAAGGTTCCGTTCAACAAAGCGCAGGAACGTATCCGCATCGACATCTATCTGAAGGAAAATTTACCACCATAGAGGCTCAGGTTTTGGGGAGGAGATTTTATGAAGACGATCAAAGGTCCAGCTTTGTTTCTTGCGCAATTTGCGGGGGACGAAGCGCCGTTCAATTCGTGGGACGCGATCACTAAATGGGCAGCTGACTGTGGATACAAAGGCGTTCAGGTGCCCAGTTGGGACGGCCGGCTGTTCGACCTAGAACAGGCCGCGTCCAGCACCGGTTACTGCGATGACTTCAAAGGAAAAGCCAGGGACAATGGTGTCGAAGTTACTGAACTTTCAACGCACCTTCAGGGCCAGCTTGTGGCCGTTCACCCGGCCTATGACAGTGCATTTGACGGCTTTGCGGCCGAAAGCGTCAGAGGGAACCCGAAAGCCCGGCAAGAATGGGCAGTAGACCAGGTCAAGAAAGCGCTATCAGCTTCAAAAAACTTGGGTATTTCGGCTCATGCGACATTCTCGGGCGCGTTGGCATGGCCTTATGTCTATCCTTGGCCGCAGCGCCCCGCCGGCTTGATTGAAACGGCGTTTGATGAGCTTGCGCGTCGTTGGGTGCCAATCCTTGATCACGCCGAAGACTGCGGCGTTGATGTATGCTACGAAATCCACCCCGGAGAGGACCTCCACGATGGTGTGACGTACGAGATGTTTCTGGAACGGACGGGAAATCACCCACGGGCCTGCATGCTATACGACCCGTCGCACTACGTGCTGCAATGCCTCGACTATATGGATAATATCGACATCTACAAAGATCGGATCCGGATGTTCCATGTCAAAGATGCCGAGTTCAACCCAACCGGGCGGCAAGGTGTTTATTCCGGGTATCAAAGCTGGGTTGATCGGGCTGGGCGGTTCCGGTCGCTTGGTGATGGCCAAGTGGATTTCGGTGCGGTCTTCTCAAAAATGGCGGCGAATGACTTTGATGGTTGGGCTGTGGTCGAATGGGAATGCTGTCTCAAACACCCCGAGGATGGCGCGCGTGAAGGCGCTCAGTTTGTGTCAGATCACATCATCCGTGTGACCGAGAGAGCCTTTGATGATTTCGCTGATAGTGGCGCCGACGAAGCCGCCAATCGTAAAATGCTGGGGATTGAGTGATGGTCACAGGACGGAGTGAAGAAACCTCGGGCCGCATTCGGCTTGGCATGGTTGGCGGCGGAAACGACGCCTTCATAGGGGGTGTTCATCGCATAGCTGCACGACTGGACGACAAGTTCGAGCTGGTCGCCGGTGCTTTGTCTTCGACGCCAGAGAAATCCATGGAAAGTGGGCAGGCATTGGGGCTCGAACGGGTCTATGAAGACTTCAAACAAATGGCAATCAGGGAAGCTCGGTTGAAATCTGGAATCGAGGCGGTCTCAATCGTCACGCCAAACCACGTTCACTATGCAGCCGCGCGTGAATTCCTGAAACGCGGTATTCACGTCATTTGTGACAAGCCACTCACCTCGACCCTTGCGGATGCAAAAAGACTGGTGAAGGCGGCCGAAAGCGCGAAGGCACTGTTCATTTTGACCCACAATTACACGGGCTATCCGATGGTTCGGCAGGCGCGTGAAATGGTTGCCAACGGCGAAATTGGCAAGATTCGTGTGGTTCAAGTTGAGTACCCGCAGGACTGGCTGACCGAGCAGCAGGATTTCAAACAGGCTGAGTGGCGAACCGATCCCGAACGCTCGGGCGCGGGTGGATCAACCGGTGACATCGGAACCCATGCCTACAACCTCGCTTGCTTTGTAACCGGGCTGACAGCGGAAAGCCTGGCGGCGGATTTGCAGGCCTTTGTGCCGGGGCGCAAGGTCGATGATAACGCCCACGTTTTGCTTCGCTTTGAAGGCGGCGCGCGTGGTATGCTGTGGTCTTCTCAGGTGGCGCCCGGTAACGAAAACGCATTGCGCTTGCGGGTCTATGGCGAAAAAGGTGGGTTGGAGTGGTCTCAGGAAGATCCCAATTACCTTTGGTTCACGCCATACAACAAACCCAAGCGTCTGATCACCCGAAATGGAGTTGGAGCAGGTGACGCTGCCAATCGGTTGAGTAGAGTCCCTCCGGGCCATCCCGAGGGATATCTTGAAGGTTTCGCCAATATCTATGGAGAGGCTGCTGAGGCAATCCAAGCTTTCCGAGGCGGGATTTCACCTGATACTTCGGTTGTCTATCCAACGGTCCATGATGGACTCAATGGTGTAAAGTTTGTAGCCGCATGCGTGCAAAGCTCCTCAAGGAATGCGGCTTGGATCAAGTTAGAGTAAATTCCAGCTATGGGCATAAAGTGGACATCTGGGAAAACATCTTGGGTATCTGCCAAGAACCGAAGCACGCACAAACTATAGATGAACGCTCCGGATCAACAAAGTTTCAAACGTCGCTAATGGGTGCTATGTGATTACGCAGGCGCTGCGAACTTTTCTCTGAAGTAATGCAACGCTACAGCCAAGTACCGTGCTGACTGACAGTCAAAAAAGCGGCGTCTAACTCGAAATCTAGAAACTGATTTGAGTGCTGCGTTAGTTTTCATTGGAAATTGCAAATTCTACTTTGGGTGCCTTCTGATGTCGAACGTTCACCTAGTTTCTGGTCCGACTATGTCGGAGGGGTCAGGTTCGTGTTACGTTCAACAGGAATGTCGGGCAACGCATGGATTTACCACTGAGCGAAGGCTAATCCTTTGACTTTGAGTCATTCAGTTTTTCATAGCCGCACAGGTTTTGCCATTTGCGACTCATAGGTATCCCTCCCATCTATCGCTCCCGCCGCTACAGTCCTATTCTGGCTGAAAGTAAATTAGTCTTGAAACGATCGGCTGGCTGCGCGGCATGCAAAGCAATCAATTTATGTAAGACCGAGAAAACATGGCGCTTGAAGAACCTTTCACAGACCTGAAAATAAGAACTCAGCGGACCGGCTTTTACAAAGGGTATTGCCTGCCGATTGCGCTGGTAAGCAAACTCTCGGTTTCTCTACTCGTTCTCTGGGCGCTGGTTTGGCCACTATCAGCCAACGATACTCTGCGAACTTGGAAGTCAGGAATGCTGTCCGAGTTCAATACATTCTACAACCTTTCCGTTGGATTGTTTGTACTTTTCCTTTTCCTTATCGCGCTCATTCCTTCAACCGGCCGCATGAGGCTGGGTTTAGAAGATGAGAAACCGGAATTTTCTAACTTCTCTTGGTTTTCGATGATGTTTGGGGCGGGTCTGGGCGTGGGCCTAATGGTCTATGCAACCGCTGAACCACTTGGCCTTTGGGAAACCAATCCACTGACTATTTCCGGGGAAGTCACGCCCAAAAGCGAAGACGCGATTGAAGGAGCCTACCGCTATACTTTTTTGCACACCGGATTTCACGCCTGGGCAATATACGTCGTCACCGGCCTTAGCCTTGCCTACTACGCATTTACCAGAGACATGCCGCTGACAATCCGCACCGCACTGACCCCGTTGCTTGGAGAATATTCAAACGGTGTTGCAGGCCATGTGATCGATATACTCGGCGTCGTTGCGACAATACTCGGCGTAGCGGTAACGATCGGTTATGGCGTTTCTCAATTGGTGGATGGTGCGTTTCTAATTACCGGAGCGAATTGGCTTGTGGAGAAAGAAGTAACCAATATGATCCCGTCAACCGCCGGCCTAATAACGGCGTTGATCGTTGTTATGATTATGTCGACACTCTCTGCCGTCTCTGGCGTCGGGCGTGGTGTCAAATACTTGTCAAATATTAATCTTCTCTTTTCACTGGTATTGCTGGTGGTATTCATTGTTTATGGCTCATTCGCGTTTGCGGCGACAACCTATGCTACAGCGCTGGTTGACTATATCAAAAATTTTGTCCCTCTGAGCTTCCAAGCTTTTCGACCGATTTCCGAAGTCGAGTTTGCCTCAGTATTGCCTGCAGAAGCGGCACCCTTTGTCGGCGAACTCTTTGCGGGTGCAACTGATCCATGGGGAACAAAAGCAACCTTTCTTGAGGGTTTGAGCAACGAAACAGCCGGTCTTTCTGATGCAACCAAGACTGCAGTTTATAACGCGGGTACAAGCGGAAGGTTGTTTGGATGGCAGGCCGGATGGACTACATTTTATTGGGCATGGTGGATCGCGTTTTCGCCCTTTGTCGGACTTTTCTTAGCGCGTATCTCAAGAGGGCGAACCGTACGCGAGTTCATACTTGGCGCGGTCATTGCCCCGTCCCTCGTATGTTTTGCATGGATGGCCATTCTGGGCGGCGCGGCCATCGATTTGGAACTGAATGGAGATGCCAATGGATCAATCATTGCGGCATCAACGACGGCAACACTATTCGTCACCTTGGGGGAAATGATATCGGGTGACCTGCTCGCGGTAGTGAGTGTCATGTGTGTTCTGTTAACCATGACCTTCCTTGTCACATCCGCCGACTCTGGCATCCTTGTGATGAACACGATCATGTCCGGCGGATCCGAAGACACCGGCATGCTTCATCGTATCCTCTGGGGCGTTCTTCTAACCCTTGTAATTGGAACTCTGCTGGTCGCGGGCGGCGGTGGATTAGAGGCATTGACCAATTCGATGATCATCGGGGCACTGCCGTTCAGTGCTGTTTTACTGCTCATGTGCGTCTCTTTGGCCAAAGCAATGATCAACGACTTGCGTCGATTTCACCATGAGACACAGACGGATTCGTGATTGACCGAGGTTAGTTCCTAGTCACTTAAGTCACCTGCACTCGCGGATCGACTAGCGCTAAAGTGTTTTGGAAATATCGACTGCAGCACAAACAGGCAGATCTTCAAGGCCTCCGAGGGTTTGAAGATATCCGAGTGCAAATGGTAGTCGGTCCAAAGCCCTTCCAACAAAGCAACCAACGCGTCTGTTGCAAGTTTGACGTCTATGTCCTCGTACTCGCCTTCGTCCTTTATTTGTTCCAACAGCTCCAGGATCACCGCGCGGAAACCTTTGTCTCGCGAGTCGATGAAAGGAAAAACGTTTGGGTTTGAGAGCGCTTCAGCCCGAAAGGAAAACCAGATCGAAACGTCCCGCGCATTAAGGACTAAGGGGTCGAAATCTGCCTTAATGATAGAGATTAGCTTGTCTGCCGGGTCTAACTCTGGATTTATTGCAATGGCCTTCCACTGCCCCGCGTAGCGGACTGACAGTTCCTCAGCCACCGCAAGCAGCAGCTTTTCCTTGGAGCCAAAGTGTAGGTTTATCATCCCTTGCGACAATCCCGACAACTCTTGGATTCTTGCCGCGGTTGTGCCGCGAATTCCGTATTTATAGATGGCGTCTGCAGCCGATTGGATCAACTGACTTCGGTTCTGCAACCTGCTGAGTTCCCGTGCGTTTGCTGGAGTATCGGGCTCGAGAGTAATTTTACTTGTCCTTTTCTGGGGTGCGCTTTCTTGATCTTTTCGCATTTAACAGAGCGGAGGTTCAAGGATTGACATTGAATGAATGCTCGTTCATTTTGTGATATTTATTACATCACGGTGGCCTATGACCCTATCGAACTCCGACTTTCAATCCATACGCAATTGGGACAACGAGAACTTTCTGCACCCGTGGGAGGGCATGGCACATCTGGGCCAAAACGAACGGACCTTTGCCGAAAGCGGTCTTGGCGTTCACGTCGTGACAGAGGACGGAAAGCGCCTGATAGACGGCCCTGCTGGTATGTGGTGCATTCAATTGGGCTATGGAAACACCGAGATTGCCGACGCGATGGCGCAGCAGGCGAAAGAGATGGCGTATTTTTCGCCGTTCAATAATGCCAACTCGGCTCCGGCCCGGTTGGCACATGAAATTGCCCAGAGAACCCCGGGTGACCTGAACCACGTGTTCTTTACAACAGGAGGTTCAACGGCCGTGGATAGCGCTCTGCGGTTTGTGCAATTTCGCAATAACCTGCTGGGAAAACCTGAAAAGAAAATCGTGATATCGCGGCAGAAAGCTTATCACGGATCGACGTATCTGGCGGCCTCGGTGTCCGGAAAAGAGCGTGACAAAGGTTGGCTGGACCAGGCAAGTCAGCTGACGCGCTTCCTGCCGAATGTTAATCCGTATACTCGTCGCTCCGATCAGACGGTTGACGACTTTCTGGACGAAAAAATAGCGGATCTGGAAAACATGATCTTACAGACCGGCGCAGACAAGGTCGCTGCTTTCATCGCTGAACCGATCTTGTGCTCTGGTGGCGTCATTGTGCCTCCACAAGGATATCATCAGCGCTGTCTGGAAATCTGCCAGAAATACGATGTCCTGTATATTTCAGACGAGGTCGTGACCGGATTTGGGAGGCTTGGACACTGGTTTGCTTCTGAAGACGTCTTTGGAATTCAACCCGACATCATCACTTGCGCCAAAGGCATGACGTCCGGGTACGTACCTATGGGGGCGTGCATCATCTCTGATCGGCTGATTGCAGATGTGAGCGGAGACTACGGGCGGAACGCTACTTTTTCAAACGGCTTCACCTATTCGGGCCATCCAGTGAGCGCGGCAGCGGGATTGAAAACTATTGAAATCATGGAGCGCGACGGCATTCTGGAACATGTCCGCACAATCACTCCGCTTTTTGAAGAGCGCCTACAGGCTCTGGCCGACTTGCCACTGGTCGGCGATGCCCGCGGTATGGGGCTGGTTGGATGCGTTGAATGCGTTGCGGACGCCGAAGCTAACAATTTATTGGATCTAGATAAATCGGTTGGCGCTATGATTGATCACCATTGCCAGGAAAACGGGCTGATCCTGCGGCCCATCATCAACATGTGTGTGTTCTCCCCTCCGCTGATCATCACGGAGGGCGAGTTGAACGAGATGTTTGACATCCTTGAAAAAGGAATCCGGCTGGCAACCGACGACCTGACGCGCCAAGGCGTATTCAGAACATAGGAGCAACCGCGAAGCCTGCCCTACCTGCAGCAGCGCTTACCCAGCGCGCATTGCATCACGGGGCAATTTGATCGGGAACTTGGACCGAACCTCTTCGTCCGCCTTGCTACCAAAGTAATTCGGGTAGTGATTGGACAGAATGTCATCCACTACGGATCGGCTACGCTCGAACATGTCCTGACGACCCGCTTTCTCCCAAGTATCAGTCAGCTCGCGGTCCATCAGTGTCGGGTAGACATACTCGGTTTCCATGTACTGCAATGTCTGAGTATTACCGAGGAAATGTCCGGGATCGATCGCGCATTCATGGATGACGTCGACTGAAAGCGTTTCATCACTCACCTCAATCCCGCGAAGCGTCCGTGAGATCATGCCCGCAGCTTCGTTGTCGATGACCATCGACTCAAAGCTACAGCCCATCAGGCTGCCGAGCATTCCGCCAAACTCGCAGAGCCGGTTGGCACCGGCATGAGCCGCCAAAGCGAATGTCAGAGCTTTTTCTAGACCATATTGCGCATCGGGGATTTTGGAATCCGTCATACCACATCCGACGCTGGTCGGCAGGTTGTAGAAATTGCCCATTTGGATAGCTGCCGCGGATATCAACGCCTGCTCACCACTGCCGCCTGTAAACGATCCAGTGCGCAGATCGGTAATAAACGGCCAAGCTGCAAAGACAACGGGGGTGCCCGGGTTAATCAGGTTGGCAATGGCGACGCAAGATAGAGTCTCGGCGACGGCTTGCGCCAAAGTCCCGGCCAGAGGCGCAGGCGAGGTCGCCCCAGCTTGCGGTGGAACAGCCAAATCGCAGACAAGCCCCATCTTCGCTGTATCAATCAGGATCTCCAAATTTTCCCGCCCGAACCGGAGCGGGGACACTATGGGACAACCGCCAAAAATGACCGAGGGTTTCTCGAAGAATTTGCCCTCCCCGCCTGATGCCAGATCGAACAGATGAATCGCGTCCTGAATGTGCTCTCGAGTACGGAACGTCAGGCAAGATGGTTTTTCGCTACCCGCCAGAATGGCGTAGAGCATGCTCATGTCATGCTCGTAGTCCTGCGGCACATCCGTTGCCAGAACCGTATCACCGGTCATGTGGATGTTGTCGAGCCGGTCAACCAATCGGGTAAAGTCGTAAATGTCCTTGAGTGTTGATGGCCGGAAACTGCGAGTCTCCGCGTCGAAAGTTGTCACAGCAGTACCGGAGTTTGCGTAATACACCTTGTCCTTGGTGCAGTGCATGTCGTCCTTGCCGGCTCGCGAGCCGCGTGCGTGGACATAGAACTCGCTGGCAGCCTTCGCCAAAAGGTCTTCCATCAACGCGCGAGGGAAGCACAGCCTACCATGCTCGTTCACCGTCGCCCCTTTGGGCAGCACGAGATCAAGAACTTCCTGCGTTGGATCACCGACACCCGTACGCTCCAGAATGCCAAGAGCGGCTTCATGAATGCGCGACATGTCAGCGTCTGAAAGGGGCTTGTACCGCCCACCCGAAATGCCCGGCCAGATTGCTTGCGAGGCGACGTTGCTGGTTCGCACAGCTGCACGTGCTTCACGCCCACCCCCGCGCCGTCTTGATCTGCGCTTCGTCAACTCTGTCATAGTATTTCTCCGAATTCTGAGCGTGTCAGATCATGCTGAAGTAATTGCGATAAAACCCGGGGATGCTCCACTCCATCTCGGACAACGGCCCTGGGACGAAATGGTGCGAGTTCACGCCTTCCTGATTGTGTCGTATGATCCGCTCGTCATCGAGCGACGTGACATGCCAAAGCCACGTCAGAGTATCCTTGTCATAGTCGCGCCCCTCTTCAGCGCCTCCGCGTACGTACCAAACGATCTGAATATCCGTTTCCTGCAGCGCGCGAGGGACGAAGCGATACCCGACCATGTGATCTGCATAGACGAGGAAGTAGTTCAGTGTGCCGATCCCCAGATCAGTTGCTCCGCCATCGTGGGATTTCAGTTCGCCCAAAGGCGGCGCCAGAGGCGCTCCATCCTTGCTGCCGGTCACATAGCCGGGGAACAAAGGGTAGCGCCGCCAATAAACATCTGCGCCCGGCGCGTCCGCATTTTCTCCTGTCAGATCAAGTTCCTCGGTGGGCACTCCGGCTTCTTTCATCCGTTCATTCAATGCCCCGCTAAACTCCAGAACCTGGGCTGGATCTTTCAGGGAATGGCTACGCGAATAGTCCTGATGGGACGGCGCGCAGTGATAGCATTCCAAGTAGTTCTCAAGGGCCAGTTTCCAGTTCGCCGGAACCGGGTATGATGCCTCGTGCGCGACTTTCAGGTTTTCAAAATCGAACGGCTTTGAAAGCGGGGCCAGCCTTTCCAGGGCAGCATCCAGCGGCGGAGCATCTTCTGCCGCGCAGACAAAGATCAGACCCTGAAAAGTCTTCACCTGAACAGGGAACAACCCGTACTGGCTAGGGTCAAAGTCCTGTCCCATCGATCGCCCGTTTCGTAGCTTGCCGTTCAGGTCAAAAGTCCATGCATGATAAGGGCATATGAAGTTGCGCACCTTGCCTTGCTGTTCAATGCAAACCCGCGATCCTCGGTGGCGACATACGTTCAAATGCGCTCGCACCTCGCCCTCACGATCCCGAACGACAATGATGGACTCGGGCCCATAGTCGAACAGGAAATAGTCGCCCGGTTCAGCGACCTGACTAACGTGGCCGACCCAGATCCAGTTACGGTTCCAGAACGCGTCCATATCGTTCTCGTATACTGCTTGAGACGTATAGAAGTGCCGAGGCAAGGCGAACCCCTCCCGTTGCGCGTCCATCAAGTCGCGCATTACTTGCAAGTCATCTTTTGGCATTACGCACCTCATGCAGATTCAAGGGAAACGATTTCCCGGCGGAAGAATTCATGGTCGATGTCGTCCGCGTTACGTTCGAAATTTCGAGCAGCCATGTGACCCGAATATACAGCGTCCGCGATCAAGCCCGGGTTTGCGGCATCTCCGATTAATTCCAACGTACGCAGCGGACTTTCATTCAACCCGCAAAGCTCGTCGTAAAGGGCGGTTTCTCGCATTCGTTGCGTCACCAGAATGACGGAGCCGCATTCAATGAAATTCTCTCGCCCCGTGTAGACGCACTGCAATGTCGCCTGACCTGGCGCGACATCGACCAAGGTCTGGGACAGATTTAGGTGAACGCCTTTTTCCAACAGACTGCGTTGCACTTTAGTCTGCTCCAACGTCAATTCGGTAAACGGCGAGACTATTGAGGCCGGCGTCACAAAGAAAACCTCTCGCCCGGCCTGAGCCAAATGATCCGCCAAGACCCCACCGAGATAGGCTTGATCATCATCGTAGACCACAATCGGGCCGTCCTGCGGGATGACCCCGGCCATAACGTCATCCGGAGTGAAAACCTGAGAACCTGAATCGATTGACACACCGTGGAATGCAGATTTTCCGCGCCCGTCTCGTCGCCATTTTGCGCCCGTTGCAACAAAGATGTTCGGAATACCCAGTTCGACGACCTCACTGGCTGACAGACGGCTGTCGGTGAACAAATGAACGTTCCCGCGTTGTTGCAGGTCGTAAATTCTTTGATCTGTCACGCGCTTCCAGGCGGATAGCCCGATCAGGCTAGCTTCCTGCAGCACACGGCCGCCAAGCTCTTGCTTTGCTTCCGCCAGAGTTACCTCGTAGCCCCGACGCGCCAATTGCATGGCGCATTCAAGCCCGGCTGGTCCACTGCCGACAACGAGCGCAGCTTCCTCTTCTACCCGACGCTCAATGATCTCAGGATGCCATTTCCTCCGCCATTCTTCGCCCATAGTCGGGTTTTGTGTGCAGCGTATGGGGACGCCGAGAGAATCGGATGAAACACAGATATTACAACCGATGCATTCGCGGATTTTTTCGATGCGACCTTCTTTGATCTTGTTGGGCAGAAACGGATCAGCGATGGATGGTCGCGCCGCGCCGATAAAATCAAGGATACCCTTCCTGACCAGTGACGCCATCAAGTCCGGAGACGTTAGACGCCCGACGCCCACAACAGGCTTAGAAGTCACTTGTTTCACGAACTCGATATACGAGGTCTGAAAGCCGTCGCGGGGCTCGAACCGGGTCGTCGCAGAATCGTTGCTCCAATCTGCCACGTTAACATCCCAAAGGTCTGGAAGCTCGGCCAGAAATTCGACTACAGCACGGCCTTCTTCCTGCGCTTGCATGCCGTCTGACCCAAGCATTTCATCAACCGCAAACCGCAGGGCAATGGCGCAATTGTCTCCAACCTCCTCCTTGGTTTCTTCCAGAAGCTCGCGGGTCAGTCGCACCCGGTTCTCCAACGAACCTCCATATTCATCCGTCCGATCATTGAAATGTGGCAGCAGAAAATGATGAGGCAATGTCATGTGATGCCCGGCATAGACATACACAATGTCGAACCCGGCTTCGCGCGAGCGACGAGCCGCAGCGCGATGCCACTTGCGGAACTCACGAATATCCGACTTGTCCATGGCTCTGGCCTGTTTCGGGTATGGGGTCTGCAGGACAAGTTCTGATGGGGCCAGCAAGGGCGCACGGGTCAGGTGGTTTTGGGCATGGTGACCGTTATGCGCCAATTGGATTGCCGCAAGCGAACCCTTTTCATGAATTGAGTCGGTTATTAGACGCAGTGCTGGAATATCCTGATCGTCCCAAATTCGGTTTTCAGAATAAGGAGACAAATCCGAAGTCGGATGAATCTCGGCCTCCTGAGTGGATACAACCGCCCAACCGCCCTCGGCTTTCATCGCCCGCATGGCAGCTTCGGCCTGAGGTCGCAAATGACCCAAACCATTGCAGTGGGGCACTTGGTAGAACCGGTTACGAGCCGTTACTGGCCCGATTTGAACCGGCTCGAAGAGAACAGAATATCCGTCAGCGCCTGACATTACCGCGCTTCCTCCAAGAAAATCGGAATTAGTTTCGTGGGAATGGAAGGTTTCCTACGTCCCCACCCTTCCCGGCTGTGTTGTAAGAGTGCCTTTAGAAGCCAGCTTTGATGCGCTCGAATTCCTTCAACATCTTGGCCTCCAACTCGGGGTTAACAGCGTCAAAGAAAAGGCTGCCTTCAAAGAAGCTGTCCACATCCGAGAACCCGTAGGTTTCGATCAGTTCCGGGTCAGCTTGGGCAAACGCGTCCTCGTTGGCGTGTGCGTATCCCCAGCTTTCGATGATGTATTTACCGCTTGCGGCAGAGCTGAGCGCGTTCAGCATGTCATAGACTTGCTCATCCGACTGTTTTGCAGATTTCAGATGCACATAACCGCAGACCCAAGTTGCGATACCTTTGTCCACATCACGCATCATGACCGCTGGCGTTTCGTTCCAGATCAGGTTCAGTTCCGATTGGTTCCATCCCCAACCCAGCGTGACCTCACCGCTGGCAATTGCCTGATCCAGTTGGCCGGCGTCAGACCAATAAAAGCGTACGTTCGGATGAATCGCGCGCAGGTAGTCCGCCGCTTTTTGGAATTCCTCGTCACTCATATCGGTATAGCTGGAGGCGCCAGTTGCCAATGCCGCCATTGCAAAGGCACTGGAAGCGGCGTCCGGAATGGCGACTTTGCCCTGATATGCAGGATCGGCAAGCAATTGCAGCGAAACATCATCTGCCGAAATCATATCGGTGCGATAGATAAGACCAGTATTGCCCCATTCGAACGGAACCATGTAGGTCTGCCCATCGATGGTGATGCCATCGACTTCTTTGATCTTGGGCATCAGCTTGTCCCAGTTCTCCAGCTTGCTGGTGTCAATCGGCTTGATCATGTCTGCCGCTACCCACTTTCTCAGGGCATCCGTGCAGGGATGGGCCAAATCGGCTTCAAACCCGGACTGAAGCTTGGTAAACGCCTCTTCCACGCTGCCGAAATAAGTATAGCTGGGCGCGCCGCCGTACTTTTCGACATAGTCGCCGTAGAAGCCCTGATCCTCGTATCCGGACCAGTCAAAAACGGTCAGATCAGCGGCATTTGCTAGCGCTTGGCTAGCGGTAAAGATGCCAACTACTGCTGCCGTAAGTGATGCTGTTTTACTCATTTGTCTCCTCCCAAAGACTAGCGTTTGCCCAAGTCGATCACTGAGGCGCTTTGAACGCCAAGCCAGACGGTGTCGCCGCGGTTGTGATCGACTGTGTGAAAATAGTTTGGCACTGCGACGGCGATGCTTTCTTTCAGACGATCTACGCGCACATAGTAGTGGACGCTCTCACCATAGAAGGCGACGTCCGATACCTCGCCTTGAACAAGAGCATCGTACCCATCCGGTTTTTCCGCACTGATTTCCAATTGCTCAGGCCGAACGCCGACAAGAAGTTCTTTGTCATGCACCTGAACATTTGGGTTCACTCCGATCGTCATCTCCCCAAAGCCCTGAACGTTGACTTCCAGCGCTTCAGGGTTCTCTGCCGTTACCTCGGCATCGAGAAAGTTCATTCCGCCGATGAAAGAGGCCACTTCCCGGTTACAAGGTTGGGAATACAGAACCTCAGGCTTATCCACTTGCTTGAGCTGTCCAGCGAACATGACGCCGATCCGATCGGACATGGTCATCGCCTCGTATTGATCATGCGTGACCATCACGAAGGTAATTCCAAGCTTCTGCTGCAGACGGCGCATTTCCAACTGCATCGCTTCGCGCAGATTTTTGTCCAGCGCTGATAAAGGCTCATCCAGCAGCAACACCTTCGGTCGCATGACAAGCGCACGAGCGAGCGCCACACGTTGCCGCTGACCACCGGATAACTCATTGGCCTTGCGGTCCTGCAATCCGCCAAGCTCAACCATGTCAAGCGCCTCGGCCACGTGTTCTTTGATTTCCTTCCGCGAGAGCTTTGTCTTGCGTAATCCAAACCCAACATTGTCGCCGACATTCAGGTGCGGAAAGATCGCGTAGCTTTGGAACACCATATTGGTGGGGCGCTTGTTGGCAGGCACCTCTCCCATCGTTCGACCATCGATTCGGATCTCGCCTTCTTCGTGATCTTGAAAACCTGCAATAATGCGCAACGCTGTTGTCTTACCGCAGCCCGAAGGCCCAAGCAGCGAAAAGAACTCACCCTCTTTCAAGGTCAGGTTCAGATCAGACACAGCCACAAAGGAACCAAAGCGTTTTTCGACGCCCTGAATTTCGATGATGTTCTGTTCGCTCATCTTACTCTTTTCCTTTGGCTTCAATCAGAGGATTGGATGGAACGGCGGCGGAAGTATTCGGCAATCAACAGCAGCAGGACTGAAGACAGTAAAAGCAGCGACCCCAGCGCCAACGTGTTGGGCAATTTTGCCGGAAAGCGGATCTGGCTCCAGATATAGACCGGCAATGTCGGGCTGTTCCCGGATAGGAAAAAGGCCAGGACAAATTCATCAAACGACACGGTGAACGTCACCAGCAGGCTGGCGATGATGCCGGGCGCGACGATTGGCAAGGTAACACGCCGAAACGTACCCACGACGCTTTCACCAAGGTCGAACGCGGCCTCCTCCAAAGACTGGTCGAAATCGTCAAATGCAGATTTCATGATCGACACGGAGAAGGGCAGTGCCACGAACACATGCCCAAGGATCACCGTTGTCAGCGATGGCTTCAAACCGATACTGATGAACAGAACCAGCATCGAGCTGGCGACAATGATACCGGGCACGACCAACGGGAGCATGACCAGACCTTCGGAGAACTCCCGTCCTTTGAAACGGTACCGGACATAGGCGCGCGCGGCGAACAGGCCCAGAGACGTCGCCATCAAGGCAGTCACACTGCCGACGATCAGCGAATTGACCATCGCCTGCAGCAACGTGTCTTGCTGACCCAACTGCGCGTACCACTTCAACGTGAACCCCTTTAGCGGGAAAGCCACGATGGTTCCGTCATTAAATGAAAACAGCGGCAAGAGCAGAACTGGCAGGTACAGAAACACCAGATAGGCGATCGCATAAACAAGCAACCATGGGATACGAATAGCCTTGGTCATCTGATCCTCCGCCCCAGTGCGGTGACGACCACCACAAACAGGATTGCGACGCAACCGACCGAAAGCATGGCAAGCAGGGACAGGGTTGCACCCAATGGCCAATTATTGGCCGCGCCAAACTGAACCTGGATCAAATTGGCCACCATTTTTCCCTGCGAACCGCCGACCAGGGCTGGCGTGACATAGTCGCCAACCGTGGGGATGAATATGATCAAGCAAGCGGCGATGATCCCTGGCACCGTCAGGGGCAAAGTTACGCGCACAAACCGCTCCAACTTGCTGCACCCTAAATCGGTTGCGGCCTCCAAGAGGCTGCGGTCGATCTTTTGCAGCGACACATAAATCGGCAGGATCGCAAACGGCGCCCAGGCATGTGCAAGTGTAAGGACAACGGCGAATTCATTGTAGAGCAGGAATGTAAGCGGCTCCTCTATCAGCCCCAGCGAAATCAATGCTGAGTTCATCACCCCATTGAAGCCAAGGATCAATTTCCAACTGAACACCCGCAGCAGGTAGCTGCTCCAAAACGGGATGGTAATCAGCAATAGCCAGAGGGTTTTTTTCTGCGTCCGAAATGCGATGAAGTAGGCAATCGGATAGGCCAGACCGACCGTCGCCAATGTCACTGCCCCCGCAATCGCGACCGACCGGACCATCAGATGTCGAACCAGCGGGTCGGTAAACGCCTCTTGGTAATTCGCCCAGGTCAGTGTGCGGTCAATCTCGACATAGGTCTGGGTCCAAAAGCTGTAGGCGACAAGAATACAAAGCGGAACAGCCACGAGCAGGCCGACATAGAGCGTCGCAGGCGCGCTCAGTGCCAGGCCCTTGCCCGTTTCACCTCGTAGTACTCCGGCCATGCTTCCCTGCTGAGCTTCGTTTTCGGTGGCACGACAATGTCGATCACAAAATGGACAATCGTCCATTTAAATCTGGAATTTTTGGACTAGTTGTGTCAACTGATAATTTCGCAACCGGGGATGGCCAATTTCACACTGGCCGCTAGAAGGCACCGCAAGAGACTGAAAACAAACAGAGCCGCCTGATCCAATGACTCGAAGACGACAAGAAATACGCGAGCGAAATCGCCTTTCTCTGATCGAGGCAGTACTCGACTCGGTCGCAGAAAAAGGGATTTCCGAGACCTCGGTCAGCGAAATCATTCAACGCGCCGAGCTGTCCCGCGGAATGATTCACCTTCATTTTGGCGGCAAGGACAATTTGGTTGACGAAGCCGCCCGCTACTCATCCGAACAATACTACAATGGAATTTATGACTTGTTGGAAACGACCGGGCAAACCGGACAGGAACATATTGAGATGATTGTTCGGGGCGACTTGAGTGAAACCATTCTCAATAAGAAAAACGTTTCCATTTGGTACGCGTTTCGAGGCGAGGCCCGAAACAGAGCAGCAATCGCAGCGTTTTCAGATACCCGCGATGCTAAGCTTCGTAATCTGGTTTTCAACGCTTTCGCTCGAATTGCGAAAGAAGCTGGAACCGAACACCCTAATCAAGTTGCTAGGGATGCTACGCACGGCACACTCGCAATGCTGGAAGGCATGTGGACAGATTACCTACTCCACCCGGATTCATTCGATCGCGACGAAGCAATGAGAATTGTTTTTCGATTTCTGCACGCAATGTTCCCGAAACACTTTGACCTACAAGGGGCCCTTTTGTTTGAGTAAAACTTGCGACAAGCTTTCTTTCTGGCCACTTTAGAAGTGGATAGTATCAGTCTTTCAACCAGAGAGATGGATACATGGAAGTGGCACATAATGTTCATTCGAACAGGCTGCAACATTCAGCAAAAAAGCCGCGTACGATCTTCCGGCCATGGCCTTGACGTTGACCTAACTGCCATCACCAACAGCGGTCTCAGGAACACGGTCGTCTCGAACCAACTAACGTGGCGGTTAGCCAAATTGAGTTTCTGAGAAGGTTCATGGCACAAAACGACGAAATTCTTGCTGCGTCTGAAGAAATTTGTTCGGCGCTGAATAGCGTGTTCAACAAGAATCCGAGACCAATGAGCAGCGTATGGTTACTTAGCCATGGCGTTACAGCGATGCGCCCCAATGGTAGGAGCGAAGTGGGCTTGGATGCTATTTGGATTGCATAGAAGAATGCCGCAGAATTTTTTGAATGTGGGATGGTTGAAATGAAGGAACGCATCATCTTCACATTTGGTGACTTTGTTTATGAAGTTGGATTAGAAAAAGGGACTTTCCTCCCTTGAAGCAAACGGGTCGAAGTCGCACACAGAGCCACAAACGTATTTCGCCGTATTGGGGGCAGTTGGACGATTGCCCATCACCACACAGACAAATCAGATGGCGCCATCAAAGTTTTTGAGAGCTTGTAAACTTGACTCTAATAGACTTTCGGTGATTGGAAGAGCCAAGACAACTCACCGCCTTTTGTCAAATGACTGGTCAGGTTGTCCGACCAAACAGTTCAGCACCCATGGATAGCTTGTAGTGACATAGTATCCATACTCACCATCCACAGTCATGCCATTGCACTCATCCAGGTCGCCAGCCCCGGTGAACTCGTAGTCGTCGATGTATGTCCCGTCCGGAGTGCCACCCGGCCCTTTAGGCGGAGCAGGTCTCGGCGTGGTTTTAAGTTCATAGCCAGAGATCGCCGGTCTAATTTTGCCATCGCTGTCTTTGAATATCGTCCCGTAGATCGGAAAGCCGTCAGCTGCGAAGCCAATAACTGGTGACGGCTTATCAAGGTCGTGATCCAAAAACAGAGCATTTGGATTGGAATGGTAATGATACCTTCCGTCGGGCTGGGCGTGGGCATTGTGAAGATCCACACCAAAATACTGATCGTAGGACGGGGGATCGAGCAACCAAGGATCCGTGTCTCGACACCCCGCCAAAACGTTGCCATTCTTGTCTGCTCGCGGCCCGCTTGGGCGATAACACCCGGCCGAGAGCAAATCGACCGGCACGCCATTCAACAAAATGGCATCATAACTCCGTTGCGACAGTGCGGTTTGGTAGGGGGCTTTTTCTGGATTTCTGGGAACCCGAAAAGTGCCTGACAATTCCCTTACATCGTTGGCGAAGTTGGCTGTAGGCCCGTTGAAATCATGATTAGGAATGCCATTGGTCTTAAGAGTACACTGCTGACTATCTGCCGAGATTTCGAGTTCGGAGTTAAAATGTTGCTGGCGGGTGACGTCTTCCACTGAAGCGGAATACACGCCAGCATAGTCTGCACAATCTGCTGATCGGTTACTGAGCAAGAGATTGGTAATGTCCCGAGATGCGTTTTGCGCATGAGCCTGAACCGCCGTAAATCCTGTCAGAAGCGCACTGATTGTCAGAACTTTCAATCGCATGGCTCAAACTCCTTGGGCTTTCGTAAACTCCAAAAAAATGTTGGTCGAAGAGAGTAGTCATTGGTCATCCTACCTTCAGAAAGCGACGCGGTCTCCGCCTTTCAAGTCCAGAATTTCCCTTGCTTCATCTGGGGTCGCGACCTGACTGCCCAGATCTTCTATAATACGTCGGATTTTAACGACTTGCTGAGCGTTGCATTCGGCCAGTTTTCCACGAGAGATAAATAGGCTGTCTTCAAGACCGACCCGAAGGTTACCACCCATCTGGCTTGCCGTCGTGGCAAGAGACATCTGTGCTCCACCTGCTCCCAAGACCGACCACCGATAGTCGTCACCGAACAGCCGGTCAGCAGTACGTTTCATGAAGATCAGATTGTCGACTTCGGGTCCAATGCCGCCGAGGATGCCAAAGATGAACTGAATGAAGATCGGCGCTTTGAACAGCCCAATGTCCATGCAGAATTTCAGATTGTACAAGTGGCCGACATCATAGCATTCGTGTTCGAATTTTATATCATGCGGCGCAAGCGTTTCCGCCGCCTCGCAAATGTCCCGGAACGTATTGCGAAAGATGTTCTGATCGGAGTTCGCCACATAGTCCTTCTCCCAATCAAATTTCCAATCGTCATCGCCATACCGGTTGGCCAATGGGTGAAACGAGAAGTTCATCGAGCCCATGTTCATTGAGCACATTTCGGGGCTGAAGGTCTTAGCCGGATTGATCCGGTCCTGAATGGACAGCGTCAGCGATCCTCCAGTCGATAGGTTAACAACGGCGTCTGTCGCCTGTTTTATGCGCGGCAGGAATGGCGCAAAGTCACTAGGTTCAACCGATGGCGACCCGTCCTCAGGGTTTCGGGCATGCAGGTGTAGGATCGACGCACCGGCCTCGGCGGCCTCGATCGCCTGCCTCGCAATGTCATCATAAGTGTATGGCAGCGCCTCTGACATGGTGGGCGTGTGGATTGCTCCTGTTACAGCGCATGTGATGATCGTTTTTTTCTGACGAGCCATGGGTTCAGTTTTCCTTGGATTGTCCGATGTGCTTTACGCGATAGCCCAGCGGGAAAAGTTGCAGATCATAGCGGCTACGGATCACGCCCCAGATGCCTTTCGGCGCCTTGAGCATCACGACAATTGCGACCACGCCCAGAACGATCAGGTAGGTTGTTCCGAGGTCGGCCAGCGTTTCGCGCAGCGCAAAGAAAACGAGTGTGCCGATGATTGGTCCTTCGATGGTACCGATGCCGCCTATTACGACGATGAAGATGACGAAGGCGGTCCAGTCATTGACGCTGAACGCGGCATCCGGTGATATGCGCAGCTTTTGCAAGAAGATCAGCGCGCCGATCATTGCCGTGAATGACGACGTGACGACGTACACTATGAACTTCGTTCGCCAGATATCGATGCCGAGGCTACCGGCAGCCAGTTCGTTGTCGCGAATTGCTGTCAACGCCAAACCTTGGCGCGAGCGCAGGAAGAGATACACGGCGGTTACCACCAGCACGGCGGCCCCGAGTGCCAGCCAATAGCTCAGCGCCTCACGCATCGCGCGCCCGGACGCCAGTGATTTCACGATGGCAACGGGCAGCGAAGATCCTGACCCTCCGCCAAGCGTTGAGATTTGCGCGAAGCTCAGCCGGAAGACTTCAGCGATGACCCAGGTGCCTATTGCAAAATATGCCCCCCGAAGCCTGAAGATCAGGACGGCGACCGGGATCGAGATCAACGCTCCCAGGACCCCTGCGGCTGCGATAGCAACCAATGGATGCAAACCGCCCAGCATCGTCAGTGCAAACAACATATAGCCACCGAAGCCGACATAGGCCTGCTGACCGACCGACACGAGACCAGCGTAACCCGCCATGAGGTTCCAAAGGGTGGCGAGGGATAGGTAGAGGAAAAGTTCACCCATCAGGCGCATGTCCGCGCGACCTGCCCACCATGGGGCTGCAATTAAAACAAGCAAGCTGATTGCGGCCAGGATCGCAGCAACGCGGGCTGGTTTCGAAGAACGGGAAACCGAATATTCTTGGAAGTTCATCCGGAAACCCTCGGGAACAGGCCGTTTGGGCGCACGGCGAGAATGACAAGAAAGGCGATATGGCCGGCTAGCAGTTGCCAACCCGGATCGATCTTGGCTCCAATGGTTTGCGCGACACCAAGAATGACGCCACCAATGAGCGTGCCCCAGAGGTTGCCGAGCCCACCGATGATGACCGCTTCAAAACCAAAGATCAGGCGACCGCCACCAATGGACGGATCAAAGCTGGTCCTAATGCCAAGCAGAATACCGGCGATTGCTGTCACTCCGAGGGCCAGCGCCATGGCCAGTCCAAAGATGTGCCGACGATTGAGGCCCATAAGCTGTGCGATGTCTTGGTTGTCGGACACAGCTCGAAATGCACGACCAAGTGCGGTGTGATAGAAAGTCCATTGCAGCCCCCAGATCACCGCGATAGCGATCCCAAACGTCAGAAGCGGAAGGATTCCAAGTGTAAGCCCTCCGACGGCGACGCTTGCCGTTTCCAATGCGCCGGCATCAAGGTCCTGCGGGTCGGCGGTGTAGACCTCAAGCAACCCGTTCTGGATGATTACGCTCAGTCCGAAGGTGACAAGCAGGGGTGGAAGAATATCATCGCCCAGAGTTTGGTTCAGCAGGCCCCGTTGAAGGGCGTACCCGATCAACGCCATGGCGGGTACGACGATCACCAGCGCCGCCATCGGATGCATCCCCGTTGCGATTGTGACGGTCAGGCCAAGGTAAGCGGCCAACACAATCAGATCGCCATGGGCAATATTGACGAGCCGCATTACTCCAAAGATCAACGACAGACCCGCAGCAAACAGCGCGTATAGCCCACCCAGCAAAGTTCCCTGCACGATAGCGTTCAGCCATTCCATATTATTCGATCCCGAAATACGCGCGCGAAATGTCTTCGCGCGAAACGGTGTCAGACGCGCTTTCCAGCGAAACGCGGCCCTCTTGCAGGCAATAGACCCGGCTTGAAACCGACAGTGCCTTGGTTATGTCCTGTTCGACGATGATTGCACTCATGCCCTCGCCGATGATGCCGGGCAGCGCTTCGTAGATGTCTTTGATGATGATCGGTGCCAGTCCGAGGCTGATTTCGTCGAAGAGGATCAGATCGGGGTTGGCCATCAGCGCACGCCCAATTGCAACCATCTGTTGCTGGCCACCCGAAAGCGATGTTGAGGCCTGATCTTTGCGCTCATCCAGGATCGGAAACAGGTCGTAGACAGCTTGCAGATCCCAGGGACCTTTGCGCCCAACCTGAGCACCGATCATTAGGTTTTCTTTGACCGATAAAGACGGAAACAGCTGACGACCTTCGGGCACCATCGCCAGACCTAATTCGGCGACTTCATCTGCGCGTAGGCAGCTGATGTCCCTGCCCCTGTATTGGATCTGCTCCGGTTGGTTCGCAAGCAACCCGGTGATGGAACGCATCAGGGTTGTCTTGCCTGCACCGTTCGCACCGATGATGGCCAGAACCTCGCCCTCGCCGACGTCCAGATCGACCTCATAAAGCGCTTGGAAATCACCATAGTAAGAATTCAAACCGCGTGTCTGGAGGATCGGATCAGGCATCAGCTTCGATCCCCAGATAGATTTCTTTGACTTCGGCGCTTTCCATGATTGCCTGCGGCTCTCCCTCGGCGATCTTCTTGCCAAAGTCGATAACGATCAGGCGGTCAACAACGGCCAGCAGCGCATGAACGACATGTTCGATCCAAATGATGGTAACGCCAGAGGCATGGATATCTTTGATGGTCTGAACCAGTGACTTGCACTCGGCTTCGGTCAAACCACCTGCAATCTCATCGAGCAACAGCAGTTTGGGCTTGGCACACAAAGCGCGTGTCAGTTCCAGGCGTTTCCGTTCCAGCAATGTCAAGCTTCCGGCAAGAACGTTTGCCTTGGGCAGCAGCTCTGTCTGGTCCAGAACTTCCACACAAAACCGTTCTGCCTGATGCCCACGCATGCCAGCTGATTGCGTGGCGGCGATCATCGCGTTCTCAAAAACGGTCATTCCCGAAAATGGCTGCGGGACCTGAAAAGAACGTGCAATACCAGCATGGCTGCGCTTTGCCGCGCTCCATTTCGTAACGTTCTGCCCACTGAATTCTATCACCCCGGAATTTGATTTGAGCGTCCCAGTGATCAGATTGAACATCGAGGTTTTGCCGGCACCATTGGGGCCGATTACCCCAAGCGCTTCGCCTTGTTGGACTTCATAGCTCATAGCATCGGCGACAGTGACTGCGCCAAATGCCTTGCTCAGGTCCTGGAGTTTCAAGATCGTCGTCATGCGTCTCTCGGATAGAGGGTTCGGCATCAAGTTTGGTGCCGAATTCCTGGTCAACCCAGCAGTTTCATGTCTGCTGTCACCGGCACTTCGGGCGCGGTGCTGTTTGCTACGATTTGCAGCTCATAGGCGTCTCCGGACTTCTGCCACTGGCCACCGACCAACGGAGTTTTGGTGACGTTGTTCATCGGCCCATCACCCCAGTTCACCGGCCCCACAATTGTGTTCAGGTTGGTGGATGTGATTGCCGAAATGATCGAAGACGGGTCTTCCAGATCATCAGCCCGTTTGATGACGTCCGCGACGACCTCGAACAGAGCGTGTTTAAATCCAAGGGGTTGAGTCCAAGGACGGCCCGACTTTGCCGTATAACCTTCGGCAAGGTCCTTCGCAGAAATACCTGTGAGTGAGGACGAGAACGGATGATGCGGTGACCACCAGACCTCGGTCGATAGCCCGTCACCACGGTCACCCAGCGACTCAATGACGGATGGGAACAGAAGTGCCTTGCCAATGGTCACGACCTTGGGGTTGAAGCCTTGCTGGGCGGCCTGGCTCCAGAACGTTGCGAAATCGGGGGGGATCATGTTGCCAGTGACGATTTCGCAGCCAGCAGCCTTGAACGCTGCGATCTGGTTTGAGAAGTCATCGGACAGAGGCTGATAGCGACCGGGATCGGTGAGCGTGTAACCGGCGGCGGCGAGCGGTTTAGGCAGGCCCAGTTCCGCATCGCCCCAAGCATTACCGTCGGCATCGTTGGGGAAAAGACCACCAACTGTCTTGTTCACGCCAGTTTTGTCCCACATATCAAGGAATGCGGCGATCACATCCTCAAGGCCCCAGAAGAAGTGATAGGTGGTTTCAAAACCCTCACCGGGAACGCCGTTGCGACCAAAGAAATACGGCTGCCACGGACAGTCGGTAGTGATGCAGGGAACTTCGTTGATCTCTGCCTGGTCGGCGACAGGGTTCACTGTGTCCGGAGTTGACGCCGCCACGATGATATCAACTTCATCACCTAGGATCAGGTCTGCGGCGACTTCTGCTGCTCGGTTCGGGTTGGACTGGCTGTCTTTCGAGATGATCTCGACATTCCAAGTTTTTCCGTTGTTGTCCAACCCGGCTGAGAACACTTGTTGGATGGCCTGAAGCACGTATTCATCAGCCTCGGCAAAACCAGCCAGCGGTCCGGTGCGCGGGCTGACATTGCCGACACGCAAGGTCGGGTTCGCAGCATAAGCACGCGTCGCCCTCAGGATTGCCGGTGCCGCAATTGCTGCCGTTGCCCCGGCGATGAAACTACGCCTGGTGGCCGTTTTGAATGTCCTTGTCATTGCGTCCTCCCTTCACCGGCCTCCCGCCAGTGTTTGATTGATCTAACAAAGTCTTTTCGAGATTTTTCAGATGTTTCGCGACACGTTGGCGAACCTGATCTGCCTCGCCCTCGGCCCATGTCCTGAACCCTTCGCCGGATTTCATGCCCAGCTTGCCCGCTTCGACAAGCGACTTAAGATAGGATGAAGGGCCCCTTTGTGCCTCAAGATCGTGCAGCACGTTTTCGTGGATATCGAGCGTCAGGTCAGTGCCGACCAGATCCGCGTTCTCCAGCGGACCAAGAACAGCAAGCCTGCGCCCGAAGCTGGACTTGATCACGGTATCGACGGCTTCGGCGTCACAAATACCGTTTTCCACCAGACTGACCGCTTCGCGCCACAACGCATGTTGAAGGCGATTGCCGATAAAGCCGGGCACATCTTTTTCGACCATAACCGGCGTTTTCCCGGCATCTTTCAGCAGATCGAACATCGTCTGTGCGATCTCAGGGTCTGTCCACTGGGTCTTGATGACCTCGACCAAAGGGATCATGTGCGGCGGGTTCCACCAATGGGTTCCCAATGCTCGGTTTTTCAGCCGCAAACCGGACATGATCTGGGTGATTGGCATGACCGAGGTATTCGACGCGAGTATGCAAGTTTCTGGTGCATGCGCCTCGATCTCTGCAAAGATCGCTTGCTTGAGCTCGAGCTTTTCGGGTGCGGCTTCGAACACAGCATCAGCGTTTCGCACAGTACCTTCCGTCGTCGCAAAAATCTCAATCATCTTGAGGGTTTTCGTGATTGTAACCTCATCATCCCCCATTGCGGCCATACTGGCGCGAATGCGGTTGGGCACGGTGACGCGCGCTTCTTCCACGGGATCGGTAATGGCGACATATTGGCCCGCCTTCGCCAAGGTAAGGGCAATGCCGTGACCCATCAGGCCAGCACCAATCACTGCCATTTGCTGTTTCTTACGCACCATCCCTTAGCCCGCCGTATATCCGCCATCGGCATGCAGGATATGCCCGGTGTAAAAATCCGATGCGCGCGACGCGAGAAACAGGAGCGGACCCGCAAGATCTTCTGGCTCACCCAGCCGCCCCTTAGGAACACGGGTCAGGAAGCCATCGCGCACTGCCTTCGCTTGGTTGGTGTCTTCAAACATCCAAGCCGTCAAAGGCGAACGGAACACTGTCGGTGCGATCGCGTTGACAGTGATCCCTGTCGGACCCAGCTCACATCCCAAGGCTTTTGTTATCCCGTTCACGGCGGCCTTTGACGCGCAATACGCCGTGTATCCGGCAGGGTGTCCAAGGGTGCTGCGCGCGGAACTGACGAATATGATCTTGCCATATTCGCTTTGCTTCATGTGCGCTGCCGCTGCGCGCGCCAAAAGCCAGCTTTGGTTCACGTTGGCGTCCATCACTGCACCAAAGGTTTCCGGCGCCATGTCATTGATCAGAGCAACTTTGTTCATACCGGACGCGACAACGAGAATATCGAGCTTGCCAAAGGTGTTGACGGCCTCATCAACCAATGCGTCACACGATGCTTCATCGGTCGGTCGGGTATTGATGGTCACGACCGTTGCACCAAGTGCCTCGCACTCTTTGGCAATGCTATCGAGCGCCTCATGGTTTCCCGCCGCCAAAAGAAGGTTGCAACCAGCCCCGGCCAAGACGCGTGCCGCAACCATTCCAAATGCGCCCGAAGCTCCGGTGATCAATGCGACGTTGTCTCTGACGTCAAACATCTTGAGTGGATCAGACATTTTTTTCGTCCTTAGCTTTCTGGCGGATACGGAATGACAACCAGCATTTTGCAGGTGTGGTTGGCACGGTTTTCAATTTTACGCACTTCGCCCGGTGCGATCGTGCAGCTGTCCATGGGCCCAAGGATGGTTTCTGTGCCGTCAACGATAACGGTCATTTCACCCTCCAGAACGATGTAGACTTTCTCAAAAGGCGTAGAGTCCGGCCCTGCGCCACCGCCCGGAAGGAACTGACTGAAGCCGACCCACTGATTTGTCGGCCCGCCTTCCTCAAACCCTTGTAAGCGCAGCCCATGACATCCAAAATGGTTCGGTGCTTCGTAGGGCTGGGCATCTTTAAACCGCTTCAGATGCATGTCCATCTCCGCTCAGGTTTAGTGGCGGCCGCCGGTGAACCGGCGACCGGTCCGTGAGTGTTCAGAAATCTTCACCAGCCTCGATGCGGTAGGACTGGTTCTTGTCGATCATCGCAACCAATCGGATGATACATCCGTCGCCACGGTCCCAATTCCAGGGGAAGAATGCGAAGGTACACCGCTTGCCGGTCACTGCATCCAGATCGCCGCCGACGTTTTCAATTCCGAGAATGCCTTTGGAAAACAGCATATTGTGAACCGGTTCCCACTCAGGGAAATCAACCTCCCACGGCGTGCCGCCTGACCACTCAAGATACTCTTTTTCGAGGTGTGGCATGATCGGACCGTTTCGCTGCGGACCGATGGCAGTTGCCAGCGGGTGATCGTTCGCCTGGGTATCGTGGCCAACGACTTTCACACCTTTCTCGATCATCCACTCGGCAGCAGAAGGAACGAGGCCTGGGCAATAAGCAAAGTAGTCGCCATCTTCATACTGCTTGTGCCAGCCGGTGTTGATGATCAGCACATCGCCTTTGCGGATTGCGTGACCACAAGCCTTCTCCAGATCATCTCCGGTGATTTGCTCCCACTTCTTCTTGGGAACCGAGGCGACCAATCCCGAACCGAAGAAATGCGGCAGCGGCACCTCGTCGATGAACGGCGTTCCCTGAACAACATGGGCCGGTGCATCAATATGAGTGGTCACGTGCATCGTCGTCGTAATTGTCTGAGACAACACGCCTGACTTGGCCATGTAGTGCTTTCGGTCGATCTGGACGTCCTTGAAATACGGCCAGTTGGGGCACTGAAACCCGTATCTGTGGCTCAGGTTGTAAAACTCAAGCCCCATGTCGTTGTCGGTGTTTGCCTGAAACTCAATGCCACGGATATTGACCATTGG
This sequence comes from Ruegeria sp. HKCCD3925, assembly GCF_057221175.1. Classification (NCBI taxonomy): domain Bacteria; kingdom Pseudomonadati; phylum Pseudomonadota; class Alphaproteobacteria; order Rhodobacterales; family Roseobacteraceae; genus Ruegeria; species Ruegeria sp. HKCCD3925. The sequence continues at coordinate 299,217 of NZ_JBWVBI010000006.1, forward strand.
GCACATCTCCTCTGTTCGCCGACAACGCGGCGGTGTTCGCTTTTCAATTGTCTGGGTGGCCTCCCCACCTGTCCCGTATGATGATGCATACGCACCGCATTATGGTCAACCAAAAAACTCACTATACGGTTGACTTGCACCGCATTGTGATACAACACTAAAAAATCGCTAGGTATCCAGAGCTACGATACCAAGACAGGGTGAGGTAGGTTAAATGTCTGAAAAAGCGGATAAAGGTGGCATTCAGGTTATTTCCAGAGCGGCCTCGATTTTGCGTGTTCTGAAAGAAAACCAATCCGGAATGAGCTTGGGAAAAATCGCCGAGCGTGTTGACCTGCCCCGCTCTACGGTACAGAGAATCACAAGCGCTCTTGCCGAGGAAAACCTTGTCATAGCGGATGCAAATGGGGGTGGTTTGAGGCTCGGTCCCGAACTAAGCGCTCTCGCGGTCGCGGCGCAGTACAGCATCGTCGAACACTGCCGTCTGCTTTTGACGGAACTGACCCAAAAGACCGGGGAAACCACAGACCTAGCCGTCATGCGCGGTATCGGCATGGTTTTCTTAGATCAGGTCCCAGGCGTCTATCGATTGACGACCGTTTCGCAAGTGGGTGAGGTTTTTCCGCTGACCACCACTGCAAATGGGAAAGCTTGTCTCGCTCAACTCGATGAAGGAGATGCGACAAAGCTTATTCAGAACGAATGGGAACGGAACGGTATCCAAAGGAATTTGGATGAGTTCCTTTCCGAACTGAATACAGTCCGCGAACAGGGCCTTGCCTATGATTTGGAAGAACATTCTGCTGGTGTATCGGCTATCGGGTTTTCTTTTGTCGACTGGGTGGGAGACCTGCACGCGATCTCAATTCCAGTACCAACGACGCGATTTGCACGGCAAAGAGCAACCATCGAACAAGCGCTAATTGAGACGTCCACAAACATTCATCAAACCTTCCAGTGAGCTTAAGAGGCCCACTTGAAGCAGGTTGGGTTCGGCGACCAGCCATTTCTAGCAGTCCGCACTTCTGTCGGGAAACGTCCACACTTTCCGCAAACCGAATGACTGTTAGTTCCACATGACCGCCAAGGTTGATACTCGCCTCGAATTGCGAGTTTCACAAACATTGGGTGATTGTGGGCGCGATGACGAACTGCGAACATCGCTGAACCGGTATTACGTTAAGTGATCTCCGGTTGAGTAGTCACCATACAGGGGGATCAATGCGAGTGGCTATCCTACAGACGAAGCGCCATTTCGCTTCACAAGGCTTCAAAGTCAGATGAAGACGCATCATGACCGCCGTATCCTGCACCTGGGGCAGAAAACGGTCAATTTCTGCCGGCGCGGGACCGTATGATTATAGCTGCCGAAAGCGGACCTTCAAACTTGAACCGTTGATTGAAGTGCATTTACCCACCCAAAACCAAAGAGTGGTGCAAACAAAAACTAAAGATCGATGCGATGCGCTCCGTAGAGTTCACGGCAGAATTCTTTGATGGCATGTAGAAAAACTGTGCAGGTATTCCGCTAAGTGTGAAATCAAGCTGAAAAATTGGGCGAACGGCAGCCTGATGAAGCATTAAATGGCGCTGGAATTGCTACCAATGCGCCTTGGCCTCACTTGTGACCCTATGAACCAACATCTAACTGTCGTTGTAGTCGAGCAGAACCAAGAACGAGCCTTTGCGATTGTAGATGCTCTTAAAGAAGCCGGAGACGTAGACGTTTCTGTAATCGGCAATGTCTCCGGGCTGGCAAGGAAAATTGCTACTCATAGCCCAGATATTGTCCTGATTGATATCGACAACCCCTCTCGAGATATGTTGGAAGAACTTACCGTTGCTTCGGGCCCATTGGAACGACCCGTGGCTATGTTCGTCTCAGGCGCCGCAGGCGGATTGGCAAAAGCTGCTGTTGAGGCCGGTGTATCGGCCTATGTTGTCGATGGATTGCAAGCTGAGCGAATTAAACCTGTTATCGATACCGCCATCGCTCGGTTTCAGGTGTTGCGCCAGATGCGGACTGAACTTGCAGAAACCCGCCGTGCGCTTGAAGAGCGTAAAGTGATCGACCGCGCAAAAGGTTTGCTGATGAAAGCCAAGGGCATTTCGGAAGACGAAGCCTATGCGCTACTCCGAAATACCGCGATGAACCAAAACCGCCGTGTCGCCGAGGTGGCAGAAGCCTTGGTCACTGCTTCGGGGTTGTTGTCATGAGAACCGTAACACTGCCCGTCGCGTATATGCCGCTTGTCGACGCGGCCCCGTTGATCGTTGCGCGCGAAATGGGGTTCGACCATGCTGAAGGCATCTCGCTGGACCTGCGTCCGGCGCCATCGTGGTCCTCTTTGCGCGATATGCTGGCCTTTGGGCATGTGGACGCGGCGCATTTACTATCGCCTGTCCCCGTTGCGATGGCTTTGGGTCTTGGTGGAATCGCGACACCGCTATCTGCGGTATCTGTCCTGTCTTTGAACGGCAATGTTATAGGTGTTGGAACGCAATTGGCCGAGCGACTGATCGACCAGGGCTATGGTTTTGATTTCACCGATGCCGCTGCGGCTGGGGCTGCACTGGCAAAAGCTGCCGATGAAGTCTTGGTGTTTGGCGTGCCTTTCCCATTTTCAATGCATGTCGAGCTGCTGCGCTATTGGATTGCGGGAACCAAACTGGCCTCAAAACAGGTCGATATCCGCACCGTCCCGCCGCCACTCATGGCGCAGGCGCTTGCGGGAGGCGAGATCGATGCCTTTTGCGTGGGCGAGCCTTGGGGCTCCTTTGCAGTGGACGACAGTGTTGGCGCACTGCTGTTGCCCGGAAAGGCGATCTGGACTTGTGCACCTGAAAAGGTGTTAGCAGTCAGAAACGACTGGGCCGAGACGGAACCGCATTTGCTGGGAAGTCTCATGCGGACCGTATGGCGTGCGGGACGCTGGCTGTCAAACACGGGCAGCCGAACAACCGCGTCCGAGATGCTGTCACGCAAAACCTACCTCAATGTCTCACCCGAGCTGATCGACCGAGCGTTAATGGGTGAGTTCGCCATATCTGCACGCGGCGAGCAACGCAGTGTGGAAGGGTTTGTCGAGTTTTTTGACGGTGCTGCCACCTTCCCGTGGCGTAGTCAGGCAAAATGGGTCGCGCATCAATTGGCGCTAAGAAACGGGCTGGACGTCGGTACAGCGGAACGACAAGCAGCCAAGGTCTTTCGAAGTGATCTCTATCGTCGCGAGTTGCAAGGGCTTGGTGTGGAAACACCCGGCGCATCCGAGAAACTTGAAGGAGCTTTGTCTGAGTCGACGGCAGTTGCCTCAGCCAATGGCAGCCTGATTCTGTCTCGGAACGTCTTCTTCGACCGGCGCATTTTCGAGCCCGCAGGGTGAGATTGCACAATTTTTTTGCAGCGCAGCATCTCTTCTTGCTGCGCTGCAGAATTCTCAAAGTGAAGATGTCAAAAAATGATGACGTCGCACTGCGCGTCTGACTTAATCGGGACATCGGAAGGCAACGACGCCCACCGACGGAATTCGCCCACAATCCAGGGCACCTTAGAAGAGCAAAGCCGCTCGACCATCCGCCACCTCCTCCCGGCGGACTGTGTCGGCGGCTTTTTTGTTTGCCCATGGGGTTGGGCTGAACCGAAAGGGATCGAGATGAAAAAGCTTCTTTTAGGCCTCGCCGCGACGACGGCGCTTGTGTCTCCAGCACTGGCCGAATTGGAACTGGAAAAAGACGAGCTGACCTTTGGCTTTATCAAACTGACCGACATGGCGCCGCTGGCTGTCGCCTATGAGAATGGGTACTTTCTGGACGAAGGCCTGTTCGTGACGCTGGAAGCACAAGCAAACTGGAAGGTGCTGTTGGATGGCGTGATTGACGGACAGCTTGACGGCGCACATATGCTGGCCGGACAACCATTGGCCGCAACCATCGGGTATGGGACCGAAGCCCATATCATCACGCCATTCTCAATGGACCTGAACGGCAACGGCATCACCGTCTCCAACGAGATTTGGGAAGAGATGAAGCCGAACATCCCGGTGATGGACGACGGCCGTCCCCAGCATCCGATCAGCGCCGAGGCTCTGGCCCCGGTCGTCGAGAAGTACAAATCAGAAGGCAAGCCATTTAACATGGGCATGGTCTTCCCGGTTTCGACCCATAACTACGAGCTGCGCTATTGGCTGGCCGCCGGTGGTCTGCATCCGGGTTACTACAGCCCTGAAAACGTGACCGGTCAGATTGGTGCGGATGTGTTCCTGTCGGTGACCCCTCCACCGCAGATGCCTGCCACGTTGGAGGCCGGCACGATCTATGGCTATTGCGTGGGCGAGCCGTGGAATCAGCAGGCTGTGTTCAAGGGTATCGGCGTACCGGTTATTACCGACTACGAGCTGTGGAAGAACAACCCCGAAAAGGTCTTTGGTCTCAATGCCGAGTTCGCAGAACAGTACCCCAACACCACTCTGGCAGTGACCAAGGCCCTGATACGCGCGGCGATGTGGCTGGACGAGAACGAAAATGCCAACCGCCCTGAAGCAGTCGAGATTCTGAGCCGGGCTGAATATGTGGGCGCGGATTATGAGGTTATCGCCAACTCGATGACCGGCACGTTTGAGTATGAGAAGGGCGACAAGCGTGAAGTCCCCGATTTCAACGTGTTTTTCCGCTACAACGCGACCTATCCGTTCTACTCGGACGCCGTTTGGTACCTGACGCAGATGCGCCGCTGGGGGCAGATTGCCGAGTCCAAGCCCGACAGCTGGTATGACGAGGTCGCCAAGTCCGTCTACAAACCCGAGATCTATTTGGAAGCCGCCCGCTTGCTGGTCGACGAAGGTCTGGCGAATGAAGCCGACTTCCCCTGGGACAGCGATGGTTACAAAGCGCCGACCCCGGCCGAGGATATCATTGACGGCATCGCTTACGACGGACGCACACCCAACGCCTATCTCGAAAGCCTGTCCATAGGCCTGAAGGGCGAGCAGAAGATCATCGGCTCGGACGTGCAAGGCTAATTCCCCTAATCCTGCGCCCGGCCCGCGCCGGGCGCAGCCCCCAAAGTGCCCCGCCATCGCAAGGACACATCAGATGACAACGGTCGATCCCGAATTCAACGCAGACGCTGCCCGAGAGGAACGTCGCGCCCGCCTTTTCACCCGCATCAATGCAGCCGACAAATGGTTCCAGGTTCTGGGTCTCAGCTGGGCGACCCCGGTCCTGAAAGCCGCCGCCGGGGACAATCCCCGCGCTCAGATGACCGAGATATGGCGGTTGCTGATCGTGCCACTGTTGTCGATCTGCGCCTTCTTGTTGCTGTGGGGAACGCTGGCCCCCAAGGTGCAGACCTCTCTCGGCGCGGTTCCGGGACCGGCGCAGGTTTGGGAAGAGATGGTCAGCCTGAACCAGGATGCCAAGGCCAAAGCGGCTAAACGCGCGAAGTTCGAGGCCATGGTCGAGAAGCGCAATCAGAAATTCATTGACGCTGGCCAGCCGGAGAAAGTGAAAGAGGTCGCCTTCACGGGTGCTCCGACTTATTACCAGCAAATCTGGACTTCGATCAAAACAGTGTTTTTTGGGTTTCTGATCGCCACCGTCATCGCGGTCCCACTTGGTATCGCGGCCGGCCTGTCTCCGACTGCAAATGCAGCCCTAAACCCGCTAATCCAGATCTTCAAACCGGTCTCGCCTCTGGCCTGGTTGCCGATCGTCACGATGATCGTCTCGGCCGTTTACGTCACCAATGACGGCTGGTTCGCGAAATCCTTCCTGATCTCGGCCATTACCGTGACCCTGTGTTCGCTATGGCCCACATTGATCAATACATCTTTGGGTGTAGCCTCCATCGACAAGGACCTGGTGAATGTCTCCAAAGTCCTGAAAATGAACACCTATACCAAGATCACCAAACTGGTGCTGCCCTCTGCCCTGCCTCTGATCTTCACCGGCCTGCGCCTGTCACTGGGCGTCGGCTGGATGGTTCTGATTGCGGCGGAAATGCTAGCGCAGAACCCCGGTCTGGGCAAATTCGTCTGGGATGAGTTCCAGAACGGTTCCTCCAGTTCGCTCGCCAAGATCATGGTTGCGGTCTTCACCATCGGTATCATCGGCTTCCTGCTGGACCGGGTGATGTACGCGCTGCAATCCCTGTTTACCTTCACAAACAACCGGTGAGCGCGATGAGCATCCTAAGTTTCAAGAACGCCTCGAAATCCTTCGGTGAAGGTACCGCTCGCACGGATGTGCTGAAAGGCATCGATCTTAACGTGCAAGAGGGTGAGTTTCTGGTGATCCTTGGCTTCTCGGGCACTGGCAAGACGACCCTGATCAATCTGATGGCCGGGCTGGATAGCCCAACCAGCGGAGAGGTCACGTTCAAATGTACCCCGATCAAAGGGCCGGGCCCGGAGCGGGGCGTGATCTTCCAGAACTACTCGCTGATGCCGTGGCTGACGGTCAGCGGCAATGTGGGTCTGGCGGTTGATACGGTCTTCCCGGGTCTCAGCAAGACCGAGAAAGCCGAGAAAGTCGCGCATTATGTACAGATGGTGGGCCTCAGCCATGCCGCCACACGCCGTCCGGCGGAGCTGTCGGGTGGGATGCGCCAGCGGGTCAACGTGGCGCGTGCGTTGTCGATGAACCCCGAAGTTTTGTTGCTGGATGAGCCTCTGTCGGCGCTCGACGCGCTGACCCGCGCCAATCTGGCCGATGAGATCGAACATATTTGGGAAGCTGACAAGAAAACTTGTGTCCTCATCACCAATGACGTTGATGAGGCGATCATACTGGCCGACCGTATCATTGCCCTGAACCCGGATGGCACGCTGGGGCAGGAATTCCCTGTCTCAATCCCGCGCCCTCGGGATCGTGGAGCCATGAACAATGACGAGACTTTCAAACGCCTGCGCGCGGACGTCACCAAATACCTGATGGATGTGGGGATCGAGGCCAAGGTCGAAGGCTCGCGTATCCTCCCGGATGTCACCCCAATCCACGGTGTTCCAACGGCGGTGGCCGAGGCGCAAAAGGGGCTGATCGACAACCGCTTCCTCGACTTCTCGCAGCTTCACAAGGTGTATCCGACGCCCAAAGGCCCTCTGACCGTGGTCGAGGATTTCGAACTGAAGATCGATAAGGGCGAGTTCATCTCGCTGATTGGCCACTCAGGCTGTGGCAAGTCCACGGTTCTTACTATGGCGGCTGGGCTCAATGACATCTCGAAAGGCGCGATCAAGCTGGATGGCCGTCACGTCGAAGGGGCCGATCCCGAACGCGCGGTGGTGTTCCAATCCCCCAACCTGTTCCCATGGTTAACCGCCAAGGAGAACGTCGCGATTGGGGTGGACAAGGTCTATCCAAAGGCCAGCATGGCCGAGCGGCAAGATGTTGTTGAATACTATCTGGAACGCGTCGGTTTGGCTGACGCGATGGACAAATCCGCCTCCGACTTGTCGAACGGCATGAAGCAACGCGTCGGTATCGCCCGCGCCTTTGCCCTGTCCCCCAAGCTGCTGTTGCTGGACGAGCCCTTTGGGATGCTCGACAGCCTGACCCGATGGGAATTACAGGAAGTCCTGATGGAGGTCTGGTCCCGCACCAAGGTCACTGCGATCTGCGTTACCCACGACGTGGATGAGGCGATCCTGCTGGCCGATCGCGTGGTGATGATGACCAACGGTCCGCAGGCAACGATCGGCAAGATCACCAAGGTTGAGCTGCCGCGTCCGCGCACGCGCAAAGCGCTGCTGGAGCACCCGGATTACTATGCTTACAGGCAGGAAGTCCTCGATTTCCTCGAAGAATATGAACATGGCGCCAAACCAAAAACACCCGCCCCCAAGGCGATTGCAGCGGAGTGAAATCATGAAGCAAAGACTTGTTGTCATAGGCGCAGGTATGGCCTCAGGCCGGGTGTTGGAACACCTGACCGAAGCCGCGCCGGATACGTTCGACATCACCCTGTTCAACGCCGAGCCGCGCGGGAACTACAACCGCATCATGCTTAGCCCGGTTCTGTCGGGCGAGAAAACCTATGAAGAGATCGTCACCCATGACGACGCGTGGTACGCCGCGCGGGGCATTGCCTGCCGCTTTGGCGAAAAGGTCGCGAAGATCGACCGCGAGATGAAGGTGGTCGAAGGTCAGAACGGCCACGTTCCCTATGACAAGCTGGTGATTGCGACCGGATCTAACCCGTTCATGATCCCTCTGCCAGGGCATGATCTGGAGGGTGTAATTGCCTACCGCGATCTGGAAGACACCATTCAGATGATGGGCATGGGCCCTGACAACAAGGTGGTCGTGATCGGCGGCGGCTTGCTGGGGCTCGAGGCCGCCGCGGGTATGGCTGCCCATGGCGTTGACGTGACGGTGGTGCATATCATGGGCCACCTGATGGAGCGACAGCTGGACGAGGCCGCAGGCTACCTGCTGAAGAAATCGCTGGAAGACAAAGGCATCAGGATTTGCCTGCAGGCGGACTCTAAAGAAATCCTCGGAAAGGACGGAAAGGTCCGCGCGCTGCTTCTGGACGACGGGACCGAATTGCCATGTGATCTGCTTGTCATGGCCGTGGGTATCCGCCCCAACACAGCTCTGGCGCAAGAGGCTGGGCTGACCACCGGGCGCGGTATCCATGTGGATGACCAGATGCTGACTTCGGATTCGGATGTCTTTGCGGTAGGTGAATGCGTCGAACATGACGGGGCGGTCTTCGGTCTTGTCGCGCCGCTTTACGATCAGGCGAAAGTGGCTGCGCAGGCTTTGTTGGGTGAAGAGGCTGCGTTTGCTCAGAAAACCCTATCGACCAAGTTGAAGGTCACCGGCTGCGATCTGTTCAGTGCGGGGGATTTTGCGGATGGGCCGGGGCGCGAGGATATCGTGTTCCGCGACCCCTCGCGCGGGGTCTACAAACGGCTTGTGATTGAAGAGGATCGGCTGGTCGGCGCGGTCATGTATGGTGACACCACTGATGGCAGCTGGTTCTTTGGCCTCATCAAAGACGGCGCCAGCGTAGAAGAAATGCGCGAGACGCTGATCTTCGGACCCGCATATCAGGGGGGCGACACTGCGGACCCTCTCTCAGCCGTTGCAGCATTGCCGCATGAGGCGGAGATTTGCGGCTGCAACGGCGTATGCAAAGGTGACATCGTCGAGGCGATCAATGCGGGGGCGGGTGATCTGGGCGCGGTGCGCACGACCACAAAGGCTAGCGCATCCTGCGGAACTTGCACAGGATTGGTTGAGCAATTGTTGCAGGTCACTCTGGGCGACGCGTTCCAGATGCCTGCCGCGCAGCCGGTCTGCGGATGCACCGAACTGACTCATGAGGATGTGCGACGCCTGATCAAAGGGCAGGAGTTAAAAAGTCAGGCTGCCGTCTGGCAGGAACTGGGTTGGACGACGCCCAATGGCTGCCATGTCTGTCGGCCCGCGATCAACTACTACCTGCTGGCCGACTGGCCGCTGGAATACCAAGACGACCCTCAAAGCCGTTTCGTCAATGAACGCAAACACGCCAACATCCAGAAGGATGGCACGTTCAGCGTTGTACCGCGTATGTGGGGCGGGATCACCACGCCCGACGAACTGCGCGCAATTGCAGATGCGGCGGATAAATACGATGTTCCCACCGTCAAGGTCACGGGCGGTCAGCGGATCGATCTGCTGGGCGTCAAAGGCGAAGATCTGCCCGCCATGTGGTCAGACCTGAACAAAGCCGGGCTGGTCTCTGGCCACGCCTATTCCAAAGGTCTGCGCACGGTCAAAACCTGCGTCGGCACCGATCATTGCCGGTTTGGTACTCAGGACAGCACCGGGCTTGGCATAAAGCTTGAAAGAATCCTGTGGGGGTCGTGGACGCCGCACAAGCTGAAGCTGGCCGTATCTGGCTGCCCTCGAAACTGTGCCGAGGCGACCTGCAAGGACATCGGCGTGGTCTGCGTCGAATCTGGCTATCAGATCAGCATCGGCGGGGCCGCAGGGATGGATGTCAAAGAGACCGAGCTACTCTGTCAGATTCCCACCGAAGAAGAAGCGGTCGAGATCGTGATGGCCGTCACGCAAGCCTATCGCGAAGGCGGCAAGTATCTGGACCGTTTATATAAATGGCTGGGTAAGGTGGGCATGGACTGGGTCAAGGTGCAGGTCGTGGACGACCTTGAAAATCGCGCGGCCCTCGTCGCGCGGTTTGAACTGTCGCAAAACATCTACCGCAAAGACCCGTGGGCCGAACACGTCAAAGAAAAAGCGCAAACCTACGCGCCAATTGCAGATTTCACACTGGAGGCCGCAGAATGAGCTGGATCGACATCGGACATATCGACGAGGTTCCCTTGCGTGGGGCGCGTCTGGTCAAGACGCATATCGGCTGCATCGCTGTCTTCCGTACTGCCGAGGTGGAGGTCTATGCCGCGACCAACAGCTGTCCGCACAAGGGCGGTCCTTTGTCTGAGGGTATCGTGCACGGACAGTCGGTGACCTGTCCTTTGCACAATTGGGTATTTGACCTGAATACGGGCGAGGCGCAAGGCGCGGATGATGGCCGCATCACCATCTATCCCGTGCGCATTGAAGACGACCGTATCCTGTTAGACGACAGCGCAGTTACCCGGCGGAGCGCCGCCTGATGGACGGAAGTGGTCTGCCCGAAGTTCGCTCGACTTGCGCCTATTGCGGGGTCGGCTGCGGTGTGCTTCTGCGGCCCGATGGGGCCGGAGGCTTGACCGTTCGCGGCGATCCGGATCATCCAGCGAATTTTGGGCGTTTGTGCTCGAAAGGATTGGCTTTGGGGGAAACAGTTGGGCTGGAACATCGGTTGCTGGCTCCTCGCGCCTTCGGCCGAGACACAAGCTGGGACAACGCGCTGCAACTGGTCGCAGATCGGTTTTCTGCCGCAATCAAGAACCATGGACCGGACAGCGTGGCATTTTACGTCTCGGGGCAGTTGCTGACAGAGGATTATTACGTCGCCAACAAGCTGATGAAGGGTTTTATGGGGTCGGCCAACATCGACACCAATTCTCGACTGTGTATGGCGTCAACTGTGGCCGGACACAAACGCGCCTTTGGCACAGATACCGTGCCCGGGACTTATGAGGATCTGGATGAGGCTGATTTGGTTGTCTTGGTTGGCTCAAACCTCGCATGGTGTCATCCCGTTCTCTATCAACGCGTCATAGCTGCGCGTCAGGCGCGCGGTACGAAGATTGTGGTTGTCGATCCACGTCGAACAGCAAGCTGCGATCAAGCAGATCTTCACCTGGCGTTGCAACCCGGCAGCGACGTGGCGCTGTTCAATCTTCTGCTGACCAGAATTCACCAATCGGGGCATGTGGCACCGGATTTTCTGGATCGCAGCGTAGGGTACACTGAAGCCCTCGAACTCGCACAGCTTGATGAACCGGATGAGACCGGACTTACCCCAGGTGAAATCGAAGCGTTTTGCGATCTGTGGATTGGAACCGAGCGGGTTGTTACGATTTTCAGTCAAGGCGTAAACCAATCCTCCAGCGGAACAGACAAAGTCAACGTGATCCTGAACTGCCATCTGGCTACGGGACGCATCGGACGCGCAGGGATGGGCCCGTTCTCGGTTACCGGTCAACCAAACGCCATGGGTGGTAGAGAGGTCGGCGGTCTGGCCAACATGCTTGCGTGTCACCTAGATATCGAAAACGAGGCCCACAGAGCAGCCGTCCGGGACTTTTGGAAAGCGCCCATCCTGCCAGAAAAGCAGGGGCTCAAAGCTGTCGACATGTTTCGCGCCGTTAAAGATGGACAGATCAAAGCACTTTGGATCATCCACACCAATCCAGCGGCCACGATGCCGGACGCCGATCGAGTCAATGCGGCGATCAAAAACTGCCCATTCACCGTCGTAAGCGACCTGACTGCCCAAACAGACACCGCGCGTCTCGCAGACGTATTGCTTCCAGCAGCAGGATGGGGCGAAAAAAGCGGCACAGTAACCAATTCCGACCGCATGATCAGCAGGCAACGCGCCGTTCTGACCCCTCCGGGACAGGCACGTGCGGATTGGGATATCTTGGCAGAGGTTGGCCGCCGCATGGGTTGGGCCGAGGCCTTCAGCTATGAGTCTGCAGCGCAGATTTTTAGGGAATATGCGAACATGTCCTCGCTTGCCGTCTCATTTGGCAAAGACTTTGAGATTGCTGGCTTTTCGGACATCAACGACGAAGATTATGATGCGATGTGCCCGACACGATGGCCCACGGCATCGCGGAAAACTGACGGTCGTTTCTTCGGAGACGGGCAGTTTTTTCATCCTGATGGCAAGGCGCGGTTTGTGCCGGTCACCCATCGAACGCCCAAGGCAGAGCCATCAGAACGCTACCCTTTCCTGTTGAACACAGGGAGAAATCGGGATCAGTGGCACACCATGACCCGATCCGGATTGTCGCCTCGTTTATCGGCCCACCTTGCCGAGCCCTATTTGGAAATGAACCCAAAGGACGTTGATCAACTGGGGCTTGGTCCTGCCGATTTGGTCGAAGTTAGTAGTTCAGTCGGAAGCGGCATATTTCGGCTTCGCATTACGGAATCTATTGCGCGTGGCAATGTGTTTGCGCCCATTCATTGGACCGGAGAAACGGCACCGTCGGCCCGTGTAAACGAGATAATTCCTAGTGTAACTGACCCGATTTCTGGTCAGCCGGAAAGCAAATCAACAGCGGTATCTGTTCGACGTATGAGAGCAGCATGGTACGGTTTCGCCGTTTCAGCCGATGCAGCGTTCCCTGAAGCAGAGTATTCGGCGACAGCCAGAACAACCAACGGCTACAGGATGGAGTTGGCAGGGAACCAGATTATTGAAGACTGGGAAAAGACCGCTCGCGTTTGGTTTAGTTTACCGGATGCAACGGCGACTTCAGTAGAAGATCCCAAACGCGGCTCTTATAGAATTGCGCTGTCAGACGGTCAGCGCATTCTGGCAGTGCTCTTCGTCTCGCGCCGACCTATCACCCTGATGCGAGACTATTTGGCAACTTTGCCTGAGGTAACGCCTCAGCAGATTCTGTCTGGCCAGTCATCTGTTGATTCTGAGGACTGCGGCCCAATCGTCTGTTCGTGTTTCGAAGTCGGGCTAAAAACCCTTATCCGCGCCATTCACGACAAGTGTTTGATCAATGTGGACGATATCGGAGGCGCCCTTAGTGCGGGAACGAACTGCGGTTCATGTCGGCCAGAGTTGGCTGACTTGATCGCCGAGCATTCGAAATTGATCCGCGACAAGCCGAAGAAATCTCCGCAAGAACAATCAGCGTAGACTCAGGGTTAGTTTGAACAGGACAGCGGTCCGCATTGATTGGCGCTCAAAGAAAGCGCGGGTTCCAATCACTCTTTAGCACAGATCCAATCGGGTATTCCTAACCGGTTCAAACATTTTGGTCATACGATGCCTTCGCGCTGTGCATCGGATCCACACCCCTGTCCCAGTTTCGTATGACGTTCAACAGGAATGTCGGGCGACACATAGTTTTTCCAGTCTCCGACATCTAAGCCTTTGATTTTGCCTTAGTTGCCATTTCAATAGTGCACACGTTTTTCCATTTGCGTCTCAAAGCCCTTTCATCATGTCGGCTGAACTCTAAGAGAGTTTCCATTCGCCTAAAGTGTGGAATATATCGAGAGAAAACCCAAAGCAAAGATCGCATCCAGAAAGCGATGTCATTCTTTTTGAACTTTATTTGTGTTCTTTTGTCGACTGCCTTCGCCACTACTGCAGTTGTAGAATATCCGGAACGCAAAGTTTTCTTTTTGCCGGCATTTTGTCCGCACCATCCGATCGTTTCAGTCGCTTGGGACCGTCTTTTACCTTGATCTTCGGCTTCGCTAGTGGGCCCTTCAAGGTCACGGGCCAGGGACTCTTCGAAAGCGGTTCGCCAATCTTGCGGGGCTGCAGGTTTAGGTCCAAAACCTTGCCCGCTACATTAACACCGCCAAAGACGACGACTTGGACATGATCTGTCTCCAATGTGGTTTGTTTCGTCGAAATATTTCCATTCGAAATACTAATCGGTGCACGCAAACATATGATCGGAGCAATCTTTTGTTTCTCTTTGGTAAATACCCAAGGTAGCACCCCTAGCCCTGCCAGATCCAAAAGCTGGGTCTCGATCGAGCCGTCACGCATTGAGACCGTGGCATTGCCGTTCATGCTGTTGGCAAAATGCTTAGGTGAATCGGTTCCGCCGGTCACCGAAAAATCTGCATAGATGGTACCGCTTGCACCCTTTTTGAAGTTCAGGTTGTGAAGAATTTCATCAAGCTGCCAGCCGCCTGCTGTGCCGGTCAGCGTGAGCAGATGCGCGTCGTTCGATAGATCCATTTGTCCGCTGACATCGAAATGAGCACCTCCGTATTCAAAATTCAAAGGTCCGGCCTTGAGTTCATTTTCGTTGAGCGTCAGTTCACTCTGCAAACTGCTGATGCCTTTGGCACCCTCTATGTGCCGAAGGTCAACGTCGACATCCATATCCATACCGGACAAGAGAATTGAACGCCCAATAGGTTTAAGTGTTACGTCTCTTAGAGGACTAGTGTCGCCGGATTCCTCAATGACGTCTTCCTCGTCGGGCTCAGGACCGCCTATTTTCCTCAATTGTGCAGCGGCCTGAACGATGGTTCGGATCTGATCTATCTTTATCAAGTCACTCTCTATGGAACCCTGTAGTACAGGATCACTCGTTGCATCATCAAGATCGGCCTCAATTTGCAAGACAGAGTCAGCAACCTTGACTTTGGCATTCGCATCCCAATTGGCTCCTTCGCTGGCAAGGCCAATTTCAAAGTTAGCCTGCCCAGTTTCCACCCGATCAAGCGATAGGGCTTCTAACAGGTCCGCTCCGGAGGGGACTTCTACTTGAATTGCCAAATCCAGGTTCTCGAATTTGAGCACATTTTTTACAGAGCCATGCACCTCAAGGTTCCAAAGTTCCGTTTTGCTTGTCTGGCCATCCAAATTTGTCAGCGAAAGCTGATTGATGTCGCCGTTCAAATGAAAGTTACCAGAAAATCGACCAAGTTGATCATCCGGTCCCAGAAGCTCTGGTGAGATCAAGCTGCTTGCGGGTATATCCATTAACCCGTCGGCCGATATGCCTTGAAATTGCAACGCGTCTTCGACGGAACCGTTCAAAATGATAAATGGATCAGCAGGGTTCCCAATTCTCAAATTGATGTTTCCAACACTCAAGGCGCCTTCGGGTGTTCTGGAAAGCTCGGAAAACTTAATCGGGGGCGGCCCTTCACCAGAGGTATCCAATGTGAACCCGTTGGTTTCAATGACCATTTGCCGCTGCGGGACCTGCCCGGGTACGCTATCGATAACCATGTCAACTGCTATTAGTTTTAGATCATACCGCGACGCGGCTGGGGCGGGTTCAGCATCTTCAGGGTACAACCGAATGCGGGTTGTCAGGGATACGTCTTCTGGGTTTCCCAACTCTCCGATTTGTCCCGTCAGCGAAAGGCTTTGCCCACCATCCAATTCAGTCAATACAGCCAGGTCATCAATCCGGGCTACGCCGTCGACTGATTTGAATGTTGCACTAATGCTTCCTGAACCCTCCAGAACGCGGTTGAGTTTCAGGATATCAAGAAGCTGACCAAGTTCGGCAACCTCTATGGTCGTATTCACTTGTAGCCCGTTCTCTTGAGGGACTTCTTCGGCGGCAATCGCAATCTGTTCGAAGTTCACCGCGACCTGAAACGGGTCGTCCGCGGGAATGCTCGCGTTCAGATCAAACTTCTCTCCATTTAGTGAACCAGCCCCAACCGCGGTCACAACGTCGGTTTCCGTATCACGCTTTAAATTCAGCTCAGGAAGCTGCAGATCCAGACCAAGCCCGTTTAGATCGTTCTGGTAAAAAACGGTGACATCGGTCAGGTCAATTTCGTGGTCCGTTAGAATTCCAGCCACAGACAGGTTTGCAGGTTTGGCCGGATCCCCGGCTTTAGTGCCCATTTGGGAAGCGGACTGCCAGTTTCCGACACCGTCTTTGTCCGTGATCAAGTTGAGGTGAACACCCGAGAGAGAAAGCTCACTCAGCGACAATTTGCTGTTCCAAAGGTCGCGGGCAGAAATATTGAACTCAAGTTTGTCGATTGCCGCCAGATTCGCTTTGGTCTTGATCGCGCCGGGTAGTACCAATCCCGCTGCGGATACCTGCAGTTGCCGACCAAGGCCTAGACGCACTTCATCTTCTATTAACACGTCCTGATCAAGTTTCTTCGAGATCAGGTTTTCAACAAAAGTGGTTCTGACAGAAGAAAACAACGCAGAGGACAGGAAAAGCCATGCCACAACAACCGCGACGAACGCGACAGCGCAACAAACCATTACACCTTTTGTGATGAACCGCACGCTTTTCTCCTAAGGTTCTGATTCCTTTCTTGGGCAGACTAGACCAATAAAGCATCATGTTAATGGAATATGTGGCTTCTTATTTTGCTGAACCCTAAATGACCTTGACCATTTAGCCGACTTCTCTTGCGGAATTGGTCGGGCGGCCAAGAAACGGTTAAAGGACTAAATTTAGGATGTGCTGCTGATCCAGTTTCAAAATAGCTGACTTGAAACGCGTTTAACGTTTCATAAACGAGCACATTGCATTAGCTTTGACGACTGCGCCTGGACGCCCCAATTAAACTAGACGCGGTTAAAATGCTTCAATTTCCCACATCCATCTAATTACTGTTATATGTGAATTCTTCAAACGACGGGGACACAATGAATTCGCTAACTAGAATAACACGTGGGATAGGCGTCGCTTTCAAGGACGGTAGAGTGAAAGGCCTTCTTGCCTTCACAGTCGGAATGATTTTATGGGCCTCGGTCTTCTACCACTTTGTCGAAGGTTGGAGTTGGCTAGACTCGATCTACTTTTCCGTAGTGACAATTTCGACCGTAGGGTTCGGTGACTTCTCACCTGAAACTGCGGCGGGGAAAATCTTCACAATGGTATATATCATTGTAGGCTTGGGTGTTTTCGTGACTGCGGCGACCACAGTGGCAGATACAATCTTGTCCCAAGACGACGAAAAAACGGACAAATAGATTATCCCAAATTAAGGCAATTTGAGTTCATGCGCAGGTATCAGTGCGACCGCGCATCTGAAGCCGTGCCTCGGATTCACTCGTACCTTCAAACTGATAGATGATCGCCGAAAACTCAAAAAATATACATATTACGTTTTTTGAGTGTATTGTTTGGAAAACAGATAGTGGAGGGATGGAATGGAAAAGACCCAGGACGCGAAGATTGTCGACCTCGCGATACGATTGCTCTTTCTCGGATTATTCCTCTACAGCGCCCTGGTCATGGTGGCTCCGCTTGCAAGTGTGGTTATCTGGGCAACGATACTCTGCGTCGCGCTCTACCCGGCATTTGATTGGCTACAATCCAAGCTAGGAGGGCGGAAAAAGCTTGCCACAACGATCTTGGTTTTGTTGGGCCTTGTTCTGACCCTCGGGCCAGTCGCAACTGCGGTATCTGGAGCCGCAGAACTTGGGTCTGAATTCGCGGAACAAGCAGACAAGGGTGAATTGAAAATCCCCCCTGCGCCCGAGGGCCTCAAGGAATTGCCGTTGGTTGGAAATAAAATCTCCGATGTCTGGGGAATGTTTGAGCGCAATCTTGACGGCGCGCTTGCAAAATACGGCGCGCAAATCCTTGAGATAACCAAATCGCTCTTCGGAAAGGTGCTGGGCATTGGTATCGGGCTTCTTGGCTTAGCTCTGTCCGTATTGATTATGGGGGCATTGTTCAGCCCGGGGCCAAATTTGGTCCAGGGTCTTCAGCGCTTTGCCAATCGTGTCTTTGCACCACGCGGCGGTGAATTCGTGACACTGGCAGGTGCAACGATCCGGAACGTTACAAAAGGCGTGATTGGCGTAGCAGCCATTCAGGCTGTTTTCGTTTGGATACTGCTGGCTTTGTTTGGGATTTCTTCGGCCGCCACACTGGCATTTGTCTGCCTCATACTCTCAATTATCCAAATCGGGCCCGGATTGGTTCTTATACCGGTAATTATCTACGCATGGAGCTCCATGTCTGGCGGAACTGCTTTGATCTTCACCATACTGGCCGTTCCAGTCATGATAATGGACAGTTTCCTAAGACCTGTGTTCATCTCAAAAGGCCTTGAGACTCCCATGTTGGTCATCCTCATCGGTGTTCTCGGAGGTATGATGGCGTACGGGTTGATCGGCGTTTTTATGGGGCCGGTTCTCTTTGCTGTCTTCTATGAGCTGTTCAAGGTTTGGATTGATGCATCGCCCGAAGCCGATGACGCTGCTGAAGGTGCGTTGAAATGAGAAAGACAATATGGACAACCCTCGCTGTCATTCTGTTTTTTCTTGTTTGGTACTTGGTCGCTGATCGAAAAACGCCATTTACCGGGAACGCCAGAGTAAAAGCTGTGGCCACCCAAATCGTGCCTCAGGTAACCGGAACGGTAACGGAAGTTTTGGTAGAAAACGGCCAAGTCGTTTCGGCAGGTGATGTTCTGGTTCGAATAGATTCCAGACCCTACGAAATCGAGCGTTCAAAGGCGGAAGCTGATCTTGAAGCGGCGACCCAAGAAGTGGGTGCGTCTTCGGCAGAGGTAAGTGCGGCACAAGCCAAACTCGCAAGGGCGCAGAGCGATCTGGATACGATGCGCATTCAGACGGAACGTGTATTTGCGCTCGAAAAGAAAGGTTTGATT
The DNA here is from genome assembly GCF_057221175.1 of Ruegeria sp. HKCCD3925. Taxonomy (NCBI): domain Bacteria; kingdom Pseudomonadati; phylum Pseudomonadota; class Alphaproteobacteria; order Rhodobacterales; family Roseobacteraceae; genus Ruegeria; species Ruegeria sp. HKCCD3925. Next base: position 317,949 of record NZ_JBWVBI010000006.1, read on the forward strand.
GCCGTCTCAAAGGCCGATGATGCACGAGGACAACTGGCAGAATCTGAGGCAAACTTTGAGAACGCAAAAGCTGATCTGGAAAAAGCGAAGCAAAGGCTTGGTGACGATGGGATTGAAAACCCGAAAATCCAGCGCGCACTGGCGGCCTTGGCGGATGCGGAACTGAACCTTGAATGGACCGAACTGCGTGCTCCGGCGACAGGTGTCATTTCTAATCTGCTGATTGCCCCCGGAACGTATGCGCGATCCGGCCAGGATCTTTTGACGTTTCTGGATGCAACCGACGTCTGGATCGAGGCGTATTTTACCGAAAACAATCTGGGAAGAGCTTCAATAGGGTCTCCGGTTGATGTGGTGTTGGATATGCATCCAGGTAAGATTGTTCCGGGCGTCATTGAGAGCTTTAGTGCTGCTGTTTCTTTGAGTGGCGGTGATGAGCCGGGGCAATTGGCGAGCCCGCCAAGCACCAAGGGATTTTTGCGGGAGCCTGAAAGGTTTCCGGTCAGGATTGTTTTACCCGGCTATGAAGCTGGAAGTGCCGAAGACGATCTTCGCTTTCAACTGAACGGGCAGGCCGATGTGATCATGTATCTAAGCAACAACTCGTTGCTGAACCTCGTGGGCCGCGCCTACATCCGCGTAGTTTCAATCTTCTCCTATGCGTACTGAGGATCAAAGCTCTGTCACCCGGCTTGCGCTGGGTGTTACGGGTGTCTTTGCATTGGGCCTATTTCTTGGATGGCCCCTTGCCGTTGTTGGGGCGGTATTTACTGCCCTTTTCCTTCAAGCACCTGCAGCACTACCTTTGGCAGCATTTGGTAAGCTGTTTGTCTTCTCGATTGGATTGATGTTCATTTCATTCCTTTTGTCGTCAATCTTCTCACCTTATCCTCTTGTGTTTCTCATTCTGGTGGCCATTGGAATAATCCTGTCTTTCATTTGGTCAGTTTCCGGTGCCGGAGTATTGCCGGGTGTCATCGCTCTCATGGGGGCGTTGATGATTCCGAATTTGGTGCTGCAATCACAGGATCTGGCTTTGGTGCTTGTGTATTGGATCCCGTTGAACCTGCTGTTTGCTGGCTTCGTATCGACGCTGATGTTCGTGTTGATACCCGCTGCACCTCAAACGGCACCTCAAAAGAAAGCTGCAGCATCGCCGGACTTCGACTCACATCGCCGAATAGTCAGGATGTCTCTTGTCACAGTGCCCTTTGCTATGGCGTTCTTTATTTCCGGCGCTTCTGCTTTGTTGGTTCTGTTTTTTGTCGCCCTGCTGAGCCAGCAACTTGCGGCAATGCCTGCTGCAGGCAAAGCAGTTGCAAAAGCAATGCTGACGGCAAATCTACTTGGGGCGGCAGTCTCCATCATATGCTATGAAATAAACGTAATAGCTCCGGTTATTCTAACCCCCATTCTGCTGTGTTTTTTCTTTTGCCTAACACTCGGAGCACTTGGAAAGTCAAAAGTCCCGCTCGCCGCCGCCGCCGGTTCCGCTATTACAACAGCTCTGATTGTATATGGCGGTTCGGTTGCGCCGTTTTCAGACGAAGCTGACGTCAAGAGCATCACTCGTGTATTGCAAGTCGCCAGCGCCGCTTTCTTTGTAATTATCGCATATGTCGTGGTGGATGAATTCTGGCCAGAAAAAGAGCGCCAGGCGACTCCATGAAGTTAATTGCGATAAAGCTTGGCGCTGAAACCAGCAGAGTTCCCAGTTTGACCGATTTTTGCAACCATCGCTCGAATTGCAGCGCCATGGCAAACCGCGAACATCGCTGAAGCGGTTTTATGTCAAGCGATCTCTGGTTGAGTGATGGCTGTTCGGTGGAGCGAATACGAAGGGCTGCCTCGCTGACGAAGTCGACATTGCCGCTTTGGGCGCAAACGTCCTCGTTTCATTCTGCGATCAAGCTGCTCTCATCCTTGACGATGCGCAATAGCACATCTAATCAAAATTTATCTGCCAACCGGCACGACCCGGCCATTAGACAGCGTTTCGTCAGGACGACCTGATACAACCGAGGTCGAAGATGACAACCAAAAACAAGCATGCAAAGAAACTGATCGAAGGTAGACCCGCACTGATCGTGATCGACATTCAAAAGAGCACATTCATTGATGATCGCGAAGTGCGCTCGATTGATAGTATGCCCGGCTACAGGGAACGCATGATCGCAGCGCGCGATCTGGTAGACGCAGCGCAAGAGTACAAGGTGCCCGTCATCTTCATTCAGGAGGTGCATCGTTCCGATCACATCGACTTTGGCAGGGAGCTGGATGGCGATGAGGACATACACTGTCTCGAAGGCGATCCGCGGACGGAAGTTGCCAAAGAAGAATTGGGACATCGCGTCGGCGACTATCTGGTTCCGAAAAGACGTTATTCTGCGTTTTTCGGAACCGACTTCGAAATTCTATTGCGCGGCCTGAAGGTGGATACTCTGATACTATGCGGAGGGCTGACTGATGTCTGTGTGCACTACACGTTCGTAGATGGCCGCCAATCAGATTACTTCTGCCGCGTTGTAGAGTATGGCGTCAGCGGGTCATCCATCCAAGCCCATGAAGCTGCACTCAGAGCAATGGAATATTTGCAAACCGGCGCTGTTCAGAACCGTAAAACAGTGATCAAGGCAATCTCGTTGCTCTAACTTGCCATTGAGCTTTCCAACAGCAAAGTTGTTAGAAACTAAACCCGATCTGACCATTCGCCATACGCTGGGAAGTTGGTAGGGTTGAGCTTGGTGAAGCCGCTCGGAAGAATTTCGAGAGGGCCGGTTTGCGTAGCAACCAGCTGCTCAGTTTTTGGGTGGTTCGTAGGGATCGGGCGTTCCCGGTGGAATCGGAGGGTATTCCTCGAAGGTAGCGATGTGCTCTTGCAGCTGCGGAAGCGCCTTTTCGACCGCCCACGTGTAAGGGAAAAGTACACTTTCGCGCTCGTGTGGATCGTTCAATAGATTGTAGACCCTTGGTGTGTCGAAAGACTCCGTTGCACCAAAAGCCGTCGTATTCTCTTTGAAAAGAACTTTCCAATCCTTCCATTTTACGCCGAATATTTGCTCTCCCATGTAAACGATCACGCCTTCTCGGTTTGAATTTGGCTGGACACCAAGAAAGAACTTCGACTGGTCGATACCATCAAAGGCCCTGTCATCAGGCACCTTGCCGCCTGCAAATGCCGCAAGTGTCGGATAGAGGTCCATCGAATGGACAACATCGTTGCTTGCTGAACCCGCGGGAATCTTACCCGGCCACTTGATCGCAAAAGGCACCCGCATGCTTCCTTCGAGGCTGGTGAACAGAGTGCCACGCCAGGGCCCGGCGGTGCCATGTACCGCTGGCACGGGCGAGACATTTGCGTTTCCAACCGGAAGAGCTTCGGGGCCATTGTCAGCAGTAAATATCACCACAGTGTCGTCGGAAACACCTGCCGCCTCGATCGCATCAACGATGCGCCCGACATAGGTATCCGTTTGAAGCAGAATATCGGCCCAAACACCATTACCGGTGGCGCCATCAAATTCCTCGGACGCGATATTTGGATAGTGAGTCTGAGTATAGGCAAGATAGATAAAAAACGGCGCTTCTTCGGCACTCTTCGCTTTGATAAACTCGATAGCCTTTTTCGTCAGGTCGCCGTCTATCTCGCCGCGATAGTCGAGATCGTAGTCCCGCGCGATGGTTGCTGGCTCACCTGCAACACCCTGCATCACAACAGGCTCTTCCAAGTTGGCTACAGCAAATCCCGGAAGCGTGCGCCAGACTGTAACGTCAGTGGTCTCAACTCCGAAAAATTCGTCGAATCCTTGATTCGTTGGATATCGTCCTTCGGTCCAGCCAAGGTGCCACTTGCCGTACATGGCCGTTTTGTATCCCACATCCTTTAGCATCTCGGCCATCGTGATTTCCCACTGAGTTAGGCCGTAGACACCGCCGCCTAGTGGGACCGTGTGGTTGCCGCTGCGGATGCCATATCGTCCCGTCATGGTCGCTGCGCGGGACGGCGTGCACTGGCTTTCCACGTTGAAGTTCGTGAGTCGCAGTCCCTCCGCAGCGAGGGCATCCATCTCGGGGGTCGCTGTACCTCGGATTATGCCGCCTCCATTGAACCCGGGTTCACCCCAACCAAAATTATCTAGAAATATGAATACGATGTTTGGTTTATCTTGAGCTGAAGCGCCCGTGGCAAATAGAAGGGATAAGGCCAGCAGGAATGTTCGCGACAACCATTTCATAACAACACCTCCAATCAAGATCACAGGTTCAAGTCTGACGATCCAGGCCACAAGTCGTCAAGAACACCCACTCGTTGCGGTATTTTCTCACAACGGCTGAGCGTTAAAGAATTGGGCGAAGCTGCGGTCCGATTTTGGTCAAACTTCCCCCGGGGTCCTTGTGCAAAACTAAGAAAAACTGTTGTTTTCCTTGACGAACAGCCGGCTCAGATGTTGCCATGGGCTGGCATTCAGCTCGGCTGGGAGGTTCAAATGAAGTTTTTTCTGACGACATCGACAGCAATAGTTTCCGTAGCATTCATAGCAAGTTCTCCAAATGCTCAAGAGGCCGCTCAAGGTGGGCAAGTTGGAGAGATGACCATATCAGTAGATGATATGCGTGAACCCGCGCCTGCTGATTTCTCACCCTATGCGGGTCGAGACTTTCCTACACGCCCGCTGTGGGGTGACACTCACCTGCACACGTCAAATTCGCTCGATGCGCGGGGATTTGGCGTCATTCTTAGCCCCGATGATGCGTATAGGTTTGCACGTGGTGAGGAAGTCACCACCTCGCATGGCCTCCGTGTGCAGTTATCACGCCCGCTCGACTGGCTTGTCGTATCCGATCATTCTGATGCCATGGGTGCAATGAATGAAATCATCGCGGGAAATTCCACGCTGATGCGCGATGCAACGCTCCGAGACTGGAGCGAACGCCTCAACGCTGGTGGGGACGTTGCGCTTGGTGCAACAATGGAAGTTATTGAAACCTTTGCGGGCATCACCGGAGACGCTCTTCCCGAGGCTGTTTCAGATCGCAGGTTCGTACAATCCGTATGGGACGAGTTCACGCAAACTGCAGATCATCACAACGCCCCCGGCACATTCACTGCGTTCATCGGATACGAGTGGACGTCCACCGAAGCTGGCAACAACCTCCACCGCAATGTGATCTACCGGGATGATGCCATTCGCGCGCGGCAAATGCTGCCCTTCACAACCGCTGAAACCTTTAATCCAGAACGGCTATGGGACTGGATGGAAACTTATGAACTAGAGACCGGCGGCCGTGTGCTGGCCCTTGCCCACAACGGTAACGTCTCCAATGGCCTGATGTTTCCTGTCGAGACCAACCCTGAAACGGGTGAACCTTTGACAGAAGATTACGCAGAGCGGCGTGCCAAGTGGGAGCCGATGTACGAGATCACCCAGATCAAGGGCGATGGAGAAACCCACCCGTTTCTCAGCCCGAATGATGAGTTCGCGGACTATGAAACCTGGGATAAGTCAAATCTGGGTCCGACACCCAAAGAAGACTGGATGCTTCAGTACGAATACGCGCGAGAGGCTTTGAAGAATGGTCTTAAACTAGAGGCTCAACTCGGCACCAATCCATACAAGTTCGGAGTAGTGGGCTCGACCGACAGCCATACGGCTTTGGCAACGGCGGAAGAAGACAATTTCTTTGGCAAACACTCCGGTGTCGAACCGGAACCTGGCCGTTGGCAGCATGTCGTTGGCGAGTTCGATACGACAAGGATTCTTGGGTGGGAAATGGCAGCCTCAGGTTACGCTGCAGTCTGGGCAGAAGATAACACGCGCGAAGCGATATTCGATGCCATGGAGAGGAAAGAAGTATATGGGACGACTGGTAGTCGCATCGCAGTTCGCTTCTTTGGTGGCTGGGACTTTACTGAAGCTGATGCAAAATCTCGTTTGCCCGCCGACGTCGGATATGAAAAAGGCGTTCCGATGGGTGGGGACCTCGCAACCGCTACAGAAGGCGCGGACGCCCCGACATTCCTGGTTGCTGCCCTGAAAGACCCGTTTTCCGGCAATCTCGACCGTATTCAGATTGTGAAAGGCTGGTTAAATGCCAACGGCGACACTGAAGAGCGGGTTTATGACGTGGCATGGTCGGGAGACCGCGAACCTGATGCGGACGGCAACCTACCGGCGGTGGGGAATACCGTGGATGTTGCAACGGGTACGTTTACCAATTCGATAGGATCCCCGGAACTGATCACTGTTTGGACGGACCCTGAATTCGATCCTTCTGTGCGGGCTTTCTACTACGCCCGCGTCCTGGAAATTCCCACACCGAGGTGGACAATTCACGATGCCGTTCGGTTCGGAGACGAATTGCCTGCTGAAGTGCCGACCTCAACACAGGAACGCGCTTACACTTCGCCAATTTGGTATACTCCCGGGGGGTGAGGTTAATAAACCGACTTTTTCTACTACAAATAACCAGAGGCAATCGAGGCGCTGACGTTAGGCCAGTTCCATTGTAACTAGTGTCAGCTTTGGGCTCCTTTGAGACATTCGCCGCGTCCCGCATAAGTGTCAGGTTTTGAGTTCTCGGAGCGCAGGCCTTAGATAAAAGCCACAGGACTTTGCTGAACGGGTTTTATGTGAAGCGATCTTTGGTCAAGTGGTCAGTTCCCTGCGGACCAAACGAACCATTACTTCAATCGCCGGATAGCGGTCGATGCCAATCAGGATCAAGGTTGGACGAATGACTTTGGGGCTGATTTTTGAAGTACTTGGCGGAGTTTGGTCTGGTCAACCCCAAACACCACCCCACACTCAAGCGTTATTAATCTGACAAAACCTTTCAGTTGTGCTCTGCTAAGAAAGCCAATGCGTCTCTCTCGAAACGCGGCCACTCTGGGTCGTTGTCCGGCATGGCATGGTTAGAGCTTTCGTAGGCGATGAACTTCGCGTTGGGCAATCCCTTAGCGAACAGTCGCCCCTGATCGACCGGTTGCATCCTGTCTCCCGTCGCATGACAAACTAGGCACGGCACCTCAATCTTTGACAATGTTTTCTGGATATCAATTTGGTCGATCACATCGCGATACCGTCCCATGTTTTCGGGCGAGATCATTTGGCTCATGTCTTTTGCATATTGCCGCCGGGCTTCTTGGCTCGCGCCTGGCACAATGATCTGCGCCATCAAATCGCGTAGAGACGGATACTCGTCGTCCCACCCTGCAGTCATCATGTGTTTCATAGCCAGAGCCCGCTCCACATCCTTCGGAGACTTACGTTTTGCTCGTCCTACTGGGAAACCACCGATCATAACAATTGCCGAGACCCTGTCTGGTCGACGGGCTGCAAAGGCGGCGGCTACAGCAGACCCCTGTGAAATCGCAAGGATTGGCGCGCGCTTTAAACCAGCCGCGTCGTAAACGGTTTCCAAGTCATCGACGAACCTATCGAACGTGCAAGTTTCTGCATCCCAGTCAGAAAGACCGTTGAGCCGTGCATCAAATCGAATTAGTCGGTGATGTTGCGCAACCGAAGTGCAAATCGGAGCCACCGCAGGATTGCGCCAGTCCAGTTCTAGATGTCCAATCCAACTTGGTGCTTTAACAACCGGGGATCCGTCACCCACTACGCTCCAAGCCAGACTAATGCCGTCATCAGTTTGACAGTAGCGGATTTCTTGTGTTTTGGCGAAATCAACTCGTGACTTTGATACACCTTCATCAGTGAAATTAATCGACAATACCTCAATCGGCTGTGCAATACCTTTGAGTGTCCGCAGTCCCTCTCTGTGCAATCGGTTGGCATAATCCGACCCGGCAAGATCGCAGAGTACTTTTGAGACCAGAATGCCACCGGGTTCAGCTGCCGCTTGGAGACGTGCCGCAATGTTTACGCCGTCTCCGAAGATATCTTCACCGTCCACAGTGACATCGCCTACATGCAAGCCTGCTCTAAGCTGAATGCGTTCTGGAACCAAATATGGATGGTCTGGCTCTCTAAGGTGGGATTGAATCGCGATTGCCCCTTCGAGTGCGTGACTCGCTGACGGAAATTCTATTAGTGCCCCATCGCCAAGAAGTTTGACCACCCGGCCATGGTGCTGTCCGACGATTGGTGTCACCAAATCGCGGTACAGCGTGTTCAGTGTTTTGAGCAGTGCCTTTGAGCCACCCTGCATCATCCGACTGAAGCCGACGACGTCGAGAGACAGGATTGCAGCAAGGCGACGTTGGCTCATGGTTATTTCCCGCAAGATTGCTCGAAAACTCTACCACGCCCATAAGATGTTAGAATCGATAACTTGTCAGAAGGCGTGTTTTTTGCTTCGAGATTACCGTTCGCAAGGTCTCTAAAAGTCGGAAAATCGGAGATACAGTCACGTAAAGTGCCTGCAGATACGTCTTTTTGCGAAAGGCCGTTTTGTCCGAGTCTCTGTCCTTGCCTCGATCTTGATGAGCTTACGCAGACGGAAGAACCGGACCTGAAAGACTGAAACCTCGAACCGGAGACAGCCAAGAACCGCATAGCGAAGACAGGCGTCATCAGACAGAAGCGCCCACATGACAACAGTGAGCGCAAATCAGCTAAAAGAATGAGCAGGTACTCCATTTCTCGCCAAATTGCGGCGTCGCTATCGACTCAAGGCGTTCCATGATAAACTTAGCGAATTTAGTGGGGGGAAATCCCGATGGAGTACTACGACCTCGGCGACTACACTCGTAAGATTTCAACGTCGTCAGATAACGCTCAGAGATGGTTTGATCGGGGCTTGGCGTGGACATATGCCTATAATCACGAAGAGGCGATAGTTTGCTTTCAAAAGGCTCTTGCCGCAGACCCCGATTGTGCGATGGCGCATTGGGGCATCGCGTATTGCATCGGACCTAACTACAACAAGCCTTGGGAAACTTTTGAGGACGACGAGAAGCCCGACTGCATCGCATTGGCAAGTGCATCAATCGAAGCCGCTACCGCGCTTTTAGATCGATTGACACCAATTGAACGTGCCTTGATCGAGGCGATCCCATCCCGCTATCCGAGTTCGCCAGACGTAGAGGATTTCAGACCCTGGAATGATGCCTTTGCTACCGCAATGCGCAAAGTCCATGCCGAATTCAGCAATGATCTGGACGTGTGCGCCGTCCTTGCCGAGGCTATCATGAACCGGACGCCTTGGCAGCTTTGGGATTTACCGACCGGGAAGCCAGCCGAAGGCGCAGACACGCTTGAGGCAATTGGCGTGCTCGACACAGCGTTCTCCTCTCTTCCTGGCGCATGGGAACATGCTGGGCTTCTGCACATGTATATCCATCTGATGGAAATGTCCCCACACCCCGAAAGGGCGCTGCGCCATGGTGATGCGCTCAGCACACTGATTCCGGACGCCGGGCACCTACTGCATATGCCTACTCATGTCGACGTTTTGTGCGGTGACTACATGAACGTGGTGCTTCGCAATCAAGCGGCCATCGTTGCCGACAGGAAGTTTCTGAAGCACGAAGGCCCCGACAACTTCTACTCCGTTTATCGCTGCCACAATTACCACTTCAAGATCTACGGAGCGATGTTCCTCGGACAACCGAGTGCAGCGATCGAAGCGGCGGAAGAATTGATTGCGACATTACCTGCGGAGACCCTTCGCCCCATGGCCGACTGGTTCGAAGGTTTCATCCCTATGAAGCAACATGTTCTGATCCGGTTCGGACGCTGGCAAGAGATACTCGATCAGGACCTGCCAGTGGATGAAGAGCTTTTCTGCGTCACTACCGCCATGATGCGGTACGCGCGAACCGTTGCCTTGGCGAACCAGCACAAGATCACTGAAGCCGATGGTGAAAAGGTAAAGTTTTATGAAGATTTGGATCGGGTGCCTGAAACCAGAATGCTGTTCAACAACACGTGCCTCGACATCTTGAAGGTTGCTGAGCAAATGATGCTAGGTGAGCTAGCCTATCACAAGGGAGAGCACGAGAGCGCTTTCGAGCATCTTCGTAGATCGGTCGAGATTGATGATGCGCTGCCCTATGACGAACCCTGGGGTTGGATGCAGCCCACTCGGCATGCGCTCGGCGCTTTATTATTGGAGCAAGGCCATATGGTGGAAGCGGAAAGCGTCTATCGCGCCGACCTTGGTCTGGATGCAACGCTTAGCCGGGCCTGCCAGCACCCAGGCAATGTCTGGAGCTTGCACGGCTTGTACGAATGCCTGACTCGGCGCGGTGAAACGGTTGAAGCGCCCCAAATAAAACTACAACTGGACAAGGCCGCTGCCCGAGCCGAAGTGCCAATCAAAGCATCATGTTATTGCCGGCACAAGGCTTTGGCAGCCGAGTAATCGGCTGCCAGAAGGACAGTCTGAGTCAAAAGCAACATCTACTTTACCCGCAATGCGGGCTTCAAATCGAGTTGGCCGAACGGCCGCATAGAATCCAAAACTCTAAAACGCAGCGCCCTAGCCGATTGCCGCTATGCAGCAATATCGTTGACTCTGCTCTCTCGGGTGTCTTATCGCTGTTGTCATGATGAAATCGTTCTTTGCACTCCAGGACTATTATCCTCAGCTTCGATAGCTGCGGGTGCTTCATCATTAGTTTCCGCTGCCCCTGACAGCGGTCAACAAACAATCGACCTTGTGCCGGGCGGCAAATTTAAAGGTCGAAAAATGAACAACAACAGAAGAAATCAAAACACTTCACTAGGTATCGTGGGGTTTGGTGCGTTCGGACAGCTTGCAGCCCTTCATCTTAGCCAGCACTTCGAAATATCTGCTTACGATCCGTCCCCAGACGTTGCCAAGGCCGCAAAGCAACTCGGAGTACGTCTGTCATCATTATACTCAGTATCGCAGGCTGACGTGGTCCTCATTGCTGCACCAGTGTCCTTATTTGAGCAAGTTGTCAGCGAGATCGCGGCTGCTTGTAAGCCCAGCGCGCTGATTGTTGATGTAGGCTCAGTAAAGGTAGTTCCCTCGGAAATCATGCGGCGGCGGCTACCGAACGATGTAGACATAATCGCGACCCACCCGTTGTTTGGTCCTCAGAGTGCTGCGACAGGTATTAAGGGTTTGAAAATTGCCGTCTGCCCCATTCAGGGAAGGCAACATGCCAGACTTGCTGCGTTTTTGCGCAAGACACTGGGTCTGACTGTCATCATGACAACTCCAGAAGATCACGACCAAGAAGCGGCAGTAGTTCAAGGGCTCACGCACCTCATCGCCAAAGTGCTTCTGCGAATGGGACCGCTGCCAACGCGCATGACCACGAAGAGTTTTGACTTGCTGTCTGAGGCGATTTCCATGGTTCAGCACGATGCGCCAGAAGTATTCGAAGCGATTGAGAAGGCCAATCCCTACGCCGAGACCGTGCGACGACGGTTTTTTGATATGGCCGCAAGTCTGAGTGTAGAGCTGGAGGCAGCATTTGATTACACCGCCAACAACAAAAACGGACATTGATTGAGCGGCATCTGCAGCGAATGGCGACTTTGTGGCCACAAGTATTCTTTGCAGTTCGACAGAATGGCATATTCGCAAATGGCGGCAGGCTTTCGTCCAAATCGTTTTCCGTTTTTGAGCCAGCGGGATTTCGACAAGCCCAACCCCCCTGGTCATCAGGAATAATACGCTGCCTTCCCCCACGGGCAACACTGTTAGACAATACCGTGTCCTCGGCTGTGCCTGCAGGCCGCACTACCATTATCGAATAGCATTGCCTCGCACCCTTCCGCGTTCGCCATTTTGGCAGATCAGCAGGAACAGGCGCTTTCGGCGTCTGATCTGCAATTCAGTCTTGATTCTCTCAAAGGGAAGTCAGGAATAATGAAATCGGTCTAGGTGCTGGATGAAGGAACCGAGGCGAAAATGGTAAGGTTCTTTCGCTGGTGGCAGAACTATGTGTTGCCCGACAAGGAACCTGTGGCGGACCGAGGAGCAACTCAATATTTTTTTGTATCTATCTGTGAAATTTTTGTAAAAATACCCATTACAAGATGCATACCACCAAATATACCACACTGATTATGAGAACTGGCTTGTCGAAGCCTTACGTTCGAGCATGACGGACCGACCGGGAATAACGTAATATAACAGACACTCGCGCAAAGTGCAGCGAACGTCGGCTTCGAGCCCGCTTCGACCAATGCTGCGCGATGCTCCAATGACATCAATGCGCAGAAAGCCGAAGTCGGCCGCTTTCGAGGCGGCCTAAAGCAGTGCACAGTTACCCAATTGGATGGCTACCTGCAGCTGCGTCAGAGCGGCCGTTCTAAGGCCTCCAAATTGAGCAGGAGCGGTTCTTACTTGATTAAGACTGCCCCCCTATGAGTTTCGACTACATCCCAGAAAGCCCAGCATTAGTGTTCAATAGAAACTGTCGGAAAATCGGGCTGCTTGCCGCCCCAATCCCGCGGGCGTTTTCTCCGACAGCCGCAGCTTCTACAACCGGAGGAATCAAACCGCGTTTATCTTGGTTGACTAGGTAACGACGAACCCGTGAGACCAACTCCTCCCGTATTTCAGATGGGAATGCGCCGTCGATAAAAATTGCCTCAAAGTCGATGACTGCGCAAATAGACAGCGCAGCTTTGGCCAGTTCCTGCGCGGTGGTACCGATCCATGGTTCGACATAGCGAGAAATGCTGCTCCAGTCCTGCGGCTTTTTCCACAAAATTCCCGGATCAACACCCGCTTCTATCAACCTGTCCTCGAGCAGGAACAGCGATGCAGTGTCAATCAGTTGCTGGCTTTCACCCAAAGGACCCGTCGTTCGCATGGCACCCAAGGCACCGGCATTGCCTTGGTTGCCCTCAAATACGGTGCCATTCAATGCAACGCCTCCGCCAATCATTGAGCCTATGAAGAAATAAAAATAGTCTCGATACTCAGCCCCGCGGCCATAGAGGTGCTCCGCGTGACACGCGGCAGTAGCATCATTGACCACAAAGACCGGCAGTTCGCTGAACTTGGCCACCTCGGAAAAGAAGTTCACGTTTCTCCAGGACCTGAATTTCTGAGCCGCAAGCCCAGAAAGGTCGTGCCACTTCCACAGCTCGAACGGTGTTCCGATTCCAATCCCGCATACACGGTCCCGAAGTTTCTGGGGTTCATTGGCCAGAAGCTCTTCCAATCCTACCTCCAGAAACCCGAACACTGCTTCGGGTAGCGGGTAGTCATAAGTCGTCGAGAGCTGTTGACGTGGCTTACCGGTGAAGTCGATCAAAAGAAGATCGGCGCTGCGGCGACCGATCTTCATTCCCACCGACAGAATGCCTTCGGGATTGAGCTCCATGGGGATCGAAGGTTTCCCAACTTTGCCCTTCAACGGCGTCCCACGTTTGAGAATCTCGTCCTTTTCGAGCTTACGCAGAATGATCGACACGGTCTGGGGTGACAGGCCCGTCAGCCGCGCGACGTCCGCCCCGGCAGCAGGTCCATGCCGTTGTAAAACCGTCAGAATGAGGCGTTCGTTATGATCACGAACACCGCTTTGGCTTACCCCGCCGGTTAGTATTTTCAACGCCTCTCTTTCCATAACCTTAAACATAAACACCTTGTTTTCTTATGAAAAGATACGTGGGCAAATTAATAAATAAACTTTATTTATTTATTGACACAGAGGCTAGAATCACGGTTTCTTGAACGGGACCTTCATTGGAGGATGGAGGCCCGCCTTGTCGCTATTCCGCGCGGGGCCACAACAATTTTCTGGGAGGACAACATGAGAAATCTACTCAAGCTCGCCGCATCCGCGACTGCGCTAACTTTGGCCGCTGCATCCGCGCAAGCGGCTGGTGAAACCGTCTGCCTGATTACCAAGACCGACACCAACCCCTTTTTCGTTAAGATGAAGGAAGGCGCAACCGCCAAGGCAGAAGAGCTGGGCATGACGCTCAAGGCGTTTGCCGGCAAGGTTGATGGCGACCATGAAACTCAGGTTCAGGCCATTGAAACCTGCATTCTCGATGGCGCAAAAGGCATTCTGCTGACAGCATCCGACACCAGCTCAATCGTTCCTGCGGTCAAACAGGCGCGGGATGCGGGGGTTTTGGTCATTGCGCTGGACACGCCGCTTAGCCCGATTGACTCAGCGGACGCGACATTCGCGACGGACAACTACAAGGCCGGCCTTCTGATCGGTCAATGGGCTAAGGCCAAAATGGGCGACGCCGCAGCCGATGCCAAGATCGCGACGCTGGATCTGAACGTCAGTCAGCCGACAGTGGACGTTCTGCGCAATCAGGGTTTCCTCGACGGATTCGGCGTGGACTTGGCGGACCCGAACGTCATCGGTGACGAAACCGATGCGCGTCTGGTTGGCAGTGACGTGACCGACGGCAACGAAGAAGGCGGCCGCCGCGCCATGGAAAACCTTTTGGCCAAGGATTCATCCATCAACGTTGTTCACACGATCAACGAACCGGCTGCTGCGGGCGCATATGAGGCGCTGAAATCCATCGGGCGTGAAAACGACGTACTGATCGTTTCGGTCGACGGGGGGTGCCCCGGCGTCCAAAACGTCGAAGCCGGTGTGATCGGGGCGACAAGCCAACAGTACCCGCTGTTGATGGCTTCGCTTGGTGTTGAGGCCGTGAAGAAATGGGCCGAAGAGGGCGTGAAGCCCGAAAACACACCCGGCAAGGACTTCTACGACACGGGTGTGGCACTCATCACTGACCAACCGGTTGATGGGGTCGAGTCGCTGTCTGTCGCAGAAGGCCTGGATCTCTGCTGGGGCTAAAGGCAGCCCTACAAGGTGAGGCGCGCCGTAGCGCCTCATCAATCCTTTCACCAGCAAACCTAAACTTCCTGTAAACTGATTTCGTGGACGCGATGCCAGCCACGAAAAGGGGGAGAGATGTCTGAAGCAAACCAAAACGCCCAGGAATTCGAAACCGCCGCCAACGCGTCAGAAACCGTAGCGGAATTTGAAGATCACCGTCGTGGTGTTCTGGGGAAGTTGCAGCATCTTCTCCATGTCAACCCTTCCTTTGTGCCGTTGATCGTTCTGGTCGGCGCCATCGTAATTTTCGGTCTGCTGCTGGGGTCCAAGTTCTTCTCCCCCTTTGCGATGACGCTGATCTTGCAGCAAGTTCAGATCGTGGGCATCGTGGCCGCAGCGCAAAGCCTTGTCATTCTGACCGCCGGCATCGACTTGAGCGTCGGTGCGATCATGGTGTTTTCATCCGTCATCATGGGTCAGTTCACCTTCCGCTACGGTATCCCGGTGCCCATTGCTGTGATGTGCGGGCTGGCAATGGGAACGCTGATCGGGGCTCTCAATGGCTGGCTGGTCAGTCGCGTAAAGCTGCCGCCCTTTATTGTCACGCTCGGCATGTGGCAGATCGTTTTGGCGACAAACTTCCTGTATTCCGCAAACGAAACAATTCGCAGTCAGGATATCGAGGCCAACGCCCCGTTCCTGCAATTCTTTGGTACCAAATTCAGCATCGGTGGCGCGACCTTTACGGTCGGCGTGATATTCATGCTCGTACTGATTTTCGTGTTGGCTTACGCGCTCAAACACACGGCCTGGGGCCGGCATGTCTATGCAGTGGGGGATGACCCTGAGGCGGCTGAACTATCCGGTGTGAACGTGCACAGAACGCTGATGTCCGTTTATATGTTATCCGGTTTGATCTGTGCCTTTGCGGGCTGGGCTTTGATCGGACGCATCGGGTCGGTTTCACCTACATCCGGTCAATTGGCCAATATCGAAAGCATCACCGCGGTTGTGATCGGGGGCATCTCTTTGTTCGGCGGGCGGGGATCCATCCTGGGATCGCTGTTTGGCGCGCTGATTGTTGGCGTGTTCACTTTGGGGCTTAGGCTTCTGGGCGCAGACGCACAATGGACTTTCTTACTTATCGGACTTCTCATTATCGCAGCGGTCGCCGTCGACCAGTGGATTAGAAAGGTATCGGGCTAATGTCAGACTCAACTCCAGTCGTCCAAGGCCGCGGGATCGTAAAGCGCTATGGCCACGTCACCGCCATCGACCATTCCGACTTTGAACTGCGCCAGGGGGAAATCCTGGCAGTGATCGGAGATAACGGCGCGGGCAAATCATCCATCGTGAAGGCGATCTGCGGCGCCACAATCCCGGATGAAGGCGAGATTCTGATCGAAGGCAAAAAGGTTAACTTCACCTCTCCGATCGATGCGCGGAATATGGGGATTGAGATTGTTTATCAGCAGCTCGCCATGTCTCCTGCCCTTTCGATTGCGGACAACATGTTCATGGGGCGCGAAATCCGCAAGCAGGGGTTCATGGGCAAATACATGCGTAAGCTTGACCGTCCAGCGATGGAGAAGTTTGCCCGAGAAAAACTGACCGAGCTTGGGCTGATGACTGTACAGTCGATCAATCAGGCGGTTGAGACTCTCTCTGGTGGCCAACGCCAAGGTGTTGCCGTTGCTCGTGCCGCTGCCTTTGCAACCAAGTTTATCATCATGGACGAACCGACGGCTGCATTGGGCGTCAAGGAAAGCCGTAAGGTGCTCGAACTGATCCAGGACGTGCGTGCGCGTGGCATTCCGATCATCCTGATCAGCCACAACATGCCTCATGTTTTTGAGGTTGCCGACCGCATTCATGTGCATCGGTTGGGCAAAAGGCTCTGCACAATTGATCCCAAGGATTACACGATGTCCGATGCAGTCGCCTTCATGACCGGTGCCAAGGAACCCCCAAAAGAGGACGCAGCGTGATCGAGCAGGACGTACAGCGCGTCTGCGACCTGATCTCCTCCCGGCGGCAAGTTGGAGTCCGGACGATTATCGCAATCGCCGGCCCCCCTGCATCCGGTAAGTCGACCTTAGCGGAAGGCGTTGTGCAATCGCTGAACACACAACAGAGCTCGGCGGTTCCGTCAGCCACACTTGTACCAATGGATGGTTACCATTTGGACAACTGCGTGCTGGAAACGCGTGGATTGCTGGCGAGAAAAGGCGCGCCAGAGACTTTCGACGGGGTCGGGTTTTGCGCTGCAATCAGAGAGCTTCAAGTTACGCGCCACGAGTGCTTTCATCCCAAATTCGATCGCACAATGGACCTAGCTATTGCCAACGCCATTGCGGTTCACCCGGCAACTCCGGTCGTCGTCGTTGAGGGTAACTATCTTCTGATGGACAGCGACCCATGGAGAAACCTGACGGATGTTTATGCCGCGACGGTTTTTATCAGCCCAACTTTGGAAGAGCTTGAAAACAGGCTGCAACACCGCTGGATCAGCCATGGCTTTGACCCGCAAACCGCGCTGCAACGCGCAATAGCGAACGATCTGCCAAACGCTGAACGTGTCATCCGTGATAGCCGGAAAGCCGATCTTATACTGAGCCAGAACTACACTGAATTCGGGATGCGCAACGCATTCTGAATCTGCGCACTGGCTTCAGCCAACCCTTGATGCAGTGCCTCTAGGCAGCCTCAGGTGCAACCCAAGTCACCCCTTACGTAATGAGGAAACCTCATGAAATTCTTCGTGGACACCGCAGAAGTAAACGACATCAAAGACCTGATGGGCTTCGGATTATTGGATGGCGTGACCACCAATCCAAGCTTGATCGTCAAGTCCGGTCGCGATTTCAAAGAGGTCATTGCAGAAATTTGCACTCTGACGGATACGCCGGTATCAGCAGAGGTCGCAGCATTGGATAACTGCGGTCCATTGGAGTAAGAATGCAGATGGCTGCAAAAGCCGCAGACAAGACGTTCGGCTAAACACTTAACGCGGCACTGCAGCGAATGACCGCTCTGAGCCCAAATTGATCGATGCTGCGCGATGCCCCAATCACAGCAATGCGCAGAATGCCGACTTTGCAAAGTCTTGGCTTTGGGTAAAGAGCCGACATCCAATTTGATGTGCGAATACTACTACCGCAGCATTGACGTCGGTCAGCTACCACTTCAGTCCTGCGCGACCTGTGTGGTTGCAGGTAACTGATGGTCTTTTTGTTACTTTGGAATTGGCAAATACTTTTCCGGTGCCAAAAATATATATGAGCCCGACTTTGCAGAGATTGCTTGTAATAATAGTATGCATCATCGCTCTCACTGTGCCTCGTGCCATGCAGGCCTGCACGGTTTGCATTGAGTTGCCTGAAACCTCTATTGCTGATCATATACTGTCTGCAAAAGTGATCGTGTTTGCACGGCCGTCACCAGAAAACCCGTTCAAGTTCTCGGCTCATCGCTTCGTAAAGGGGAGTAATAAAGAGTTCGATTCCTTACCGGAGATACCCTTCTTGGTTGATAGCATCACGCGGCGAGAGTACCGCTCTGATCCAACAACAACTGTTCTGCTGACCTAAGGACTCAAATTCAACGATAAAGCTCGGCGTGGCATTTAATGGGGGGATGGCGACGCATTTTCACTATGAATCGAGATAGAAATATTTTTCTCGAGAGGCTTCAAACAATCGGTCGGTTTTGGGCTCACGGAGAAACCGACAACCCTGAGCGGGTTTTGTTCTTTGATGAGTATTTATGGCGCGCTGATACGGCTCCGCATAACGCAGCATTAGTCGAAGTTGACCGTGCACCATATAAGCTCGTTCGTGCAATCGGTGGCAGTTTTTCAATAAGCCGGATTTTGAGTGAACTGAACGACTTAAATCGCTTTGCTTACAGGCCTGTGACAATTCGATTGCTTGGATTACAAACTGACTCACACGCACGTTCTGTTGTGCGGTCGCGCTACATCAAATCCCTGAAATCCGGAGGTTTGAATTTGCACGACTGGGCACTTGCTGGAGTTGAAGCGGAAGAAATGTAAGCGATCAATGCGATTGATCTCGCACTTCAAGATCCACGCAAGTCAGCAGAAGAAAAAAGCTCGCTGATCCGAGCTTTGACCGGCGCTGGCTCATTTCTTGAAAACTTTAGACCTGAAATCGCCCAGATATTATCTTCGGTGTTAGAACGCGATCGCGAGTTCGCTCTCCAAATTGCGGCGGCAACACGAAATTGGGAGCCAAGCGTCCTTCACCAACAATTTGAAACCCTAGTTGCATTGGAAGAAACAGACCTCCCAACGCAATATATTCTCAATATCGCACTGGGTGCTGAAATAGCGGTGGAGTGAATTGCCGGTATTCATGCCATCGTCACTTAGGTCTTACCCGAACGTGCAACTTGAAACAGCAATGACTACCATTGGCTCTTTACTTCCGAAGGATGCCCGCCGCTGAGAATGACTGCAGCGAGCCCTTAGTTACAGATCCTGCTCGATGCACGAATGACGGCAATAGGCGCAGAAAGCGGACTTTGCAAATTTCGGTGTTCGGCCCTACCAAGACCTTAATTCAGATTGAAGTTGCGCTCGACTACGCGGTTGAACACGATGTTTCAACCAGTCTGACAAGTCTGTTTTTTGAACGCAGTCAGGGCAGATGCCTTCGGCTTCGACGACGGTTTTTTCGATGCGAAACCCGACAGCGCGTGCGGCTTCTCCTATAGCACCTTTGCGGGTGTAGAGTGTGTCTCCACCACAGCTTCACAGATACGACATATCATAACCAAAGTGCACGACTGAACCGAAGTCTCAAATCAAAATGGTCTTCTACCTTGGTTTGCTTGAGAACGTTGAGGTTCCATCAATTTAGGCAGTTCGACGACGCGCAATCTCCTGTCGAATAAGATCTATGTGCAAACGTGCATCATATGCTCTTTGGCGGTATACGAGAGGCAGATTCAAATTTGCAAGGGTGGTGTCCACTTCTTCGGTATTTTTGGCGACCTCTTCTACTTCAGTTGAGGTCTGTGCCTTGCTGAGTTCCTCCTCAAGCGCAGCGATGCGCTGACAAAAACGCCAGACGCGGAGTTTTTTGAAACCACACGTAACCGGAAGGGACGATCCGCAGAAACGGTACTAGGAACAACAAAGGCGACAGCAATAACAATACGCTGCCAAACTGCGCTGCGATCCAATATGGCAAGACGCTATGCAATAAGTTTGGCCCAGAGTTTATGAGTTCTGTGGCAATTTTGTTTAATGGCACAGGTGGCGAAGCCGTGTTTGGATACTCGCACGCACTTTGTAAAATTTAGGTTCGCTATGAATGTTCTTTGCTGCAGTCACTAACCTATCGGTTACTGCAAGGTGCAGATCAGATGCGGCGATAAGTGAAGCTCGCAATGCTAATATCTTAACATCCTCTGGTGGTCTCGGAGGGTCGAGTGTGATTGATCCTGCCGGTACAGTTACCGAATTCGCTCCTGAGAGTTTCAATGCAAGGGCGTCGACCAAAGCCATAGGGACGAAAAGGATGTCTGGATCAAAAATTGCTTTCATAAGGTAAGGTGAATCGAGTGGAGCGACAAACAACGCTGCATCCGCTTAGTTGGCATGCAACGCGTCTATCGCATCATTGCCCCCGACATCGCCTAGGTCTATGCCGACATTTTGCAACCCAGCGGCCTCAATTAGCGCTAAAGCGGCGGCGCGATTACCAGACGCCTTAGATCCTGCAGCTAAGAGTATGTCTCCCCATTCTCCTGCATTAGCCCCAACTGGACTAGACTTTCCGCGGAACACCACCATGAGTTCAAGAAAAATGGCGCCCAAAGACTGTAAGTTTTCGTCCTGAGGCAGTTCGAGACCGCCTTGAACAAATGCGGCATCCACTTCGCCAGAAACAAGTCTCTGAATGTTATCAACGGACCCCTCAGTTTCTACTAAAATTACCTGAATGCCGTCATGTGCAAGTTCTGCTTTGTAAAGTTGTCCAACTTGCCAATATCCCCCCCGCCGTTTGTTCCAGCAGCTAGCTTAATACTGTTGGGCGGCTTCAAGCCAAAGATCAGAAAACAAGCAAACCGATAAATATAATTGGAAAGAGAATGAAAAGTGCTTAGCGCATTTACTCTCACATTCAGATGATCGGAACCGATAATTCGTTCTCATTTGATAACAGTCTTTTTGCCAACGAGAAACCGATCACAGTGGGTAGCACTCGAAAGTTTGAGTTCTTCGGTTCAACTATCCCTGAATATTAGGTGAGTAGCACAAGAAAAACCAAGAGCGTTTGAACGAGGTTGAAATTAAAAACTGGCCGTCGAAGCGACGGTTTAGCTTATCATAAACTAGAAATTTAGATTTGTCTTTCTTGTCAGCTATGTCCCGCATCTCGGAAGTTGCAAAGTCTAGTTGCGAATGTTCGGATTGGGCTGACTACGGCACTTTGGAATGAAAATGCGATGGCCGCAAAGTCCGCTTAGCGGTCGCTCAAAACGATCTTGGTGAACGTCTGCTTTCCGCCGAAACCGGAGGCTAATGCAGAGAGGAGCGAATGACTGCTAAGCGGACAAATCCACCTTACGCTCATCGTTTTCTGATGGCTGGTCTCACACCGAAGCGGACCTTCCTTTCGAGCTTTACATCCTCCGAGATGCGTACGAAGCGGGCATTGCTCAAGGCGACTAACGCACAGTATCTGCCATCCGTCGCTTGCGACTGCTTAACTGTCCTACCAGAGATTAATTCACAGTTGTCTGACAGCCTCTGGCCCAAACACAAGGGGCTAGACACCAGAGCTGAAGCGTGGCTGGATTGCTTAGAGATTGTCTAGTCGGACGGAGATTCCCAAAATTGAAAAGAAATGCAAACAAGCTGTTAGCGACTTCCGCTATTGCTATCGCTCTTTTGGCCTCCGGTGCGGTGTTTACTGCTTCTACACAACCAGCAAGCGCAGAGGCTGGTTATTTCTGGGATGAAACCGTTGAGTCTGTAGATAGAAGCCCCTGGATATTTGAAGGCACAAGTGTTTTTGGCGAATTAGCACGAGTTCCACCGTCAGATTGGGTACGTAGTTTGGAAAAAGCGGCATACCCAACTGAGCTTGAGACTTTTGTTTTCACAGCTAGCAATAATGAAGAACAGAACATCAACGATTGGTTGCATCAAACGCATACCGATAGCTTTTTGATTTATCACGATGGCAAATTGGTCGCTGAAAAGTACTTCAATGGCATGAGAGCTGATACGCCTCACCGCATTCACTCGATCACCAAGACAGTGTTGGGTATGGCAGCAGGGCTGGCGGTTGAGGCGGGAGAATTAGATCCTAAAAAGCTGATCACCGATTACCTGCCAGAGTTGGAAGGCCCAGCATTCAAAAATACAACGGTTAGACACCTACTTGATATGACCGCTGCTGTTGACTGGAAAGATGCTTCTAGCGGCTACTTAGACGATGCCGGTGATCTGTTCTGTGCGTTTGGTCAGGATCTCTCTGAAAAAGTTGAAATTTGTGATACAGAGTCTGGCGTTAAGGAGTACATGATCTCTCTTAGTGATCGCGAGACCTTGGTAGAAGACGGTGAAGTTTATAGTTACCGTTCCGTGCTATCTGCGTTGCTGGGTATGGTTATCGAGTCGGCAACTGGAGAAAGCTATCTGGATGTACTGGCCGAGTTGTGGCAGGACATCGGTGCTCAGGACCCTGCATATAGCGAACTAGGGCCCAAAAGGATTGTGCAAACGAGTGGTGGGTTATTTACCAGCTCTCGTGACCTATTGCGATTTGGCATTATGATGCTGGACAACGGAAAGGTTAACGACACTCAAGTTATTCCTCCAGATTGGATAGCTGACACGATTCAAGCAAATGATGACGTTATCGCAGCTTATGAGAAAAGCGCATATGCAGAGGTGTTTGAAGGCTTCCACTACCGTAATCAAGTTTGGGTGAAAGACAGGGAAAAAGGCGCGTTTTACGGCATTGGTGTCTATGGGCAGCTGTTGTATGTGAACCAAAAAGCCAATGTGGTTATGGTGAAGCTATCAAGCCAGCCAGACGTTCAAAATACACCTATGTACCTGGACTCTATGGTTGCGATGAAAGGCATTGCAGAGACTTTGAGTAAATGAATTTCAGATTATCTTAATCTAGCAAGCTGAGCCAAATGGCTCGGCTTATACTACGGAAAGACTTAACAGTGTCGTAGGGTTAGTACCGGGTGACCTCGACTGCGACCGCAGCAAACACCACACCAATCAACAGAGCTTTTGTATTCACTGCAGAAAGGCTGGGTAGTTTAACCCGAAGAGACAGGGCTATTATCACACCCCCTGTTAACCCAGTCGCAATTGAATAGATCATGCTACTTTTGTCTGCGTTGAGACCGATCAATATGCCGACTGCAAGCGACGCGACAAAGTATGCGCGTAGCCATCCAGACATGTGTCCGGGGTGGGTCTTATAGAGAAAGATATTCACCCCAAACAAATGCAATGAATAAGCCAACGTTCCAACAGCGTACAGCTCAGGTGATGTTCCCGTCGTTTGCATGACGGTAATGGCAAGCAAGCAGTTATAGGTTCCAAGTGCCACTGTGTCCAAGCCAAGCGACAACCTGTTATCGGCCCCCGTTTCGCGACTGGCTTCCAGCAAGTAGTAAATGAGAAATCCTAGGAGCGAATAACCGAACAGCGAGTTTTCCCATTTGCCATTTGCAGCCAAATCGGCCGACAATTCACCGATTTTTGGCAGTAAGAAAAGGAAAGCATAGCCAAGTCCGATCCCAGATGAAAAATCAGAAAGCCAGCCTGCTAGGGCGGGGAACTTCCGGTAAAAAGACACGCAGAAGACGTGAACAGTGCCGATGACTGCAATTGATGTTATCGCGAGGTATGTCGACGCGTCGAACACGGCTAATATCCAATGAACACATTACACACCGATGAGACACCCCTTGGGAGCGTTTGCACAACCCAAAAAGTGAAGAAGGTGCGGTTTGAATAGAACACTCAACGACAGCTTTCTTCTGAACTTCCGGCATCGATACACGGTGCAGAAATTTGAACTTAGGGCTCAGAGCGGTCATTCGCTGCAGGGCCGCGTTAAGTGCTTAGCCGAACGTCTGGTCTTCGGACAAAGTTGACGTCCAACAAATCTAAGTTAAGCCTGCTTGCTGTTCGAAGCAGCACAAGATCCTCACAACAGGTATCAAAGAAAGAACTCTGCCCGCTCCACTACCCAAACCATTGCGACCAGACTTGCGCATGCGGCGACAACAGCGCGAGAGCCGTTCCAGATTCGACCTGGTTGATTGCGCAAGAACAACACCAAGGGCCAGATCAAAAGAACGATCATGACTTGTCCAGCCTCTACTCCAACATTGAACGCCAGCAAGCTGTGCCAAACATTTGGCGCATCAACTCGGAGAATCTGGTGCAACATGAAGGAGAAGCCAAACCCGTGCAGCAAACCAATCCCGGAAGTGATGGCAAAAGCCTTCAGGTCGCCGTGTCCTTTCTCTGGTGGCCAAACCGCCATTGCAGCTGCGTAGATTATTGAAAGTGCAATTGCCAATTCGACAGTTGGGATAAACCACGCTCCGCTCGGCGCGAACCCAAAAAAACCCAAAATTAGTGTTACCGTGTGGCCCAAGGTAAAGCCCGTGACGCGGGCGAGAAGGCTATGCAAATTCAAGGCACCGATGATCATGCAAAGCACAAAGAGAACATGATCGGGACCTTCCAAAATATGCCGAATTCCCTCAACAAAGAAGGTCGAAGCGGCTGCGGTTGCTGATCCGGAAACATCGACCGGGGTATGCATCAGGCCCCGCGCACGAAATGTACGAACATCTTGCCCGTCATAGTCGAGGATCAGGTTCGCCGTGTCATCTTGTCCAGGAAGCCCCGGATCTGACGTGTAGGACAAACTGTATGCTCCTACCTCTCCCGTCACAAACCGCAGGTGCACGTCAACCATCACCTCGCCAACATAAATCTCCTCAGTGGTTGGAAAAACGTCCCTAGGCGCAAGTGCCAAGCGCGCCTCATTGAGCGTAGCAAATCCAGGCTCCTGCCCCAAAGGATGCAGTCTTATCGAGACGATTTCTGGGGTTTTTCGATGACCGCCGATAGACAGCACAAGGCCGTTTTCTGCAATATTAGCCAAACCAGTTGGATCTTTGTGCAATGCGGCCTGATCCAAATAGTGCATGAGCACGCCATCTTCGATCAGATTGTATGTGTACGGAGCCGGTTCGGGCAAACCGTCTGGGCCTTCGGGACCGACGAGTTGCGCAACCAAAAAAGGCATCGGAAGGCGCAAATAGACATCAAGCCCATCTTCTGAGTGAGCCACATGATGTATGCGGACATTCTGGTTTAGATTGAAATGCGCCTCTGCTCTGTCAGCAGTCAAAAAGACCACGGCCAAGAAGTATGTGGCAAAGAACAACCTTACGACCACCATTGAACTACCCTTCCGTTTTGGCGCTGATAATCGTCAGGTCATCAAGCATCCAATGATCGCCGTGCCGCGAAACGTCGAGCAAGCCTCGATAGGACACCGCTTGCCTATGTATGTGCCCCCAATGACCTCCGCTTACGCGGGCAGTCCAATTCGCGAGGACCTGATGCTGATTTCTTTCTTCGCCGGGCGTGAAGCTCTCGACATTCAGGTCTGAAATCGCTTCGACGCGAGCCATGGCGCCAGAGGGCAACGTAACCGACAAGCCACGACGCATTTCTGCTTGAACCTTGTCGCGATTGATTGCTTCGACAAAAGGCTCCATCGCCGCCACGGAACTATCATCTCGCGTCTCAAGCATCGTGGTTCCGATGTTGGTCACCAGCCCTTCTACGATTTGACGTGTCGCGATCTCATCCGGCTCGGGAGCTGTCGGTGGGTTGTTCAGCGAATATGTGACAATAGCAGCGGCACCGAATGCCCCGGTCAGACCAAGCAAGATCAGGCGCTGACCGTTTGTACGCTGCAACGAAAAATAGGCGCATATCAAACACAGAAAACCCAAGCCGAACGCAAGCGAATGCACCTGAGCTACACCTGCGACTTTGACGACGACCGGGCCCGTTTTTGGGTTTGTCCAAGTTTTCAGGTGATTGTTCCAACTTACAACGGGGTCAGTTGCATAAATCTGCGAGGGGACCGCCCCTGCCGGATCGGAGATGGTAATCGGAATAATATCCAGACCATCTGGGAAAAGCTCCCATGCCAGATCAACTCGGTTCGGCAAGGTCGCAACCGGATAGGAAAGGACAACGCCCAATAGCATCGTCTTTCGAATTGCCTCCGCTTCATCCGGAAGAACACGCAAACCTTCGGCCCCGACTTCGATACGTGAGACCTGTACCGTTTCCGGTTTCATCGGCTTGCCGTCGACGGCGAGCGGGTTTCTAATTGCAAAAAAGTCCGAAACACCAGACTTGATGCTGGCGACATCATCTGTGGTCAGTCGGTCAGCATCTCCAAAGTCCAAATCCGCCCAAGTCTCATAATCTTTCAGACGCAAAATTATCTCGTGCCGGACGACACGCGGTTCCATGGCCAGAAAAGACATCATCGGGGACTTGTGGTGGCGAGTGAGATTTGGGTTCTCAAATTTGCTAAACCAAGGATCGTCCCAGTCTGGCAGCATCGTCTCAGCCTGAGAAAGGTAACGATAGTCTGTCACCGGAACACCCATGTGCTCGGCCACAACCCCAAGTGAAGCCAAGGGAATCCCGTCTGAATTTAGCGGGGGAATGAACGTGATCCGTTCAGGCTTGCCATTGAACGGAAACTCCATATCCACGTAAACGACATTTTCGCTGCGCGGTCGCGGTCGATACTGAGCGCTCGCTGCTGTTTGCCGGGTAATTCTAGGGCGCACATCAATCGTATTCGTTGTGCTGGCCAGTTCCTCTTCATCTGCCCAGACTTGAAGGTTTTGACCCGTACGCTCAGCCAGCGACGCACCTGAACCATCATCAGGAATGACGAAAATGGGATAGTCGCCCAAATCGACCTCAAGGATAACGCGAACATGATCAGGCTGTACCGAAAGCTCAACAAAGTTTGGGGCGGTTTCTCCGCCGTAGGGGGACACGAGATCAGCAATCGATTGGTTAGCGCCAATCGCCCAACTTGCGAGCGCCGCGCCCACCCAAACCCATGTCTTGCTGCAATCGCCGACCTTAGAAATGAAACGCGACGGCAGCATAGATACCATTCTGGTCAACATCATAGGCAAACTCCCCACCCGAGCGGTCAGTGGAGTAATCAATTCCATAGAACTGATAGCCAAACCGCAGGGACGTGTTCTCCCAGCCTTTCCAGTCAAAGCCAGCCAGAAGCAGGTATTGCAGGTCATCGCCATTCACGCCGAACCCACTCAGTTCGGCACGGCTGGCGAAGCTCCATTTGTCGTTGATTTCCATCGCATAGCGGAGCGCGATCATCGGCTCGAACCAATCCTCTGTTCCGCCCAGCGTCATACCTGGGCCGGGGCCCGAAAGGTCGATCTCTTGTTTAAGGCGGTTCCACTGTACGCCAATTGCAGCGTCTGCTGCATAGCGTCGACCCGAAGCATTGACCCCGTTCGCAAATCGGTAGGCTCCCTGAACATTTACAAAGGTCTGCCGGACATCAACATCGACGTCTACTCGTCCGCCTGGCAGGGTTCCGTCTTCGCCAAGCCTTACATAGTACACTTCCGAGATGATCCCGAAGTCGCCGTTCCAGCCTTCGTAGCGTACAGAAGCGGCGCCTTGCAGCACATCCAGTACCTCACTCAGGCTCAGGTCCAGATCGACGCTTGTTCCATCTATAGTTGATGTGCCCGTAGTGCTGAGCGGAAGGAACAGATAAGGGGTGATGGAGTGCCGCCAACCACCTTCATCACTCTCAGATCTTGCAAGGGACTGAGCGCTTACGGATTGCCCAATCGTGAATGACACCCCAATCGCTAGGGACAAGTGTCGTACGATATTCGAAATTGTATTCATGTTGCGGGTCCGATCCATGACGCAAGCGACCGGCGCACCCAAATGCGCTGCGCCGGTCAAATTTGATATTAGTTGTCACCCGGATACGGGAACTCTTGGCCCAAAGCTTCCGAAGCTTCTTCGTAGATTGGTCTCAAGACGTCATCGACATCGTCAAAACCACCCTTTGTGAAATCGGAAAACTCCATAACCTCCGGGGCCAAGCCCACCTGCTCGGCGTAAGCTGTTTTGTCTGCTGGGTCCGGCGCGATCGCTGGAGCGGCAAGCGGCGGCGACCATGTGCGTTCTTCAGTAGCCGCCATTCGAACGGTGATGTCGTCTTTAGTCACATTCCAGACCATGAAATCATCCGCCATGCTCAGGGGGCCGTCGTACGTCGATCGAATTCTTTCATACACGCCATTAGCCGTGTCGAAGTCGTTAAAGAAATGGTACGCGACAGCCATGCGAGGCTGGATATCGCTCATCACTTTGCCGAACGCTTCGGGCGCCGTGTGAACTTGTGTCCCGACCAACAAAGCAGACTCGGGCGTAAACTTCATCTTGGCGACGAGTTCTGGCACCGCAATGAAACACTCGTGGATCGCGAGATCAGCATTCTTTGCGTATTCCTTGAACCATGTGTTGGGATAGGTGTCAGAACTGAATACGAATTTCAGGCCGTTCCATTCGAGCGCATAACTAACTGCACCGTCGATCGAGTGAATGGCTGGGAAAGTGCGTATCTGGACTCCATTCTCGTCGTAGATAACCTCGTTTTCCAGCTGGTAGTCGAATTCGTTAACTTCCATCGAATACCCACGAAAATCAATGTTACCAGCGCGACCGGCTAGATCCCAGGTCAGCATCTTCTGCATATGATCCAGCGCATAAGCTGTGCCTAACTCTTCAGCCGGCCCACTTGGCCCCCAAACTCGTAAGGGAACGTTCCGCCCCATCAGCGCTCCGCCTATGAACAGATCGTGCAGTGCTCCGAAATGGTCAGTATGCAGGTGGCCGATGAAGACTTTGTTTAGATAATTGTACGGAATTTGCAGTGACGAAATCCGCTCGGCCGATCCCGAACCAATGTCGAACAAGAACTTGTCTCCATTACCCAGTTCCACAAGGAAACACGCGGCAGCCTGAGCAGCTCGCGTTGTAGGCATTCCAGTTCCACACGCGATGACCCGCATCTCGTCTTCGGCGAGATCTTCAGTATTGGGGTAGTACACATCGCGTGGACGATCACGCACCATTGTCGGAGAAACTTCCTCCGTTTCCTGCGCGTATGCTGCCGAAGGAGCGACTACATCTATTAACGCATCAGTAATCGCTTGAGGAGAAACAGCCCAAGCGCCAAATATCGCACCAATTGCGAAGTGCTTGCTAAGTCTTCTGTAGTTCATACGTTGGGCCATGTGTAATCCTCCAGTCGCTTAATAGATTGGCAAGCTGGCACTGCGGAGTTTCGCGCTCCGGCTCGCTGTTTTGGTTGCAAGGTTATGGTTTAAGAGACATTCACGTAAGTGACTCACGGTGAATACAGGGTGACTCACGGGCCATTAAATGCAAAAATACGAATGTGGTACGACAATTTGAAAACATCTCGGGCGGTCAGAAGCGCGCTGCCCTCGGCAGGTTGCTTGCCGACGCTCATCTGGATGGATCCGATAGGCTTCAGGCGTTCCTGACGTACATCGTCGAGGAAGAGCTCGCTGGTCGGGGAGATCAAATTCGAAGCAAGACTATCGCTCAAGATGTATATGACCGCGATACTTCAGAGGGGACCGATCCGGAAAACATCGTTCGCGTCGATGCACGGCGGCTTCGTCAGTTCTTGGAACTGCATTACGAGGGTATTGGAAAAGATGATCCGGTACGACTGTGTATCGATAGCGGTGGATATAGGCCGCGGTTCGAAACTGTCTCAGAAACCAGTGCGGTATCAATCTCAACAAAAGCCAAACGCTATGGACTGCCCATAGGGGCATTTACCATTGGGGCTGTCGTTGGTGCGTTGGTCGCAGTCAGTCTTGCCCAAGATGGACATGAAACTGCTTCTGCCGAAGTGAGTGGCTTATCTGAAACTAACGCGGACGCGTACTTGCAGCGCGCGGCAATTTACGAGAAATCCCCAGCCGCATTGCAAGCATTCAATTTGGCGCAACAAGCGCGGACAATTATTTTTCCGATCTTTGACCGACAGCGCCAGTTACTTGTTCTGTCTGTATTCGAAGGCGTGATCGAGATCGATCCAGAGTATTTCGGTGGATATGCCGGCGCAGCGCAAGCACTCGCGTCCCTTGCAGTGATAACTCCGCCGTCAGATGCCAAGACCGAATATGCTGAAGCCGCTATGAAGCTGGCAAACCAAGCGGTAAGCCTTGCCCCAGATCAAGCCTGGAGCCAGTCTGCTAAAAGCTGGGCCTTTTTTGCCAATCGCAACTATGACGCCGCGCTGCAACTCAGTAGACGCGCATCAAAACTTGACCCGAATGATGGTGCTGTACTCGACTTTCTTGGCGCGGTGGCCATGTTTTCAGGCGAGTTTGAGGAAGCTATTGAAACGGCCGACAGGCTATCTCTGCTGGATTCCAGTAACCAAAGATTTGCAAATCGAAACATTTCCGGCGCGACGCATTTTCATCTGGGTGAATATCAAACAACGGTAGAGCGATTTGAAGAGGCAAAGCAACTTGGTGATCCGCTAAGCGCTCCTTCACTTGCTTATGTGACGGCGGCGCTGTCTGCTATGGGGCAAGACCATGCGGCTAAAGCCAAGCTGGCTGAACTTGAGCGTGCATGGCCGGACGCTCCAATAGGTGCAATGCTCAAAAGCATCCACAAAGACGTCGAGAACGCTGATGCCGTGCTACGCGAGTTACAAAAACAAGGCTGGGTAAGCCCAGTCAAATAGAGTGATGCATAACAGCGGGTCGCAGTGCCAAGGTCAAAATAATCTCTACTGGTGCCAGCGCTCAGATTGAAACTCAGATCACCAGCGCGGATTCGCGATCGTTATCGGATAGCCAGATAGGGGAAGTTCTGCGTGACTCTGTGAAGTCTTCTTTCTGCGCATTGCTGTCTTTTGGACATCACGCTGCATAGGTTAAAATGGGCTCGAATCGACCATCCAAGCACTTCGCTCGAACGACTGCTTTGCCTGGTGCGGATCGGTGCCCTCTCAGAGGACCATTTTCTGCAATACGCACGTCAAGCTGTGCAACGGCATTGGCTAGGGCAGGCGCTGCCGGAGGCGTTCCGGGTTCCCCAATCCCCGTTTGAGCCTCGGCCGAAGGCACAATGTGCGTAACTATGCTCTTGATGTCGGAGATCCGCAGCGGTTCGTAGTCGGGGAAATTGAACTGTTCCACCGTTCCACCGTTCCACCGTTCCACCGTCAAGTGTAATCTGCTCGCGCATTGCGTGGCCAATTCCGTAACCGACCGCCCCTTCTGTTTGGGCGCGAACAGTGTCCGGGTTGACAGCGATGCCGCAAACCACGGCTGCGGTGACTTTTCGATCTGAATACCGTTATCGAGGCTGCCGGAAATCTCTACTATCTCTGCCACGTAAGAGCCAGAGGATTTGTGAACAGCGATCCCTTGGACATTACCTGCGGCTGGCTGGCCCCAATTGCCTTTCTCAGCAACCAGTTTCAGTACGCCTGCCTTACGCACAGCGTCGTCACCTCCGCCCTCAAGATACGCGAGGCGGAATTCGACCGGGTCGCGGCTCACTGCCTTGGCGGCCATGTCCATCATCACCTCCATCACATAGGCTCTGTGCGTGTGACCCACAGAACGCCACCACAGAACCGTCGTGGCCTTTTTAACATCCGTCAAACCCACCGATATGTTCGGAATGGTGTAAGGACTGTCTGCAAGGCCTTCGACCGTAGAGTGGTCAATGCCGTCCTGAACAGCGAACGACTCGAAGGGAGTGCCTTTCATAATCGACTGACCGGCGACCTGATGCCCCCAGGCTGCGATATTGCCCTCGGCGTCCAATCCGACTCGCATCTTGTGAACCGTCGCAGGCCGGTAGAATCCGCCGCGGATGTCGTCCTCTCGATCCTAAACCAGTTTCACAGGCCGCGAGCGATCTGTCATCACAAAGGCCAATGCGGCTTCGACCTGATAGTCGGCGTCAGGGGTTGCACGACGCCCAAAGGAGCCTCCGGTCAGCATGGTATTGATATGGATCTTTTCCGTCGGCAATTGGAATATCTGCTGATAAGCCATATGCGGACCTGTCGGCATTTGCGCGCCATCATGCAGGACGATGTCGCCTTCGGCCGTCTGCTCAATGGTGCAGTTCAGCGGCTCCATCGGCGCATGGGCCAATAGCGGGAAGTAAAACGTCTTTTCGACAATGGTCGCCGCGTTATCAACCGAAGCGCTTACCGTGCCCCGATCTACTTTGTTGACGTTGTAGACGGGCACGGCATCAAGTGCAGCCATCACCTCGTGCCGGATCTCAGCCGAAGAGCGTGTCTCGGCCCCAGACATGTCCCAGTCCACTTCAACCGCGTTCCGCGCCTGAATGGCGGCCCAGGTGTTCTCTGCATAGACAGCGACTCCGTGGTTAGTGGGCAAGGGTATCGCCATGATGAAGCCCATAACCTCTTTCGCAGCGCTGTCGTCGAAGCCCGCGACCAGGCTACCACGCTGAGGCGTGCGCTTGATCATGGCAACCATCTGGTTGGGCAAGTGCACGTCCATTCCGAATTTGGCTTGGCCGTTCACTTTGATGGGGCTGTCAACACGGTGTGTGGAGTCGCTGCCAATGATCTTCCATTCGTAGGGATCGCGCAGGCGCGGGCTTTCTGACGGGGAAATGTCCGCCGCCACGGCAACGAAGTCGTCCAGTGGCGCGGAATTCCCGCCGCCAGTGACCAGGCCTGCCTGAATGTCCAACGTCGCGGCGTCTACTCCCCACACTTCAGCGGCCGCTTTGATCAACATCTCGCGCGCATTGGCGCCTGCCGTGCGGTACTGCATCCAGGAATTGGCCATAGCCGTTGATCCGCCCGTGCCTTGGAGCGGGCCAAACAACAGGTTAAAGTCCGACGCAATTTAGCCGAGAGTTTTCAAGAAAATTCGGGTTGTCTCCAATTGCTCAAAAGCTCGAAGGGAGAGTCCTGGCGGAATAGCTCTAGCTTGTGTCGGAGCATTAGCTGATCACGCATTCGATGGCTGCTTCGTCCGCAAAGCAAACGTTTAGCAGATTTCACTAAATGTCCGCTCCGAGCCCAAAGTTACCAGGTGCTGCAGTCCGCGCTAACAACAGTAATGCGCGGAAAGCTGACTTTGCAAAGTTGCCGTTCAAAGTTTCGCTTGCCCGGCCTGACCGTCCCAGATGGTCGGAGGCTCTTCGTGGAAGTGCGGTACTTTAGATTGTTGGCCTGATTGAAGCAAATTTAGGTACGGAGCATTGTTGGGCTACGTCAGCCAACGTAAACGCCAGAGAATATGGGCAATACGAAATCCAATTATCCAGATGACAATTGACAAACTTTTGGTCGATTAATCTCATTGTCCGAGCAAAACCTACCATGCGAACTTCAGCGCTGCTTTCGTTTAACCGAAATAATGCACCCAGAGTGTTTCGGATGCCGTGCAGGGACATCCCGTGCCATAGCGTCCACGTTTCCGAGGTGCCGCAACGCTCCGTTGTTCAGCAATACGCCTCGCCCAGCATCATACCGGCGCTGTCCGAATCCGCTGGCTACGCATTCCCAGTCTTCCTTGGCTGCCGCGTCGCGGAATCTCGGTAGGTCATGCGGGTCATGTCGTCCAGGTGTTGATGCGACGTGATCGTGTTTCTTCGCATTACTTTGGTGGGTTAAATGGTGGGTCACTTGTGTTGTGCTGGGTTGCTGGACACTACCGGTTGTCGGCCTCGGCTTGGGGCGCATGATTGTCACGACGCCTTGAGGTTTCGGATGTCCTGGGACGGCCACGTGAGTTGCCGTCGGTTTCGGTGTCAACTGTGGAACCTGGCCAGGAACCGCTGTGGGAACCTGATTGGGGGTTGCGGTTGGGACAAGCGGGGGTGTCGCCGTAGTACCGCTGGGTTGCGGAACACGGCCGGGCACTGCGACCGGAATCTGGTTTGGTGTTGCAGTCGGGACGAGCGGTGGCACAGCAGTTTGTCCAGTGGGCTGAGGTGGGACCTGACCAGGAACTGCGACTGGTATTTGGTTTGGCGTTGCAGTTGGCACAAGTGGCGGTACCGCTGTTGGGCCGGTAGGTTGAGGCGGAACCTGGCCAGGGATAGCTATCGGAACTTGATTAGGAGTTGCAGTCGGAACTTGCGGCGGCACCGCGGTAGGACCGGTAGCCAATGGTGGAACCTGATTGGGAACGGCTGTCGGAACCCGGTTTGGTGTCGCGTTTGGTGCCAAAGGCGGAGTTAGCGTCGGCGCTACTATCGGTGTGGGAACCTGACCAGGAACCGCTATTGGTGTCGCAATAGGAACCTGACCGGGAATTGCGTTCGGAACCGCGCCCGGAGCAAGGACTGGAACAGTAACGGACGTGGGTGTTTGCTGCGTTCCCTTAGGCGGCAATTGATTTGCCACCGGTTGAGTTGGGCCAGTAACTTGATTACCTGCCCCTTGCCCACCAGCCTGCCCGCATCCTTGGCTCGACTGGTGCGGGTTCCCTACGCCTCGGCACCACCCGTAGTGATTTCCGCGGGCAACGACCTGAGTAGCGGCCAGTTCTGCAATCAAACAAGCTGCAGTAAGTAAAACAATGCGGTTCCGTTTCATAATATCCTCACCAACTTGTTGTCAGAGCAAGATACGCGCCAGGATCGCCAGATTCGGTTAAAGGGCCGTCTCTCAAAGGGACACCGACGTATCCGGACAGAAATAGGTTTCGCTTGAACTCGATGTCCAAACCCAGACCTGAGGATGCCAGTGTAGCATTATCAACTTCAAAACTCGCAGGGTCATTGTTCGAGATGTAACCCACGTCGAAAAAGGCAAAGGGCGTTAGCCGATGAATGCTCTGAGAGCTGGGGAAGTAGGAGTGAGATATTTCGAATATCGCAGAAATCCCGGAATCACCGTCTACTTCGTCAAATCGATATCCGCGCAAAGCATAACGATCACCAAGGAAGTACTCTTCAACAGAGGGCAACCGGTCTGTTGTGTACTGCCCCCAAATCTCGGTGCGCCAAGCTGTGTTGGGCGACAAGCCCGTAAGTGGGCTTTCGTATCCGACGCCGCCTCGTAGATGCCAAAAAGAAGAGTCCCCGTCGTCAAAACTCGCGTCTGTCGTGTCGTTGTCATTGTCACCAAAAGATAAGGTTAGCCCCGCTTCCAGAGCTTGTCCCTTTGGATAGTTTTGCCCGTAAAGATACGTAAGGCCAACGACACTCGCGTCACTGGATAATGGAACGCCACCACTGACTGAATCCGCTTTTGAAAGGCGATAGTCCAGCAGAAGATACCCATAACGGGCCACATCGCGGATCACGGGGTAACCCATCGCGACTGTGAAGTTCTCGCCGTCAATATCTGTTCTCGCAAAGTCCCCCGAGAGGTCACGTTTTGCGTTTATGTTCCCGTAGAAGATCTCACCGTACAGACCATTGCTGTTCAGCGGCGTGCGATAGGTAAGCGCGCCCCACAATGAGTGTTCATCGTCTTTGTCCCAATTGTAATTGCCTGATCCCTCAAATCGCAGCAAATCCCCGACGGTCAGCGTCGAATATAACTCTTGTACGACATAGAAGCTGAGCGCTTCTCCAAGCTCACGCGGAGGGTTGTCGAGTGTCGCACTACCGGCTTGTTTTCGCAGTGGCTCCCCCAATACTCTCAGCCGAGCACCAGTCTGATCCGGGTAATCAAGTTCGGTCGACAATTCCAAGTCAGGTATGTCCTCGGCCAGCATCACTGCCCGCTCAAATCGTTTCAGCGTTATGGGATAGGAGGTGGTGAGGGGCTGAAAAATCTTCTCTAGTGTTTGGAATGTACGCGTATCTACACCTTCAATTTCTATGGTTTGAATGCGCCCTTCATTAACAATTATGCTCTGCCCATCAGGACCGGGCCAGGCCTCAGCCAAAAAATAACCGTCTTCTCGGTAGATCTGAGTGATCGTTGATGCGACGTCCACCGCTGTGATGCGCCCTGACCGATTGAAGGCCAATTGACCGGCAAAAGTTAACAGCTCATCCGTATCATACACCGTTACGCCGTTGATTGAGTGCTGTGATGCTATGTCCCAGGTTTGTGCAATGCTGTATTTTGGAACCGAAACAATGGCCACAAAAGTGCAAATGATCGCAATTACAACTGAGTTGGTTACGGGCATTTTCTACAACCTTTGCATGATTGAGAATGTTAGAGCCTAATCCTATTACGAGGTTTGAATGTCTGAGCTTGCCGTTATTCAAAATTGATCACGACTGGTGCTTTCGAGATACACAGCAAACAGACTACAATGCGCCTTCGTCGCCCAGGAACTCGATACCAGCGGTCGCGCCATCACTGTAGGCAATGCAATTCCAAGGAGCACGATCCTCGCCAACACCGACAGTGACTTGTGTTCCAGCCTCGCTAAACGCGGATGAGAGTACAACGACTTGCGAATTGTTCGTCGTCTTGGCTACATCTCGCAAACATGCTTGCTGAGCCGGTGTGAGCTCGGCGGACGCACTGGATGTACTCGTGTCGTCACAGGCCGCAAGCATTGCGAAACAAGTTGCGCCTGAAATCATCACCATCTTGTTGGTCATTTTCTTCTCCCTCTGGGTCCGTTGAAATTAGTGAAATTGGATGCGTTTATTTGAAGCTCTCGCGTCTGCGCAGCCAATAGAACTTACCTCGATCCTTTGACTATCTTTCCCAAAACTTGCCGCGTGGGGCTTGCTCGGCGGAACAACATTTCGTTGACCATCGGGGCCGCCAACAACGTGTGAAGGCCGAATGACGACACTTGCGAAAGCTAGAGCAAACTCTGGAAAGAGGGGGAGTACGTTAAGTTTCAGCATCGCGTCCTCCCAATGCTTGATCTTTGTTTGAGGACCTCCGACCGCCAGCACTCACTCCAGCAGTCGGAAGGGCCCGACAAATCGGGCGACAGCGACATCAACGGAGGTAAAATGAAAGTTGTGTCGAATTCGCATGTTTGAATCTATTTTTTCATAAATCAACATTTTTTCCGCGCGTAAATTTCTCTACGCTCTCGTACGATAGGCCTCTGCATTCAAACAAAAAGGTAAGTGAGAGCATCCATACAGGCGAGTTTGTTCTTCTAGGTGGCGAAACGTTTTGAGGCCGCACAGAGATTAAGAAAGGAATGAAAATGGGATTTAGTGAGGCCGTTAAAACGTGTTTTTCAAAATACTTCCAGTTCTCCGGCCGGGCTATACGTTCAGAATACTGGTGGTTCTTCTTGTTTGTGGTTCTCGTGAGTGCTGCTTTGGCTGTGCTCGATACGATCCTATTCGGGACTAACCCCGAGACAGGGCAAGGATCTCGGGTTCTGTCCTCTGTTTTTCAACTGGCTGTTCTCATACCTATGCTGGCCGCCGGTTGGCGAAGGCTGCATGATACAGGACGACCTGGCTGGTATTTGCTGCTGCCGATGGCGCTCAGCTTTACAACGCTTTTTGTTATGCTGGGTGGCGTGGCGTTCTTTTCGGTATTGGAGCAAGGAACCGAAAACCCCGATGCATTACGAGGACCCGCGGCAGTACTGGGCGTGACCGGTATTGTTGTTGTCTCAATTCTTCAATTGGTTCTGTCCATTCTGATGATCTGGTGGTTGACGCGCCCTTCGGAAGAAGGCGCAAACGAATACGGCG
>NZ_JBWVBI010000007.1:0-226824 GCF_057221175.1 Ruegeria sp. HKCCD3925
GAGCGTCTCCGCAGCTTCCACCGCGTCCCAGCACCTCAGCAGCGCCGGTGAAGGGCGTTCTAAGTATATCGCCCAAAAGCCGCAAGTGGAAAAATCAAAAAAACGCAAAAAAACGCAAAAGCAGAATTTTATATTACTAAAACAAATGGTTACGAAGAGCATCCAGCCATTCAACCCGGAAGTCGCGGACACAGACCATCGCAAATCAGCGCCATGGATATGTTATTCACACTGTTACCCACAGACTCGCCTGCGAGTCAGGCTGAATCGGCTTGCCTAAACCGGATCAGGAATGATGTTACCGGCAGGCGCATGACCAGAAGGCCCAGAATAATAGCCAGGTAGACCAATGGCTCGATCTGAAACCCCTTCGCCAGCATCACATAATGAAGCGCGCCCAGAATTGCTGCTGGATAGACCAGACGATGCAATTTGCGCCAACGAGGCCCCAAACGGCGAACCGCCCAGTTGTTGGACGTGATTGCAAGCGGCAGTAACAGTACAAAGGCAGCCATGCCCACCGTGATATAGGGCCGCTTGATAATGTCCGCCCAGATTTGGCTGGGAATCTGAACATCCAGAACCAGCCAGATCAACAGGTGCAATGCGACATAGGAAAATGTCAGTACACCTATCGCGCGGCGGAACTTCATCAGATTTAGGCCAGCGAAGCGACGCAAGGGCGAAATCGCGAGACCCAAAATCAGAAGCTGTAGCGCCAGTTCGCCAAACTCGTGCTCGAGCGCCTCGATCGGCTCGACCCCGAGACCGCCGGTCATGCCCTGATAAAACAACCAGGGCGCAGGCAGCGCGCCCAGCAGATAAACAGCCCAATTGGGAAGCCGTCGCAAGAGGTCGTTGAGCCGCCGCATCATCTCAGTAGTTCTTCGCCAGATCCATGCCTTCGTAAAGGCTGGCGACCTCATCTTCATATCCGTTGAACATCAGCGTCGGGATTCGCTTGGCAAACAGACCTCCGCCGATTTGACGTTCCGAGGCCTGCGACCATCGGGGGTGATCCACATTGGGGTTCACATTGCTGTAGAACCCATATTCCCTAGGACCTGCCATGTTCCAACTTGTCGGAGGCTGGGTATCCGTCAAGGTAATCCGCACGATCGATTTGATCGATTTGAAGCCGTATTTCCACGGTACCACCAATCGCAAAGGCGCGCCGTTCTGGTTCGGGATGTCCCTGCCGTAGATCCCAGTAGCCATAATGGTCAGCGGATGCATCGCCTCATCCAAACGCAGCCCTTCGCGATATGGCCAGTCTAGTACCGGATACGCCACACCCGGCATCTCATCGGGACGATAGGCGGTCTCAAACGCCACGTATTTCGCGCCGTCCTGAACACCAGCCATGCCGAGTAGATCTGCCAGTTCAAACCCGTTCCATGGTATCACCATCGACCAGGCCTCAACACAGCGGAACCGATAGATTCGCTCCTCAATAGTCATTTCAGACATGATGTCGTTGAAATCATAATCACCAGGGCGGTCGACCAGACCGTCGATGGTGACACTCCAGGGCTCGGTCACCAGTGTGTGTGCATATTTCGCCGGATCATCCTTGCGAGTCCCGAACTCATAATAATTGTTGTAGGAAGTAATCTCTTCCCATGTATTCGGTTCAAGCGCCTCGGCCGCCGCTGGCCTCGCCAGACCCGCCAGCCCGACACCCGCCAAACCGGCCATGACCTGTCGCCGGTTCAGAAACGCCGCCCTTGGGGTGACGTCCGCATGCGTCAGTTTGTTGGTCCAGCGATGCGCCATTTGGTTCTCCGTTATCCATTAACCTCGAAACTGAGGTAAGGTCTGATAGCACAGAGCCAAGGAAACAGGCGTCACGATTGAGCGAACAGATTGTAACGAAAATTAGGTACGCTTGGGCGCGAGGATAACGGCCACCCGATGTTCAAGCCGACAACACGGTTTATTTCGCACCCAAGATTGACCGCCTGATAGGTCGGAAAGGGCAGCCGGGCCGAAGTTTCGATATCGCGCCGAACCCAGTCCTGCTCCTCTAATTGCTTGAGCGAGGATGACAATGCGCGATCAGTGATCACCTGAAGATCCGACCTGAGCCTTGAAAAGCGCCGCGGTTGGCGGGTCAGCGCCAGAATAGGAACCGTCCAGCTGCGGCGCAGTAGCTTCAATTCAGTATCATCCGGCACCAAGGCCATGATTTCTGCCGCTACTGCCGCCGCCTGAACCCCAGCTTTGGTCAAACGGAACTCAGGTCTTAAAGGGTGGCCGTGGCCCGGATTCCGTTCAAGCAAGCCAAGGCTTGCCAGATGCTCCAGACTTGCCGCAAACGCCGTCCGGCTTGCCCCCGTCGCGGCGAGCAAGGGGGCCTGCCTGCCCGGAACCCCCTGGTGCAGCTGCGCAAGAATGTTCAGCGACCAGGCCCGAGAGGTGAGCTTGACAAGTGCCTTAATGTCCATAAAGTATAGTTACTTTACTTTAGGACAAAAGGAAAGTTCCATGGCCCTCGTTTCCTTAGAAAACACCATCACTCTTGCCATTTCGGTCAAAGATCGCCACGCCAGTGCGCGCTGGTATAATGACAAGCTCGGGTTTGAGTTGATCCATCATATTGATGAGGCGGGTTGGAGCGAGATGCTCACCAAAACCGAAGGCGTGACCCTTGGTTTGGGCGAGCAGGCAGAACCCGCGCCCGGAAACACCGTTCCGGTCTTTGGTGTTGCTGATATCGCAAGCGCACGCGGTGCTCTGGAAGGGTCCGGCGTTCGGTTTGACGGCGAAACCGAGACGATCGAGGGGATGGTCAGCACCGCCACATTTTACGACCCGGACGGCAATGCAATGATGCTGGCGCAGGATCTGACCGGGCAGGTCTGAACGCTCTTAGTCGCAATACAAGCCACCAAAAAAAGACCCGCCTGGATGGCGGGTCTCTTCATTACCTGAGACTTAATGCACGACTGCATCATCCGGGCGCGGACGCTCGGACGTTCCCAGCCGGTCGCCGATGATCAAACCATCGGTTCCGGCGGTCACCGGAACGGTCTCACCATCCCTTATCTCACCGGCCAGCAGTGCTTCGGCCAACGGGTTCTGCAGGGCGCGTTGGATCACGCGTTTCAATGGGCGGGCACCGAAGACCGGATCATAGCCTTCATTGGCCAGCCATTCCTTCGCGCCATCGTCCAGTGCCAGCTCGATCTTGCGGGCAGCCAGACGTTTCTGCAGACGTGCCATCTGGATATCGACGATGCCATCCATATCGGCCCGCTTGAGGCGGTCAAAGATGATGGTTTCGTCCAGACGGTTCAGGAACTCGGGCCGGAAATGCGCCCGGACCGCATCCATCACGTCGCGCCGCGCCTGCGCGCTGTCCGCTCCTTCGGGCAACTGGCTGAGTGCCTGAGACCCAAGGTTCGACGTCAGGATGATCAGCGTCTGCTTGAAATCGACGGTACGACCCTGACCATCGGTCAGGACGCCATCGTCCAGGACCTGCAGCAGCACGTTGAACACATCCGGGTGTGCCTTTTCGACCTCGTCAAACAGCACGACCTGATAGGGTCTGCGCCGCACGGCTTCGGTCAGCACACCACCTTCGTCATAGCCGACATAGCCCGGAGGGGCACCGATCAGACGGGCGACCGCGTGTTTCTCCATGAACTCGGACATGTCGATGCGCACCATCGCGTTGTCGTCGTCGAACAGGAAGTTCGCCACGGCCTTGGTCAGCTCGGTCTTGCCCACGCCGGTCGGGCCGAGGAACAGGAACGAGCCCAATGGGCGGTTCTCGTCATTCAGACCGGCACGCGCACGGCGCACGGCGTTGGCAACAGCAGTGACCGCCGCATCCTGACCGATCACGCGGGAATGCAGATCGTCTTCCATCCGCAGCAGTTTCTCGCGCTCGCCTTCCAGCATTTTCGAGGTCGGGATACCGGTCCAGCGTTCGACCACCGAAGCGATCTGTTCCGGGCGCACCGTTTCCTCGGCCATCATGGCGTTGCTTTCGGCGTTTTCAGCCTCGGTCAGCTTTTTCTCAAGCTCAGGGATGACGCCATAGGACAGCTCACCCGCCTTGGCGAGGTTGCCCTCACGCTTGGCGATCTCCAGATCAGCGCGCGCTTTGTCGAGTTGTTCCTTCAGATCACGCGCGCCAGCAAGCTTGTCGCGTTCTGCCTGCCACTGAGCAGTCATCTCGGCGGATTTCTCCTGCAGATCAGCCAGATCCTTTTGCAAGGTTTCCAGACGATCTTTTGATGCCGCATCATCCTCAAGCTTCAGCGCCTCTTCCTCGATCTGCATCTGCAAGATCTGACGATCCAGTTGATCGAGTTCCTCGGGCTTGGAATCCACCTCCATCCGCAAACGCGAAGCCGCTTCATCGACAAGGTCGATGGCTTTGTCAGGCAGGAAGCGGTCGGTGATGTAGCGATGCGACAGGGTCGCCGCCGACACGAGCGCCGAGTCCGAGATGCGCACACCGTGGTGCAGCTCGTACTTTTCCTTGATACCGCGAAGGATGCTGATCGTGTCCTCAACTGTCGGCTCAGTGACCATCACCGGCTGGAACCGCCGCGCAAGCGCCGCGTCTTTTTCGACGTATTTGCGGTACTCATCCAGCGTCGTCGCGCCGATACAATGCAGCTCACCCCGGGCAAGCGCAGGCTTGATCAGGTTGGCGGCATCCATCGCACCGTCGGATTTACCTGCACCTACCAGCGTGTGCATCTCGTCGATGAACAGTATGATCTCACCGGCGGCTTCGGTCACTTCGGTCAGAACAGCCTTCAGTCGTTCTTCGAACTCACCGCGATATTTAGCACCGGCGATCAGCGCACCCATGTCGAGCGCGAGAAGCTTCTTGTCCTTCAATGATTCCGGCACATCACCATTGACTATGCGCAGGGCCATGCCCTCGGCAATCGCGGTCTTACCGACGCCGGGTTCACCAATCAGTACCGGATTGTTCTTGGTGCGGCGCGACAGAACCTGCATCGAACGGCGGATTTCCTCATCCCGCCCGATGATCGGGTCGATCTTGCCTTCGGCTGCAGCCTCGGTCAGGTCGCGCGCATATTTCTTAAGCGCGTCGTAGCCTTCTTCCGCCGATGCGGTGTCAGCAGTGCGG
The DNA here is from genome assembly GCF_057221175.1 of Ruegeria sp. HKCCD3925. NCBI lineage: Bacteria > Pseudomonadati > Pseudomonadota > Alphaproteobacteria > Rhodobacterales > Roseobacteraceae > Ruegeria > Ruegeria sp. HKCCD3925. Next base: position 5,120 of record NZ_JBWVBI010000007.1, read on the forward strand.
CCCTTGCGGATATCGTTGATCGCTTCGTTCAGTTTCTGGGCCGATACAGCACCGGCCTCCAAAGCCTCTTTGGCTTTGGATTTCACCATACACAGCGCCATCAGAACGCGTTCGACCGGCACAAAGCTGTCGCCCGCCTTGGTGGCGAGCTTCTCTGCCTCGTCCAAAACCTTGGCGGTCTGGCCGTCCATATAGATCTGGCTGGCGTCGCCGCTGACCTTAGGGATTTTGCCCATGGCCGCGTCCAACGCCTCAACCACGCGGTTCGGTGCGCCGCCAGCGCGTGTGATCAGGTTGCTGGCCAGCCCCTGATCGTCGTCCATCAATGCTTTCAAGATATGTGTGGGCTCCAGCCTTTGGTGCCCCTCGCGCAGCGCAATGGTCTGCGCGGCTTGCACGAAACCCCGTGCCCGCTCGGTGAACTTGTTCAAGTCCATAGCATTCTCCTTTTCTTAAGCGCCCCGTATTGATGCGCCCGCTTGGCGGCACGCGTCGGTCTGGGCCTCACATTCAATTTGGGAAATGTCTTTTCCCATTCAAGGGGCTAGAGCATATAAATCGGCGTCATCCGCGCGGAATCGAGTAGACGGAATAACCGCCAGTTTCTCCCATCAATTCAGCGTTGTACATTTCGACCAAAGACTGCTCGGCACTGCTGCCTGTGGGGCATGAAACCAGATCTGCTGTATGATCGAGGAAGTTGCCGGTATAGGCTGTTTCCCCGGTCAATTGACACCAGTCGTCTTCCGATCGGTACCCACGCACTAACAGAAGATTGTCATTGGTTGGAGCCGGCGCGACACCGGTTTCGGGCGGATCACTTTGAGGCGCGTCTTCGCATGCGGCCAACATCAGTGCCGCGCCAAGTACAATTACCTTTTTCATCGTTTCTATCCCTGTTCTGAACGTCGGCACTTTAGCACATTGCGCAAAATAGTGAGTGAACTGCGTCACCTCGGGCTTCACACATGGACAGATCGCCCTGAACCCGTTAGGACGCAAACGTTTGCCAAAAAGGAGCGCCCCATGTCCGATGACCGCCTTATCGTAGCCCTCGACGTCCCAAACGCCCTGCAGGGTCTAGCCATGGCCGAGCGGCTGGGCGACTCGGTTTCGTTCTATAAGATCGGGCTGGGTATGTTGACTGGCGGCGGTCTGGCATTGGCCAACGAGTTGAAACAGGATCACGGAAAGCGCATTTTCTTGGACATGAAGCTGTTCGATATCGGCAACACTGTAGAAAATGCAGTGCGTGGGTTGGCTCAGTTCGATCTGGACTTCTTGACGGTGCATGGTGATCCGCATGTCGTACGCGCCGCAAAGGAGGGCGCTGCAGGCAAGGACATGAAAATTCTGGCGGTAACAGTCCTAACATCACTGAACAGGGACGATCTGGATGCAAGCCTTCTGAAAGCGGGTGACCTACAGGACCTCGTTGTAGAACGCGCGGCCAAGGCTTTCGAGGCCGGAGCTGATGGCGTCATCGCCAGCCCTCAGGAAGCCGCACTAATCCGCGCCCTGCCCCAATCCGAAGGTCGTTTGATTGTAACCCCTGGGGTACGCCCTGCTGGTGCAGCTTTGGGCGACCAAAAGCGGGTCGCAACCCCGGCCAGTGCAATCGGCGATGGGGCCGATCATATCGTCGTGGGCCGCCCGATTTATCAGGCGGATGACCCCAAAGCCGCCGCACAAGCAGTTTTGAGCGAGTTAAATTCATTGACTCACCATTAGGCGAAAAGCCAAAAATTGCGGAAGGAACGGTGCTCAAGCAATTGACGTTAGGTCAATTTTTCGCGCCGCCGCGCCAAATCGTCCCTGTGCCCGAAAACACACATGAAAAACATGAGTTTTATGGCGTTCGGCTTGTGGCTATCGAAAAACGCCATTTTCGGCGATTCTACACACAAGACACTCCCCAACGGGCCATCTCTTCCTGAGGCTCGTTACCTCCCCCCGCAGGCGCGGGGGGTTTTCTTTCGAAGTCCCGTTCAAAGCTGCGCCGTTTCCGACAAATAATCCCGAAGGCGATCTGCAAAATTTGGAATGGCCAACGGATTCGACAGATAATCCTGCGGACAAATCAGCCTCCACCCCTGCCCTTCGTCCCCAAAACGGATCAGGCCAACATCTTCCGGCGGGCGCAGGGCGACGTAGAACCAGCTTTGACCATATTGCCGTGACCAGACAAGATCGGTTGCGCACAGGCGCAGTCCAACCTCTTCATCTGTTTCACGCAACGCGCATTCGATCGGTGTTTCACCTGGCTCTTTCCCGCCGCCTGGAAAATCGAGATGACCTGGAAACGGAATATCTGATCGATCATCTCTTAGAATGACCAGCAGCTTGTGCCCCAGAAACAACGCTATTTTTGCCCCGGCGAAGTCCATCGGTCCTCTTTTTATCCTTATCCATTCGCGATACTTATTAACCTATCGAATGTCTTGATCAATCCGCCGCTGGCCGGAAAGAAACTACATCATGCCCGCCATCTGTCGCGACTGCCTGAAGGAAATTAAGCAAGGGCCGCGCTGCCCAACTTGCAGCAGCCCGAGGGTCAAATCGCACCCAGAGCTGTTTGACCTGACGATCGCGCATATGGATTGCGATGCTTTTTATGCTTCGGTCGAAAAGCGCGACAATCCCGAACTTGCCGACAAGCCTGTGATCATTGGCGGCGGCAAGCGCGGGGTGGTATCAACTGCATGTTACGTGGCCCGCGTTCGCGGGGTACGTTCAGCCATGCCAATGTTCAAGGCGCTTCAACTATGCCCCGAAGCGGTGGTGATCAAACCGCGTATGTCGCTCTATGCCAGCGTCTCGCGCGAGATACGCACCATGATGGACGAGTTGACACCTGATGTTGAACCACTGTCGCTGGATGAGGCGTTCATGGACCTATCCGGCACCGAGCGGCTGCATAGTGCACCGCCAGCGGTCATGCTTGCGCGTCTGGTCAAGAGGATGAAAGATGAGCTGGGCCTGACGGGATCGATTGGCTTGAGCCATAACAAGTTTCTGGCCAAGGTGGCCTCGGATCTCGACAAGCCTCGGGGTTTTTCAGTGATCGGCAAGGCCGAGACGGCTGATTTCCTGCATGACCGGCCGGTGCGATTAATCTGGGGAATTGGTCCGGCGGCGCAGGAATCTCTGGATCGCGCGGGGATTCGCACATTTGCTGATCTTCTGCGCTGGGATCAGGAGACGCTGACCGCGCGGTTCGGATCAATGGGCTACCGTCTGTGGCATCTGGCGCGAGGGCAGGACAAACGGCGCGTATCGGCCCATGAGCCGATGAAGTCGATCAGTAATGAGACCACTTTTTTCGAGGATACCGCCAGTCTTGAAATTCTGGACGGGCATCTGTGGCGTATGTCTGAAAAGGTAGCCGACCGGGCCAAAGCCAAGGGATTGGCTGGGCGAGTGGTGACGCTGAAGCTTAAACAGGCCAACCACAAGATCATCACCCGGCGGATATCACTACGCGATGCGACTCAGATAGCGGATCGGATTTATCGCACCGCTCGTGGGCTATTTGATCAGGTTGGCGATCAGGGTCCCTATCGCCTTTTGGGATGCGGCCTGTCTGACCTATGCTCTGAGGATCAGGCCGATATCTCGGGCGACCTTCTGGATCCCGGTGCAGAACGCCGATCACAGGCCGAACGTGCGACGGACGAAATCCGGCGCCGTTTCGGCAGTGATGCAATCGTAAAAGGTCGTGCGCTGCGCTAGGTCTATTCGGCGGCAAGTGACATTGGATCGGACCCGATACTGGTGATCTGCGCGGTGACCTGCCGCAACACATCACGCAACGCCTCAAAGTTGCCGTTCGGCTGGATCGTTTCCTCGTTCATATAAAGTGAACGATCGATCTCGATTTGAACCGCATGCTGATGGCGGGCAGGTCGACCATAGGTCTGGGTGACGTAGGCCCCTGCAAAAGGCGTGTTGCGCGCCACATTCAGACCCGCGTCGGCAAAAGCGGCCTCGATCTGATCAACGATCACACCGGAAGCGGCCGCACCGAACCGATCGCCCAAAACGATTTCCGGTCGGGCCCGGCGCGAGCCGCCGGCCAGCGCCACCGCCTCGTGCGGCATCGAGTGGCAATCAATCAGAATGGCCTGCCCAAACAACTGATGCGATTCCGCCAGCAGAGATTTCAGACGAGTATGGTATGGACGCCAATAGGTATCGATCCGCAGGCGCGCCTCATCCATAGTCAGCTTGCCGCTGTAGATCGCCCTGCCGTTGGCGACCACGCGGGGAATCACCCCGAGGCCCGAGGTAACCCGCGGATTATGTCCGTGACGACGCGCACCCTGTATCAAAGCGGGGTCCAATTCATCCGAATTGCGATTCAGGTCCAGATAGGCGCGCGGCATGGCCGCGGCGAGCAGCGGTGCACCGAATTCAGCGACTGAGGAAAAAAGCTGATCGACATACGCATCCTCGGAGGACCGAATCATATTGCGGTTCAAAACAGACCGCTTCAACAAAGACTCGGGATAGGTCCGACCGCTATGGGGCGAGGCAAATACCACGCAGGACGTACGCGTTGCGGGCATATCCAGAATATAGGCTGCATTGGTGGCGGCGTCGGGCATGGGCTCTCCGTTGTTCGCACTCAACATAGACCGTAAAATAGTTCTGCCAAACCCCTTGATCCCCCCAACGACTCCTTTTATAGACCCCGCTACCGGCGCGGGGTTCCGCGCCCCATTTCGTTATGGGGCAGGTCACGCAACGGTTTCATGGGCGGTTAGCTCAGCGGTAGAGCACTTCGTTGACATCGAAGGGGTCACAAGTTCGATCCTTGTACCGCCCACCATGAATTCATTGCTCTGGTCTTTCCGGGGCACCCGATTAACCCAGGCGCTGGCCACGTCTTTGATGAAGGCGCCGCAGATTGGAGACAGACCCATGAAGGTCAAGAACTCGCTCCGCTCGCTCAAGAACCGGCACCGTGATTGCCGGGTTGTGCGTCGCAAAGGCCGCGTCTACGTGATCAACAAGACGCAGCGCAAGTTCAAAGCTCGCCAGGGCTAAGGGCTACACGAACTTAATTCAAAAACCGCGCTTTCGAGCGCGGTTTTTTTATGCCCTGCTTCTAGCGCCCTTTCGTGTCGGCGGAAGTGCCGGAAATCGCTCCGAAAGTCCGGTTCTGAGATTTAGTATTGTTATGAGACGGTCTCGTGCTACGCTTTCCCTGTTTTTTATGACGGGAGGTCGGGTTGGCCAACGATGATCTGGATACGCTATTAGGAACAACCCTGACCGAGATGGTGGCCGATATAGGCCGAAGCGTGGCCCAAGCCGCCGAACAGCTTAGCCTGGATCAGTTGAACGCGCTGAAGAACTATCCTCAGGAACTGCGCGAGATGGGCATTCCGCCAGTCTTTTACCACATGCAGGATGTCGATGTAGAATTGAAGGTCGTCATGGAGATGACCAGCACCACAGAAGAAGGCAAACGCGGGATCATTGGCGCGTTTCTGTGTGGGCCAAAACTGACGCAAACAGATACGCTCGATGCGAGCAGCGCGTCGACCATGCGGATGCGGTTCGCGCCGGGACCGGTGGATGAAGGTGGTTCCGGTGGAGGGGTCGATGGCGACTAAAAAGGACAAGACCCCCAAAAAACATCCTATAGATGTGCGCATCACCGAACTGCCCGAGGCGTTCACCACACTGCTTCAGTCATTGGAAAACCGCCTGACCGCGCTGGAGGCGCGCGAGGTCGTGTTGCTGGAGACTATCCAAGACCTGCAAGACCAGATCGACGATCTGGAAGAAGGAGGCAGTGGCATGCTGATGGGCTCGGGTTCTCCGGTGGTGAACCCAATGGCCGGAGGCCAGAGCGGAATAGAGGTTGAAGACAAAGATACGCAGATCGTGGATGCGCAGGTTTTTTCGCAGGCCCTGGGCGAACAGATCCTTGCAGGATCCGACGGCAGCGACGATTTCACCATCGACAATGTCCAGGTCGAAGCCTTTGTTGGGCTTGGTCGGGATGGCGACAAAGCCCAGTTCGCTACAAACGCGAAGAAACAGGCGGTCAGCCAGAACGCAGCGAAGGTCTCGTTCTCGGTCAAAAGACGGTCCGCAACGAAGATTATTGATAGAGACTGAATTCACAAAGGAGATTGGAAATGAGTATCGGGCAGGAACTGCTAAACGTCCCTTTCGCGGAAATGGTTCAGAAACTGGCGATTTCCGTGGCAGAGTCGCAAACTGAATTGGATAGACATTCGACTGATATCGCCAAATACATGGCGGATCAGAAGATCCAGCTTCCCGACCTATCCAACCCCGATGGTCCCCCAAAGGAATTCAGCCTCGTGTCGATGGGTTTCCTGCCCGCGTTCTATGCGGTGCAAGAGGCCGAGATCGAGGTAAAGATGGCGATCTCGATGACCAAACAGACCGAGAAATCAGGCAGCGCATCGGTCAAAGGTGGCTGGGGACCCGTGGCGGCGCAGGTCAACGCAAGTTATTCCTCGCGCTATGCCTATAATCAGGAAGGCGCAAGCAGGCTATCAATCAAACTGGCCCCAGCCGATCCGCCGGTCATGCTGCAGAAATACATGGAAGCAGTAACACAGGCGATGCTGACCAAAGAACCGGTGCTCAGCGACGATCCGGACCCCGAGCCGGCACCGTCACCCGTCCCACCGCAACCCGAAAGAAAACAAAGTAGGCGGCGTCAATCCTGAAGGGGCCGTCCGGCAAGGTAAGTTCAGCGACGATTTGACCAACTAATTTTGTCGGATTTCCTTGCATCCCACCGAGAATCGTTTAATTGACCAAATCAGTCGGGTTAATTCCCGTCACGATTTTCAATGTTGGGACAAATGATGCTGAAATCCTCTACCTGCTTTGCCGCCACCCTGACGGCCCTGATCGCCACCTCTGCCGCAGCCGAGGGCGAGCTGAACCTGTATTCCTCGCGCCACTACGACACCGACGAACGCCTGTATTCCGACTTCGAAGAGGCCACCGGCATCACCATCAACCGTATCGAAGGCAAGGCCGACGAACTGATCGCACGGATGAAAGCAGAAGGCGCGAATTCGCCCGCTGATGTCCTGCTGACGGTCGACAGCTCGCGCCTGGCCCGTGCCAAGAGCGAAGGCATCCTGCAGCCGGTCGAGAGCGCAATATTAGAGGAGCGTATTCCGGCAAACCTTCAGGACGAAGACAATCAGTGGTACGGCTTTTCTCAGCGCGCACGGATCATCTTCTTTGACAAGGCTGATGTCGCCAACCCACCCGCAACCTATCTGGATCTGGCAAAACCGGAGTATAAAGGGCAGATCTGCATTCGCTCGTCCGGCAATATCTATAACCAGACACTATTGTCATCGATCATTGCAAATCACGGCGCGGAAGAAGCCAGAAAATGGGCTGAAGGTGTCGCCGCCAACATGGCACGCGAACCTCAGGGCGGTGACACAGACCAGCTGCGCGGCATCGTGTCAGGCGAGTGCGAGATTGCGGTTGCCAACACATACTATATGGCCCGCGCTATGCGCAAAGACGTCAAGGGTCTAAGCGCGGATATCGAGATGATCGGCGTGCAGTTCCCGGCACAGGAAGCCGAAGGTGCACATATGAACCTGTCGGGTGCGGGTGTTGCAGCAAACGCGCCGAACAAAGAAAACGCGATTAAGTTCCTTGAGTATCTCGCAAGCGATCAGGCGCAGGTCTACTTCTCGAACGGAAACGATGAATACCCCGCTGTCGAAGGCGTTGCGCTGGCTGAGAACGTGGCCGCTCTGGGGGAGTTCAAAGCAGATGAGGTGAACCTCTCAGAGGCCGCCAAAAACATCCCCGAGGCACAGAAAATCTATAACGAAGTTGGCTGGAAGTAATCCAGTCCGATACCCGAGCAGCAAAAGGGCGCAGATTTCTGCGCCCTTTTTCTATTGTGTTTGAAGTAAAGCAAGGCAATAATCCCATATTCGTAACTGATTCCCATATATGAGCCATGCTCGACACACTATCAAACCGCCTCGCTAAGCGTCTGAACGAGCTGCGCCAGGGTCATGGCTGGTCGCTTGAGCAGCTGGCAGACCAAAGTGGGGTCAGCCGGGCGACACTGTCGCGAATGGAAAACGGTGATGTCAGCCCTACCGCTGAAACGCTTGGCCGTTTATGCGCAGCATACGGCCTGCCCATGTCACGCCTGCTGATGATGGTCGAAGACAGTTTCGATCCCAAAGTACCTTTCGAGAAGCAGCCTGAATGGCATGACCCCGAAAGCGGGTTTACCCGCCGTTCGGTTTCACCACCGGCGACTGGCCTCAGTGGGGAAGTAATGGAAGGTCATTTGCCCCCAGGTACTGTCATCACCTACGATACTCCGCCCAAGCCGGGACAGGAGCACCACCTGATCCTACTTGATGGAGGGCTAACGTTGACAGTGGACGGGATTGCCCATGCGCTCAGCGGCGGCGACTGCCTTCGCTATCACCTGTCGGGGCCAACGCAGTTCGAAACCGGACCCAAACGCGGTGCGCGCTATCTGTTGGTGCTGATATGATTACGCGATTGCCACAGGAATATTTCGACGAAGCGCTTGAGGATCTGACCGATATCCTGCACCGCTGTGTCCATACCGGTGCCAGTATCGGGTTCATCCTTCCTTTTTCGCGGGACGATGCCCGCGCCTATTGGCGGGACAGGGTGCAGCCCGAACTCCGCGCGGAGACACTCGATCTGTTTGTCGCATATGGTGACGGACGCATTCTGGGCACGGTGCAACTGATCCCCGCCGCAATGCCAAACCAGCCACATCGCGCGGATGTGGCAAAGCTGCTGGTTCATCCGCAGGCTCGCCGTCGCGGTTTGGGTCGGTCGCTGATGGAGGCACTGCATGAGCGTGCTCGGGAATTGAAACGCACGATGCTGGTGCTGGACACCCGTAGCAGCGATCCTTCACGCTTGCTGTATCAGTCGATGGGTTTTCAGATTGCCGGAGAGATCCCGAACTATTGCCGAAACCCGTTTGAGGATCGGCTGGAGCCGACCACTTACATGTTCAAGGACGTCACCTAGCTGTCCGTCGCGCGCACATTCGCGACAGAGCATTCGGCGATCCCCGAAGGTCCCGACATAGGTCGGCACCAATGGCCTACAGCCGCGCGCCATCGACAGCAAAGGGCGCTCGTTGACCAAAGAATTTGATACCTCAAGCGCATCGGGATCAATCTAGAATCGAAGGAACTCCAGAGCTTCTCCGGCTGGCAGCTTCTCAGTTTCTGCCGGAATAATTACCAGACCATCGGCCTGTGCAAGAAGGGCAACGCGCCCGCTGTAAGACTCGGCCATCAGGCGCAATCGCGGTGCGCCATTCGGTGTACATCCGTCGATGCTTACCGGGCGGTACTCACGCCGCCCCGCGCGGCGTTGAAGAGGTTCTGCCAAAACCGCCTGCTCCGGGGTGCGTTCGTTCCGATGCAGACCGGCACGGCGTTCCATCATCCGCGCACCAATGATCTGCCACGTCACAAAGGCCGAAACCGGATTTCCCGGCAAGCCCACATAAAGCGCATCACCCCGACAACCGAACATGATCGGCTTGCCGGGTTTCATCGCCACTTTCATCACCTCGGTTTCGCCACCGATTTCACTGAACAGGCGCGGCATGTGGTCTTCGTCCCCGACCGAAACACCGCCCGTGGTGATGATCAGGTCCGAGCTATTACAGGCATCCCTCAAGACCTGCTTCAGCAGCACCGGATCATCTTCGACCGGGCCTCGGTCGGCTAGTTCGATCCAGGGTTTATCCAGCAAAGCCAAAAGCATGTAGCGGTTCGAGTTGTAGATCTGTCCGGGGCCAAGCGCTTCACCCGGCTGGCGCAGCTCGCTGCCGGTCGAGAAGATCGTGACCTTGAGCTTGCGAAAAACCTTCACCTCGCCATAACCAGCCGAGGCCAACGCGGCGGCCTCACGCGCGGAAATTTCACACCCGCGCCGCAGGATCGGGGCACCAGCTTTCAAATCCTCGCCCGCGCGACGGATATGCTGACCGGATTTTGGACGGCGGTTGAACCGGATGCGATCGGACTGAAACTCACAGTCTTCCTGCATTAATACCGCATCGAACTCGGACGGCACCGGCGCTCCTGTGAATATACGCAAGGCACTGCCATCCGGCGCATCGTGTGCGCCGCTATCGCCGGCGGCTATGCGACCGCCAACTAGCAGTTCGAACACAGGCCCCTCGCCCAGATCGGCGCTGCGAACGGCATAGCCGTCCATGGCCGAATTATCGAAGGCGGGCATGTCTACATTGCTAGCGCAATCCTCGGCCAATATCCGGCCAATGGCCTGCACCAGCGGCAGTGTTTCGATATCCGTGATGGGGTTGGCCACGGACAAACCGCGCCTTAGGGCGTCATCTACGGTCAGGTACATATGAGCATGGTGGTCGCAGGCACATCCATCAGCCATTTTGGGCCTCCATATACGCAAAGAGCTCTTCGAAACCGACCCGCTCGGCCTCTCCAAGTTTAGGTAGATAGGCCTTGGCTTCTTCGAGATTCGAGCTTGGATCACCAACTACCAGCAGCATGACCATTCCGTGACGCCCATGAACGCGGCAACGGATGCCGTAGACTCCCTCTTTCTCGAAAGTCAGATCCAGTTCGGGTTTGCCCCGAATCTCGAAGACGCGCGCGCCCACGGGTATCATTCGAGGAATGGCAGTGACCGTGTGCCGCCCGGTCGAGCCTTTGAAACGCACAGTCGCCCCAGCGGGAACCTGCAGGAATTTGGGTTCGAACCGAAATGCATGCGCCGGAGTGTCGGCGTTCAGGTCGATGACCTGATGAACTACGGCAACCTCGGGGATCTCCTCGGCCAGTGCGACACTACCAAAAGCCATTGCCCCCGTTAGAATCGCCGCGCCTAGTTTCAGCGAAATCGCCATCTATCCCTCCGGTTTCAGACCGCCCGGTAGGGGTCTCCCAACAGGTCGGCCAAAGCGCTGATCAACACCGGCCACTGGGCGCGGCGGTTCTCGTCGCGCAATCCGGCCAACAATTCGCGCCCAATGGACACCAAGGCAGGGGTGCTGTCATTGACATAGGTCACGATCCGTTGCTCAGGATTGGCCAGAAGGAAGGGTACGATGGCCGCACCAGCCTGATCCGGGGCCGTTTCAGACAAAAGCCGCATCGCCGCCTGCCGTACCGGGGCCGAGACATCGTCCAGCAAGCTGCGCGCCACATCGGCCGTCCCGTCCCAGCGGGTCAAAATCTGCATGGCGTCGATACGAAAGGCAGTATCTCCGGTTTTCAGCATAGCCCGCAATTTGCCCCGCAGCGCATCCTGCGGTGGCAGGTCAGCCTGTTGCAGCAGGTTCAGCGCCTGCAGGGACAGATTGGCATCGGTATGCGAAAGCCCCTGTGTGATCAGCTCGATCAAATGCGACTGGTTCAGTTCGGACCCGTTGCGCGCGACCGACAAGCCCAGTGCCGCCAGCGCCTGCGCAGCGATCTCGGTCTCGGGGTCCTGCGCGATCTGCGCCAGCATGATCTGCATACCTGTGACGTCGCCCAGCAGGCGGATGGCCGAAATGCGGGTCTCACGCTCCAAGGCTTCGGCATTGTCATCCAACGCCACGCGGCGGCGTTTGGGATGGCGGGTGGCCTTGACCAACAATGCCTGCTCGCGTGGCGTCAAGGGGTGCAGGTCATCATCCTCGGCCTCTTTCTTCATCTCTGCCGCGATAGCGTCATGGCCAAGGATCGCGCCGAGACTGGAGGTAGGGCCGTTTTCACCACCGTCGGATACATCCAGCCCTGCCTCTTCCAGCGCGGCGATGTCGGTTTGCGGGGCCTCTTCCTCGTGCGCGTCTTCGACCACGCTCATCGGGACGAGCGCGAAGGACAGCAGCAATTCGCGGCCCTGCTGCTGGTTCACATGCGGGCGGTGGGTGTCAGTAACAATCATCGCCACTGACGCAACTGCTTTCAGCCGCACCGACCGAAAAGGCGAGCGGCAGGCGCGCTGCAACCACTCTGCCGCCTCGAGCAAGGGCGAGGTCGCCAGCGCGTCTACGATCGCCCATTGCAGACGCTCGGCCTTGAGGTCATCGGCATCGACCGAAAACAGCGCGTTCAGCCGATCTGCCACCAGTTGCGGGGCCAACGCCGCCAGCAGGCCCAGCGCCTGCGCCGAGACCTCGGGCTGTTGTCCGGTTGCGAGGAAATCCAGCACCTGCCAGCGCAGGTCGTCTTGATCAACGATAGGCCGGCTGCGGTCTAACCGGTCAATCAGCGCCAGTTGCACCTTGGCGCCGGGGTCGCGCATCATGCGGTCCAGCAGTTCGGGTTCCGAGAAGCCCGAGAGGTTCAGCGCCGCGATACGAATATCCTCGATTGCGTCGGTCAGCGCCTGTTCGACCAATGCGGGGTCGCTTGGCATCAGCGCCTCATAGGCGATCAGACGCACGGCCCCGTCCTTGTCGGTGACAGCCTTGCGCAAAATGGCTTCGGCCTCGGGTCCTCCGATGGTGGCCAGCGTGCGCAGAGCGCGGTGACGCAGACGGCGGTTCGAGGATTGAGCGAACACACCCAAGGTCGGCACGGACGGCGTACCGATCTGGCCCAGCGCTTCGCAGGCCACATCCCCCAGTTCTTGCCCGTCTTCGTCCATCAGGGCCATGACAATGGGTTCAATCGCAGCCGCATCGCCCATGCGACCTAACGCTTTGATCGCCGCGATCTGAGTATCCAGCCAGTCGTCCCATTCATCCTGATGCAGCTCGTCCTCGTCCCACGTGATATCCTCGCCGCGTCCAGTGACGAGGGTGCGCAAGTACGGCGTGGCGTCCTTGGCGTTCAGCTGTGCAAAGGCGGTGACGCAGGCCAGTTTCACCTCACCGCAGGGATCATGGATCAAGTTTTCCAGCAGTTGCGGCGCGGCCTCCGTTACGCCCAGCGCGCCCAGCGCTTGGGCTGCGTCTTGACGGACGTCCTCGTCATCATCCAGCAACGCCTCGACCAAGGCCGGGCTGTTGCTGGCTCCAATGGCGGTCAGGGCCTGAATAGCGCGCAGGCGGATCACGTCATAATCGGATTTTGCGTAGTCGGAGAACAGGCTGGTGGCCTCGTCACGCAGGGCGGTATCGGAATGCATGTTCATATCAGGTCTGCCATGTTTTGCGTTGGGACGGGTTGGGTGAATGTGGGAGACAGGTTTCCCAACCGAAGCCTGCCTTCCAGGTGGTCCCTTCTGCAGCGGGACCGGACCCGAGGGGCGGCATGGCGTCCGCCCCCCGGAAAAGCGTCAGGCGATGTCGCGCGGCGCGAAGGACATCGTGCGAAACGAGGTCTTGTAGGGGCTCGGACCCAGCTTGCGGACCTTGGCAACGCCCATCTTGTAGTTGTAGTTGCCGCTGATCCAGTCGACGATCCGGCCCTCAAGCGCGTTGGCGGGCTGCTGCATGTGCAGGAAGTCCATGTAAACGACGCTTTTCTTTATGGCGGGCGTAACCATGGCCACGGCGGTGATCGCCGCTTTGGTCAGTTCGATATGCCCATTCTCCATCAGTTTCGAGAACTGGAAGTCGTCGCCTTCCACACCCAGCAAAGTGTGCTTGTTGCCCGGAACACGTTCGGAGTAAACCATCACGTAATCACCGTTTTCGATGCCACGCTCGGCCGCATCGTCGGGGTGAATCTCGACCCAGTTTTCCGGCCAGCGCTGCACGATATAGGGGCGGCGGCGGTCGTCGAAACCAGACTGCCAGCGTTCGTTGATCCGACCGGATGTGGCCCACAACTCGCCTTCGTCCTTGTTGGGTTTCAACCATTCCCAGTAATCCGAGAACAGGCCCCACGGCGATTTCTGGATGTTGCACTTGCCGGTCTGGCTGTTGAAGTGCGTCAGCTTCTTGTTGAATACATCCGCACCAGCTGCACCGGTATCAGGCAGCGTGCGGGTTGTGTCATGCAGACGCTTGGTTTCAATCAGCGTGACACCGTCGGCATCCAGCATGACCGGGCATTGCACACCATCGGTGCCGAATTCTCGGACCTTCTGGTGCAGACCCTTGCCCTCTTTCTTGGCTAGACGGAAGACCGCGTGGAAGTCCTTGCGCGACCCGCGCGTAAAGCGCACGGCCTCTTCGGCAACCTCGTTCGAGTTCTGCCAGTCGAACCCGTCAAAGCCCATCCGCTGTGCCAGTTGCGCAATGATCCACCAGTCGGGCTTGGCCGCACCGGGCGCATCATAGAACTTCTGGTACAGGCGCAGGCGGCGTTCGCCGTTGGCGCGCAGAAAGTCCTCTTCGCCCCAGGTCGCTGCGGGGAACACGATGTCGGCATAGCGGTTGCCGATCGGATCCTGCAGATAGATGTCCTGGTTGATGACCACCATACCGCCGCTGTCGGCGCGGGCCTTCAGCGTGTCGATCATTTCTTGCTTGTCGAAAGACGCAATCTGATGCGGGTTGCGGACGGTCAGTTCCTCGAACTTGTCAGCTAACTGTTGCGAACCACACATCGCCTGAATCCATGTGGTGCCGATCACATGGGCCATACGGGTATGACCTGCAATCAGATACCGGTCCGTATCCATGGCGCGGCGACGGCGACCCGGCAGTTTCTCGGGCGACTTGTTGCGCGGGTATTTCCCGCCCTTCACGCCGCCCCGCTGGTGACCACCGGCCCGGCCAATCACCTGACCCGGACGACCGCCACAGCCACAGATGATGCCCAGCGCGGATATCGCCTGTGTGTTGCCGGTGTTGTTCGACCAGTAGAACCCTTTCTCGATCATGACCGAGGTCTTGGGCCGGGTGCCATCCGCCTTGGGTTTGGCCAGCCATTCAGCAGCCGTATAGATCTTCTGCACGTCGATCTCGGCCATAGCGGCGGCGGTCTCAGGCGCGAATTCGTCCTGCGACAGCAGCCATTCTTTCCAATCCTCGAAGCCTTTGGTCTGGAACTTGCCCCACGTAGTGCGCCACTGCCATGGCGTGTTCCGGGTGCCCTGACCGAAGCCCGACGAGCTTTCCCACTTGTTGTTGACCCATTTCTTGATCCAGTCGCTGTCTTCCCAGCCATTTTCCACGATGACGCGGGCGATGGCGTTGACGACCAGCAGGTCGGTACCGGGCAGAACGTCGATATGCAGGCCACCCATCTTTTCAGCATGGGCCACACCGGCAGACCGGCGCGGAATCAGATAGATCTCTTTCTGACCGTTCTGCATCCCCTTCATCATCCACTGGGTATATAGGATAGTCTTGGTCTCATACGGGTCGGTGCCGCAGACCAGAAGGGTTTCCGCATCGCGCCAATCTTCGTACGACGGGCCGAAATTGTCGAAACCCGCATCCCGGAAACCGGGGGTCGAGGTGACATCGGACGGCGTGTCGTGGAAGGTAAAGTTCGCGGTGTTGATATGGCGCAGCGCGTATTTCGAGATCGCATAGGTGTTCTCGATATACTGATAGCTGAATGTTTTTACGCCATAGGCATTGGTACCGTGCTTGGCGATCACGTGGTTGCCCACCTCAGCCGCAACATCCAGCGCCAGATCCCACGGAACCGGCATCAGCGTGCCATAGATTCGCATCAGCGGCGTCTTCAGACGGTCACGCGTCGGGGTCTGTGGGTTATAGCATTTCTGCGCGATACACCCGCCGCGCAAGGAACTATCGCCGTCGGTGTTGACTGTCTGATTGTCCTTGTCGGGGATGATCACCACGTGGTGCGGCTGACCTTTGTGCAGCACGATATTGTGCTGGTTCGGAGCCACCCATGCACCCAAGGGAGCCACAGGAAAGTCTTCACCAAATGCGTTTTCATCCGCGCCGGGTCCGCCAGACTTGGCCGCTACGGGCCAGCGATAGACTTTGTAACCACAGGCCACGATGCAATAGTCGCAGGCGGTCGAGATGACCTCGGCCCCTTTGGGCGGCAGCGGGACGTTGGTTTCGGGTACGTAATACGGGGTTGCCATGATTCCGCTTCCCTTATGCAATGAGGTTGTCGTAACGGCCGTAGATCAGGCCGAACATGCCAACGGCGTAGATATCGTCACCATCCAGTTCCAAAAGGACCTGTGGCAACGATTGGTAGGCCTGCCCCGAGACGAGGATGCCGTGCCGTGTCACGTCATAGGTGGACAGGTGCAACGGGCACGGGCCCAGCACCTTATGTTCAGGCTTGTAGCTGTCATACATCGACCCGCCCTGATGGGTGCAGGTGAGGTTGAAGGCCACAACATCCTTTTGCGGACCAATGCCGCCGCCGCTTTCCACGCCGGTTTTCACAAGGATCGAGTCCGAATAGTCGCCCTCGTCCGGGTAGTAGAACTCGACCGGCACATCCTGTTCCAGTTCGGACAGTTTGCCGATCAGCTTGCGCGGATAGGTCGATACCAAAGCGGGCACCTGTTCCGCCTGGCCATGGCGGGTGGGCATGGTCACCATCACGGCAAAGGTGGTGGCACCCGAGGCGAACAGGAACTGGCGGCGGTTCACGGTGCAGGCCTTTTTGGCCTCGCCCGAACAGCTGCATCCGGTTGCGTTATGATCTTTCATGACGCTTACTCCTCTGCTGCCGCGGGAAGCGGCTGGTAATCCGGCAGATCAGGTTCTTCGACCAGAATCTCGTCACCGGACAGGGATTTCAGGAAGGCCACCAGATCCGCTTTTTCCTGATCATTCAGGCCAAGGGGTTGGATCAGCGGAGATTTATTGGCCGAGAACTCATTCTCGCCGCCGCCCTGGTTGTAGAACTCGACCACATCCTCAAGCGTCTCCAACATGCCGTTGTGCATGTAGGGTTCGGTATAGAGGGTATAGCGCAGGCTTGGCGTGCGGAACTTCCCCTTGTCGGCCTTTTCCTTGGTACGGAAATAGAAGCCGGGGTCGTCCTTGGTGTGGCGGTACATCTCTTCGGTCGAGCCTTTGGCATAAAGCTCATACCGGAAGGTGACTTGCGCCAGACCATCGTCCTGCCAACCGTCATAGGCGGGCACACCGGTGTTGTAGTATTTTTCATCCGACAGCAACGCACCGTTATGGCATTCGGAACACTGCGCCTTGCCGGTGAACAATTCCAGCCCGCGTTTCTGCTCGTCGGTCAGCGCCGCGTCATCCCCACGCAGATAATTGTCGAAGGGCGTGTCGGTCTGAACTATGGTCCGTTCAAACGCGGCGATGGCCCGCCATGCATTGCTGATACGCGGCCACTGATCGCCGAAGACATCGTTGAAGCGTTCGACATATTCGGGGACGAAGGCCAGGCGCGCCTCCATCATGTCGGCCTCACCGTTGCCGGCGACCGCACCGCCTGCGGCGGATTTGGCCTGGTTCTCAAGGCTTTTCGAGGAACCTGCCCAGAACAGCTTGCCGTAATAGGCCGAGTTCACGATGGTCTGGCTGTTGCGCCAGTGGGTCGTGCCCGGATAGCCGAACGAGATCGGTGCCTCGACGTCCCAGCCGACATCTGGCATGTGACAGGCCGAACAGGGCGTCGACGGATTCCCGCCAAGACGGGCATCAAAGAACAGCATCTTGCCCAGTTCGATCTTGGCGTCGGTTTGCGGGTTGTCCAGCGGGATCGGCGGCTCGCCCAGCGCCACCAGCGGTGAGTCTACATCGGGGTCTGCGCCACCGATGCCAGCCTCAATCTCCATGCTGGTTTCCGCAATCGCCTGTGCACCTAGGACGGCAAACAGGGCAGCGGTGGCGATTGTGCCTGAAAGGTAAGACTTTAGGTCTTTCATGGGTCCACTCCTCAGTTTGTCGCGTCTTGCCAGTTTTCGATCGGCGCATAATCCGTATCGATGTCCTCGGCGACGAAGTCCGGGCCGGTCAGCGGCTCACCAGACAGCGCCTTAAGGAAGGCCACCAGTTGTGCTTGTTCGGTCTCGTTGAGGCCAAGCGGCTTGATGCGCGGATCCTTGTTTTCATCTTCGCCACCACCGGCGTTGTAGAAGGCCACCACATCCTCGAGCGTCGCAATCGAGCCGTTATGCATATATGGCGCGGTATAGGTCAGCTCACGCAGCGTGGGGGTCATGAACGTGCCGAATGTATCGGCGGTGTGAGTGCGGATATACGCACCGGGGTCGGCGCGCAGGTTCATGTAATTCTCGACGCCGAGGAACTTCATCATGGTCACAAAGGTGATGTGACGTTCCGGGGTCGCCCAGATATCGGGGTTGTCGCCCACGCCGATATTGTGCGGCAGATCATCCGTGAACCGCTCGCCCGAGTGGCAGGAATTGCAGCCGCTGGCATTGAACAGCTCATAGCCCGCCTTGGCGTCTTCCGACATCTCGCCGGTATCGAACGGCGCGCCGCGCGAAATCAACGTTTTCAGATATTCCGGGATGGCGTTACGGACCCCGCCGTTCGACGGCTCGCCAAATCCGGCGGCTTCGAACATCTCGACATAAACCGGATCTTGCTTGATGCGTTCCTGCATCAAACGCATATCCATGTTCATCGAGTATGTCTCGGTGATGCTTTCGCGGGTCGCGTCGTTGAGGTTGGTGCCAATGCGCCCGTCATGGAACCACGCGGCGCGCTTGGCGCTGTTAATCAACGTCGGCACGTTGCGGAAATGCAGGCTGCCGGCATAGGCATCCGATAGGGCCTGCCCGTCGGTAAAGCCGTTTTCCGGCTGGTGGCAGCTGGCGCAGGACAGTTCGGTGTCGCCAGACAGGCGCGGGTCAAAAAACAAACGTTTGCCAAGTGCCGCCTTGGCTTGGTCGAACTCAATGGCTTCTACCGGGCCCGGCTGTTCCGCCTGGGCATGGTGAACCGGGAACGCAACACCCACCGACAGCAATGAAACTGTCGACAGTGCCGAGAACCACGTTCTGGCTTTGGTCATCATTT
Source organism: Ruegeria sp. HKCCD3925 (assembly GCF_057221175.1). NCBI lineage: Bacteria > Pseudomonadati > Pseudomonadota > Alphaproteobacteria > Rhodobacterales > Roseobacteraceae > Ruegeria > Ruegeria sp. HKCCD3925. The sequence goes on from NZ_JBWVBI010000007.1 coordinate 23,994, forward strand.
AAAAAGCCCTCATTATCCGCAAATCTGATCGCTCCGGTTAACCGGAGATCGACGAGGCGAATATTAGAGGGTCATGTATCGCGATGCCTTGATCGAGATTAAATCCGCAGAGAATTGGCGACGTAATCGTCGCTTATCTGAACCAAGGCCGCGACTGTCAGATGTCGATATCCAGAGCAAGCGCATGGATACGGGGGACTATATCCCCCAATGCCGTATGTACTGCGCGATGGCGGGCAACGCGGGATTGCCCCTCGAAAGCCGCCGAACGAATAAGGACGTTGAAATGACTCTCACCGCCCTCCTGATATCCAGCGTGACCACGATGGCTCTCGCTGTCGTCAACCACCTCCAGCTCACGCGGGTTAAATGCTGCCTGCAATCGTTCACGGATTTCGTCGGTCACGCTCATTTTTATGCTCAACGGCAAATAAATTGCCGTCCCCCTCTTCTACTTTCGGCTGCTTAGATTAAACTGCTGCCTCCGAGTCGAAAAGATGCCTTCGTGAGGTTGTGCAGATGGTAAAGTCAGATCCCTTCGGATTCGATATGTCCGTGTCGAGCGCTAAGAAAAAGAAGCCGCGCGGCCGTCGGGGTATGTCAGGTGCGTCCGAAACTTCGGTGCGAATCTGTGATCATGAGGGCTGTGAAGAACCCGGTAAGTTTCGCGCGCCCAAAGCTCCGGACGTGCTGGATGATTTTTTCTGGTTCTGCCAGCAACATGTGCGCGAATATAACCAGAAGTGGAATTTCTTCGACGGCACCACCGAGGCCGAACTGAACGCGCAGCGTTCGAAGGACAAAGTGTGGGAGCGTGAGACCAAACCGATGGGCGATCCTGAGGCCCGTGCCTGGGCACGTCTGGGGATCGAGGACCCGCATCAGGTTCTAGGCGAAAACGCCACCAAAAATCCCGGCCGCGCCAATTCCGGCGGTCGACGCCTGCCACCGACCGAGCGCCGCGCGATTGAGATCCTCGAAGCGCAAGATAGCTGGTCGAAGGCAGAGATTCGCAAAGCCTACAAGAAGCTGATCAAGGTGCTGCACCCGGATATGAACGGTGGTGACCGATCTCAGGAAGAGCAGTTGCAAGAGGTCGTCTGGGCCTGGGATCAGATCAAGGACAGCCGCAGCTTCAAGTAGTATCCAACGGATACGGGTCAGCAGCGTTCTGTCTCACGAATAGTGCTTGTTGCGGGACATCTTTCCGATTCCCGGGTTCATACTGTTCGTGGGATCGATCGACTTGTAGAAAGCTGCCAGATCGGGTTTGGCCGCATAGAGGTGGCCGACATTGTGTTCGGCCGGGTATTCAGCGCCGCGTTTGTCCAGCAACTTTAGCATTGCGGCCTTCAACGCGTTCGGGTCTGCGCCTTTCTTGACGATGTAATCCTGATGCAGAACATGACACATGAAGTGGCCATAGTAGAGTTTGCCGACCAGTTGATCCGCGATCTCAGCTGGCAAATCTTCGAACCAGTCGACATCATTGCGGCGCAGCGCGATATCAAGGGCGATGATATCTTCCACTTCGGCTGCATGAACCTTCATATAACGAATGGCTGCACCTGCGGCAGCAAAACGATGTAGCCCAGCGATCTTTGCCTCACGCAGGTCGCATTCAAAGAAATCCAGCTTGTCTTCGGCAGTCATGTCATTGAGTAGATCGCGCGCTTCATCGATACCGCCATCGCGCATTTTGAGTATCAGGTGATGCGGATACCGATCCCGATAGGCCCGCATCCGGCGCGGCAGGATATCGGGCCAAAGTCGCATCGCGAACTGCATGAAACGATCGGTAAAATTGCCGAGAACCGGTATGCCTTCCAAACGCGCGTCCACCGCGCCCTTCAGCGCAAAGAAAGTGGGCAAACGGTCGGTTCCCAACTTGTCAATCATCACCATGGTGTCTTTGCCATAGCGGTCAGAGATATCGAATACCTCCTCATGCATGTATTCAGCGCTGACCGGCAGGGTTTTGAAGTCGGACAGGATGCGACGGCGCAATTCCGTGAATGCCTCGGTGTCGTGCGCCCCGACGTAGAAAGTACGTTCTGCTTCGTTCTTGGCATATGTATCCAGCCGAACCGCAAAAACCGCCAGTTTACCCGCGCAGCCCGCTGCTTCGTATAGACGCGACTTATCAGCGTTAAAGCGTGCTGGCGTTTCAGCATCTACATTACGGACCCGACGGGCGTAATCGGTGTCAGAGGCTTTGCGATTGTCGGTCTCGATATCAGTTGCTGAGAAATCACCGTTCTGCAGTCGGGTCAGGATTTCTTCGGGTGTATCACCCAATTGCATGCCTAGATGATTGACCAACTCAAGCTCGCCGTCCTGAGTGATCCGCGCGTACAGTGACAGCTCGGTATAGGAGGGGCCGCGCTCGACCAGCGAACCGCCCGAGTTGTTGCACACCCCGCCAACGACTGAGGCACCGATGCACGAAGATCCGATCACCGAATGCGGCTGGCGGCCAATCGGGTCCAGCAGCTTTTCCAGCGCAAACAGTGTGCTGCCCGGAAAGCTGATGACCTGCTTGCCATCATTGATCAGATGCAGATCGTCCATCCGCCGCGTGTTGATCAACACTACATCACGATCGTAGCTACCCTTGGGCGTAGACCCTTCGGTCAGGCCGGTATTGGCGGCTTGCATGATGACAATTTTGTCAGCGGCAACACAGGCCTGCAGCACCTGCCATTGTTCCAGCAGCGTAGCGGGCTGAACCACCGCGAGCGCGTCCCCTTTACCCGATCTGAACCCCCGGCGAAAGCGGCGGGTGCTGCGCGACGAAGTCAAAACGCGCCGCCGCCCACAAATGGCCTGAAGACGCTTGATCAGATCGGCATCGTTCATCCCGCTACCCTCCGTTAATACGCGACCGAGGGCAACCACGTGGCCAGTTGCGGCCACAAGAAGACAAAGAACAGGCCGGTCAGCTGCAGGATCACGAATGGGATAATCCCTTTGTAGATGTCAGTCAGCTTGATCTCGGGCGGGCAGACCCCTTTCAGATAGAAAAGCGCAAATCCAACCGGAGGTGTCAGGAAAGAGGTCTGCAACGTCACCGCCACAAGGATTACGAACCACACCAGCGCAGGTTCATCGATGACACCGAAGCCGTCGATATCCAGACCCAGCCCGTTCACGATGGGGCGCATCAAGGGCAGAACGATGAGCGTGATCTCGATCCAGTCCAGCACGAAGCCCAGAAGGAAGACGATGAACAGGATCATGAAGACAGTGCCATTGGGGCCGAGCCCGGTACCGTGGATCATATCCTCGATCAGCGCGTCGCCGCCCAGTTCGCGCAAGACATAGGAGAACACTGTGGCACCCAGGAAGATCGCGAAGATATAGGCGGTGGTGTTGAACGTTGCTTTCAGCACATTCACCAGCTTGGCCAGCGTCAGCTTGCGATATCCCAGCGCCAGCAGAGTGGCTCCCAACGCGCCCACGCCCGAGGCTTCGGTCGGTGTGGTCAAACCCGCGAAGATCGAGCCCAGCACGGCGAGGATCAGGGCCAGCGTCGGCAAGACTGCAATCAGCACGTCCTTGACTGCGTTCCAGTCAGGACGGGTTGCGCCTTCGGGTACTGGGGCCACGTCGCGTTTGATCAGGGCGATGACAAAAATATAGGTCAGGTAGAGCGCGCCAATGATCACGCCGGGGAACACTGCAGCCATAAATAGGTCGCCGACCGATAGCGCCATCTGGTCCGCCATGATGACAAGCATGATCGACGGCGGGATGAGGATGCCCAGCGTGCCTGAAGCGCTGACCACACCGGCGGCCAATGAGGGGCTGTATTTCTGCTCCATCATCGACGGCAGCGAAAGCACGCCCAACAGAACCACAGACGCCCCAATGATCCCGGTCGAGGCGGCCAGAATGATGCCGATCATCGTTACCGTGATCGCCAGCCCGCCGCGCACCGTACCGAACAGGCGCTGCATCGAGGACATCAAACGCTCGGCCACACCGGATTCGTCCAACATCAGGCCCATGAAGATGAACATTGGCAGCGCCACCAGAACCGCATTTGACATGGTGGCATAGACCCGGTTCACCACCGCGCCCAGCGTCAGATAGTCCAGACCGGTCAGCGTTTCCTCAAGCCCGGTCCAGTTCATCAGGCCGTTGTCGAACAGATAGGCCAGACCGCAATAGGCAACGCCAACCCCGGCCAGCGTCCACGCCACCGGGAACCCGGTGAACAGCAACGCGATGAAGGTCAGGAACATGGCGATGACCAGCTTTTCCTCGGTTGTCTCAACCAGGAAGGTCAGCGCTGTTGCGACCACTGCAAAGCCCAAAAGGGCCCAGATGATCAGGCGCAGGCCCTTGCCCTGACGCTCTTCATCCAAATTCATGAATAGCGCGTGCACGTCGTGAATCAGCCGCGCCGCTGCAGCCAATGCCAGCAATACAAAACTGGCCGGGATCACACCTTTCAAAGCCCAACGCGCGGGCAGGCCGGTGGGGCTGTCCGAGGATTCATTGACGCGCCAGCTTTCGTAAAAATAGTCATACCCCTGATCGATCATCAGATAGATGAACGGCACGAGCAGGGTGAAAATTCCGATGATCTCGATGATCCGGCGCGCGCGCTGGCTGAGCTGCATGTGCAGCAAGTCCACCCGCACATGACTGTCAGTAACCAAGGCATACGAGATACCGACCATCGTCACCAGACCATAGAAATGCCACTGAATCTCATCCAGCTTGGGATAGTTCTGGTTCAGCAGATAGCGCATCGCCACCTGTGAAACGATGGCCCCAACCAGCAACAGGTTGGCCCACATGACCACATGACCTACCGCTTTGACACCGTTGTCGATCGCTACTGCCAGCTTTTGACGGTCTGGCTCACCATGCTCAAGGATACTTTCATAGACTTCAATCGGGTCGTCCTGATGACGCTGTGTCTCGGCCATGGTCTCCTCCTCAAGAGTTTGGCAGTGGGGACGTGAATGCGCCCGGGTCGTTGGGGAAAATACAGAAAATCAGAAGGGTCCGAGGGCGGCGGAAGGAAGCCGCCCCCGGATAATCGCAAGTGGCAAATTTACTTGCGGGGGAGGAATGCGTTCTCTTTCCAGACCGCATAACCGTCACGGAATTCGTTCATGTCGGCCAGAACCTTGGCAAAGAATTCGTCGTTGGCGGCCTGTTCTGCGGCAACCTCTTCCCAGGTCGCGCGGAAGGTCGACAGCATCTCGTCGTTCCACTGCTTGATCTGAACACCATTGTTTTCAACGTTGTCCAGCAGCGCAGCGTGTTGGATCGCCTCACCTTCGGCAAAGCTGTCAGCCATCGAAGCCTTACAGGCATTTTCGATGATCGCTTTGTGCTGATCGCTGGCTTCGTTCCAGACGTCCTTGTTGATCATCAGTTCAAACACTGTCGCTTGCTGGTGCCAGCCGGGGAAGTAGTTGTACTTGACCAACTTGTGGAAACCGAGGCGTGCGTCGATGGCAGGCATCGAGAATTCGGTCGCGTCGATCGCGCCTTTTTCCAGTGCCGGGAAGATTTCGCCGCCGGGCAGCAGTGACGTCGCCACACCCAGCTTCTGCATCACTTCACCGCCCAGACCGAAAAAGCGCATCTTCAGGCCGTTCAGGTCTTCGGGGCTGTTGATCTCATTCGCGAACCAGCCCGAGGTTTCGGGGGCGATGATTGCGCAGGGAATGACATGGACGTTGAAGCCTGCCTGATCATACATCTCCTGATACAGGTTCATGCCGTTGCCATAGTACAGCCACGCCATGTATTCGCCCGCCTCGGGGCCAAACGGAACGGCCGAGAACAACGGTGCAGCCGGGATCTTACCCGCCCAGTAGCCGGCGGTGGTATAGCCCGAATTGATCTTGCCTGAAGACACCGCATCCAGAATTTCAAACGGCGGGACCAGCTTGCCCGGTTCGTAAACCTTCATCTTCAGCGTGCCGCCGGACATCAGGTCCAGCTGTTCGGCCACGCGCGGGATCGGCGAGCCGAGGCCCGGTAGAGAGGTTGAAAACGCGATTGGGGTTTTTAGCAGCATCTTATCCGCCGCGTGGGCAACCGGGGCTGCCAGCAGCGAGGCCGCAACCGCAAGCGATGTCAGGGTGGTCTTCATGGGTTCTCCTCCAAGGTAAAGATCAGCCGGTGGTTTGGCTGTCACTCTCGCCGCGAGCACGGCTTAAGTGGTAAATATTGTTTACCTTGTCATTCAGTCAACAATTTTATTTACCAATTTGGCTACGCCGTGGTGATGTGGCTAATAACCAAGATTGACCTTTCATAACCCGGAATTTTCCAGTAGCTTTGCGACACTCAATAAAAACAAACGCTTATACGCGCAGCGAGCATCCGTATTTTTGGGTAGTTTTTCTTGCAATGTCGAAAGCTAGTGGTAAATATTATAAACAACTTCGACGATCTTTAATCTAACTACCGGACAGGAATTATGAGCACGAACAGCCTCTTTGATCCCGTTGGTCACGAATCAATTGCCGATGCGGTCGTCGCACAAGTCGAGACAATGATTGTTGATGGAATCCTGAAAGAGGGTCGCAAAATCCCGTCTGAACGGGAGCTTGCGGAAGCCCTAGGCGTTTCACGCCCCAAGCTGCGCGAAGCACTCCAAATCCTCGAAAATCGCGGCTTGGTGACCGTGCGACATGGCGAGGGCACCTTTATCGCCCCACTGACCGGTCGTGCCATGTCGCCCGCCCTTCTGTCGCTCTATGCCCGGCACGGCAGTGCTTTCTACGATTATCTTGAATACCGGCGCGAGCAAGAGGCCTTTGCCAGCCGCCTCGCCGCACAGCGCGCCACACAGTCCGACAAGGAACGGATCGCAGAAATCATCGATGAAATGCAGCGAGCCTGGGAGAATGACGATCAGGATGCCAGTGAAGAGGCTGATTTTCGACTGCACGCCGCCGTTGTCGATGCGAGCCAAAACACGACCCTTATCCACATGATGGCATCCATCTATGACCTCACGCGCCAAGGCGTGTTCTACAACCGCCGCTTCCTGCGCTCGATGGACGGCACGGGTGAAGCACTGCTTGATCAGCACAAGGCAATCGCGCAGGCCATCATCGATGGCGACCCGGACCGTGCAGAAACCGCCGCACGCACGCATATGGATTTCGTCGAGGATTCATTTCGCGTTGGTCAAGAACAACAAGCTCGCGAGATCCGCGCAGCAAAACGGCGGCAGTTTTCGGATTGAGGTCAAAAACAGAGGCGTATTTTTTGTACCACGGAAAAGTCTCCCGCACGACGTACTAAGTCTTGGCTTTGCCTTTCTCGACCGGTTCTCGCCTCAGGCACTTTTCCAGGTCTACTTCCAATGCACTGAGGTTTATGTCTCCAGCTCGCAGAGCGTCCACCTCATTGGCTCCTTGCCTCGTCAAACCAAGGTTTTTGAGCAACGTGTTCCAGTCCGGTACGTCCCGCTTCAATCCCGCGCGCAGCAAAACCTCAATTTTTCGAATGTACCAAAGGGTCAGAGAAGACACACGAATGTCTGGTGGAGTGTCAACAGGCACATGGGCGGCAATCGCAGTACTTGCGCATGCCATTGACTCGGATGCCACGTAGAAAGCCTGCGCCGCGCTGTTAGGGTTTACGTACTTGACGCCTTCATTGATCAAAGCTCCACCGGCCAAGACCAAGGCCAGGTCTTTCCCTGAGATCGAGGCCGCACTTCCAAGCGCGGCACCGCCTGCTACAGTGATCAGTGCCGCCGCTGTCAGATCCCGATTGCGCGCTGCTTCGTCGCCCAGCCTTTTGTAGGCATCTGAAAGTTGCAGCGCATAATACGACGTACGAATAGGACCGCGTTCAAGCAACAGGCTGGTGGACTGAAATGTTTTTGGTGCCGTTTCAAACGCACCCCCGATCCCTACAGTGTGCTCGATAACGTCTCCCGATGTATTCGACAACACGGTTTGCTCGGCATTAAAGGCCCTGTTCTCGTAGGCACAACCGGTGATCAAGGTCAGCGGCACCAAGGCCGGAATCAGGAGATTGAAAACGGACTTCATCAAATTTCCCCATGAAAACGCGCAATTGAATAAGTGAAACTATACAATTACAGGATGCTTCAGGCAAATTCGGCTGCACATGTCATCGCCAACTCACAATGCCACGACCGGCTTCAAACACCCGGCGCGACGCGCATGGATGGCTTATAAATCCCGAATCCAGAATTGAAGCGGCTTTTGGGTTTCGCAATCGTCACCTCGATCCTTCCACGAGAATTGCGCCACGACGCCAGGAAGCGGCGCATATCCCCGTGCGCGCCAGAAGGCATCCAACGGGCGGTAATGATCTGGTCGCATGGGGTGGTCGTCAGGGCGTACTACACTGCAGAAGGCGCTTTTGGTGAATCCCATCGCATGGGCGTGGGCTTCGCGCAGATCAAAGAACGTATGGCCTGCGCCCTGCCCGCGATACTCCGGCAGCAGAACCGATTCTGCGCAATAGAAGATGTCGCCCAGCGACAGGCCCGAGCCTTCGAACGCGGCCGCGAAATCGTCGGCGTGATCCGTCAAGGGTGCACCCGTCGAAGCACCCACCAAAGTATCACCGTCGAACGCTCCGACAACGATGGCCCTGGCGCTGTCGACGTAAGACTGCAGGTATTTCCGCTCATACTCCAGATCGCCATCATAGAGATATGGCCAAGCGTGAAATACGTCGATCCGCAGGCGCGCGACGTCATCCAACGCGTCGACCAATGTCGATCCGGTCATTGCGCGGACCTGCGAAATTTCAGCCATTCGAGACCTGTTTGGTCCAGTCCGCAAGGTTGTAAAACGTGGTCACGCGGGTGATCTTCCCGTCGTTAAGGTCAAAAAAAGAACCCGCAGGCAAGCGGTAAGTCTGCCCATACGCTTCTGGCAAACCTTCATCAGTTTCCAGATAGGTTCCGTTGACGATGAACTCAGCCGCAGCACGGGTGCCGCCTTCGGCCTCGAAGATCACGATATCCGTCAGGTTCTCGCGGTAACAGCGGTTCATATGCGCGCAGAAGGCGGCAAATTTCTCTTTGCCGACGCGAATCTGACCTTCGTTGACATGATGGGCCACGTCATCCGACAGGCAGGCCAACATGCCATCTACATCACCGGCATTGAAGGCATCAAAATAAGTTTTCACGGTCGGGTTCATGGTCACTCCGTCGGTTCACCCCAGCGGTCTTTCAGATGCGCGATGATCTGATCTCGGGTTTGTCGATAATGACGTAGCTTGTCCTCGCGGGTTTCACCTAGTCCGGTAGGGTCCATAATTGGCCAATAATCGACATCGAGGTGAAAAAAACGCGTCAGTTCCAGCGCTTTTCGCTGGCTGGCGGGTGACAGGGCCACGATCAGATCAAATGAACTGAGGTCATCGCCCCATTGCTCCATTTCGTCAAAAGAACGCGAGCGGTGACGGGACAGCTCAACGCCAATCTCCTGACAGGCTGCGATGCAGAACCCATCGATCTCAAGATCGTTATGCACACCGGCGGATTGCACATAGGTGCCGGTGCCGTAAAACTTCTTCATGATGCCTTCGGCCATGGGTGACCGAACCGAATTGTGGTCGCAACAGAACAGAATGGACTGCGGCAGAGGCGTCACCCGTTAGCCTCCAAAATGAAGGACGCAGATGAGCGTAAAAAGGCGGCGGGCAGTATCAGTATCAACCTCAGCTTTGCCTTCCAGCCTTTCCTGTAACACGCGGCTGCCTTCGTTGTGGATGCCGCGCCGAGCCATATCGATCGTTTCGATCTGGCTGGGCGGCAGTGTTTTCACCGCATCGAAATAGCTCTCGCAGATCTGAAAATAGTCTTTTACGACCTGCCGGAATGGACCAAGCGACAGATGAAACTCAGCCGCCTTCTCGCTGGCTTCGGTGGCGATATCGAAAACCAGTCGCTTGTCACGGATTGATAGCTGCACATGGTAGGGCCCGTCGGGGATCATCCGATCGTCGCGCGCTGGCAGCGTGAACGAGTTATCTTCAAGCAAATCATATATGGCGACCTTCCGCTCCTGCTCGATCTCCGGTGTCGGCGGGGGCAGATTTCGGTCGTCCAGTTCGATATGCGAAATACGGGTCATCTTAACGGTCACAATCCTTGCGTCTGCACAGACCTATAACAACGATTTTCATTGAGCAACGTACAGAAGCGCCATGAGCGCCAAGTCATTGCGTCACTTCAGCCATTCAGCCGGTTAAGGCGCGCCGAAACGGACAGGCCATGCGCTTCGAGGCTTTCGGATTGCGCAAGCGTTTCAGCCGCCGGGCCGATGGCGCGCAAAGCTTCGGGTGTCATCTGGCTGAGCGTTGTGCGTTTGAGAAAATCCATCACGCTAAGGCCAGACGAAAAGCGCGCCGAACGCGCTGTGGGCAGCACGTGATTGGGGCCGCCGACATAATCGCCAATGGCTTCGGGCGTGTACTGGCCAAGGAAAATGGCACCGGCATGGATCGTTTGCTGGCTTAACGCCACCGGGTCGGCCACGCAGAGTTCCAGATGTTCGGGCGCGATGCGGTTGGACAACGCGGCAGCCTCGTCCAGATCGCGCACAGTGATTACGGCACCAAAGTCGCGCCAGCTGGCCCGGGCGATGGCGCGGCGTTGCAGGGTCTCAAGACGTTTTTCCACCGCTTGCGTCACGGCTTGACCAAATTCTGCGTCATCCGTGATCAAAATGGACTGGGCGCTTTCGTCATGCTCGGCCTGGCTGAGCAGGTCCAGCGCGATCCAGTCGGGGTCATTATCCTTGTCGGCGATTACCAGAATCTCCGAGGGGCCCGCGATCATATCGATGCCGACTTTGCCAAAAACCCGACGTTTGGCAGCGGCGACAAAAGCATTGCCCGGCCCGGTGATCTTGTCCACCGGCGCAATCGTATCGGTGCCATAGGCCAAAGCGGCCACAGCTTGCGCGCCGCCGATGCGATAAATCTCATCCACGCCCGACAGTTGTGCCGCCAGCAGGACCAGCGGGTTTGCCTGACCCTCAGGTGTGGGGACGACTATGGCCAACCGGTCTACGCCCGCCACCTTCGCAGGTATTGCGTTCATAAGAACCGACGACGGGTATGAAGCCAATCCGCCCGGCACATAAAGCCCCGCAGCCGACACCGCCGACCAGCGCCAGCCGAGTGTTGCGCCTGCCTCATCGGTCCACTGATGATCCTCGGGCATCTGCTTTTCGTGATATGCACGAATGCGTTCTGCTGCCAGTTCCAACGCGGCGCGGTCCTGGGGCGTGACCTGCGCGACGGCCTCGGCGATCTCATTGGATGAAAAGGCCATGGTCTCGGGCGTCAGCTCCAGCCGGTCGAATTTCGCGGTAAGTTCGATCACCGAAGCATCACCACGGGTCCGCACATCATCGATGATCTGCGCCACAACCGCATCCACGTCGGGGCTGTCCTCGCGCTTGGCGGACAACAGCGCCTGAAATGCAGGTTCGAAATCGGCGGAGGTCGTATCGAGGAAAACGGGCATGTGAGAGACTCCGGAAGCGTTTCAACGGGTCTTATCGCCCGGGCCGGGTGGCCTCAACCCTTAGGCCGCTGGTTGCAGCGATTTGCGCATCGGGAATTGGGGGATGCCGTGCCATTCCGTCGGGTCGCCGACATCTTGCCAGCCGTGCGCCAGATAGAACGGATGTGCCGTTTTGGTCGCGTGCAGATGCGCCTCAGAGGCGCCACGTGTCTGCAGTTCCTCTTCCAACCGATGCAGCAGCGCTGCTCCGAGCCCGCGCCCTGCGTGATCGGGATCGACATAGAGCAGAGATATCTCACCCTCGCCACTTAAACCGCCCACTGCAGTAACCACTCCCACTTGCGTAGCGACCCAAAGGATTGCTCCACTATCGATCCAGTTTCGGACCGAAGCCGGATCCTTATTGGCAGACCAGCGGGAAAGGTTTTCGGGATTATCCAGATGATCCGCCCGACAGAGGTCACGGATCGATCGGATCAGAACACGGCTGATGTCGAATACATCAAACACGGTTGCCCGCCGCACCGCGATGCCGCGTGGCGGATTCGGGAAGGCCTGAGCGATGCCACGTTTATTCTTCACTCGGGGTGATGGGGCGCTTGTCCAGAAGGCGCCTTGTAGGGACGCGTCACATCCTTGAGCGTTGCATCGATGGCCTCAACCGACAGGCGGATCGCGCCGTCGCCTGCCAAGGTCAACAGGATTTGTCCCGCACCATCCTCGCTTGACTCGAATTCGACCGAGAGCAGAGACAGGATCATGTCCTTGTCGCTGCGGTCGATGCCCTGACTGGCTACCGACAGAACCGAGCCGAACATCAAAACGGCCTGCACCCGCTCGTAGGCGCGACCGCGCCGGGCAGCGGCATCCTTGTCTTCCCAACGAAAGCGATTTAGCAACAGCGCAAAGCGGCGCTGGCCGGGTTGCCATGTCATCTCGGTCACCGGGAAAACCGCATCCTGCGTCAGGGTCGCAATCACCTGGAGATCATCCGCATCCTCGGCTCCAAGGTTCAGCGGTGCCTCGCGGCCATCTTTGAAACTTGCGTCTGTCATTGACCCTTAATCCGTTCGATCTTTGCGCCCACGCCTTCCAGCTTGCGCACCACATGTTCATATCCGCGGTCCAAATGATAGACCCGACTGACAACCGTCTCACCTTCCGCCGCCATTCCGGCAAGGATCAGCGAGACCGAGGCCCTCAGGTCTGTCGCCATCACCGGAGCACCTTTCAATCGTTCGACCCCGGTTACGGTGGCCGTGCCGCCATGTACCTCGATATTCGCGCCCATGCGCACCAGTTCGGGCGCATGCATAAAGCGATTCTCGAAAATACGCTCTTCAAGCACGGACACACCCTCGGCAGTGCACATCAGCGCCATCATCTGCGCCTGCAGATCGGTCGGGAAACCTGGAAAGGGTTCGGTGACCACATCGACCGAGGTCACACGCCCGTTCTTACGAGAAACTTTCAGCCCCTTGTCGGTTTCAGAAACACTGATCCCCGCCGCATCCAGCTTGGCAGCGAAGGATTCGACCAGCGACATGCGCCCGCCCAGCAGCTCAACCTCGCCCCCGCAGATCGCCGGGGCCAGCATATAGGTGCCAAGTTCAATCCGGTCGGTCACCACCTGATGGGTCGCGCCGTGCAGACGATCGACACCCTGAATTTCGATGGTCGAGGTCCCCTCACCCGAAATCTGAGCGCCCATCTTGCGCAAGCATTCGACCAGATCGACAATCTCGGGCTCGCGCGCGGCGTTTTTCAGCACCGTGGTGCCCTTGGCCAGCGTGGCGGCCATGACGATGTTCTCGGTCGCGCCAACCGAGGCAAAGCGCATCTCATGCACAGCACCTTTCAGCCCGCCCGACGCCTTCGCGTGCAGATAGCCATCTTTAAGCTCGATCTCGGCGCCCAGCGCCTCAAGCCCTTCGACATGCAAATCCATCGGGCGCGCGCCAATTGCACATCCACCAGGTAGCGACACCACGGCCTGCCCCAGCCGCGCCAGCATCGGCCCCAACACCAGGTTCGAAGCGCGCATTTTTCGCACGATGTCATAATCCGCCGTGTGGCTGTTCAGGTCATGGCTGGACATCGCAATGACCTGACCATCCTGCAGCGAAGACACCTCGGCACCCAGCGACCGCAGCAGCGCCGTCATGGTCTTGATGTCACTCAAACGCGGCGCATTGGTCAACGTCAGCGGTTCTTCGCTGAGCAAGGTCGCGGGCATCAGCGTCAGACACGCATTCTTGGCCCCCGCAATGGGAATCTGCCCGTTCAGCGGGCCATTGCCCGTTACCAGAATCGAATCCATTTGCTCTTATCCCTCGTCCTTGCCGGCTTTGTCCCCGGAGGTGGCTCGCGCCTTGGCCTGAGCCTTGCGTCGCGCCATATTCGCTTTTAGCGCCGCCTTTAGACGGTCTTCGCGCGTTTCCCCGGACTTGCCGTGTTTTTTAGGTGAATTTTTGTCTGCCATTGCCTTTCTCTACAGGAGTAGAAAAAAACCGTCCAGACACCCTTGCGCCGCGTTTCGTTTGAGTCTAATCACCCGCCCACAGCGCTGCTGTAGCTCAGAGGTAGAGCACTCCCTTGGTAAGGGAGAGGTCGAGAGTTCAATTCTCTCCAGCAGCACCATCTTCACGTCCGACATAATGCTTCGAGTGGTGTACGATCACGTGGCGTCTCTGCCACTGGCATTTTCATTGAATTGAGTTGAAGTTGACGCGCGCGCAAGCGCCTGATGACAGCGGGCGGTTGCATCACAACCGCCCGTGCCTAGATTTATTCCGCAGGTGCTGTGGTCTGCTTTTGCCTCAGGCCATCGCGATAAAGCGCCTTGGCGAGCGCTATGCACATCAGGCCCATGACCATCGTAAAGGGTAGCGCACCGATGATCATCGCATTTCGCAAGGCGTCCATCGGATTGTTTTCACCCGCAGCGAGGATCAGAGCACCAATCACCGCTGTCAGGATAAGGCCCCAGACGATCTTGTGCTTGTTGCCGATGTTCTGATCTCCGCCAGACATGATGGTGTTCATCACCAGAATGCCCGAGTCCGCCGAGGTGACCAGGAAGGTCATGATCAGGACGACGCACATCACGGTGATGCCAGACAACAGCCCACCGGTGATCATCTCTTGCAAGGTGACAAACAGCTTGGCGGTGTTCGACGCCCCGATGATCGCGCCTTCGGCGGTGCCATTCAGTTCTAGATCGATCGCGGTGCCACCCAGAATGGTCATCCACGCAAAGCAGACCAGCGCAGGGGCAAAGACACAACCGATGATGAACTCACGCACAGAGCGTCCCTTGGAAATGCGCGCCAGGAACAGGCCGACGAACGGCGAAAACGCGATCCACCAGGCCCAGTAGAACGTGGTCCAGCCCGCTTGCCAGCCAAACTGCCGACCCGGATCACCTGCGGCGTAGACCGAAGCCAGAACAGATTCCGGCAGCGCGGCGGCGTCGCCTTCCAGGCCAGATTTAAACCCGTCAAACGATCCCCAAGGATTGGTCGCACCGGCATAAAGCGCATCGGCAAACGGCGCTGCTTCACTCGGCAGGGCAGCATCAAACGCCGCCGCCGATTGCGGATTGAAAGCACCAAAGCTGAGCGAAATGAAGTGCAGGATGTAATCGACAAATGCAGTTGCGTAAGTCGTCATCGCGAACAGGAACGACCCAAAGACAACAAAGACCAGCAACAGGATCAGCGACAACACCAGGTTCAGGTTAGACAGGTACTTGACGCCACGACCAACACCAGAGACAGCCGAGATGATCGAAAGGCCCATGATCACAATGAGGCCAGCCAGCAGACCAACAGTGCTGGGGGCTGGTGCGTCACCGGTCAGATCCATCATCCATTCCATACCCGAAATGGCGTATAGGCCGTCGATGAACTGCGAAACCCCGTACCCGATGGTAACTGAAACACCCAAAATGGTTGCCACCACGCCCAGTACATCCACGACGTGGCCCAGGAAGCCGTTCATCAGCTTGCCGAACAGAGGTGTCAGCGCGGTGCGAATAGTCAGGGGCATGTTGCGCGTGTAGGCGTAATACGCCAGCGACAGGCCGGTCACCACATAGATCGCCCAGGCGTGAAACCCGTAATGCAGGAAAGTGTAGCGATATCCCGACTGCAATGCGTTTTCGCTATTGCCGACGACATCGCCCGCGATGACAACCGGGTTCGATCCCCACAGCCCTAAAGGCTCAGCGGTAGCGAACACCATGAGACCGACGCCCAAGCCCGCGCCAAACATCATCGAAAACCATGAGAAATCCGAGAATTCTGGTTTTTCGCCCTCTGGGCCCATAAGCCGCTTACCGGTTTGCGGCAGCGCCGCCACGACAAACAGGAAAAAGACAAAAAAGCCGACAATAATGATATAGAAGGCGTTGAAATCTTCCAGCAGACGCGAGTTCAGGCTTCCAAGAACTCCGTTTGCATTTGCGGGCCAGACAAGCGCCCAGATAACCAGCGCGACCATGATTGACTTGCTCAGCAAGGCAATCTCAACACTGTGCCCTTCATAAAACCCGCCCGAAGATCGCTTGATCTCCAGATCGGTAAAAGGTTCCTTCATAGACATGTGTTTCCTCCCTATTCGCA
The DNA here is from genome assembly GCF_057221175.1 of Ruegeria sp. HKCCD3925. NCBI lineage: Bacteria > Pseudomonadati > Pseudomonadota > Alphaproteobacteria > Rhodobacterales > Roseobacteraceae > Ruegeria > Ruegeria sp. HKCCD3925. The sequence continues at coordinate 40,128 of NZ_JBWVBI010000007.1, forward strand.
CGTGTCCTGATTTCCAGAAAGATCTTCATGAGCGTCCCGGAGCTTCGCCATCGAGCCCTACGTCAGCAGAGCTTCTATTTTTTCGAGGGTCGCTACACTGACAGCCACACCATCGTTCTTGGCCACCAAACGCTTTGCCTGGCGGCCGTCACCGGGCAAATGTGCGCCGTTCTGAGATCGGATCGCTTCGACAAGATCGACAATTCTGGAAGAAAATGCGTCATCCGCAGTCGCAGAAGCGTCAATTGCAATAAAGAACTGGCCTGTTTTCGGAGGCCCACCGGCGGTTCCCGAAAAAGGTGAGGCGTGTATCCCAAGCGTGGCACCGGTCAGCGCTGCAGCCAAAACCTCGGTCATCAGGGCAACGCCAACCCCCTTGTACCCACCCGATGGGGCCATGGAACCCTTAAGCCCAACATTCGGGTCGGTCGTAGGGTTGCCATCTGCGTCCAACGCCCAGCCAACCGGGATTGGTTTGCCTTCGCGCGCGTGTTTCATGACCTCGCTTTTGGCGATGGTGCTGGCACTTTGATCGATCAGTAATGCGGGTTGGCCGTCGTTTCCAGGGACCGCGATTGAGAACGGATTGGTCCCGACCACCGGTTTGGCACCACCGGACGGCGCGATGGAGGCGGGCGCGTTGGTGAACCCAAGTCCCACAAAACCAGCCTGTGCCAGCCGGTAGGTGTGATACCCCAGAACGCCGCAGTTATAGCTGTTGCGGATCGCTAGCACCGCAACGCCCTGCGTGCGCGCCGCAGCGATCAATGCCTCGAACCCCGCGTCGATCGCCGTGTGGGCGAACCCGGTTGCCGCGTCGACCGTCACTACGCCGGGGCGCGGCTGGGACAGCTGAGGGGTGGCCTGCCCATCTACCTTGCCGCACTGAACATGTTCGCAATAGATCGGGATATAGGCCAGACCATGGCTCGCTACCCCGTCCGCCTCGGTTGCGGCGGTTGCAATTGCCAATGGGCGCGCGTTTTCTTCGCTGGTGCCCGCGGACACCAACGCACGGAAAGAAAGATCCTCGATTTCAGCTAGGCTAAGGGTACGGGTTTCGATCATGTCGCTCTCTCATTCAGTCATTGTCGGACAGGCCAGCGCCGGCACCCAACAGTCGGGATTCATCGGTAGCAGGCGCGTAGGTGCGATGGGCAAATCGGTTGAGGGTGTCCCAGCAAACCGGGTCCGGGGTTGCGCGGGTCACGTGCGGTCGAGGGGTGGTAAGTTGGCCGCCCAGCGTGATCTGGGTGTGATCAGAAAACGATGGCCAATCCTGCCCCGCCTCCAGACGATCGCCATCCGTTGCGGCCCTGAACAGATCGCACGTATGCGTGATCACGTTATTCTGGGCGCGTGCCGCCGAGGCTACGAAGGGCAGCAGAAAAACAGGTACTGCGAGCTTCTGAATACGTATGGGACCTGCGTGCAGCAGGTCAGACCGATCAGACAGCAAAGCGCCCGTGATGATCGGGCAAAGCACGCCTTGCCCCGCCCAAGCCGACTGCATCTCAACCGGGCGGTGATTCTTGAGCGAGGCCGCCAGACCTTGCTCCAACAATTGCGCCAGGGATTTCGTGCCATCAATCCCGTGCGCGCATAGCCAACGTGTGGCTTTGCCCGCTTCTTCCGCCAGACCCCATGGATATCCGGCTCCGCGCGCGGCGCGTTTGGCCGTGGCTTCGACCTCATTCAGCGATACGTTCACGGTCCAAGCTCCGGATAGACCCACAGATCGGCAGTCTTGCTGCTTAACTCTTCGGGATAAGGCGCGCCAGCATACATGCAGATACGTACCCAGCGGTCTGAACGAGGATCGAAATGCGTGGCACCAAAGAACGAGAGTTTGGCACGCAGCATGTCGATCGGCAGAACATCCGCGCTGATCGTGTTGTCGCGAATTTCGCCGTAAGGCGCGACGCGGCTCATTTGCGCGCGACGGATCGTGTGGCGGTGTTCAGGGTGTTCAAGTAGGAACTCGGCGATGGGTGCACCATCCGCCCATTCCGAAAGCGCGCTTTCGGCCAGAGCCGCGTCGCGCGCCGGGGCAAGCGGCTGTTCGTAGTCTGCAATCGGTTCGTCAAACCGCTCACCCAGCCGGGGCTCGAGCTTTTCCTCGGACACATACCAAGCGCGCGCGCAGTGTTCGGGCGCGTTCCAGTCCAGACCCATTGCCCAGCCAAAGCTGGCGCGGATCAGGTCGCGCACCGCGCCAACGGTCATCGTGCCATCAATCACATGCGCCGCACTGTTGCTGTCTGCCATACAGCTGGTCAGCCCATCGACCAGTTCTCCGTAGGGTTCAAGGATCAGCGAGGCCAGCAACTCCTGCCCTTCTTCGCTGAGCGCAGCCTGAGACCACAATATCAAGCGGTCCCACGGCTGATTGCCCGTCAGATCGGTCTTGTCGAGATAGTCCGATATTGCGCACAAGTCAGCATTCAGCGCCGCAAGCTTTTCGATCTGGATTGGATGTTCGGACTTCCACCACGAGATCGACAATTTGCTACGGGCGAAGATGTTGCGAAACTTGGCCGCTTCTGCCTCTGTTGCGGTCTCAATGGACCGAACCCGCGAGATCGCCTCTTCCCGGACCATGATCCAGTTGTTGAACAGGATCGGGTGATTGACGATGAAAGGCGCCATACCTAGCCCGGTCGAATTGCCGATGCCCAGCCAACGCGCGATTTCCGGGTTCAACTCTGCGGTCTGGTCGCCACCCTTGGTGCGGGCCATATGTTGCACCAGATCGCGCACGAAGGTCCGCGTCAGGTAGACCGAAAGCATCTCGGCCTGAAATGGCGCGCTGACTTCGTCTCGGTCTGCAATCCTCTCACGATCCGCCGCGCCGAACTTGCCCGAGCCATAGACGGCGGTTGTCCGCATCAGGTAACCGACCTTGTAAATCTGTTCGAGGTCGGGCTGCTGACCGGTGGCAAGACGATCCACAACATGTGCCCACAGACGCACCGAGCGGTTGGCGCGTGACAAGGACAGCTCGCTTTCGCTTACGCGCCCGGCCTCTTGCAGAGGTACGTTTTGCGAAAGCCGCTCAATGTCTTCCGGGTCAGGAATTCCGTCAAACAACGCAAAGGTCGCGTCCCATGCCTCGGCGATCACACGATCCGAGCGTTGCTCGGGTGGCAGATCATGGGCAAACGCCACCAACGAATAAGCGCGTTCCGGACCTTGTGCAGTGTAGACCGCGTGACCGACGCCCTTTTCATCAATCTGGAAGACTGGGCGGGTGAACGTCCAGTTTTCGGCAGCCATCCGACGGGTCAATTGCCGCATGAAACTTAGACGGCATTGATGCGACGATCCTAGACGGGACAGGCGCATCACAGTGGCCTGGTCGCGGCGTGCGATATGCGGGTTTTGGTCCATCATGTGCCTTGTGGCCCAAAATTATCGGCAAAGAAGCGGTACCAGTTGCCGCCCATGATCCCCGCGACCTCGTCGGAGTTCATGCCAGTGGCGCGCAAGCCGGACTCGATGTTGCCGAAGTCGCGATTGTCCCGAAACCAGCCCGGCATTGGCGGGAAACCGGGGGCCGAGGCCGAACCCTCGCCATAGTCGATCTGTTTTGTCCAGCGCCCCACGCGCATCCATTCAACCACACTGTCGGGCTGATCTTGACACAGGTCGGTGCCAATCCCCAGATGCTGGGCACCGTATTTCTCAGCCGTTCGGGCGATCATCTCACAGAAACTCTCCAACGCGCAGTCGGACTTGTCCTTGAGGTGATGAGGATAGACCGAAAAGCCCAGCATCCCACCATTTTTCGTCACCGCCCGGATCACCGCATCGCGCTTGTTGCGTAAAGCGGGTGACCATTCGTGCGGATTGGCATGGGTGATGGCGATGGGGCGCTCGGACAATTCCGCCGCTTCGATGGTCGACCGATCCGCCGAATGGCTCATATCGACAACAAGGCCCACGCGGTTCATCTCTTTGATCACCTGCTTGCCCATGCGGGTGATGCCGGTGTCTTCGGCCTCGTAACAGCCGGTCGCCAGCAGCGACTGGTTGTTATAGGTCAGCTGCATGAAGCGAGCGCCCAGATCATGCAGAACCTCAACCAGACCGATATCGTCTTCGATCGGGGATGGGTTCTGAAACCCGAAGAATACAGCCGTCCGCCCCGTTTCGCGCGCGATGTCGATGTCGCTGGCCCAACGGCCTTTCATGATCAGGTCCGGGTATTGCTCGAACCAGCGATTCCACTTTTCAAAGTTCAGAACGGTTTCGCGGAAATTCTCATGATAAGCGATGGTGACGTGGATCGCATCCACGCCGCCTTCGCGCAGTTGGCGGAAAATCTTCTCCGACCAGTTGGCATATTGCAGCGCGTCGATACGCATCAGACGGGGCCTGCGCTGATATAGGCGGTCTTGACGGTGGTATAGAACTCTGCCGCTGCTTTGCCTTGTTCGCGCGGCCCGTACGAGCTGTCGCCGCGACCGCCAAAGGGTACGTGATAATCGGTGCCTGCTGTAGGCAAATTCACCGTCACCACACCAGTTCGCGCATTGCGGCGGAAATGGGTGGCACGGGCCAGCGATTTAGTCACGATGCCCGAGGTCAGGCCGAAATTGGTGTCGTTCACCACACTCAGCGCCTCGTCATAGCTGCCGACCTTGATCACGCTGGTCAGCGGCGCGAACATTTCCTCGCGGTTGATGCGCATGTCGTTGGTAGTGTTCAGGAAAACGCCGGGCGACATGTAGAAGCCGTCATGCGGCATTTCCAGACGTTGACCACCACAGGCCAGTTCGGCCCCTTCGGACTTACCCAGATCGACATAGGCCAGGTTTTCGTTCAATTGCTGCTGGCTGACGACGGGACCCATCTGAATGCCCTGCTCCAGCGCGTGACCAACCTTCATCGCCTGCGCACCTGCGACGAGCTTTTCGACAAAGGCATCATGGATGCCCGCGTGAACCACCAGCCGCGACGAGGCGGTGCATTTTTGACCGGTGCCGCCGAATGCACCACCCAGCGCCAGCGTCACCGCCAGATCCAGATCGGCGTCGTCCATCACGGCCAGCGCGTTTTTCGACCCCATCTCCATCTGTACCTTGGTCAGGTTCTGGATCGCCGCCGCCGCGATGCCCTTGCCGACCGGAACCGAACCGGTGAAGGAAATCGCGTTGACCTTGGGGCTTTCGACCATACGTTGGCCAATCGAACGGCCCGAGCCCATCACCAGGCTGAACAGACCCTTGGGAATGTCCTGACGTTCGATGATCTCGGTCAGGGCCACAGCCGAGGCAGGCGTGATGTTGGCCGGTTTCCACACAACAGCGTTGCCATAGCACAGCGCGGGCGCAATCTTCCACGAAGCGGTCGCGGTGGGAAAGTTCCACGGGCTGATAATGGCGACAACACCCACCGCTTCGCGGCGCACGTCAATCTCGATGTCGGGGCGAACGGAGTCGGCGTTTTCCCCAATCTGACGAAGACATTCAGCGGCGTAGTAGGTAAAGAACTGACCCGCTCGATAGACCTCACCCTTACCCTCGGCCAGCGGTTTGCCCTCTTCCCGGCTGAGCAACGTGCCCAGTTCCTCGGCGCGGGTCATCAGCTCGTTACCGATGGCGTTCAGAACTGCCTGCTTACGTTCCAGCCCATAGGCAGCCCATTCAGCTTGCGCGACACGTGCCTGATCCAGCGTCGCTTCAAGTTGGTCGCTGCTGGCTTGCGCGAACATACCAACCAGGTCAGTCAGATCAGAAGGGTTGCGGTTTTCGATTTCGCTTTCGCCTGCCAGCCATTCGCCAGCGATCAGGTTCAGTTTGGTCACAATGCGCCCCAGAGTCAGAATTCGTTTGTCACAGGATGGATTTTCTGATGCACATCAGTCAAACTCAAATAACTTAAATAAACTTCAAGGAATCTGAAGTTGGCAATTAAGATTGAGATGCTGCGTTGCTTTTGCACGGTAGCCCAGACCGGGAACCTGTCCGAGGCCGCCGACCGCCTTGGTCGAACGCAATCAGCCGTCTCGATGACATTGAAGCAGCTCGAAGACCATCTGGGCAAAAAGCTGTTCGAAGGCGAGCGCAAGAACCAGCTTTCCCCGCTGGGTGAGCAGGTACTCGATCTGGGCTTGCGGCAAGTGCGCCAATTCGATCAGACCGTCCAGAATATCGAGGCCGCCGCGCTGGCTGAACAGGGATTGATCCGGATCGTATCCGTCCCGTCGGTTGGCGCGTTGATCTTTCCACCACTATTGCACCACATGAGCAGCGAATCCCCCGGGGTGAAGATCGAGCTGCGCGACACCGACACGCAGCAGGTATTGGATGCCATCGCTCAGGATCAGGCAGATATCGGAATCGCATCCGGGTATCACGCCCTGAACGGCATCCAAACCATTCCGCTATTTCAGGACTCCTTTGGATTGGTCGCAGCCTCGGATCATCCTCTGATCACACGCGCAGAACCGCTGAATATCTCCGACATCGCCACCGCGCCCTTTGTCCGAAACACGTTGTGCGATCTGATTCAAACGCCAGCTTTCCATACGGCAATCAAAAACGCCGAGATTACAATTCACAACACGCATTCATTGATCACGCTGGTGCGATCGGGCGAGTGGATCACAGTGCTTCCTCAAACCGTTGCCGAATTCTTGCCGGAGGCGGTGTCTTACCGCCCGATCACGGACCTTCACGACAAAAGGCAAGTGTATCTCTATGTCCGCGAGCGTTCGCGCTTCCAAGATCTGACCGAGCAGTGTTGCGCGTTCATCCTGTCCCGTGATTTCGCGTGAGGGAGGGGGTCGATTAGACCTTTCGCCTTCAACCGCCCCTGAGACGCTGCATCAGATAAACCTCGGCACCTTCCGGAATCGGCTCGGACAGTCCGGTCGCGATGATGCGCCCGTCCAACGCCACCGAGACCCCAGCATCGATCGGTGCCTGCAGCCGGGGATGTATACGCACCAGTTCCTGCAGCAATTCGCCCGTGGTGGCGGCCTCAACCTCGACCACCTCGCGACCCCCGGTCAAAGACCGGAGGCTGGACCAGAGGTGGACCTCAACCATTGTCCTTGAGCGCGGCAAGAATGCGCGGCGGGGACATTGGCAGTTGCTTCAAGCGTACACCGGCCGCGTTGGAGACCGCGTTGGCGATGGCGGCCAAGGGCGGCACGATGCCGGTCTCTCCCACGCCGCGTACACCGAACGGGTGGCCGGGGTTGGGCACTTCGACGATCACCGTGTCGATCATCGGCAGGTCGCTGGCGACCGGGATGCGGTAATCGAGGAAGATCGAATTCTGCAGACGACCGTCGTCGCCATAGATGTATTCCTCGTTCAGCGCCCAGCCAATGCCCTGCGCAGCTCCGCCCTGATACTGGCCTTCGACATAGGTCGGGTGGATCGCCTTGCCCGCGTCCTGAATGACCGTGTAGCGGGTGATGCTGGTCTTGCCGGTTTCCGGGTCGACCTCGGCATCCACGATATGGGTGCCAAAGGATACACCCGCGCCTTCCGGCGTAGCCTCGAAATGGCCCGAGATCGGGCCGCCGGTCGCGCCCATATGGGCGGTGATATCGGCCAGCGGGCGCGGATCGAAGTCACCGGCATTGGGGCCTGAGGGCACGGCACAACCGTTCTCCCATTTCACCGCATCAACCGGAATTCCCCAACTGGCCGCTGCGCGGGCACATAGCTGCTCGACCGCATGGCGCGCCGCCTTGATTGTCGCCAGACCCGAGGCATAGGTCACGCGACTGCCATGGCTTACGTCATTGTAACCCAGCGTTGCCGTATCGGCGACGGTCACGCGGATATTCTCGTAGGGGATACCCAGAACTTCAGCTGCCATCAGAGCCATCGACGCACGTGATCCGCCGATGTCCGGTGTACCGACCATGACTTGGGCCGAGCCGTCCTCGGACAGCGCTAGAGATACCGAGGTCTCACCACCATGGTTGAACCAGAACCCACAGGAAATCCCGCGCCCTTGCCCCGGCTTCAACGGGGCCGAGTAATGCGGATGCGCCTTGGCGGCCTCAAGCGTTTCGACAAGACCTATACGCTCATAGGTCGGGCCATAGCTGGCTTTGGTGCCTTCATGCGCGGCGTTTCTTAGGCGCACATCCACCGGGTCGAGGCCGAGTTGATTGCACAGCTCATCCAACACAGATTCGACCGCAAACGCACCCATCGGAGCGCCCGGCGCGCGATAGGCGGCCTGTTTCGGGCGGTTGGCCATCACGTCATAGCCGACCTGACGTACATTGGTCAGGTTGTAGGGCGCAAAGGCACACATGGCAGTCATGTCGCCCGGCGCACCCGGGAAGGCACCGCCCTGCAGGCGGAAGATGCCCTGGGCTGCTGTGATGGTGCCGTCCTTCTTCATACCGATCTTGATATCCATCGACGCCGATGAGGTCGGGCCGGTCGCACGGAACACCTCGGACCGGGTCATCACGATCTTTACGGGGCGGTTGGCCTTGCGGCTGAGCGCCAACGCAACCGGTTCGATGAACACAGTGGTCTTACCACCAAAGCCGCCGCCGATCTCAGACGCGGTCACACGCAGTTGTGAGGTTTCGATGCCCAGCAACGCCGCGCAGGTTTTCTGTGCGATCCAATGGCCCTGGGTGGTGCACCAAAGCTCACCTTTGCCGTCAGTACCCAGAGACCCCATGCAGGCATGAGGTTCAATGTAACCCTGATGGGTTGCCTCGGTAACGAAGCTGTCCTCAATTACCAGATCCGCCTCGGCAAATCCGGCTTCGACATCTCCGTGGCCGCTTTCGTGATAGCGCACTACGTTGGGGTGCATCCCCTCGGGCACCGAGTAGTCCGCCGCGCCTTCGCGGATGACAGGCGCGTCCGGTGCCATCGCCTTGTCCACATCTGTGACGTGGGGCAAAACTTCATATTCAACCTCGATCAGCTTCAGCGCATCGCGCGCCGCCAAGGCTGATGTCGCTGCAACTGCTGCTACCGCGTGGCCGTCATATAGAGCCTTTTCGCCCGCCATGACATTTTCCAGCACGTTCCAGAATTCGCCTTCCAGCCCCGGCTTGAACGGAACATCGGCGAAATCGGCGCGGGTCACGACGGCTTTGACGTCTTTGTGGGCCTCAGCCTTTGAAGCATCAATCTTGACGATCCGCGCATGGGCATGGGGTGAACGCAGGATGGCGCCATGCAACATGCCGGGGGCTGAGATATCCGCACCGAACTTGGCGCGGCCCGTCACCTTGTCCAGACCGTCAGGGCGATCGGGTCGGGTGCCGACAAAGGTGAAGTCAGATTTGCGATCGTCCAGTGCCATTACGAAGCCTCCCGCATCTCAGCCGCCGTATCCATCACGGCGCGAATGATTTTGTCATAGCCGGTGCAGCGGCAGAGGTTGCCCGCCAGCCAGTACCGGGTTTCCTCTTCGGTGGGATTGGGGTTCTTTTCCAGCAGCGACTTGGCCGCCACCAGAATGCCCGGGGTACAGATGCCGCATTGCAGGGCGGCATACTCAATCATCTTCTTTTGCAGCGGATGCAGGACGTCGCCGTCCGCGATCCCTTCAACCGTTTCGATCTGCTTGCCTTCAGCCTCGACGCCCAACATCAGGCATGAACACACAAGACGGCCATCGACGCTGACCGAACAAGCACCGCAATCGCCGGTGCCGCAGCCCTCTTTCGCGCCCGTCAGGTTCAGCTTGTCGCGCAGACAGTCCAGCAGGGTTTCGCGTGGGTCGCAGAGGTATTCAACCGCGTCCCCATTTACGGTGGTGGATACGTGGAACTTACTCATACGTCTTCTCCCTTTGCGCGGGCATAGGCGATTTTTGCGGCGCGCTTGGCCAGAACGCCAGCAACTTCGGTGCGGAATGCAATAGTGCCGCGTTTGTCATCAATGGGGTTGCAGGCAGCCGAGGCCGCTGCAGCGAGCGCGTCCAGCGCCGCGTCATCCAACGCGCTGCCAATCAGCGCTTTGGCGCAGTCTTCAACTAGCAAGACGGTTGGTGCGACAGCCCCCAGTGAGACGCGCGCCTCGGTGATGGTATCGCCATCCAGTCGTAAGTTTACGCCCACACCAACCACCGCGATATCCATCTCGGTGCGCGGGATAAAGCGCAGATAGGCGTCACCGGCGTTGTCGCCACGCGCTGGAATGTTGACCGCCGAGATCAGTTCGCCTTTGGCCAGTGAGGTCTTGCCGGGTCCCGTCGGGATGTCTTCGACCGCCACCTCTCGTGTGCCGTCCGGGCCCGTCACGGTGACTGTAACGCCTGCCGCAACCATCGCTGGCACCGAGTCCGCCGCCGGAGAGCCATTGCACAGATTCCCGGTCAGCGTCGCACGCCCCTGTACCTGAGTCGATCCAATCAGATCCATCGCCTCGACCACACCCGGCCAATCGCGGCCCAACGCGGCGTGCTCGCTCATCTCGGCGCCGGTCGCGGCGACGCCCAGCGTCCAGCTGCCATCGGCATTGCGGGTAATTTCGCTAACGCCATCGATCTTCTTGATGTCGATCAGCGTATCGGGCGTCACCAATTCCGAGCGCAACTGCACCAGCACATCGGTGCCGCCTGCCAGAAACCGAGTGATGCCCGTTGCATTTGCGGCCAGAGCCGACGCCTCGGCAAAGCTGGCGGGGCTGTGATAATCCATGAAAGTACCTCGCACCTGTTGATCAGGATAGACTGGGGTTCGCCGGGGACGTTAGTGCAGCAAGTCGGCGGCGTCCATGGCTGGAACGACCAATTTTTGGGATTCAAAATGTCGTTTTATCGAGAGCAATCACAGATCGATCTCGATCACCCCGTCTGCCCGGGCCGCCCGGCTTTGGCACAGTATGATCGCACCTTCGCGTTGTTTGTTGGACAAAACGAAATCGCGGTGTTCGATCTCACCTGAAATCACGTCACATTTGCAGACCCCGCAGATCCCATCAGCGCATTTCACATCCACGTGAAAGCCCGCCTCATTAAGTACCTGCGCCGCATCTTTGTCAGCGGGTACAGTCAACTCCCGACCCGATTTCGCCAATTTCAGAGTGAACGGATGGTTCTCATATTCGGGCTGTTCCGGCACCGAGAAATATTCGAGATGCCGTGCACCTTCCGGAAACCCCTGCCGTTCGGCTGCGTGAATGACGCCGTCCATATAGCGGTCAGGGCCGCAGGTATAAACGTGCCATCCGTCCTGATATCCGCCCAGAACAGCCTCCAGATCGGCCCGTGTGCCCTCGTCCGAGAAGTGATAGTGCACGTGATCGGCCCATGGCACAGCCGCCAGATCATCCAGATATCCGGCACCTGCTCGTGTGCTGGCGGAATAGTGTAACTCGAACGGTTTGCCCATCGCATACAGTCGGTGGGCAAAAGCAATCATCGGCGTGATGCCAATACCACCGCCCATCAGGAAGGTTTTGGTTGCAGTCTCGTCCAGATCAAAATGGTTTATCGGCTTTGAGATGAAGACCTTGCGCCCTTCGTTGAAGATGCGATGCAGCAAGGCCGAGCCGCCGCGCCCCTCATCCTCGCGCAGCACGCCGATCTGATAAGTGTTGCGGTCGGAGGGATCGCCCGACATCGAGTACTGCCGCAGGAATTCGGGCGAAACCAGCACGTCCAGATGCGCGCCCGCAGTCCATTTCGGCAAGGGCGCACCGTCGAGGGTTGAGAACTCGTACTTGGTGACATCCGAGGTCATCTTGTCGACCTTGGTTAGTTCCACCCGCATCACCGGGGCGTCCCCTGCGACCTGATAACGGTGGATCACAGACATATCGCCTGCCGTTTTGCGCGCTTTGTAGTCTTCAGCTGTGACCATCGCCTCATAGGCGGCAATTCCGGCTTCCCGGTCCATGTTGAAGGGATAGGGCCATGGGTGCGGAGCGAGCGGAGCGGGGTAGACCGCAAGCGTCTGATCCTCGTACTTCAAATCGAGGTCTTTTTGTAGGTCCCGCCGGTTCAATGGGTGCTGCGACGGGCGATAGGCCCCGTCAGGTTCCAGCTCGATATCCCACCACCATTTCTTGATGTTATTTAGACCACCATTGCCGACCGCATCATCCAGTTTGGCCAATGCAGGCGCGGCCTGCGGAATATTCATCGCGGCCCATCGGAACGGGCGTTCCTTGAATATACCTTCGAGATTCCATGGGCAGGTCTTCATGCATCGTCCGCACATCGCCCCCCCGGGCGTGGTGATACGGTAAGTGGCGCATTTCTGGCTGTCGGATTTCCAGATTTCATAGCCGTTGAACATCAGCTTTGGCCCGGCAGTGATCGCGCCCGAAGGGCATTCCCGAGCGCATTTGTTGCAGCTTTCGCAAAACGTCTGAAGGCCGAAATCGATGGGTTTGTCATGCGTCATCGGCATGTCGGTTGTCACGACACCGGATTTCAGGCGCGGGCCAAGATAGGGGTTCAGGATCACCTCACCGATCCGGCTGACCTCCCCCAACCCCGACAACAGCAGCAGCGGCGGTTGCAGCACCTCGCCATCCATCACCGTATGCGCCTTGGCCTTGTAGCCGAGATTTCGGATTTGCTGCGCGATCACGCCCCCCAGCAGTGAAAACCGCAGATAGGCGCGCATAGATTGGGCCACGCTGATCCAGTCATCCCCGCTGGCGCCTTCCATCGTCTCATAGCCCTGGTCGATGATCATGCTGATAGCTTGATCGTGAGGCGGAACGATTTCTTCTCCGGTGGCGTCATGGGAATACCAGCTCCACTCGGGGCACCGGCTGAGCCCGACCGCATCGACCCCAAGGAAATAGGTTGCAGCCTTGATATTCGCGGCATTTCTTTCGGTATCTGTGGGTTGTACAGCCTCGGCGCTGTCACCGTCCTGCAGCAAAACAAACGCGCCCAGCGCGCGGCGTTGGGCAAAGCTGGGGGCGGATTTGCGCACGTAATGCCCGCCCTTGGTCGCGTCCTGCAGCGATTTTCCCATGTCGCCGAACTGAGCCCGCGCAAACATGTCTGCGCGTTTGGGCACCCGGGCTACGTTTTGCTCGTCGATATAGGTGGTCGGTGTTTCGACTCGTTTGAGGTTTTCAAAAGGATGTGCCCCGTCCACATAGCGCCGCTTGGCATAGGCATCCCGGTTCAGAGCGTTCTTGGCGAAGCCTGCACCCAGCCACCATGCAGGTCCTTGCGTGCGGAACCACGGTTGTTCGGCCAGCGGTTGCAAGGGTCGGTCATGCGCGATCTCCATTTCGGTGGTCACAGCGGCCAATCCGAACCGCTTACCCAACCAGGGCACCACAACCGCACCATCCTCAACCGAGGCCAGACCCGCAGCAACTGCCAGCTTGCCCAGATCAACCTCAGAGGACATCGCCGTATGCGCCCGCGCATCGAAACCCAGGAGGCGGATGTAGTTGGCAATGACCACTGCATTCTCGGTGGCAAGCAAACAGGCGCGGTGATCCTGCGCATCCATGATCCAATCGGACCCGGGCTCCGAGGGGTCCGGATCGCGGTTGAACTCATAGAGAAACACGAGCGTATGGCGATGACAGTCCATCGGGCGTGGCGCGGCCTCCATGCTTTCTTTTAGATCCGCCATGATCACATCGATGCCTGAGGCCAGCGTTTTGGTTTGCCGTGTCCTTAGCGCATGTGCCAGCCGGTCGATATCCGGGTTACGCCGAGGCTCAGCCAGCATCGCCTCCGCGGGTAGCGGCCCGCAGCCCATCATCGACGCATCGTTGAAATAGCCAAACGCTTTCAGATGATTGGCACGATCTGCTGGGTTGGCAGGAATTTCCGATGCTACGGGGTTCACAAATCCATCCCGAATTGCGTCCATCATCGCCTGAAACTCGCCCATCGCATTCACGATGCTTTCGGGCTGCTCGGGCCTGCGAAAGCTAAGCGCACACATCGGTTCGACCTGCGCCAGATCAGGCATCCGACCCTGCCGCGCCAGCCGTTCCAGCGGGAACGGACCCATGTGAACAGGTCTGTTCTTGTCCGAGAAAAAGCGGATCCCCATCGCGCGCCTCCAGTTAGCTGCCCTTTCCCCTACTCCGGCATGGACACCAAATCCATTCATGAATAATCATAAATGATATGAGCAGAATTGATTTCACAGATCTGGACGGCAAGGTCCTACGGGTGTTCCTGACGATACTCGAAGAAAGCTCGGTGTCGAAAGCTGCCGACCGGTTAGGGGTGACGCAATCGGCCATCAGCCATACGCTGGGCAAGTTGCGGCAAGTGCTGGGCGATCCACTATTTGTCCGATCCGGACAGGGGCTGACCCCGACCGAACGCGCTTTGTCGTTGAAAGAGCCGGTGCAACAGGTGCTGGATAACATGCGCGCCCTGACCGAAGGTCGCCCGTTTGATCCGCTGTCCGAACAGATGGACATTCAGATCGCCACCAACGACATGCCGCGTGAGTTGATCTTTCCCGAACTTCTGCGGGCGACACGCGCCGAAGGCGTCAGGTTGCGGCTGGAGTTCATCCCGTCGGGTGTTCCCGACCCGGACTTGCTGCGCAGCGACCGGTGTCAATTGATGCTCACCCCGCTGCCACCGGACGGGCCGGATATCTTTCAGAAGCGGCTGATCACCAGCCCGTTGTTGGTATTCTATGATGCCGCTCACCGTGATCCGCCTGAGGATTGGCGGTCCTATTGCAATAGCGATCATGTCGAGGTGCGATTTGCCGACGGGCGCAACGCCCGTGCCGTGATGCGTGGCGTGGATCAAAGCCAGATCAGACCGCCCGTCGTAACCCTGCCGCATTTCAACGCAATCCCGCCTTTCGTGAAAGGCAGCGACCTGATCTCGACCGACACGGCGCTGATGAAACGCGGGCCGCTTGCCACGCTGGACAGCGCACCACTGCCGTTCAAATGCGAAGCAGTGTCAATCTATATGGTCTGGCACCAACGCACGGCCAACGACCCGGCACATCGTTGGTTACGCGACCGGATCGACGCGATTGTGGCTTCGCTTCAGACCTGAGAAAGCAACCAGTCGCGCATTTGTTTCACCAGCTCCGGTTGGCGCGGTTTCTGCGGGGTGACAATGAAAAAGCTCAGATCATCAACCAGCACCTCAGAGAGCGGCTGCACCAACCGACCCGAAGTCAGTTCCGCAGACACAAGTGGCGCATTGGCCAGTGCAAAGCCTTGCCCCGAGACAGCGGCGTCTATCGCCAGACTTGTCTGGCTGAAACTCATCATCCGGGGCCTTCCCTCGACCCCGGCGCGTTCAAGAAACAAAGGCCACAGACCATGGGAATCGCTGAGCAGAACGTGTTGCATCAGGTCGTCTGGACCAGAAATTTGTGATGCGAGGTCCGGACTGCCCACGACAACGAATTCGGTCGAGAACAAAGGTGTCGCTTGCAGACCGCGCGCAACCGGTGAACGACTTTGGCGTACCGCGATATCAATTCCATCAGACTGGAAATCCGCCAACCGCTCGCGCGCGTCAACCTGCACCGAGATATCGGGGTAGCGGGTCACAAAATCGTTCAGACGCGGAACCAGCCATTTTGAGGCAAAGCTGGGCGTGACCGAGATCGTGATCTGCTTTTGGTCGGTCAGATCATTTACAGCCTCTTCGATCAGCCGAAATGCCCGGCGCAGCGGCGCGTGGAACCGACGCCCCGCTTCGGTCAGGCGCAACCCACGCGGAAGGCGTTCGAACAGCGCCGTCCCTAGCCGCGCTTCCAAGCCGCGCACCTGTTGCGCAACGGCCCCTTGGGTTACGCCGATTTCTTCCGCAGCAAGACGAAAATTCAGATGGCGTGCCGAGGCCTCGAAGGCGCGCATCGCGTTGAGAGGTGGAAGAGCGGGCATAGCTAAACTGTAGATTTTCTACTGTCGCTGCGCAACAGAACTGATTGGTCAAATCGAGGTTGCTGCGCCATCTTCTTGCGAAACAATGCATAGGAGCGTGAAGATGGAAAAAGTAGCTTTGATCACCGCAGGCGGCAGCGGTATGGGCGCGGATTCCGCGCGCAGACTGGCGGCTGATGGCTTCAAAATCGGCATCCTGTCCTCGTCGGGCAAGGGCGAGGCGCTGGCACATGAATTGGGTGGTGTGGGCATCACCGGCTCGAACCAGTCAAATGATGACCTGCAAGAACTGGTTGATGCAGCAATGTCCCATTGGGGGCGGATCGATGTACTGGTGAACTCAGCCGGGCACGGACCCCGCGCAGCGGTGCTTGAGCTGACCGATGAGGACTGGCACACCGGCATGGATGTCTATTTCATGAATGCCGTAAGACCTACGCGGTTGGTGACCCCTATCATGCAAGCGCAGGGCGGTGGATCGATTATCAACATCTCAACCTTTGCTGCGTTTGAACCGGACCCGGTTTTTCCAACCTCGGGCGTATTCCGCGCCGGGTTGGCGGCCTTCACCAAGCTGTTCTCGGACAAATACGCCGCCAACAACATCCGCATGAACAACGTCCTGCCCGGGTTCATCGACAGCCTTCCGGAAAAGGAAGAGTTCCGCGCACGTATCCCGATGGGTCGCTACGGGCGCAGCTATGATGAGATCGCCTCGGTCGTGGCTATGCTCGCCTCCGAAGGCGGAGGCTACATAACCGGGCAGAACATCCGCGTCGATGGCGGCATCACCCGGTCTGTCTGAATTCAGAACCGCGCCTTAACAAAATGCGTCAGCGCCGCGCCGGTTTCGAAGAAGGCGCGGCGCAGGCCAATCCAGTTTTCGCTATACTCAGCCACTGACGGAACCGGCAGCAAAGACGGATCGTCCTTCAGCAGGCTCTCTGCCATCAAGCGCCCGAACACGGTGCCCGGCCCGATCCCGCGACCAGAAAACCCATGCGCGGCTAACGCATTTGGCCCGATCTGAGTGATTTTGGGAATGTGATCCGAAGTCATGGCAATCCGCCCATGCCAGCCCTCGATCAACGGCTGATCCGCCAGTTGCGGATACAGCGCCGCCAGTTTGCGCCTGATCCAGGATTTGTGGGCAAATCCTCCGGCGCTGCTTAGATCCCCCATGCCGCCAATGACGAACCGCCCCGTCTGATCCAAACGGAAGGATGTCATGATGAGGCCGGTATCCCAGCATCCTTCTGCCTTCGGCAATATGCTGGCCCGCAGGTTATGGGACAGCGGCGCGGTGGCGTATTGGAAGTAATAGACCGGCACATAGTCGGGCGCCGTATCGGCGATGCCCTGATGATAAGCGTTGGTCGCCTGAATGACCGATCTGGCGCGTACGGTTCCACCATCCCCCTGCAGCACCCAAACCCCGCCTTCCTGCCGCAAAGATCGAATCGGGCTTTGCGTATATATCTGCGCCCCCGCATTCTGTGCGGCGCGGGCCAGTCCCACCGCATAGCCCAGCGGCTGAATTGTACCCGCGCGGGGGTCAAACAATGCGCCGTGGACTACCGGGCTGCCCGTCCGCTGGCGCGACGCGTCAGGATCGAGCAATTCGACCGGCGCACCAGAAGCGCTCAGCTGTGCGTGGCGTGTACGCAGATCACCAAAGCCCGAGGCCGAATGAGCACAATGCAACGTGCCTTGCCGCTCAGGCTCGCAGTCAATCCCGTGCGCTTCAATCAACTCGAACACGTCTGACGGCGCGTTGGCCAGCAGATCGATCAACCGATCCCCCGCCATTTGCCCCAGATGCGACCGAATTTGATCGGGTGGCAGCCAAAGCCCTGCGTTGACGAGACCGACATTCCGCCCCGATCCACCATGGCCGATCTGATGCGCTTCGAGCAGGCACACCGAAGCCCCCGCTTTTGCTGCGGTCAAGGCCGCAGAACACCCGGTGTAACCACCACCGATCACGGCAAGATCAACGCTTACGTCATCAGACAGCTTTTGCGTGTCGATACGCTCGCGACAGGTCTGCCGCCATAACGATTGATCATAGTCGCGCATGCCCGGGCCTCGCCAAAGTTTCGCCGATCATCAGGCTGGTCTCAGTTGGTTGCAAGGGCGCGCTGGTCAGCCCGCCCCATGGCGATGAGGAACGGATCCGCCTCCTGATGCGACTGGAATGACGCCTTGTCGGTCATGCCCCGCCAGCGCCCCAGTGTCAGTGACTGCGCCACCGCGCCGCTCAGCGTTGCACCGGGGCCGGTGACGATGAACAGATCGGGCGCGAACTCGCGTGCGGCCGTCTGGATCGCATGGGTGAAGTCATAGGTCTCGGTCACCTGATGGCCCAGGGTGTAGTCCCACAACTCACTCGTGTCAGTTGCGCCGGGCCACCAGATTTTGCCACGCCCGTCAATCATCGGGAACTTGGGCTGAGCAAAAAGATCAGAACTCAATTGCGCCCGACCTTCCGCCGCCACCGGGGCCTGCAGCGCCGTATGAAAGGCGGCGTGATTGGCCAGCCGCAATGGGAACCGATCCTGCACGGTGGGGTGTGCCGCCTCAAACGCCGTCAGACCCGCCTCATTGCCTGCCAATACCAGCATCCCGCCCAGATCGATCGAAAGCGCCAGAGAATGATCGCGCAACGCATCGATCCTCGCCACCTCATCCAGCAATGCGGCTTTGCGGGCAGGATCATTCGCCCATGTCTCATCGACGAATGGGTAAACCAGTTGACCGCCGATCAGGTGCTTCTGCATCAGCGTGCCCATCGTATTGACCACGCGAAACCCGTTCCCAGGGGTCAATGCCCCTGCGGCGGCCAGCGCGATATACCATCCCATCGAGTTACCAGTGACGGCGACGACTTCAATATCGTTGGCCAATGCCTGCGCATCGGCCAACGCGGCAGCATAGATCAGGGGTGAGGCCACATCGCCGCGCGAGTACTTCCCGACGCTAAAGCGATCAGCCCCATCCAAGGCAGTAATCGCATCCTGTCCGGTTCCGGCGCGAATGGCGTCGAAGCTGCGGAACAAGTCCATACGATCCGAATGATGTTGGTGCAGATAGCCCAGCTCAGGCTTGTTATAAGTGCCCCGGCCCGGGCAGATCACAACGGCGGTGCGGGTCATGAGGCTGCTCCTGTCAAAGCCAGCGCTGCGGCAACGATACCGTCTTTCGAAGGAAGAGGCGCGGCATAGGCCGGGCCGGTTGCGATAAAGCAATCCTCGGCCACAACGCGGGCAGTTCGGGTAGAAGAACTTTGTTCGGCGAAGAAAGTCATCAGCGCCTCGGACTGGCTGCCGGTCTTGCGGCATTCGTCGACGATCAAAACATGCGCGCATGTTTTGGTGGCTTCGCGCAAAGCCTCAACCGGCAGAGGAGCTAGCCAACGCATATCGATAATCCGGGTTTTCAGACCTGCCGCCTCAATTTCGGGCAGGGCCTGTTGCGACAGGTAGTGCCCGTTGCCATAGGTCACGATGGCGAGATCGGTGCCGTCCCCGTGTACTCCCACATCGCCCAGCGCAATTTTCTGATCCCGCGCAGGATAGGTGGTCATCCACCCGCCATCCTGCGCCGCATGCAGATCGCGCATCGGGTAGAGTGCGATCGGTTCAAGTAACACCACGACCCGCTGCTCTTCGCGCGCCAACCGCACACATTCGCGCAGCATCAGTGCTGCATCGGCCCCGGTCGACGGGCAGGCGATGATGACACCAGGGATATCCCGCAAAACGGCCAGAGAGTTGTCGTTATGGAAATGTCCGCCAAAGCCCTTCTGATATCCTAGCCCCGCAATTCGCAGCACCATTGGGTTGGTAAACTGCCCGTTCGAGAAGAACGGCAAAGTTGCGGCTTCGCCCCGAATCTGGTCCTCGGCATTGTGCAGATAGGCCAGAAACTGGATCTCGGGGATCGGGATGAAACCGTTATGGCCCATACCGATCGCGAGACCCAGAATGGATTGTTCATCCAGCAGCGTATCAATCACGCGGTCCGGACCAAAGCGTTGCTGCAGCTTTTGTGTGACGCCATAAACGCCACCTTTGCGGCCCACATCTTCGCCCATGCAAACGATCTCGGCATGTTCCAACATCAGATCGGTCAGCGCCCAGTTGATCAGGCGGCTGAGCGGCTGCGGATCAGCCATCGCGCGCAAGTCACCACCAAAGGCTTTAGCCCGCGCCTCAGCGCTCGGGCCGTTGGTCGGTATGCAAGAGCGCTTAGGCGGGATCAGGCTTGCCATCACCTCGGTCGCATTGGCAAGATGGGGACGGCTGGCAGCCTCTGTAGCCACACGATCCGTTCGGGTGCAGGTATCGCTGTAGATTTTCAACGCCTGATCCGGCGACAATGCACCCGCCTGATCCAGCAGTCGTACGGTGTGCAAAAGCGGATCATTGGCCTCATCCGCCTCAACCTCAGTTTTCGGCAGATAGGTCGTGGGCACATCCGCCCCGGCATGGCCATAAAGCCGCACGGTTCTGAGATGCAGGAAGGCCGGTTTCCTGCGCTTGCGGACATAATCTGCAGCCTCTTTCGCGACCGCATGGGTTTCATAAATGTCCAACCCATTGGCCTGAAAATACTTGATCCCCGGACGATGCTCCATCGACGCCTGAATCCAGCCCTTGGGCGTTTTGACCGAAATTCCGATCCCGTTGTCTTCACACACGAACAGCAGCGGCAGCGGCGTCGATTGCACACTGGTCCAGCCTGCCGTGTTGATCGCCCCCTGCGCGGTTGAGTGATTGGCCGAGGCATCCCCAAATGAACACATCGCAATCCCGTCTTCCGGCAACACGCGATGTTCGGGCGCATGTCGCCGGGCTGCCCCCAGCGCATAAGCCGCACCAACGGCTTTGGGCAAATGGCTGGCGATGGTCGAGGTCTGCGGCGGGATCATCAGCGCCCTTGATCCCAGTACCTTGTGCCGCCCGCCCGAGGTCGGGTCCTCTTTCGAGCACGCAAAGCTTAGCAGCATATCCCACGCGATCTGCTGACCGGGCACCTGTTCGGCACGCGCGATCTGAAACGCAGCATCCCGGTAATGCAGAAAGGCAATATCGCTTGGGCGCAATGCGTGCGCGACGGCGGCCATCCCTTCGTGGCCAGATGAGCCGATGGTGTAGAACCCCTGCCCCGCCTTCTGCATCGCCCGGCTGGTCCGATCCAGCGCGCGACTGAGAACTTGCGACCGGAAAAGCGAAACGGCTTCAGCATCGCCCAGACCGACGCGCGGCGGGGCTCCGTCGGGAAAATCACGATTTGCGACACGGGTCAGGAAATTCTCATGTACGATCTGGGCGCGGTCCATGTCTCTCGCTTTTGTCTTGTTGGTGTCATCGGCCTTGGGGAACCTCTGCGCGGGCGCGACCCGCTTGCTGATTTGTCCCGCGCTCCGACGTTAATTTCAAGATCGCGGATGGTACGGCACCCGCTCGACCACAAAGGTGATGTGGCGCACCAGTCATCGCTCTGGCGGTAGGAAAAAACCAGTGCTATTGCGTTCAATAGGTATGAGGAATCGTTATATGATTGCACCCCGCCGTTTCTTGCCTTCAATCTCGTCCTTGCTTGCACTTGAAGCCGTAGATCGGCTGGGCAGCGCATCTGCTGCTGCGGCTGAGCTGTCCTTGACACAAAGCGCAATCAGTCGGCAGTTGAAGACGATGGAGGATCAGCTGGGCGTGCAATTGATCGAACGCAGCCAGATGCGGCTGCACCTGACGCCTGCAGCCAAAGTCTATGTGCAAACCGCAAGGTCTGCTGTTCAGGATCTGGCGCAGGCCGCACTGAAACTCAAAGCTAACCCGGCGGGCGGATCACTTGACTTGTCGATCCTTCCCGCGTTCGGCATGCATTGGCTGGCACCGCGCCTTCAGGATTTTGCGCGACGTCATCCCGAGGTTACTGTCAATCTGGGGACCCGCCTCAAACCGTTTGATTTTACGACTGAGCCATTTGATGCCGCGATCCATTTCGGTCAACAGGATTGGGCGGGCGTTCAGTATCTGCCGATCATGCGGGAAGAAGTCCTGCCGGTCTGCGCCCCTGCCCTTACCGCCGTCAATTTCAATAGCTTGGATGCTCTCCGCGCCGCACCACTGCTGCATCTGGAGTCGCGTCCGGATGCCTGGGAGCGCTGGTTTGAGATACAGGGCCAGCCCGTCACCGGCCTACGGGGAATGCTGTTCGATCAGTTTTCGACCATGATTCAGGCCACGATTCATGGGTTGGGCGTGGCTCTGTTGCCGTCATATCTGGTGCAAGATGATTTGCGCACCGGGCGGCTTGTCCAGGCATGGGACGGGCCGCGCGTGAGCCTTGGCAGCTATTATCTGGTCTGGCCGCATGACCGCTCGATGCCCGAGCCGTTACGGTCTTTCCAAGCCTGGATCAGTGAACAGATTGGGGCAGACGCCCACGCCTAACGCAACCTCAGAACTTACCGTTATCATTCTTCCATTCGCTGCGTGGTGCGATGGCCTCAACCGTGTCCCAGTGTTCGACGATCTTGCCATCCGCAACGCGGAACAGATCGTAGAATGCGCTGTGTTTGCCCTGTAGCGCACCTTCGCACACGGTCAGAACAAAATCTCCTTCTGCCAACACACGATGCAGGTGCTGATAATCTAGGGCGTTGCTGTCAGCCAATGCGGTTCTCAAAGCAGTCAAGTCATCCGAGAGCTGCGGGCTGTGTTCTACGTAAGCGGAAGTATTGATACAGGCCTCTATCTGGTCGAGGTTCCCGGAAATCAACGCGGTTTCGACGAAGGCGCGAACAAAGGCCCGGTTTTCCTCGGTTTTCTCGACATCCCGAACTTCGGTCGGACCATCCACCATACTGTGATCCGAGCCGTTTGGCCCCATCCGTTTCTGGATATTGTCCCAGTGCTCTACCGCTTGCCCGTCTTCGAACCGGAACACTTCGAAGCCGATATTCCGCCGTGAGAAATCATATTCCGTATGCGCGAAGACAAAATCGCCGTCTTCAAAGGCGCGTACGATATTCACGCGCGGTGAGGTCTGGGACAGCCGTTTGAATAGGGATGCAAGCCCTTCGCTGCCTTCATGGGTTTGCGGATTGTGCTGGATATATCGTGCTTCATTTACCACCGAAACCGGACCCGGATCGCCCGTTTCGATGCTTTTGAGCAGGGCAGATATGCGATCTTTGTTGGACTTCTCCATACCGGGTTCCCTTCAGGTCTGACTACTCCGTGATCACAATGGCAGGCGACGTGTCAGGCATCAACGCCAGCAACAGCCAAACCCTGCGCGGCCTTCGGCCTTGCGTCTTGCGGACGGCAGGGGGCCAGGCAAGCGCGGGCTGCGTCCGCGCCTGCCTGGCCCAACCGGAGGAGACGTTCCGTAAGGAATGTGGACGACGGGCGGGAGTGTTTTGGTTCAGACGTCCAGCGAACGGGCGATGAGCTCTTTCATGACTTCATTCGTCCCTCCATAGATCATTTGGACCCGCGCATCCGCATAGAGCCGCGCGATTGGGTATTCCATCATGAACCCATAGCCGCCGAACAGTTGCAGGCATTCGTGCATGACTTCGTTCTGCACCTCAGAGCCCCAGTATTTCACCATCGAGGCCGTCGCGGCATCCAACTCACCGGCCTCCAGCTTGCCGATGCAATCATTGACGAAACTGCGCAGCACCTCGGCCTTGGTTTTACACTCGGCCAACTTGAAACGTGTGTTCTGGAAGTCCATCACCCGTTGTCCGAACGCCTTGCGCTCCTGCACGTATTCCACCGTCTGCGATATGGCGAAATCGATAGCGCCCAGCGCCATGATCCCGATGGTCAGCCGCTCCCACGGCAACTGCTTCATTAGTTGATAGAACCCCTGCCCCTCTTCCGGGCCCAGCAGGTTGGTCATTGGCACCTTTACGTCTTCAAAGAACAGCTCAGCCGTATCGTTGCCCTTCATTCCCAGTTTCTTGAGGTTCCGCCCCCTCCGGAATCCATCAGCCCCGTCGGTTTCGACCACAATCAGAGAGACACCCTTCGCCCCTAACGACTTGTCAGTTTTGGCAGCCACGATAACCAGATCAGCCGATTGCCCGTTGGTGATAAATATCTTGGACCCGTTGAGCCGATAAGAATTGCCATCCTTCTCAGCGGTCGTCTTCACCGCTTGCACATCCGATCCCGTGCCCGGCTCGGTCATGGCCAGCGCGCCGATCATCTCACCCGAGGCCAGTTTCGGCAACCACTTCTGTTTCTGATCCTCACTGCCATAAGCGGTGATGTAGTGGGTCACGATAGACTGGATGCCATATCCCCATCCTGCGTCCCCGCGCGCAGTCTGCTCATACAAAGTAACGGAATCGAAACCCATCCCGCCGCCGACGCCACCATATTCCTCAGCAATCGAACCGGCCATCAGACCCGTCTCTCCCGCCTGCAACCAAAAGGTACGATCAACCGCCCCGTTCTCGGCCCATTTCTCGGTATTGGGTACCAAGGCATCATCCATGAACCGGCCCGCCATTTCAGCAAACATTCGGTGTTCGTCAGTAACCCAGGCGGCGGTGCTGGTAAAAAGCGACATCAAATAGCTCTCCAGATCAGGTGTTTGCCCAAAACTAGCCGGGTGTGTGATTCCTTCCAATCCATGTAACGTGGCGTCCAGGACAGATGCTACGCAACGTCCTTGGCAACGTTGCCGAATTTGGGGCCAAACGTTCACATCTGTGTTCCCACGCCTGACAGAGCAGGCCATCATCGACCATATTGCGCAAACGCCCCGGAAGACCCAGGAGACAGCATAATGCCCCGCGCCTTTTCTGAACTGACCTTCACACCTGCCGTTCGCGCCCATCAAGAGCGGATGGGATCCGCAGCGACCTACGCGAAATTCCTGAGCCGAGGACCAAAACAGGGCCACCAAATCGGACCGACCGAAGAGGCGTTCATTCGCGCCCGCGACGGGTTCTATCAGGCCACCGTCTCAGAAACCGGCTGGCCTTATGTGCAGTTTCGCGGTGGGCCGATAGGGTTTCTGAAAGTGCTGGACCCGCACACCATCGGCTATGCGGACCTGTCTGGTAACAAACAATATATCTCGCGCGGCAACCTGGATGGAAACGACCATGTGGCGTTGATCTTGATGGATTACGCGAACCAGCGCCGTCTCAAGATTCTTGGGCGGATGACATTCACGGAAGGTGCCGCAGCAGCGGCTGATCTCTACATCAAAGGCTCCGAGACCGAGGCAGAACGGGCCGCGATCATCAAAGTTGAAGCGCTTGACTGGAATTGCCCCCGCCACATCACGCCGCGCTTTACCGAGGCCGAGCTTCGGCCACATCTGAATGATCTGGGTCAGCAACTGGCTGTTCTGCAATCAGAAAACCAGCGTTTACAGAGGGAATTGGCTGAGCTCAAAGCTGCGGCCGTTTTTCGAAGATGAAATCCGCGCCGGTTCAGATGTGAAACGAATGGCGCGCGATCGCTATGGATCTGAGCGGCAAATTGTGACGCAGGGTTGCCCTTTGGTCCAAGCTTTGCTTTGTCCTTTCTAAACATCACGACCTGCCGTCCGCTTGAGGCAGGAGCGGATAACAGAGAGGATCATCACATGGCAAAAGTTGCGTTCCTTGGCCTAGGCGTCATGGGCTACCCGATGGCCGGGCATCTTCAGGCTGCCGGCCACGAAGTCACCGTCTACAACCGCACCGCATCCAAGGCCGAGGCTTGGGTCGCCCAGCATGGCGGCGCGATGGCCCTGACACCGCGGCAAGCCGCAGAAGGGGCAGAGTTCGTGATGGCCTGCGTTGGCAATGACGACGATCTGCGTATGGTTTGCACAGGTGAAGATGGCGCCTTTCACGGAATGGCCAAGGGTGCGGTATTTGTTGATCACACCACCGTCTCGGCCAAGGTCACGCGCGAGTTGTACGAGGCTGGCAAGACACAGGGGGTTGCTTTTGTGGACGCCCCGATCTCGGGCGGTCAGGCGGGAGCCGAAAATGGTGTGCTATCGATCATGTGCGGCGGTGACATGGACGCTTATCGTGCTGCTGAGCCGGTGATGCAGGTCTATTCCAAAATCTGCCGCCGCATTGGAGACAGCGGCGCGGGTCAAATGACCAAAATGTGCAACCAGATCGCGATTGCCGGGCTGGTGCAGGGCCTGAGCGAAGCATTACATTTTGCCGAGAAGGCCGGGCTTGATGGCCGAGCTGTGGTCGAAGTGATCAGTCAGGGCGCGGCTGGCAGCTGGCAGATGGCCAACCGGTATGAAACCATGCTGGATGACCATTTTGAGCATGGCTTTGCAGTCGACTGGATGCGCAAGGATCTGGGAATCTGTCTGGATACCGCCAATGAGACCGGGGCTTCACTGCCAGTGACGGCGCTGGTCGACCAGTTCTACAAAGACGTGCAGAAACTTGGCGGGGGCCGGTGGGATACGTCCTCGTTGTTCAAACGGTTGCGAGCACTGGACTGAGCAAAGGGGGGGCTGTCTGCCCCATCGCGCCAGGGCGCGACTCCGCCCGAAGATATTTTTGGCCAGATGAAGAGGATCACCGTGGCAGTTGCAAGAGATAGCGCATGAGCGACATGAACACTTTCTGGGCTGGTCGCCTGCGTGAACACTGGGGTCTGGACACCCGTCTGACGCGTCTGGATGGGGAGTACGACCTCAACTTTCTGGTCAAAGCCACCAACGGGCAGGATTATGTGCTCAAGGTGATGCGCGCGGGGTGCGATGCGGCATTGGTCGATCTGCAGATCAAGGCGCTGGAACATCTCAGCGCAGCAGCGCCCGGATTGCCCTTTCCTGCTGTTTATCCCGATTTGAACGGGATGATGTTGCCTGAGATTGCCGACGCACATGGGCAACCGCGACTGGTCTGGCTGCAGGAACGACTGCCGGGGGCATGCTATGCAAGCAGCGCGCCCAAGACCGAAGACCTGATACTAAAACTGGGCCGTGTTCTGGGCGCAACCGACCGGGCGCTGGAGGGGTTCACCCATGAGGGTTTGCAGCGCGCCGATTTCAAATGGGATTTGACGCGGGCGAGTTGGATCGTCGACCAACTAGAGGCCATCTCTGATCCGGCAAGACGCGCGCGCGTTCAACAAATCGCTGAGGATTTTGAGGCGATCTCTGATCAACTGGGTGCATTGCCAAAGCAGGCGATTCACAATGATGCCAATGATTACAATATCCTTGTTGAAGGCAATCTGGGCGAACGACGCAGCATCTCGGGTCTGATCGATCTTGGCGACATGTGCGCGGCGCCGCGCGTTTGCGATCTGGCTATTGCCGGGGCCTATGTCGTTCTGGACCACCCTAAACCCGAGCGCGCATTGGCTGCGCTGGTACGCGGGTATCACGCCGCCAATCGGTTACGCCCGGATGAGATCGACCTGATCTGGCCTTTGTTGCAAGCACGGTTGGCGGTGTCCGTGGTGAATTCGACGCTGATGGCGATTGAGAACCCGGATGATCCGTATGTCACGATCAGCCAGGCCCCAGCGTGGCGATTGATTGAAAATGAGGCAATCAATGGCGCACTCATGCCCGCCCGATTGCGCGCAGCGTGTGGCTTGCCGGTTGTGAACGGAGCCGAGCGCATTCACGCCTACCTGTCCGGCCATCGCGGACAATTCGCGCAGATGTTCGGGCAGAATCTGAGCGACGCACCGATGGGCTCACTGTCGGTGGAAAACTCAACCTGGCCTCAAAACCCGTTCCACATGCCGCTGGACGAGGCGGCGCGGGTTGGTGAGGAGTTTGGGGATGGTCCCTGGCTAGGGTATTACAGCGAGCCACGCCTGATCTATGCTGAGCCGGGGTTTCGCAAGGGACCGTGGAAAGCGTCGGATCGGCGCACAGTGCATCTGGCCGTGGATGTGTTTGCACCGGCCGGAACAGTGCTGCATGCACCTCTCAGCGGTCGGGTCGAAGCGGTTGAAAACAGGGACGCGCATCTCGACTATGGCGGGGTTGTGATCCTGCACCACGAAACGCCCGAAGGGGATGCATTCTACACGCTTTATGGCCATCTGGACCCTGAGGTGAGTGAGCGTTTGAAACCAGGTGACCCGGTGGCTCAGGGTGCAGCTTTTGCCCGTCTGGGCGATGCCAGTCAGAATGGCGGATGGGCCCCGCATGTGCATTTCCAACTGGCGCTGACGACCGACGGTATGCAGGCCGACTGGCCGGGCGTAGCGGATCCTGATGAGCTCGAGCTTTGGCACGCGGTCTGCCCCAACCCCGCAGCACTGTTGAACTCGCCTGATGAAAAGGTTTTCTATCGACCAACCGACAAGCAGGCGATCCTACAGGACAGGCGCGAACACTTCGGCGGCAATCTCAGCCTGACATACGACGACCCGGTCATGCTGGTGCGTGGCTGGAGGCATCACCTGTTCGATGAATGGGGGCGACCCTATCTGGATGCCTACAACAACGTTCCGCATGTAGGCCATGCGCATCCGCGTATTCAGGCGGTTGCAGCGGATCAGCTGAAGCGCATGAATTCGAACACACGCTATCTGCACCCGGCGCAAACCGCTTTTGCCGACAAGGTATTGTCGAAACTGCCGGATCACCTTGAAGTCTGTTTCTTCGTCAACTCAGGGACAGAGGCCAACGAATTGGCTCTGCGTCTGGCGCGCGCGCACACCGGGGCAAAAGGGATCGTGACGCCCGATCACGGCTATCACGGCAACACAAACGCTGCGGTGGCGATCTCGGCCTACAAATTCAACAAACCTGGCGGTATTGGGCAGGCAGATTGGGTGGAACTGATTGAGGTCGCGGATGACTATCGCGGCTCGTTCCGGCGTGATGACCCCGAGCGCGCACGGAAGTTTGCTGACCTGATTGATCCGGCGATTTCGGCATTACAGGCAAAAGGGCAAGGCCTAGCTGGGTTCATCGCTGAAACATTCCCCTCGGTCGGGGGACAGATCATTCCACCAAAAGGCTATCTGTCTGCGGTCTATGAAAAAATCCGCGCCGCCGGAGGGGTCTGCATTGCCGATGAAGTCCAGACCGGCCTCGGGCGCCTGGGCGACTATTACTTCGGCTTTGAACATCAGGGCGCGCTGCCTGATATAGTGGTAATGGGGAAGCCCATCGGCAACGGCCACCCGCTGGGTGTGCTGGTCACTACCAAAGAGATCGCCGAAAGCTTCGACAACGGGATCGAGTTTTTCTCGACCTTCGGAGGATCGACCCTGTCCTGCCGGATCGGAAAAGAGGTGCTGGACATCGTCGACGATGAAGGGCTTCAAGAGAACGCCCGTGTGATGGGGGCTCACCTGCTGGATGGCCTCAAACAGATCGAAGCTGACTTTGGCTGTGTCGGCGATGTGCGCGGTATCGGCCTCTTCTTGGGTGTGGAACTGATTAACCCGGATGGCTCGGAAAGCGGTGAGATTTGCAGCTACGTCAAGAATCGGATGCGCGATCATCGCATTCTGATCGGTAGCGAGGGATCCAAGGACAATATCCTGAAAATCCGGCCACCGCTAACCATCGAAGCAGAGGACGTCGACATGATTCTTTGGGCGCTGCGGGAGGTTCTTGGCGAAGTGGGTGACTACAGCCCTGCCCCCATGTGCGATCACGATCATCATCATGCGGGCTGCGGCTGCTGCTAAGAAACACAAAACCCCAGCGAAATTGCTGGGGTTTTGTCGCCGTCGATCAGTGGAGCACTGAATGTGGGGGGTGGTGCCCGGTCGTCGGCATAGGGATCGAAACGGTCATCCGGCGTAACGCCAAGCCCAGTTCCTCGGACAACGAGGCCAGTGCCGGGGCGAAATCGGGCCGTACGATCAGCGAGGCCATCATCATTGCATCTTCACGCGCCCCTTCAGAGGCGGCACCGATCATCTGGGCAAAACAATTCTCATCAGCGCCCAGACATGCACATCCCAGCCCATGACGCACCAGCGGACGGCGACCGTGATGTGCACAAAGTGAACACAGCCGGTCCAGCGTCAGCATCGTGGCGCGTCCCTGATCTGCACCCAGCGCGATGTCAAAATCGCTTGCGGCATTTGCCCGGCCTTCGACCCCATCACCCCAAAGCCGCAGATACATGACGGCTCCGGCCTCAATGGGGTTCAGGTCAGCCAGACGGCCAACAGCCGCCCCGCCACGCGAAGAAGGTGCGCTCATTTTGTCAGGATCAGTTTGCCTGCGCGGGTGATACGCAGCGTATAAAGCTGATCGCCCAGCTCGATATGGGCCAAATTGCCGCCATTGGTGAGGTCTTCCGCCTTGTGGGCCGGAAGCATCGAAACAGCGTAGCTAAGGGTCGAGGTAGGGGTTTGCGCGTTCATTGGGGCATCTCCAGAGCATCTGTGGCACTTGGCCTTGTCTGTCTTCGTTTCGCTTGATCTGGCTGACCCTGTTTTGGGCTGGCTATCTGTTCGTGCGATTAATCTGATAAAAATAGTAAGGTTTGTCAAGCTGCTGTTTTTTCAATCGCTCCCACGGGTCTCTATTGCGCCGTCGCACAGCACGACCTAGGCATTGGACATCAACAAACAAAGGCGGATTCGCAGATGGCAGCAGTTGTCGTATTTGATCTGGATGGCACCCTGATAGACAGCCTTGCCGACCTTGCAGCTGCGGTAAACCGAATGCTGCACGATCAGGGGCACCCCGCCTTGCCTCAGGATACGATCCGGGGATTCGTCGGGAACGGATTACCCAAGCTGGTCGAGCGGGCGATGATGCATTGCGGGCTGGAGCCAACGCTTCACAAGGACCTGACACAGCTTACTCTGAAGCACTACAATGCAGGCGCCTGCGATCAGACCGTAGTTTATCCCGGCGTGATCCAGGCGCTGGATGAGCTTCGCGATATGGGCTGTGCGCTTGGGGTCTGCACCAACAAACCCGAAGCCCCTGCCCGGCATGTGCTGGGCGAACTTGGCCTGCTACCCTATTTCAACACGGTCTTTGGTGGAGACACGCTGGATATACGCAAACCCGATCCAGAGCACTTGCACGCCTGTTTCAAGACCCTTCAAGCCGCAGGCCCACAGATCTTCGTTGGCGACAGTGAGGTTGATGCCGAAACTGCGCAACGGGCTCAGGTTCCGTTTTTGCTGTTTGAACAGGGATATCGAAAGTCGCCGGTTTCGGACATGCCGCACACGCTCAGCTATGATAACAGTACCGCACTGCCTGCACTTGTTCGGAAAATCCTGACGCAGGCATAGACCCCAAAAAAGGTCGAGGGGCCGGCCAAGGGGGTAAGAAGCCAGCCCCTCATCGGGGGAAATTAGTGAAAGTGGATTGGGCGCACTGGCCCGGTAGTTAATGAAAAGTTAACGCACCTGCGCGGATCGCGAAATTGGGGGATTCCCGTAGTGCTGCGATTTTTTTCCCAATCCCCCAATTTATTTAGCGCGCAGAAGCCTAAAAACTGGGATTTATACGGCTTTCTCAGCCGCGGCACGCGCGATCACCAGTTCCTCGTTCGTCGGAATGACCATCAGTTTAACACGTGACAGGTCGGTCGAGATGACGCGCAGATTGTCCGCGTTTGCATCGTGGTCCAGTTCAAGACCCAACCACCCCATGTCAGTGCAGATACGATCGCGGATATAGGTCGAGTTCTCACCGATCCCGCCGGTAAACACGACGGCGTCCAGACCTCCCAACACGGCGGCCAAAGCGCCCAGCTCACGGCGTATCCGGAACGTGTAGTAGTTGATGGCATTGCGTGCACCCGGCGTATTCGACGCCTCAAGCGTACGCATATCATTGGTCATTCCGGAAAGGCCAAGCAACCCGGATTTACGATACAGAAGATCCGAAATCTCATCCGCATTCATGCCTTGCTGATCCATCAGATACAGCACAACGCCCGGATCCAGCTGGCCACAACGCGTTCCCATCGGCAAACCATCCATGGCCGAGAACCCCATGCTTGAACCGACCGACCGACCTCCGATCATAGCGCACATTGAGGCACCGTTGCCAAGATGCGCCACAACCACCCGTCCGCCATGTATCAGCGGAGCAGTCTTGGCCAGATGGTCCGAGATGTAATCATAGCTCAGACCGTGGAAGCCATAGCGGCGAACGCCCATATCGTAATACTCGGTCGGCAATGCGAAGGTGTCATTGACCCAAGGGTGGTGGCGGTGAAAAGCGGTATCGAAACAGGCAACCTGCTTGGCATTGGGGAACCTGTCCATCGCAGTACGTGCGCCCTGCAGATTGTAAGGTTGGTGCAGGGGCGCAAAAGGCTCGAGTTTTTCCAGCATCTGCAAGCTTTCGGGGGCCAGCAGAATGGGCCTGTCATTATCCGGGCCGCCATGCACGATGCGGTGTCCAACCGCGGTCACGCCCGCCGACGGAAACTGCCGTTCCAGCAAATCCAAAATATAGTCCAAGGCGCTAGCCTGATCGCACAGCGCTTCAGAAGCGGTATCGGCAAGCACGCGGCCATCCGTGGTCTCTGCTTTGATGCGCGCCGCGCGGCTGCCGATGCGTTCCACCTCTCCCGAACAGACCAGGATCGGATCTGCTTCGCCTGCGGAGAACAACCCAAACTTCAGCGAGGACGAGCCTGAATTCAGTGTGATGATATGGTCCATCAGATCTTACCCGACATCCGCGCCGCATGCAGGGCCGCGACGGCACAGGAAACGAGCCGCGCCTTTTCGCCATCTGCGCGACTGGTCAGAATAATCGGTACGCGCGCGCCCAGCACCACCCCGGCAGCCTCGGCGTGCGCGATATACGTCAGTTGCTTGGCTAGCATGTTGCCTGCGTCCAGATTGGGTACGACAAGAATGTCTGCCCGTCCGGCCACCTCGGACACGATCCCTTTGGTGCGCGCCGCGGCCAGGCTGACCGCGTTGTCCATGGCAAGCGGCCCATCGACCAAGCCACCCCTGATCTGTCCCCGCTCGGCCATCTTCGACAGCAATGCGGCATCAATCGACGACCGGATTGCTGGATTCACCGTCTCGACCGCCGACAGAACACCCACTTTCGGAGCGCCAATTCCGATTGAGATTGCCAGATCGATCGCGTTCTGCGTGATGTCGATCTTGGTTTCCAGATCCGGCTCGATATTGATGGCCGCATCGGTCACCAGCAAGGGATGCGGCTGGCCGGGTATATCCATGACGAAGACATGCGTAAATCGGCGCCCCGCGCGAAGTCCACGATCCCGCCGCAACGCCGCCCGTAGCAGTTCGTCCGTATGAAGATGCCCCTTCATCAATGCTTCAACATGTCCTTCGACAACCAGATCAACCGCTTTGTTGGCGGCGTCCAGATGGTCCTTAACGGGAACGATCTCAACGTCACCCAAGGGCAACTCAATCTCACGCGCTGCTGCGGCAATCTTGTCGGGGTCACCTATCAGGACCGGCTTGATGATGGTTTCACGCGCCGCCAATAAGGCCCCCCCCAGCGAGTTGGGCTCTTCTGGGGCGACAACTGCCGTGGGGATCGGAGGCAGCGGGCGCGAGCGATCGAGCAGTGCATCAAAATGCCGGTGCCGCTCGACGACCAGACCAGGCACTTCAATCTCATTGAATGACAGTTCTTTCTCCGGAGCGATCACGACCGCGATGCCAGACACGATCAGCGCCTCATCTCTAGGGCGCATCACCTGAGTTTCCAGAAATACCTCGCGGTTATCGCGTTTTTCGATAACCGTAACTCTGGCCAGCAGTTCTTCACCCGCATATGCCCGGGCGCTAAAATCCAAGCTTTGCGACTTATACAGCGTACCCGCGCCCGGCAGGATATTCCCCAAAACGGCCGAGATCAGAGCCCCAAGAAACATCTCGGGCGCGATCGCCTCGTTTACGTTATCACCGTCCCCATCTTCGTCGGCCAGGTTCAAAGGGTTATGGTTGCCGGAATTCGATGCGAAAACATAAAAATCATCCTCTGTGCAGAACCGAGTCAGCTCGGCGGTGTCACCGATCTGAAGCTGATCAAAGGGCTTGTTGTGATACTGCATTGAAACTCTCGGCGGCTGTTTTGCACCGATCATTATGAGATTTCAGGTAAATTTCCAATGACGTTCGATGGGTTTCTAGGGCTCAAAGCCATCTGGCACACCGAACAGTGGCGCATCCAGTGTGGTCCCGGTCAATGCACCCATGAACGCCACCAGATCTGCGACCTGGGCATCGGTCAGTTCCAGCGGTTCGATGTCAATTTTCTGGCGATGACGCTCCATCTCGAACCGGTCCTGCCAGACGATGAAATCAACATTCTCAAGCCACGGCACGTTGGGCAGCCCGGCCAAATCAGGGGTCCAGGCAGCGAGGCTCTGCGATGGGTTCAAGTGGTGGCGAATAATGCCTTCCAGATCGGGAAAGGCACCGTTGTGACCATAGGGCGCCGTCTCTGTCACATTGCGCAGCATCGGTGTGCGGAAACGATAGGCGTCCTCAAGACGGTTGCTTTCACCCATATGACCCACGTCGCGGGCATAGGGGTCCCATTGGCGGGTCTTGCCCGGTCCAAATGGCGGCAGGCTCAGCGCGTGGAATTTTTGATCCGATAGCAACGGGCCGGAATGGCAGTTTGCGCAACCTGCCTCACCATAAAACAGGGTCATGCCGTCCTTTTGCCGAGGCGTCAGGGCTGTGTTATCTCCGGCCAGATATTGATCGAACGGGCTGTCCATGCTGCGCCATTCCAGCGCCATGAATGCCGCCAGCGCGTTGGCTACTTGGGTGATCGTGATGTCCTCGGTCGTGTCGATGTCATCGAATGCCTTGACCATGGCGGGCCCATAGCGCGGATCGGTGCGTACCCGTTTGGCGAGGATCGGCCAGCCCTTGTCGATGCGGTCATGCACCGCGCCGGTGACTTGATTTTCGGCCACATTCCCGGCCATTTCAAACTGCGAAGTCAGCGGGAAAAGCGCCTGCGCGGCCAGCAGCGAATTCAAGCCGTCCGGCAACCACTCCTGCGCGGGTGAGTTGAAACCGTTACCGTAGACGTCAGAGATACTCAGACGGCCATCATGGAAAACCGTGTGAAGTTCCTTTGCACCAAGGTTCCAAAGCCCCGGCGAATTGCGGGGAATTCGCTTGCGGATTTTGTCCGTTCCGATGCCCGGCGTCCGGTCTGGCCCCAAGCCCATCCCGCCTTCTCCGATGCCAAGCGACAAGCCGTCCGAGGTGCCGAAATCCGGGTGATGGCAATGGGCGCAGCTTATGTTCCGGTTTCCCGATAAAATGGGATCGTAAAACAGTTGATGACCGATAGCGGCCTGTTCCATATCAAAGGGGATGAAATCGTCATCCGTCAGCGGGCGCGGCAGATCCTGAGCAGCCGCGGCCCCTGCCAAGAGGAAAGCAACCCCATGCGCCAGTTTGTATTTGCCCTGTGCCTTCTCGCGACCCCAGCGCTGGCTGAACTGGAACAAGCACGCGATCTGATGGAGGCCGGAGAGTTTGAAGCCGCGCGCGAGGAATTGCTGCCCGCCGCGCGCTCCGGCAATGCCGAAGCCGAGGAATTGATCGGTGTGATGTACGGGTTGGGCCTTGGGGTCGAACAGGACTATGAACGCGCGTTTGAATGGTACTTGCGCGCCTCGATGAAAGGTCATCCCGGGGCGCAATCTGGTATCGGTTGGTACTACGAGTTGGGTCTGGGCATGCCCGCGCCTGATCTGGTTCGAGCGTACATGTGGTATACGCTCAGCGCCATCGGCGGCGATCCCGATGCGGCGATCAGCCTTGAAGAAGTGGTCAAAAAAATGTCGCCGGAGCAGATCGAGAAGGCGCATGTTCTGGTCAACGACTACAAAGGGTGGATGTACCCGTTTCGGTGAGGGCCGGACCCCAGGGCCCGGCCCAGCAATTCAGTTCAGATCCGCATCACGTGAGGCATTAACATCCGCCTCGGCTGCTGCCACAGCGTCAGTCAACGCTACAAAGATCTCATCACCACGTGCCACATTGGACTGGAACCAGTCATAGACCGGGGTTGCGGCTTCTTTGAAAGCAGCTTTCTGGTCGGGTGTCAGGACATAAAGGTCACCACCGCCGGCAACGAAATCCTCATACGCCTGGATCGACTTGCGCTTGGGTGAGGCAAAGGTCGCCTGCTGCAGCGCATAAAACCCGTCGACTACCACGCGGCGCATATCTTCTGGCATCTCCTGGAACTTGGCGTTGTTCATCCACCACAGCGCACCCATGTAGGCATGCCCATCCAGCGTGACATATTGCAGGCCTGCATCAGGGAACTTCATACCCATGATGTCAGTGATGCCGTTTTTCGAGCCCTCAACCACGCCGGTCTGGAAGCTGGTGAACAGTTCTGGCCACGGGATCGGGGTCGGTGATGCACCCAGTGCTTTGACCAGCTCCTGCGGCAGGTCGGCAACCACGGTGCGGATTTTCAGACCTTCCATGTCAGCCGGCTCAGCAACACGGCGTTGTGTATTGGCGAAGTTGCGCCAGCCACCTGTATTGCCGATTGTCATCAGACGGATCGCACCGCCGGAATCCTCCAGCGCCATGTCGCGCATCTGCCGGGTGAAATCACCAGATAGGACATGTTCGGCAATGCGGTCATCGGCCATCAGGTAAGGCAGGTCCAGAA
This sequence comes from Ruegeria sp. HKCCD3925, assembly GCF_057221175.1. Taxonomy (NCBI): domain Bacteria; kingdom Pseudomonadati; phylum Pseudomonadota; class Alphaproteobacteria; order Rhodobacterales; family Roseobacteraceae; genus Ruegeria; species Ruegeria sp. HKCCD3925. The sequence goes on from NZ_JBWVBI010000007.1 coordinate 76,556, forward strand.
CCTGCACGTAAGGGAAGATGCCCGAGGCCCCTCCAGAGGTTGAGATGTAGATGTCGATCGTACCGTCTGCCACACCCTGCAGGCACTCGGCACCGTTCGAGCAGAGCTGCGTACCTATGAACAGCTCAACCTCAATGGCTCCGTTCGAGGCCGCCTCAACGTAGTTCTTGAAAACGACCAGACCGTCATAGTCTTCGTCGTTTTCATTCGAGTTTGCTGTGGCGCGTAGCGTGTAGTCGGCGGCAGCCGCGGCAATCGCAGACGCGGCCACTAGCGACGTGGCCACCGCTGCGGTTTTGATAAATCTTCTGAGCATGCGTTTCCTCCCTGTGATACTCAGTTCAGTTTGCAAATCCCGTTATCCTCGGGATCGTCATGGATAGTGCGGGGATGTATGTGATCAAGAAGATCACGATGATTTCGACCGCCAGAAACGGCAGGATTGCCTTGGCGATGGTTTCAACCCGTTCCCGAGACACGGCGGCGGCTACGAACAGCACCAGCCCCATGGGCGGGGTGGCCAGACCGACGGTCAGGTTGACGCTCATGATAATGGCAAAATGGATCGGGTCTACACCGAGGCTGGTGAAGATCGGACCGAGGATCGGGCCAAGGATGATAATAGCGGGGCCTGCATCCAGGAACATTCCGACGATGAACAGCAGCAGGTTGATCAGGAACAGCAGGATCAGCGGGTTTTCCGACAGGCTGAGGATTAGCGAGGCCAGCTGCTCCGGCGCATGGCTAAGACTAACGACCGTCTTGAACGCCATTGCCGCCCCGACCAACAACAGGACGACAGCTGAGGTCATACCTGCATTGCTGAGCACCTCGGGGACTTCTTTCCACGTCAATGTGCGCAGGACGAAGAAACCGATGATGAAGGCATACCCTACTGCGACTGCGGCGGCCTCGGTTGGGGTAAAGATGCCACCCAGTATTCCGCCCAGGATGATCACAGGGGTCATCAGTGGGAAGAACGCCTTTAGGCTGGCCTGACGGCGTTCCGGCCAAGTGTATTTACGGCTGGCGACCGGGAAGTCGTAGCGATCCGCCATCAGCTTGATCATGAGCATCAAACCGACACCGACCATGACCCCAGGCACGATGCCAGCGAGAAAGAGCGCAGCAACACTTTCACCCATGACATAGGCATAGATGATCATGATGCCCGAGGGCGGGATGATCGGCCCGATCACCGAACTGGCTGCCGTGATCGCGGCGGCAAATTTGCGGGTATAGCCTTGCTTCTCCATCGCCGGGATCAGCATTGACCCAAGCGCCGAAGTATCGGCGACAGCGGATCCTGAAAGGCCCGCGAACAGGATCGAGCTGAGGACGTTCACATGCGCAAGGCCGCCCCGCAGGTGGCCCATCAGGGCCTGGCTGAACTCCACAAGTCGGATGGTAATGCCGCCCCGGTTCATGAGTTCTCCGGCCAGCATGAAGAAAGGGATCGCCATCAGCGGGAAGCTATCCATACCGTTATAGACATTGCGATAGAGCAGCGTGATGTCGTTGGTTTGGCCACTCAGCCACAGCAAGATACCGGGTGCCGCCAGTAGCGCGAAAAAGACCGGCAGGCCGATCAGCAGGAAGACAAGGAATGTAGGCAGGAACCAAATCAGCATCTATTCAGCCCCCACCGCAGCTTCGGGAATTTCGGGCAACAGATGTGCTCCGCCCAGCATGGTCACGATGGACCGCAAGATCAGTTCGATATTCACCGAGATCAGGAGGATGATCCCCACCAGCAGCGAGGCCATCATCCAGCTGCGTGGAATGCGGTACCATTCATCGAACCCGAAAGAGGTGGGCAGATACAGGGCGGCGGTGGCGAACCTGCCGCCAAAGCCCGTAACCTCAGACCAGCCGATATTGACCGCAACCAGCAGGACAGCCAGCGATATCAGCAGCAGGAACAGATTGAGCGAAAGGCCAAGCGCACGCGGCAGGAAACGCGCAAGCATGTCGATGGCGACGAACCCTCCGCGGCGGAAAGCGGTGGGGGCCATCAGGCCCGTCATCCAGAGCATGCAAAACCGCGCAGCCTCGTCCGGCCATGGCAGGGCGTTGCCCAGAACGTATCGAAAGAACACCTGAATCAGGATTGCGATCACCATAACTGCAATCGCAACGACGCCAACCGCGCGGCCCAATCGCAGCACGGTTTCGTTCACGAATGCAATCGGCGCTAACGCCGATGCCAGTCCGCCCATGCGGATCCTCCCTTGTTCAGCTGCGGGTTTGCCCCGCAATCGTCATATCGCGCTTAGCTCTGCGCGAATTGGCCGAGTTTTCCGGCAAAGAAAGTCAGCGCGTCTCCATCCGCCATGCTGACCTTCAGAACTTTGCCCACCACGATCACATGATCGCCCGCATCGTGATAAGCGTGCTGCTCGCATTCGAACCGGGCAAGACTGCCCGGCAACAACGGGGTGCCGTTTTCACACCGGTCATGCTCGATATCGCGCAATGCGTGGGCGTCTTTCGAACACCCGAAGCACAGCTCGGCCTGTTCAGCAGACAGAACATGCACGCTGAAGTGGCGCGCCGCGTGAAAATAACGGAACCGGCGCGAATTGCGGTCGCCCGCCCACATCACCAGTGGAGGGTCCAGCGACAGAGACGAAAAGCTGTTGGCCGTTATACAAATCGGCCCATCCTCACTATCGCAGGTCACGACGGTAACGCCGGTGGCAAAGCGGCCAAAAGCATCGCGCAAGGTTCGCGTGTCGTCCTTATGCGGGACGAATGTATGGTTCATATCGCGCGAGATTGCGTTCATCATGGCACCTCATGTCCCAGCGCCGCCTCATACAGGCGGTACCAGCTTTCACGATCCAGCTTGACCTTCAACGCATCCGAGGCGCGTTTGATACGGCCCAGATTATTTGTGCCCAAAACCGGCAGGATGTTCGCCGGATGCGCGAGCAGGAAGGCAACCGCAACGGCGGCGCGGTCCACCCCGAAATCCTCGGCTATCTCATCCGCAACAACACCAACCGGTGGATTCCCGGCCATCAAAAGGCCTCCACCCAGTGGAGACCACGCCATAAGCGGGTGACCATGCTGTTGATGGAACGCCAGATCGCCGTTGGTGAACGGGCTGATCTCGCCCAGAGATATCTCGATCTGATTGGTGACCAACTGGGTTTTCATCGCCGACTGCAGCAAAGACCAGTCCCAAGGGCGGAAGTTGGACACACCAACCGCACCGACCTTGCCACTGGCAACCACCTCATCCAGCGCTGCACCGGTTTCATGGTGATCCATCATTGGATCCGGGCGGTGGATCAGTAGCAAGTCGATGTGGTCGATCGCCATTTCCGACAGAGATGTATCGACCGATTTCAGAATATGCGCACGCGACGTGTCGTAATATTTGACCTTGGCCTCGGCATAACGCCCCATCGGCGCGACGATGTCACATTTGGTGACGATCTCCATTTTCTGGCGCAGGCTGGGATTGGTGCGCAAGGCATTGCCCAGAACGGCTTCGGCCGCGTATCCGCCATAAATGTCGGCCTGATCGAAGGTGGTGATGCCCTGATCCAGACAGGCCTGAATCTTGGCCTCAACATGCGCAGTCGAGGTGTCACTGTCATCACCCAAGCGCCACATGCCATAGACAAGACGGCTCATTTCCAGCGTGTCAGATAGTTTCACACGTTGCATCAGCGACGAACTCCGTTGCCCAGCGGGGTTGCCGGGGTGGTTGCTGGCACGCGCCCGTAAGCTTCGGGAAGCGAGCAGGTTTTCAGGTTGGGCATCACACGGGCGCCAAAATGCTTGGCCTCGTCCATGTGCGGGTAGCCCGAGAAGATGAAGGCGCGGATGCCCATCTTCTGATACTCTTCGATTTTAGACATAACTTGATCGGTCGAACCGACCAGCGCAGCACCACAGCCCGACCGTGCGCGTCCGACGCCGGTCCACAGTCCAGGTTCGACATAGCCATATTCGTCGGCCAGATCGCGGTTCTTGGATTGATGCGCCACGCCCAAGGATGTCGCGTCCAGTGCCCGCTCGCGGATCGCACGACCATATTCGTCATCCAGTTTCGAGACGATGTAGTCGGCGTATTCCTGTGCCTCAGCCTCGGTATCGCGAACAATCATGTGGACGCGCAGACCGTAGTCCAGAGTACGATTGTAATTCTCGGCAACCGCATGAACGGCTTTCATCCGCTCGGCCAACTGATCCGTTGTTTCCGGCCACATCAGGTAGACATCGCAATGTTCACCGCACAGGTCCAAAGCAGACGGCGAGTAGCCGCCGAAATACAGCAGTGGGCCACCGGTCTGGTAAGGCCGAGCCGGGTCGGTGGTCAGGCCTGAAAAGTTATAGACCTCGCCCGCATGGTTGATTTCGTCCTGCGTCCAGGCCTGCTTCAGGATCTCGACCACTTCGCGCGAACGCTGATAGCGGTACGCACTGTCGGCTTTCTCGCCCGGGAAATCGGACGAGATGATGTTGACTGTCAGCCGCCCCTTTAGCATGTGGTCCAGCGTCGCGATGGTGCGGGCCAGCATGATGGGCTGCATTTCGCCACAGCGCACGGCGGCCAGCAGGTTGATGTTTTCGGTAATCGGCGCGCAACCTGCAACAAAGCTCAGGGTGTCCTGTCCGACCTGATAAGACGATGGGCACAGGATGTTGCGAAAGCCTTGCGCCTCGGCCTCTTTCACGATGCCTGAACAATGCTCCCAACTGGATCGCAGTTCACCATCGGGCACACCCAGAAACTGGTAGTCATCCGAGCAAAGCGCTGCAAACCACGAAACCTCGGCCGCATCCAGGTCGGGGGATGTGATGGGGACGATGGTCATTTGATTCACGCTCCGTACATCTTTGACTTTCCTCTTGCGTAGCAAGCGCATTGATGTAGATCAATAGTGTATCAATTTTTCCTGCGACCGAGTGAAGCGCCCTCAATGTCCTCCAGCAGCCGCAACCCCAACGCCCTGCCGATCTATGTCCAGATCTCAGAGCTTCTGATCCGCGATATAGCTGCGGGCCGTCTGATTGATGGTGAGCGTCTTCCACCTGAACGGGACATGGCTTCGAACCTAAATGTCTCGGTCGGGACCTTGCGAAAATCCCTCGCCGAGCTTGAGAAAAAAGGCATGTTGGAGCGTATTCAGGGTTCGGGCAACTACATCCGCGAGACCGGAACGCAGAACAGCGTCTATGCGATGTTCCGGCTGGAACTGCCCGAAGGCGGCGGGTTGCCGCGTGCCGATATTCTGTCAGTTGATCATCTCAAGAAGCCTGCGAAGCTGCCGAAGTTCGGCCTGTCTGATAGCGGTTCGCGCGTACGCCGGATGCGTTATCTGAATGACACAATCATCGCGGTCGAAGAAATCTGGCTGGACGAATCAGCCGGGACCATAGACCAGAACCTGCTGTCCGACTCGCTTTATCGCTATTACCAGCAACAACTTGGCTTCTGGATCACTCGGGCAGAGGATCGCGTTTCTGTCAGTGCCCTGCCCGACTGGACTCCTGAAGGCTTCACCAAACCTGCGGGCCAAGCCGCAGGGTATATCGAACGGTTCAGTTGGTCTGAGAAAGCTGAACCTATCGAGTTTTCAAAAACATGGTTTGATTCAGATCGAGCCACATACGTTCAACGCCTGAAATAAAAGGAACTGCGCATGACCCGGACCACCAACTATGGGCTGATCGGATGCGGTATGATGGGGCAGGAACACCTGCACAACATTGCTCTGCTTGAGGGCACACGAGTCGCCGCAATCTTCGAACCCGACCCGGAGATGGCGCATAAGGCGCAGGAGATTGCGCCCGAGGCGCAGATGGTATCTTCCCTTCAGGACCTTCTGGCAGTCAATGATCTGGACTGTCTAGTCATCGCCAGCCCCAACCACCTGCATGTTGATCAACTGGCCGAGATTGCGGAAACCCGCCCGCTGCCACTGTTGATCGAGAAACCGTTGTTCACTGATCCCACCGATCTTGCACGGCTTGAGGAGTTGGAACGCAGTTTTCCGCACCCGATCTGGGTCGCAATGGAATATCGCTATATGCCCCCGATCACGGCGCTGATCGATGAAGCAGCGACCGCAGGTGGTGGGATCAAGATGCTCACGATCCGCGAACACCGCTTTCCGTTTCTCGAGAAGGTCGGCAATTGGAACCGGTTCAACCGTAACACTGGCGGTACATTCGTCGAAAAATGTTGCCACTTCTTCGACCTCATGCGCCTGATCCTGCAATCAGACCCGGTTCGGGTTTCCGCAAGCGGAGGCCAAGCTGTCAATCATTTGGACGAAGTTTATGACGGCGATACTCCAGATATTCTGGACCACGGCTATGTCATTGTCGATTTTGCTTCGGGCACACGCGCGATGCTCGAGCTTTGCATGTTTGCCGAGGGTTCGCGGTATCAAGAAGAAATCTCGGCCATTGGGCGCGATGCCAAGATCGAAGCGCTTGTGCCCGGCCCGGGCCGCTTCTGGCCCGAACATTTGGGCGACGCGCCTGTACCACAGCTGATCATCAGCCCTCGTGCACCGAAAGGCCCAATCCAGCGCGACATCCCCGTTGATCCCGAGTTGCTGGCGGCTGGCGACCACAATGGCTCAACTTATTACCAGCACAAAGGCTTTCTGGAGCTGGTCAGGGGCGAGCGCACCAAACCCGAGGTCTCACTGCGTGATGGGATTTGGGCCGTGCGTATCGGCCTTGCCGCACAACAGGCGTCAGAGCAGGGCCAAACGATCAGCCTAGCTGGGTGATTAACAGGGTCAGAAAATCACATTCAGCATCAACAGTGAGACGATCAAGAAAATGATCGTCATGATCCCGCCCGAACGGACGAAATCGGTCACTTTGTACCCAGCTGGCCCCATGATCAGCGCATTCACCTGATGGGTCGGGATAATGAAACTGTTCGAGGTCGAAATCGCGACGGTTAATGCAAAGACCGCCGGGTTGGCACCCGCCGCAACCGCAATTGAAACCGCAAGGGGCACCAACAGAACCGTCGCGCCGACGTTTGACATGACCAGAGAAAATGCCGTCGCCAGAATGGCGACGCCCGCCTGTAGCGCCCAATTCGGCCATCCATCCAAGATGATCATGATCTGTTGCGCAATCCATGCCGCAGTCCCGGTATTCTGCACCGCCTGACCCAACGGGATCAGACACGCCAGCAGAAAGACCGTGTTCCATCCAACTGCTCGATACGCCTCGTCAACACTGAGCACCCGGGTCAACATCATTCCTGCGGCTCCGGTCAGCAAACAGAGCGACAAACGCACATCCGTGAACAGGATCAGCGACAATGAGATCAAGAAGAACAAGAGCGCCCAGCCTACTTTCTGCGGGCGCAATTCGTCCTGCGGGAAATCAGACGTGACCACAACAAAATCCGGATCACGCTTTATCCGCATCAGGTTGTCCCAGCGGGTATGAGCAACCAACATGTCGCCAGCCTTGAACTTCTCAAGCCCTATCTGGGTGGATTCATGCGTCTCAGTCTCGACATGACTCAGCGTCTCTTCACCCCTGTGGATGGCGAGCAATGACATTCCGTAGGTTTTGCGGAATAGCAATTCGCGAGGGCATTTGCCGATCAGTTTGCTGTCAGGCGTAACAACCACCTCTGCGACCCCGGCATTCGTGGGTGCGAACTCTTCGACAAACACATCCAGATCAGGCAGCACCGTCAGCCCGTACTTTTCGGCAAACTCTTCGACAACCCAGCGCCGACCCACAATCGCTAATCGACAAGGCGCAGCAATCTCGGCTGTTAGCACCTGAACCATCGAGGTCTTGCCGCGGTAAAAGGTCGAGATGATATAGAGATGATTTTCAAAGTTGATGTCGGCCAGTATTTGCCCGACCAGCGGGCTGTCGGCCGGAACCACAACCTCGAACACATCGGCCTTCAGCCCGTAGACCCGCTGAAGATATTCCTGAGTCCCGCGCCCGGTACCCGTACTCTCCGACCCTGAATCACCCGGCAGCACCCAACGTCCCAGCAGCAGGAAATATGCGATCCCCGTCAGGATCAGCACCGCACCGATGGGGGTAACGGAAAACAATCCAAAGGGTTCCATCTTCTGGGCTTCGGGCAGCCCTTCGTTTGCAGTTTGGATCAGGTCATTCAACAGAATAAGCGGCGAGGACCCGACCATCGTCATTGTCCCCCCCAGAATGGCACAAAACCCCATGGGCATAAGCAAACGTGACAACGGAATACCCGATCGCGATGAGATACGGCTAACCACCGGTAGGAACAACGCCGCCGCCCCGACATTTTGCATGAATGACGAGATAACACCGACTGTGCCCGAAACGATCGGCAGCACTCGGTTTTCAGACTTACCACCATATTTCAAAATGACGGACGCGACCTTGTTCATTAGGCCCGTTTTATCCAAACCAGCACCTACGATCATGACCGCAATGATCGAAATCACGGCATTGGACGCAAACCCGTCAAACAGATGAGGAACATTTGCCAGATTTTCGAGACCCGGTGCATAACTCAACAGACCCACGATGACCAACACCAGGATGGCCGAAAGATCGATCCTGACAATCTCGGACACAAACAAGAACACCGTGAAGGCCAAAAGCGCCGAGACCACACCCATTTCGTATGTAAACGCCAATTGCTCCACTGGGATCACCTGGTTCCAAAAGCAAATCTAATAGGCATTTCTAGGCAATCAGCGCGGGCCTGTCATGGACTTTGTCTGTTTGGTCGAAATCCACCGTGACAAATCTTTCGGCGTCGTAAGAAGCCGTCCGGTGCCACCGAAATTTGCAGCTTGTGATCGATACTCTTGTCGATCTCGAAATCAGGATTGACTTTCAACCAATCATGAACTGCAGTCTTTGGGTTGTCTCCAGGTCCCCATGGACGATCAGTGAACTTAGTGGGAGGCATATCCTCAACGATTGTATCGAAAACAATGCAATAGCTACCCGAAGAAACAAGCGGGGCATACGCATTTAACTCGGCAAGCACATGATCGTGTGTATGATTGCTGTCGAGACAAACAAGTACCTTTAGGTAACCTTCAGTAGCTGTTCGAACCTGGTCCACAATGTCTTCGTCGATAGATGAGCCTTGAATCATCTCGATTCTGGAGGCCATCGGATGCTCTTCTATGGCTGCACGATTGTGGGCGAGAGTACCAATGTCAACGCCAAGAACCCTGCATTTGGGACGGGCGAGATCAAGCGTCGTGCTCGCATAAGCGGCGTGAACATGTCATGGACTTGGACCACACCCCGCCGCGTGTGGTCAGGAAGACAGGCTGGAACCACTGCCTGAACTGTACGAAACCGTTATGGAGCTTGGTTGCAATAGGGATTCGCATCCGCGATAGCTGCAAGACGCCGACCCGATTGCAAAGTCATTCACGATAGCCGTTGCCGCAGGAGATGGCAGAGTAACGGCAAGCTGTTTCGCCAGCCGCGCAAGGCATTGGAGACCGTCCCTCGTAAATCCAACAGAGCAAACCTCGGCAGCGTCTCCTTGCTGCCTGCATCGGTGAAGCGCCTCGGGGGCATGAGTTCCGGGGCGCTTTTACTGAACGAGTCACCACAGAAAACCGCGTTGCTTGTATTGTGCTGGTTTGGGCAAGCACACCACCCCGCAGGGCGGGCACCACCTACTCTAAGCTTTTGTATTTGCTTGGCTTAAGTGGTGAGCCGTGCAGGATTCGAACCTGCGACCCACTGATTAAAAGAACGGCCAGAGCCATTTCTCCGCATTTCGCCAGATTTCGCCACACTGACAAAAATGAAGCAAAAACAGTAATTTAAGTTGACCGTCGCTGCGCCTTGAATTCATGACTTACTCCAGAATTCGCCGCCATTTGCTTCCGTATAGCTTCCGGAAGCAGGCCGGAAGCAAGGAGTGTTCTGGATATGTTCAAACTGACCAAACGCGCAGTTGAGGGGCTTTCAATTGAGGCCAAGGAGTACCTTGTCTGGGACCGGGACATGCGCGGCTTTGGGCTGCGGGTCTATCCGTCTGGCAAGAAGACCTATCTGGTTCAGTACCGGGCCGGACGTCGGACGAGACGGATCACCATCGGCCAACATGGCGTTCTGACAGCCGAGGAAGCGCGAACGCGGGCCAAGCAGCTTCTGGGCGACGTGGCGCGCGGATCGGACCCCTCCGCTGAAAAACAAGCCAAACGGCGCGCACCAACCGTGGCGGGGCTCTGTGACCGGTTTCTTGAGGAATATGTCGATCAGTATTGCAAGCCGACCACCGCCCGAGACTATCACAGCGTCATTCGACGGTTCATCCGGCCAAAGCTTGGCCCCATCCCAATTGCCGAGGTGACCCGTGCCGATGTGGTGGCGTTTCACCATGACTTGCGCGAGACGCCTTATCAGGCCAACCGGGCGGTGGCGATGTTGTCGAAGCTGTTCAATCTGGCCGAGGATTGGGGATTGCGGCAACCGGGATCGAACCCGGCGCGCCGGATCAAGAAATTCCGCGAAGAAGAGAAGAAACGCTATCTGTCAGACGCGGAACAGATAAGGCTCGGCGAAGTACTGGCAGAGGCGTTGGAAGAGGGCACAGAGACTGTATACGTGGTCTCGGCCCTCTTGCTTCTGATTTATACCGGATGTCGCCTCAGTGAGATTCTAACGCTACGCTGGGATTATGTGACGTCTCACCATCTGGAATTGCCGGACAGCAAGACGGGACGCCGCCGCATCCCTCTGCCGAGGGAAGCCTATGATATTCTGATGGACCTTCCCCGGGAACCGAATAACCCCTTTGTCATATTGGGCGAGTCAGAAACCGGGCCGCTCAACAACCTGCAAAAACCATGGCGGCGTATACGTAAGGCGGCTGGTCTGGACGACGTCCGTATACATGATCTCAGGCACACTTATGCCTCAATGGCGATGAAAGACGGGATCGACCCGTTCACCCTTAAGGAGATTATGGGCCACAAGAACCTGACCACGACCCTGCGCTATGCACATCTCGCAGATGATGCCGTACAACGGGCAGCGGGATCGGTTGCAGCCCGTCTAGCACGCGCCGTGCGTAAAGAGGTGCGGACCCCCCCTTTGCGGGTCGTTCAATAGCCTCACATTGCTGCGACCCGCTGCGTTAGCGGTAAAGTCACAAGGTGAGACTTGCTGACGGGTATTTGGTGTGGATGCCGCTAGGTAAGGTTGTACACCGAATCTCTGAGCCGCAATCGCGTTGCTAAAAAACAACGCGCAACAACCGAGTTCATTTCAGGCGCGAGAAAAAAAGGCGTAAAAAGTCATTGTAAAACAAATATGAAATTTGCCGCTTAAATTTTAGGCAAACAGAGCGAAACCTTTAGTTTTTAAGATGAAACGCGTACGCAGCTCCAGATTATCCGCGCACTTATCCACATAAGTCGTGGATGTCTTACGTGTTGATTGAAGTCAGCAGCCATGCAAAACAGGTGATTCCAAGAATCTGGGTTACAGGCCTGCATGATTCATCGTTGGAACGCCCCCGCAAACTACCGGAAGTGAACTCGGCTCGGCTTGCTGGTTTCAGCGCCAATTAAGCGCGCGCGTTTCTTAGGTGAAAGCGTGCGGTAAGTCGTGATGGTTAACAATATATGAATTTCGTGAAGCCGCGACTCCACTAAGGGTTGTTGCGCTTTTCTACGTTACATAGGTTTCAACTCAGTAACCGCGACGCCCTACGTATAGGTCTACCTATATATATGCGCCTATGTAGTCGGCATTCCAAAGCGACGTTTCTACGTATACGAGACGCATCGGAAAAAAGGCAAAATACGGAGCGAAGATTGTGGCGGAAGACATGGAGTGCGGTCTGAGTATTCGAGAAGAAGTAGACCAAAATCTATCCAGTGAACTGATAGACAGGTTGCGCAACCTGATCGAAGCGCAACGGAACGAAACTGAATTCCGAGATAGGCTCGTTCACGTTCTGACGCGTTACCAGCGCTATCTTGCTGTAACAAAAACTGTGATGCGTAAGGAAAGACGGAAACAGATATCCGCACTTCTTGGCAAGGCGCAGGGTTTTCTTGTCACCTTGGAAGCACTGCATCCTGAAGTCAGGCAGTCTCTGGAAACCGCCTTAGATGCCAACACTCTTGATGACAGATGGGAAGGCTTTGATTTCTTCGATCTCGATCAACCGATTCCAAGCTACGATGATACCTTAGATCAAGCCCAATCGATGACACGCCAGATCATTGAAGCCTGCCAGTTAGAACTGAATTTGCTGGACGAGAGCAAGAGTGACAAAAGGGGCAGCCGCAAGCCATCGCTTGATCAGCTGTTGATTGACTTGGCTGGACTTTTCGAAGCAGAAACTGAGCAGCCAGCGGCCTCGAACTGCTATCGCGACGAAACCTCAAAGGACGCGTACAACGGCAAGTTTTTTAATATGGCAAAAACTCTCTTGGATGAGATTGATCCGGGTAGTTACGACACATCAGCAGCGTTAGGTATTAGAATTTTACGTGTAATATAAGTTGCTTATCTGAACCCAACACTAAGGGTCAAAAATAATCCCTTAGTGTTGTTACACTTTGAACTGAAAACGCTGCATCTTGCCTTCAACGCAATTTAGAACAGTGAGGCGAAGATGCGGACACAACCTAACCCAGACCACCTTGATCAATTGATCGACGAAAAGTCGGCTGCGGATTACCTGTGTTACTCCGTCCGGGCTTTGCAAAACTGGCGTGTGCGTGGTGGTGGGCCACTCTTCATAAAAGTGTCTGGTCGGTCTGTCCGCTATACGCGCCGCGATCTTCAAAAATGGATCGCTGAAAAGCGGGTCGCCAATACCAGCGCCGCACCTTCCTAACATTAGAGTTTTGCCCGTTCAGAGTTGGCAGCGCTGAGTGGGATTTTGGGGCCGGACGGCTCTCAGGGGCGCGAGGTGTCGCCACCTCGCGCCCTTTCTGTGTCTGCCAAAGGGTTCAAACTAGGAGGTCATCATGACACAACAACCCGCTTTCAAATTCAAAATCGGGCTGATCACCGCGACGATCTGGGACAATGACGGGTTTTTCTCGGTCGACATCTCGCGGTCTTACAAGAACGCTGAGGGCGACTGGCGCACCACAGCCGCCTACTCTCACAACGACCTGCTCAATGACGCCAAATGCGCGGAACGTGCAGAAAACTGGATCTCGCGAAAGCAGGCAGCAGCCAGCCAATGATATCCGCCGGGCGTTCAGCCCGGCCCCAAAACAATAGCTGCCCCGCCGGAGGCACTATTTAAGGGCGCACCTGCGCCCGCCCCTTTTCCAAACCTCAACCAAATCGCGCGGCGTTCGCCGAAAGAGGGGGGTGATTGTAGCACCCCCCTCTGGAAATACCGAAACTCAAGGAGACCCTAATATGCACGTTGTACATCGTGGATTCGACACTATCGCACTTTCGATTCAGGCGAATATCTCTCAAGAACTATTCGAGCTTTTGAACGTCGAACGGGAACGAGCCGAGGAAGAGCGGCATCCCGTTCCGTTTAGCTATGGTGGCGCGGACTTTGATTTGTTGCCCCACGGCGGCCACGGATATCGCATTATCCTCAAGGGCGGGCCTTTGGACGTCACTTGGTTCTTCAAGAAGCCAAATGCGCGCGACCCGTGGGGCATTCGGGTTTCGGTGGGTTCAACGCTTCTTGCAACGCAAGGTCTCGGGTATGCGCGATCCTATATCGATAAGACCCTGACTAGGCTTGGTGTCCGTTTTGAATCGCACCAAGTCAGCATTGGTCGCGTAGACTTTTGCGTCGATATACTTGCACCAGAATTCGAACTTATACCCGAAAACTTTGTCATCCACAGCCACACGAACCGCGCGGACTACCTCAGCACTCAAGATGACGTACGCAGCAACGGAAAATCTGGTCAGTTCACATCTGTCACGGTCGGAAAAATGCCGGGGCGGCAGGTCATTATCTACGATAAACGACGTGAAGTGATCGATAAGAAGAAGCCTATTTGGTGGGATATCTGGAACGCTAACTTAGAGCGAGATGGATTAACCCCATTAGACCATTCTGAGGCGTCTCAGAGCCGCGTGTGGCGTGTTGAGGTGCGTGCCGGGAAGGATTTGCTCAAGGATCGCTGGCAGATCAGGACATGGCCTCAATTCGACGCAATGTTCGGCGATGTCATTTCCGAGGCGTTGCAGAAGATACGCTACTGCGAACCTGATCCAGATGACAGCAATCGCGCCCGGTGGTCCAACCATGAAATTTGGGACTTGGTTGCTGGATCGTCGGAGGATGACTTGCAGGAAATGCGCAGCCACATCGACGCAACCAACATTAGGAATGTACACCGAAACGAGCAGATACGTCTGATAATGACACAGATTGCAGGCCTTGGAATCACGCTGGCCGCGTTGGAAGATACTCAGGAAAGTGAGCTGTGTGATTTCATGGATAGGGTTGGAAGCAGGCTCGCAGAGAACATAAGAGCGGACCCTGAGCGCGCCGCAAACAAACTGCATGAAGCCAGGAACAGATATCGGTTCATTGCGTGAGGCACTGACCAGCACCCAAATTTTTCTGACGCGTCCATTTGGGAAGCAGTGTCTCTACCTGTTATTCCATGAAGCAGTTCTTCGATGCGCAGTGTCTCGAAATACTCTTGTTTAAACCCTTGTTTAGGTGATCGCCTCATTACATCTTCCTACTTGCAAACTAGAAAGAGCAAACCTTTGATTAACCCCGAAATACTCGACTTCATCGAACGCTTCAGACCCTGCTTGCCGGTTTGTTCGGCTTCATAGACGTCATTTGGACGTTGCAAACCAATGCAAGACATTCGGAAGAAGAGTATCGAAGGCAATCTAGAACGGGCATTTGTGAGGGTAGACCTTGACGAAGGTTACATGATTGAAGTCGTCGTAACCGCAAAAGTGCTATAGACGCCTCTCAACCGGACGGGCACGATGAGGCAGAAAAATGGGCGATAGGTGGGTTTTGAAAAAGATCGTTTTCCACGCAGGCTTTCAAAAAACAGGTTCCACAGCGGTTCAGAACCGAATTCTGGACAATATTAACCATTTGTCGCCATATTTTCACTATTTGGGAAAACGCGACCTAAAAGACCTAAAGAAATTTGCCCAGCAAGCGATTCGAAATCCATCCTCAAGAGGGCGCGAAAAGCTTCTCGAGGCGCTAGAGGAACTGGCTAGCGGCACTGCTTCGATACAGCAACCTGTTATCCTGATGTCCAGCGAAATCCTGTTTGGCAACGATATCTATTCGGAGTCTGGAAATTTGGTGTCGTGGATGGAACAGATACTTCCGCTTTTTGCGAAAGCATTTTCAGACCACGAGCTAGAATGTGTGTTTTACACCCGGGATCCAGAAAGTTGGTTATTCAGCACTTATCGACAAAGCGTTTTGATGCGCGGGTACACAATTACTTTTGATGAATACAGAAGGAATCTGCCATTCGCACTAGACTGGGACTCCATAAGGAAAACCGTGGAAGAGTGCGTTGCCCCTTCAAATGTGACTTTCGTCGATATGAAAACTGATATTGGCGAGGCGACTGGATTGGGAACGGCCCTTTTTCGACACTGCCAAGTCCCAGAGACTGTATTGTCGCAGTTGTCCTTTGCCGCTTCGGATAACGTGTCATTGAACGAAGACGCATTGCAGATCATGCGCGAAGCCAATGTTCAAGGTCTTTGGAAAACTCATCTAACACTGTTGGGCGAGCTATTGAAGGAGCTGCAAAGCCTGAAGCCAACAGAGCTATCTTCGATCAATCCAGCAACAATTCAGGATATCCAGTCCGAGTTCCGGCGTATCATATCTAATCGACTGCAAATTGATGATGGTATGAACGCGATGGGTCAACTTGATCCAAAGTTTGATTGCATTGTCTCCAAGGCACGCGCAGAGGGCTGGGATGAAGTAAGGCTCTCATTCTTGGGCGATCTCTTTTCTCTTTTGAGGAAATTTGACCCCGACGTTATGGGCGAAAAAACCCCCAAAATTGTCAAGCATGCGCGTGTTAGCATACGGATGACACTTCAGAAAAAGTTGCACCCTGAACTCTCAGCGGTAGCTGTTGGACGAGTTGGGGCAACAGCGCCTGCAGTGATTTCTCAATCTCAGGTTTCAGGTCAAAAAATCAAGATCGCGATTGGGACCTGTGCCCGTGACGAAGGTCCTTTCATACTAGAGTGGATTGCGTTTTATAAGGCAATCGGCGTCACAGATTTTGTAATTTATACAAACGATTGTAGTGATGGCACCGACGAAATTTTGGACCGATTAAGTGAAATGGGTGTTGTCTCTCGGTATGATAACCCAGCCAAAAGTGGAAAGCACCAAATCGTCGCGCTGCGAAAAATTCGAGATCATCCGGAGTTCGAGAACGCAGATTGGAAGCTAATAGTTGATCTTGACGAATTCCTGAATATCCACGTTGGGAATGGCACAATTCCGGAACTTCTTCAGGCGGTAAATTACGCAGATGTTATTTCTGTGAATATGGCTATGTTTGCCAATGGTGGCATCAACGACTTCAGGGATGAACCTATTACCGAACAGTTCATCTTTCGAAACGACTACACGTCATGGAATGGAAAGGATGAAAGCCCTGTCAAATCTTTGTTTCGCGGAGATCTCCCGATAGGTCGTATCGGTGCACATCGCCCGTTTGTGGCTGAGAAAGCGCTTGAAACAATTCGATGGGTAAATGGATCCGGGCAACAAGTGCCTGACCACTTCAAAAGAGCTGAAAAAGGCAAACGCCTACGCCTTCCCTCTGCAATTGCGCACGACTTTGCAACGCTAAACCACTATGCACTTCGCTCTCTGGATAGTTTTCTGGTGAAACGTTCTAGGGGTGACGTAAACAGCCCTCATCGTCTTTTTGACGAAAGCTATTGGTCAGCGCGAAACGAAGCTGCTGTCAAAGATCAAAGGATATTGCGAATAGCGGGCAGATTCAGAGAAGAACTGGATAAGCTTAAATGCGATGCAACGTTGCGCGACCTGCACGATACATCGGTGGACCGGCATCGGAGAATGGCCGAAGCATTGAGATCGCAACCCGACTTTGAGAGTTTCCTAAACTCGTTCAGAGCTTAGACTGTGTATTAGGGGGATTTGTTGCAAACTTTTGACTGCTGACGCTCACAAGTGCTTCCAGTGAATGGGGCTCCGTTGCAAAGATTTAGCTGTTGACGCGCTGGGATTTCGCGCGTGGATGGCTTTCGGTCCCAACTAGTCGAAAGCCAATTCATAATCTCCTTCAAAGGCGCACAATATCCTAAGGATGTGATCCTCTTTGCTGTGTTCTTCTAAGGTCTCTTTTAGATGCATATGTTGATAGCGACTCTCACCGTTTCTACAACAGTGTGCATTGGCTTGATCTAGGTGTGTCGCTGCCGCAGCCATTGGTGAAAAGGATTGCTCAAAGAGTTCTGTTTTCACATTGAGGCAAAGATGCCAGTTGATTTTAGACAATTGGACAAGCTGTGGCGCGGCGGCAACAAAGATCTCAAGTCAATATGCTTCCGTATTGCTTCCGGTAAGTCGCGCACCACGAAGCGCACCTTACACGACTCCGTGCAAGAATTTGTTTTCATTGAAAAAAGTGGTGAGCCGTGCAGGATTCGAACCTGCGACCCACTGATTAAAAGTCAGTTGCTCTACCAACTGAGCTAACGGCCCACTCTTCTTAGGATCTCTTCGATCCGCAGCACTCTGTAAGGTAAATACCCGACCGGGTTCAAGACCTTATTTCGTACTTCAGTTCGCCGTCATTCGTATGAGTTCGGCGCCCCGATAGGCGGCCTAATTAGGCAGGTGGAACTGGGGGGTCAACCCCTTTTTTCAGGAATCTACGCGACAGGGTGGATTCATGTCCGGACCGGCGTTATACGCCCGCCATGCAACAGATACTCGACACCGGTTTGGCCTTTATGAAGATGCACGGGTTGGGCAACGACTTTGTCGTTGTCGATGCGCGCGCGCATGCCGCGCCGGTCACCCCGGCCCTTGCCAGGGGAATCGGGCACCGGCAGTTCGGCGTGGGATTCGATCAGTTGGCGGTGATCGAACGCGGCGAAGCGGATGCGCATCTGGTGTTCTACAATGTCGACGGGTCGACTTCGGCTGCGTGTGGCAACGCCACGCGCTGTATCGCTCGGTTTCTGATGGACGAGACGGGCAAATCCGAACTAACGCTCACAACTGAACGCGGCACACTGCAGGCCCGCGACGCTGGCGATGGACTGACGTCGGTGAATATGGGGCACCCCCAACTTCTTTGGAACGAGATTCCCCTGGCGGAAGAGATGGACACGCTGGAACTGCCGATAGAAGGTGGCCCAACGGCGACCGGCATGGGCAACCCGCACTGCACTTTCTTTGTCGACAACGCCGAGGCCATTCCGATGGAAGAGTTCGGCGCGCGTTACGAATACCATCCACTCTATCCCGAACGCACCAATGTTCAGGTCGCACAAATAGTCGCCCCCGACCACATCCGCATGCGGGTGTGGGAGCGAGGAGTGGGGATCACTCTGGCCTCGGGGTCATCATCTTGCGCCACCGCTGTTGCTGCCTCACGTCGAGGCCTCACTGGGCGTAAGGTGCAAGTGGATCTGGACGGCGGCACGATCTGGGTCGACTGGCGCGAGGATGGGGTCTGGATGACGGGGCCCACAGCCCATGTGTTTTCGGGCACGCTGACGCCTGAATACCTGAGGTCACTGGAATGAACCCGCCTAAGTTCAGCACTCTGGGCTGCCGCCTGAACGCCTATGAGACCGAAGCGATGAAAGAACTGTCGCAGCAGGCTGGCCTAACGGATGCTGTGATCGTCAACACCTGCGCGGTGACCGCCGAGGCCGTCCGCAAGGCGCGGCAGGAGATTCGCAAGCTGCGCCGCGAAAATCCCTCGGCACGTCTGATCGTCACCGGGTGCGCGGCGCAAACCGAGCCGCAGACCTTTGCTGAAATGGACGAAGTAGACGCAGTCATCGGCAACACCGAAAAGATGCAACCGGATACTTGGAAAGGCATGGCCGCCGATTTCATCGGTCAGACCGAGGCGGTTCAGGTCGACGACATCATGTCTGTCACGGAAACCGCCGGGCATCTGATTGATGGCTTCGGAACCCGCTCACGCGCCTATGTACAGGTTCAGAATGGCTGCGATCATCGCTGCACCTTCTGTATTATCCCTTACGGCCGGGGCAATTCTCGCAGCGTCCCTGCGGGCGTAGTGGTGGATCAGATCAAACGATTGGTCGATAGGGGCTACAACGAAGTTGTCCTGACCGGGGTCGATCTGACCTCATGGGGCGCGGATCTGCCCGCTCAGCCGAAACTGGGCGATCTCGTGATGCGCATCCTCAAACTGGTGCCAGACCTGTCGCGCCTGCGCATCAGCTCAATCGACTCGATCGAAGTCGACGAGAACCTGATGCATGCCATCGCGACCGAGCCGCGCCTGATGCCCCATTTACATCTGTCCTTGCAGCATGGCGACGATCTGATCCTGAAGCGCATGAAACGCCGCCACCTGCGCGAAGATGCGATTCGTTTCACTGAAGACGCCATCAAACTACGACCCGACATGACTTTTGGCGCGGACATCATCGCTGGCTTCCCGACCGAGTCCGAGGCTCATTTCGAGAATTCCCTCAAGCTCGTCACCGAGTGCAACCTGACCTGGCTGCATGTATTCCCCTATTCCAAACGCGAAGGCACTCCGGCAGCCCGCATACCGCAACAGATCAACGGCAATGTCATCAAAGAACGCGCCGCGCGCCTGCGTGCAGCCGGCGATGCACAGGTCATCAAGCATCTGACGGCACAGATCGGCAAAACCCACAATATCCTGATGGAAAATCCCACAATGGGCCGCACCGAACAATTCACCGAAGTAACCTTCGGCAACGCCCAACCCGAAGGCGAGATCGTAATCGCGACGATACGGGGGCACAGCAAAGCTCAATTACAAGTGTGATCCGTTCTTCATCTGGCCAAAAATACCTCAGGGATGAATTGGCCGCAGGCCAAGAAGGGGCTGGCCCCTTCCACACCATCGCAACAAAAAAACCCCCGTCACCGTGATGGCGCGGGGGTTTAGTTTTTAGTTATACGTCGACCTTAGTCCAGACGTTTGCCCTTTATCGGTGCCCACAGGCGCTTATTCACAAGGTACAGCAGAACAGACAGAACTGTCAGGAACAGAACACCGACGAAACCGGCATTTTTGCGCTCCATCATTTTCGGCTCGGCGCTCCACATCAAGAAGGCTGCTATGTCTTCGGACATTGCCTCAACGGTTGCAGGATGTCCGTCGGCAAATTCAACCTGATCTTCTGCCAGCGGCGGAGCCATGGAAATCCAACCACCGGGGAAGGCCTTGTTCTCATAGAGAACAGTACCGGCTTCTTCCTTTTCTTCACCGGTATAACCATCCAGAAGCGAGGCAATATATTCCGCGCCCCCCATGCCTTTGACCAGCTGGTTGATGCCCAGACCGTAAGGACCATGGAAACCGGCACGGGCCTTCGCCATCAGGCTTAGGTCAGGCGCGCCGACACCGTTGTTGGCCGGGAAGTGGTCGGTCGGGATTGCCGGGCGGAAATCGTCCAGCTCGGGATCGAACACCTCGAAGTTGTCGGCCGCGTAGGTGATGACTTGCTCTTCCGAATACCCCAAATCTTCAAGGGTCCGAAGAGGTACATATTGCAGACCATGGCAGGCTGCGCAGACCTCGGTATAGATCTGTAGGCCGCGCTGAAGCTGGTTCTGATCCCAGGTTCCAAACGGTCCCTCGAACGAGAAGTCGAAATCTTCGATGTGCTGCTCACCGCCACCTGCCGCAAAAGTCGAGGCGGGCGCAAGGGCCAAAGCGAACGCGGCACCGATTGCAAGTTTCTTGAACATGTTTCCGGTCCCTCTTCTTACTCGGCCGGCGTGGCGTCGGCGTTTGCCTTGCCATAATGCGCGTTGAAGTCTTCTTCGATGGTTTCCGGCTGCGCCTCGGGTTTTTCGATGACACCCAGGATCGGCAGGATCACGAAGAAATAGGCGAACCAGTAAGCCGAAGCGATCAGCGAGAAGGTCGCATAGGGCTCTTCCGCGGGCATCGCACCCAGCCACATCAAAGCAAAGAAGTCGATGATCAAAAGGTAGAACCACCATTTGAACATCGGACGATACTTGCCCGAACGCACGGTCGAGGTGTCCAGCCAAGGGGCTAGGGCCATGGCCAGGATCGCACCAAACATCGCAATCACACCAAAGAACTTGGCGTCGATGATGCCGCCAGTGATGAAGCTGGCGAACTGAACGACCCAGACTTCGCCAGTGAACGCACGCAGGATCGCGTAGAATGGCAGGAAGTACCATTCAGGAACGATGTGCGCAGGAGTAACCAGCGGGTTGGCTTCGATGTAGTTATCCGGGTGACCCAAGTAGTTCGGCATGTAGCCCACGATGGCCCAGAACACGACCAGAATGACCGCCAGCGCGAACAGATCCTTGATCACGAAATAGGGCCAGAACGGCAGCGTGTCTTTCTCTGCCTCGGCTTTCGAGCCACGGCGAACCTCAACACCTGTCGGGTTGTTGTTGCCTGTGGTGTGGAAGGCCCAGATATGCACGATCACAAGCGCCGCGATAACAAACGGCAGAAGGTAGTGCAGCGAGAAAAAGCGGTTCAGAGTGGCGTTGTCCACCGCAGGTCCGCCCAGCAACCAGGTCTGGATCGCATCACCAACAAACGGGATCGCACCGAACAGGCCGGTGATCACGGTCGCACCCCAGAAGGACATCTGACCCCAGGGCAGAACGTAGCCCATGAACGCAGTGCCCATCATCATCAGGTAAATGAGCATCCCGATGATCCACGTAATCTCACGCGGGGCTTTGTACGAGCCGTAGAACAGGCCGCGGAAGATGTGGATGTAGACTGCTACAAAGAACAGCGATGCGCCGTTCATGTGCAGATAGCGCAGCATATAGCCGCCGTTCACGTTGCGCATGATGTGTTCGATGCTAGCAAAGGCCAGATCAACATGCGGGGTGTAGTGCATCACCAGAACGATACCGGTGACGATCTGCAACGCCAGGCAGAATGCCAGGACGATGCCCCAGATCCACCACCAGTTCAGGTTCTTGGGGGTTGGGATCATCAGGGTGTCATAAAGCAGGCCGACGATGGGCAGACGGCTGTTCAGCCACTTCTCGCCATTTGTCTTCGGCTCGTAATGATCGTGGGGAATTCCGGACATAAGTTAGGTCTCCCTTAGCCGAGCTTGATGGTGGTGGCGTCTACCCATTCAACGGGCGGAATGGGCAGGTTTTCAGGCGCGGGGCCTTTGCGGATACGACCGGCAAGATCGTAGTGCGAGCCGTGGCAGGGGCAGAACCAACCGCCAAAGTCGCCAGCATCGCCAAGCGGCACACAACCCAGGTGTGTACAAACACCCATCTGAACGATCCACGCCCCTTCTCCTTCGCCTTCGGGCGAAGGCATGACGCGATTGGCGTCGGTCGCTGGTGCGTCGGCGTTCAAATTGAAGTTGCGAGCCAGCGGGTCAGGCAGCGCGTCGACACCTTCAGCGTCCTGCTCCTGAGCTTCCTGAATCTCGGCACCTGTGCGGTGACGGATGAAAACAGGCTTACCCAACCACTTTGCAGTCAGCTGCGTACCCGGCTCTACCCCGCTTACATCCACACGGATCGAGGACAGAGCCTGAACGTCTGCCGATGGGTTCATTTGATTTACCAGGGGCCAAACGGCAGCCCCGGTGGCAACGACACCTGCGCCGCCAGCGACGTAGTAGAGGAAATCTCTGCGGGTGCCTTCGTGGTCTTCAGCTTGGGACACGAGGTTATCTCCGATTATCTGGCGCCCGCGAACGGGCATAAAGCTCGCGCACCGCACAAGTGCGGCGTCTTAAACGGGGTATCTATCGGGGAGAATAGAGTTCGTCCAGCGCTCTTAAACGCGCAATACGCCGCATCTAAGCATTCATGTCACGGTGAAAGGGCAAAATTTCAATCTCAAATGCAGATTTTAACCCTCAGAGCGGCGAATTGGCGCCAGGCAGATGGGACGTGATTCGGCATCGACCCGCGCTGGTAGATCCCCAAATTGAAATCTCCTCACCCTATGCGAACGCCGCCGATTTCACGTGCAGCTCTACCTTAAGAACACTGTACTCCTTCTATTTTAGCGCGATATGATTTCTCTTAAATTATTAATATAAAATAGATATTTCAAACTCGTGATTATCTACCAGAATTCGATTGCACTCTAAACGGGAATGCGTGAAAGGCCACAGGCGCAATATTCCCAGCCGGAGATGTTCAATGCTCAAGATAGCAGCAACCGTAGTTTTTGTTTCGTTTCTGACTTCAGTACAGGCGATCGCAGCCGGCGATCCGGCGAAAGGCGAACAGCTCTATAACAGATGCTCTTCGTGCCATGCGATCATCAAAAATGGCGAGGTTCTGGTCAAAGGCGGCATCACCGGGCCGAATCTCTTTGGCGTAGTTGGCCGCACCGCCGGAACTGAGAACGATTATCTTTATGGAAGTGAACGTTTGCCCATCGGGATGTTCACCGACGACATGATCCGCGCCGGGCAAGAAGGGCTTGTGTGGACTGAAGAAAACATCGCCGCCTATTCTCGGGATCCGATCGGGTTCATCAAGGAATATCTGGATGATGACACCGCCCGCCCGAACATGAGCGTCAAGCTGAAAAAAGGCGCAGATGACATCGCTGCTTATCTCGCCACATTCAGCGCTCAATGAATGGAAGGCGAGAACGCGTGCCTCAGGCCTTGCGCATCAACGAGGCCAAGCGCGCCACCTCGCTGCCAAGTCCTGCTGAGTGCACGTGATCAGCCGCGCGATGTCGCGCCTCATCGGGTTTGTTCTGATTCAGCTTCCAAGTGCCGTCGATATCCGAGATCATGAGTCGGCAGGGAACGATCATGCGCATCATTCTATCCAGCGCGTCTGGTGTCATCTTGGACGCCAACCATGGCGGCTTTGGCAGCAGGCGATTTTCAAAGTCTGCCGCCTGCCGGTCGAGCAAATTTCGCAGGTCGTCCGTTGGCCGCATCTCAAGCACACCAGTAAGATGCACCGCTACATAGTTCCAGGTCGGCACTTGATCATCGACTTCGTACCAGTCAGGCGAGATATACCCATCCGGCCCTAACACAGCGATCTTCGCAGGTTGCGGCTGTTTCAGCGCCCTAACAATCGGATTTGACCGGACCAGATGCAGGTCAGCCGATGAAGCATCCTCGTTCAGAAGAAAGGGAACGTGGCTTAACAACGGTGCATCCGATGTCGACACCGCCAGAACACCAAAGGCGCGGTCACGCGCAAACTCGATGTGACGCTCGCGCGTCTCGGCGCGAAAGGTGGGATTGGGATGCATATTCGTCCTCCTGCCAATTTCTCTTGCAGAAGCGATATCTCCTTGGCAAGGTCCCACTCGTTCTCAGGGCGGGGCGAAATTCCCCACCGGCGGTATGCGGGCATGACCCGTAAGCCCGCGAGCGGCCCCGGTCTGCGGGGTGTCAGCAGATCTGGTGAGAAGCCAGAGCCGACGGTTACAGTCCGGATGAAAGAGAACGTGCAGCACGCCGGTAATGCGGTGTGCCTGCTCGTGATCGCCTTGGGTGACGTGTCTGTTACGAAAGGAGATCATGATGACACACACCCGCTATGCTTTTGTCAAAGCCAACTGGCATTCAGATATCGTGGATCGCGCGCTGGATGGGTTTCTCGAACTAATTCCAGCTGATCAGGTTGATGTATTCGACGTTCCGGGCGCTTTCGAGATGCCCCTGCTGGCCCGTGACCTGGCGCAAACGGGGCGCTACGCCGCCGTAGCCTGCGCTGCCTTTGTAGTGGATGGCGGCATCTACCGGCATGACTTCGTCGCACAAGCGGTTGTCGATGGCTTGATGCGGGCCGGGCTCGATTCAGGTGTTCCGGTCCTGTCGGTCTCGCTGACACCGCATCAGTATCAGGAAACGGATCACCACAACGCCATCTATCGCGCGCATTTCATCGAAAAAGGGCGCGAGGCAGCTCATGCAGCGCTCAAGATCAACGCAACCCGCGCCACGGTGGCTCAAGCCGCCTGACTTATTCCAATCGCGCCGCCCACAGGGCGGCGCTTGCTTCTCTGCAAATGCAAATCCACTTGAGGACCAAGGCACTCCCCGCTAATCACGTCGCTCAAAGGAGCATGCCCCATGTCGATGAACAGTTTTGGCCACCTCTTCCGCGTTACCACCTGGGGTGAAAGCCACGGACCCGCTTTGGGTGCGACCATCGATGGCTGCCCTCCGGGCGTCACAATCGATGAGGGCATGATCCAGCATTGGCTGGACAAGCGCAAACCAGGTCAGAATAAATTCACCACACAGCGGCGCGAACCCGATCAGGTTAAAATCCTGTCCGGTGTGTTCGAAGGCCAGACCACGGGCACACCGGTGCAGTTGATGATCGAGAACACCGATCAGCGCTCGAAAGACTACGGCGACATCATGGACAAGTTTCGTCCGGGACACGCCGACATCACATATTGGCAGAAGTACGGGATCCGTGACTATCGCGGCGGCGGGCGCAGTTCGGCGAGGGAAACGGCATCACGTGTGGCGGCCGGAGGACTCGCGCGTGAGGCTATCCAACAGATCGCTCCGAATGTTCAAATCACCGGTTATATGACCCAGATCGGTCCGCACAAGATCGACCGTGCCAATTTCGACTGGTCGCAGATCGAACAGAATCCATTCTGGGCGCCCGACGCCAAAGCAGCCGATGATTGGGCCGCTTATCTGGACGACCTGCGCAAATCCGGCAACTCGGTCGGCGCAGTGGTCGAAGTGGTCGCGCGCGGCGTTCCGGCGGGGCTCGGCGCGCCGGTTTATGCCAAGTTAGACACTGATCTGGCTGCAGCCATGATGTCGATAAACGCAGTTAAAGGGGTTGAAATCGGTGAAGGCATGGGCGCCGCCGAACTGACTGGCGAGGCCAACGCCGACGAGATATTCATGGGACAGGACGGCCCTCAATACAGCTCGAACCACGCTGGCGGTATTCTGGGCGGCATTTCGACCGGCCAGGATCTTGTGGTGCGCTTTGCGGTCAAGCCGACCTCGTCCATTCTGACCACCCGCAAGACCATCACCAAATCCGGCGAAGAGACCGAGATCATTACCAAAGGCCGCCACGACCCCTGCGTCGGCATCCGCGCCGTTCCGGTAGGTGAGGCAATGGTGGCTTGCGTGATCCTTGATCACCTGCTCCTGCACCGTGGTCAAATCGGCGAGAACCGTGGACAGATTGGCTGATCTGCGCGCTTCGCTGCGCGCTGTCGTCAGGCAACGGATGCAGACGGATCCGGCGCATGATCTGGCGCACCTGGATCGGGTTTGGGTTAATGCGCAGGCGATTGCGGATGATGAAACCAACCCGCGTGTCTTGCTGGCGGCGTGTTATCTGCATGATCTGATCAACCTGTCAAAAGATGATCCGGATCGGCATCTGGCCTCGATGCGATCCGCCGCTGAATCAGAGCCTATTCTTGAAGAATTCGGCTATTCCACCACTGAAATTGGAGCCGTGCAGCACGCGATTGCCGCCCATAGCTTTTCGGCTAACATCCCGCCCGAAACACCCGAGGCGCGAATACTACGGGATGCCGATCGTCTGGATGCGTTGGGTGCTATCGGTATTGCCCGCAACTTTTCAGTCTCGGGCGCGCTGGGACGCACCCTTTATGACCCGTCAGATCCGTTTGCCGAAAACCGTTTACCTAATGACCTGATTTTTTCAATCGATCACTGGCAAATAAAACTGCTGCGCTTACCCAATGATATGCTGACCGAAAAAGGCAGGGCCATCGCGCAGGACCGAGCCGCGCGGATGATGAGGTTTCTAAAGGACCTGTCAGAGGAAATTGGAGCTCAGCTTCCACTAGACTGGTCCAATCTCTGATACGGCAACTTTGGCCAGTTGATCTTTCCGCCTCAAAGGCGCAGGTTCGCGACCATGGCGAAATCCTTAACATCGCATCGTCCGGCATTGGCCGTGGCGCTCAAGCTCAGTGCGCTCGTGCTGTTCACGACGATGTCTGCATTGGTCAAGGCTTTGTCAGATGATTTCCCGCCGGGAGAGATGGTGTTTTTCCGCTCGCTTTTCGCGATTCCGGTTATCATCGCCTGGCTGGTCTGGCGAGGAGAGCTGGTGCACGGCTTTGTCGTCAAGAAGCCGATGGGCCATTTCTGGCGCGGGGTTCTGGGAACCTCGGCCATGGGGCTGACCTTTACTGGTCTTAGCCTGTTGCCGCTGCCCGAGGTAACCGCCATCGGATATGCAACCCCGATCTTCACGCTGATTCTGGCTGCAATCATGTTGGGCGAGCGGATACGAATGATTCGTATCGGGGCCGTCGCGCTTGGCCTTGTCGGCGTTCTAATCATGATCTGGCCCCGGCTGGGTTCAGGCACTGCCGAAACCGCCGCAACAATAGGTGCGCTTTGCGTGCTGGCTGCAACCGTTGCCCGTGCCTTTGTGCAGATACATATTCGACAACTGGTACAGGTGGATCATCCCGCCGCAATCGTGTTCTATTTCTCTCTCACAGCGACCTTGCTTTCGGGTCTCACAGTGTTTTGGGGCTGGGTTATCCCGACATGGGAGCAAGCCGCATTGCTGGTGACAATCGGCCTGATCGGCGGAGTGGCGCAGATTCTGGTGACCTCGTCCTACAAGTTTGGACAAGCGTCAATGCTGGCACCTTATGACTACACCACAATGCTGTTCGCCATTGTCATTGGTTATTTCTGGTTCGATGAGTTGCCAACCCTTGTGATGCTGGGCGGCGCGGCATTGGTAATTGCAGGCAACGTCGTGGTGATCCTGCGTGAACGACAACTTGGCCTTGATCGGACCAAGGCGCGATCAGCAACGGATCCCAAAGCCTGACTTTACCTTTCGCAATCTTTCCCTAGGTTGGGTCGCGATACACCTATGAGGTTTCCCGATGAGCGACGCACAGAACCACAAAGAAAAGATGCAAGAGGTGCAAGCCAAGCACCGCAAGAAAGTCTCGGAAGCGGTCGATCCCGGCCGGGGACTGGTGCTGATCAATACAGGTAAGGGCAAGGGAAAATCCTCGGCTGCGTTTGGCGTGGTGATCCGGGCATTGGGCTGGGGCCAGAAAGTGGCTGTGGTTCAGTTCATCAAGGGCAAATGGAAAACGGGTGAGCGCAGGTTCTTTGAGGAACGCGATCTGGTCACCTGGCACACGATGGGCGAAGGGTTTACCTGGGATACGCAGGACCGCGAGCGCGACATCGCGGCTGCGACTTCGGCCTTCAACAAGGCCTGTGATCTGATGAAAAGCGGCGACTACGATCTGGTTGTCCTCGACGAGATCAATATCGCCCTGCGCTACGAATACCTTTCAGTAGACACTGTTATTGAGGGGCTTCAGACCCGATCAGACAAAACCAGCGTGTTCCTGACTGGCCGGGATGCCCCGCAAGCCCTAAGGGACTATGCGGATCTGGTAACCGAGATGACCGAAGAAAAACACCCGTTCCAAGCCGGCATCAAAGCCCAACGTGGTGTGGATTTCTAGGCCCGCGCACCACCCTCATTCAGCGCGCGCATCGAATCGCGCCTGACTGCGTACATCGTTGCGGCTGAGCGTTCTTCGAGCGCCCGGCAGCGCTCGGCGTTGCAGGTCTTGTGATCGAGATAGGCCGCGACTTCTGAGGTTAGCGCGTCGCAATCACACGATGCACAGCAGGGATTGGCCATCAGTTCTTCAAATCGATCACGCAATCGCGGGCTCCTTTGGTCGTTCCCGGGGCAATGGCAGGCCTTCACATCTGCTTTTGCTGAGCCCACAGATCGCCCCGGAACCAGTTGCTTGATGGTGTCATCTGGCGTTGCGCTATATCTGATGGTTTTTGTCGGAAAATTCAAGCCTGAAAATCTGATGCAACAGAGGCGACCCATTGGGCAAATTTGGCCTTATTAGTGTCTAAAACAAAAAAGGGCCATCCGGATGCCCGCATGGCCCAGCTGATCGCTACGGTTCTGACTCACTTCAAGCAATAGCGCTCTGTTCGGGCGCGCTGAGCGAGATCACCACAACGACTGCGGCCCCGTTCACCCAGTAGAACAACGCATCAAGCCCAAAAAATCCAAACAGGCTGGGCGCAAACAGGAACGTGACGCCGACAAGCAGATCAACAGCCAAGTGGAACTTGTATGGCAGAACCCGCCAAATCCCAAGGTGATGGTCTGTCAGAACGGTCAGCACGAATGCTGCAATGCCGGTCACAACGGACAGCCAGAGTGCCAGCGGGTTGGACTGGCCCAACCCCAGTACAAAAGGCAAAACCATCAGCGCAATCGCAACCGGGTAGTCAAGATAGGCATGGACAGAGCGGGTGACAAAACGCAGGGACATGTGAACTTCCTTTCTTCAATCAGTGATGATCAAAGATTAGGGGCGCGCGATTGAACGTAACATCTCAGTTCGTTTTGCATTTATTGCAGATCGTTCAATTGATCAGTACGATTAGTGCATCGCACGGTACGCGGCGGGCGACAGTCCGACCTGCTTCTTGAACACGCGTGAAAACGCAGCCTCGGACGCGTATCCCACTTCTGCTGCGGCATCCGCAACGTTCCAGCGATTTTCGGTCAACCCATGGCACGCGATCTGCATCCGCCAGTCCGTCAGGTACTGCATCGGGGTAGTCCCCATCTTTTGTGAGAAAAGCTGCGCAAATGCAGTGCGTGACATTGCTGCTTCTCGCGCGAGCATCGCAACGCTCCACTCCTGCGCCGGAGACTGGTGAAATGCAGTCAGCGCCCGCGAGATGCGCGGATCGGCAAATCCGGCAAGCGCGGCATCATGAGGACTTTGATGTTCAAGGTATGCCCGGATCGCTTGCGCAAACAGTACTTCGGACAGTTTCAGCGCGATCAGGTCACCGCCGATACGAGCACCGGACACTTCAGATCCGATCATGCGCAATGTCGCCTCGATCCAGGCACCCGCTTCTTCACCGTAGTTCTCGATCAGTATAAAAGGTGGCAACCGGTCGATCAGCATATGACCGGTTCCGTTTCGCCCGGCTGGCCCGGTGAATGAGAAATGTCCGCAAATCAGTTGCGTATCGCGCTCGTCTTCCTCACCGCCATAAACCAGGACACCATCGCCTTTGTAGCCTGACAGCTCTAACACCCGCTCAAGGGGCAAGGCATCATAGGGTTTGACTTCATTACACAGCAGCGCATGCGGCGCACCGTGGGGAATAAGAATCAGATCACCCTGCCGCAACCGCAAGGTCTCGCCGGTTGTTGGCAGGTGCACCTTCAATTCACCGCGTTGCACAAAGTGAAACCGGGCCACGTTCTCGAAGCCCGGCACCTGTATCCCAAACGGCGGAGTAAAGGATGTGCGGAAATAAAATGTGCCACGCAGAGACAGGCGTGTAAGGATATCGCTGAGAAGATCTAACATGAGCCAACGATACGGCTTGGCCCGGCGGCGTCCATACCTTCGAACGATCTGCATGCATATTTGCATGATCTGCAATCAAAACCCCCGCCTGAGCGGGGGTTCAATACGGTGTTAACTTACGCGCGGACCAATTTCTCGTAATCTTCGGCGATTTCGCGGGTCAGATCGCCGACCTCGAAGGTATAATCGCCGATCTGCCCGACAGGTGTAACCTCGGCTGCAGTGCCAGTCAGCCAGCATTGCTCGAAATCGGCCATCTCCTCGGGACGGATCCGACGTTCATGAACAGTGATGCCCTTGTCTTTCAGCATCTGGATCACCGTCTGACGAGTGATGCCGTTGAGGAAGCAATCGGCCAGCGGGGTGTGCACTTCGCCATCCTTAACGAAGAAGACATTTGCCCCCGTCGCCTCGGCGACGTTGCCATTATAGTCCATGAACAAAGCGTCCGAGCAGCCTTTGGCCTCAGCTTTGTGTTTGGAAATGGTGCAGATCATGTAAAGACCTGCTGCCTTGGCATGGACTGGAATGGTTTCCGGACTGGGTCGTTTCCACTCGGCAATGTCCAACTTGGCGCCTTGCATCTTAGCGTCACCGTAATATGCACCCCAAGGCCAAACAGCGATGGCCATCCGAACCGGATTCTTGGCGGACGCCACACCCATATCCTCGCCCGAACCGCGCCAGACCAGCGCACGTACATACGCATCTTGAAGACCACTGGCTTTGAGCGCTTCTTCCTTGGCGGCCTCGATCTCATCGACCGAGTATGGCATCGGCATATCCAGCGCCTCTGCCGACGCGATTAGGCGTTCGGAATGTTCGCGGCTTTTGAAGATCTTGCCGTTGTAAGCGCGCTCACCCTCGAACACCGAAGACGCATAATGCATCGCGTGGGACAGGATGTGCACATTGGCCTCACGCCAGGGCACCAATTCGCCATCCATCCAGATGACACCGTCGCGATCGTCATATCCAGCCATGCGAAACCTCCTGAACCGGTCGATATTTCCGAATGTTGCGCCGTTTAGGTCCGTATCGGACACAATGTTGCGCAAAAACTGCGATTCGATACCTGTGCGCTCTTGGAATGTCAATAAGGCTGACATAAAGTCAGGTTATATTGCGAATGAGGCCCAACATGACCGACATCCGTCCCGCCCCGGTCTTTGGCGGAGAAAGCCTGTTGTTTCTGACAGATGAACAACTGAGGCAGGGTATCGAGGCTATGTTTTTTGCCTATCGCGGCTTTACCGCTGATCCGGACCGTATCCTGACTGAATTGGCCTATGGCCGTGCTCATCATCGGGCCATCCACTTCATCAACCGTGCGCCAGGAACGACGGTGAACAATTTGCTGGCCATATTGGGTGTCACGAAGCAATCGCTGAATCGCGTCTTGCGCAGCCTGATTGAAGATGGGTTGGTCGAAAGCCGGGTCGGAACAGTGGACAAACGCGAACGCCACCTATTTCTGACGGATAAAGGAAAGGCACTCGAGGCCAAACTATCTGACGCCCAGCGCGCCCGGATGCGTGCGGCCTACAAAGATGCGGGCCCCGAAGCGGTGGCCGGGTTTCGCAAAGTGCTTGAAGCGATGATGGATGCTGATATGCGTCGTGCATATACGAAACTGCGGGATACGACTTCATGAGCGAAATGGACGCCCATCTTCTGATCGTCGACGATGACGAGCGCATTCGCGATTTGCTCAAGAAATTCCTGATGCGCAGCGGGTTTCTGGTGACCTCAGCGCGGGATGCAGCCCATGCGCGGCGGGTTTTGTCGGGACTGGATTTCGATCTGATCGTGCTGGATGTGATGATGCCCGGTGAGGACGGTGTGAGCCTGACCCGATCTCTGCGCGACACCCATTCCACCCCGATCCTGCTGTTGACGGCCAAGGGCGAAACCGAGCATCGGATTGCCGGGCTGGAGGCAGGCGCCGATGACTATCTGGCGAAACCATTCGAACCCAAAGAGTTGCTGCTGAGAATCAATGCCATTCTGCGTCGGATGCCGGAAACGCCTGCGCAGGATACGGCGGCGAAGATTCTGCATCTTGGTCCAATTCGCTATGATATCGAACGCGGTGAGATGTGGCAGGGCGAAGATCCCGTCCGCCTGACCGCGACAGAGAGCCAGCTGATGAAGATATTCTCGGCCCAGCCGGGTGAGCCGATCAGCCGCGCCAAACTTGTCGAGTATTTGGGTCGTGACAAGGGTCAGGCGCAGGAGCGCGCAGTGGATGTACAGATCACACGATTGCGCCGGAAGCTTGAGCAAGATCCGAAGCAGCCGCGCTATCTTCAGACCGTGCGCGGTGCAGGCTACATGCTGGCGCCGGATTGATTTAACCGCTGTGCGGCGTTTATTTACCTCTGGCACAGAAATTACTGGCCAGATGAAGATGGAATCCTGATGAAAACCGCTTTGTTGACCCATGCAGACTGTCTTGATCACGTAACTCCGCAGGGTCACCCGGAACGCGTAGCCCGGCTGGAGCATATCCTACATGCACTGGAAGATCTTGATCTGCAGCGCGTGACGGCTCCTTTAGCAGCTGATGACGATCTGTTGAGGGTGCACCCGCAGAGTCACATTAGCGATATTCTTGGCCATAGACCCTTGGATGGGTTCAAACAGATTGACGGAGACACGTTCATGTCGCCAGGCTCGGTCGATGCGGCCTATCGTGCGGCGGGTGCGGCGGTGCGGGCCGTTGATTTGGTTCTGGGCGGTGAAGCACCGAACGCGTTTTGCGCCATTCGTCCACCGGGACATCATGCCGAGACCGAAACGGCCATGGGATTCTGTCTGTTTGGCAATGCCGCGTTGGCTGCAAAGCACGCACTTGATCATCATGGGCTGAGCCGGGTAGCGGTTGTCGACTTCGACGTGCATCACGGCAATGGCACGCAAGACCTGCTGTGGGACGAGAAACGCGCCTTGGTGATCACCAGCCAGCAGATGCCCTTGTGGCCCGGCTCGGGCCGCCCGGATGAGACCGGGGCCTATGAGACGGTTTTGAATATTCCTTTAGCCCCAGGCACAGGCGGAGCGGAGATGCGGGCCGTTTATGAAACGCAAGCTTTTCCACGACTGCGGGAATTCAAACCAGAACTGATCATTATCTCTGCCGGGTTCGACGCGCATCAGGATGATCCGTTGGCCAATCTCAACTGGTCCACCGGCGATTTCGCCTGGATCACGGCGGAGCTGTGCAAGATTGCTGATGAGGTGTGTGATGGCCGTATCGTCTCGACTCTGGAAGGCGGGTATGATCTGAACGCACTGGCCGAGGCGACACGCGCCCATGTGGAAGAACTGATAAAGGCAGCACGATGACCGATACCCCAGTTGAACAGATGACGTTCGAACAAGCGATGAAAGAGCTTGAGGCCGTGGTTGGCCAGTTGGAACGTGGTGATGTGGCGCTGGATCAATCGATTGCGCTGTACGAACGTGGCGCCGCATTGAAGAAGCGCTGCGAGGATGAGTTGAAGCGTGCTGAGGAAAAAGTGGCCGCGATCACTCTGGACGCAGATGGCCAGCCAACCGGGACGACGCCTGTCGAAGGTCAGTAAATGTTTCGTGAAAAGCTGGCACAGGATGCCGCGCTGATTCAGAGCCATTTCGATCTGGTTCTGAGCGCGCTGGATGATCTGGATGTGACACGGGCCATGGCCTATGCCACCGAGGGCGGCAAGCGTCTGCGAGGGTTTCTGGTATTGGAAAGCGCGCGGTTGCTTGGCGTCGATACAGCTCGGGCAATCTGGCCAGCGACAGGTATCGAAGCGCTGCATGCATACTCTCTGGTCCATGACGACCTGCCTTGCATGGATGATGACGACCTGAGGCGTGGACGCCCGACGGTGCACGTGAAATGGGATGAGGGCACCGCCGTTCTGGCCGGGGATGCGCTGCAGACACTTGCGTTTGAGCTTTGCGCTCGACCAGAGGTTGGAAACGCTGAAATACGCGCTGAACTGGCTCTAACGCTGGCAAAAGCGAGCGGCGCACAGGGTATGGTTCTGGGTCAGGCGCTGGATATCGCCGCTGAGACGGCGGCGGAGCCGCTGACACTGGATGAGATTACACATCTGCAAGCGGGCAAGACCGGTGCGTTGATCGAATGGTCCGCCTGCGCGGGTGCGCGATTGGCGCAGGCCGATCCCACCCCCTTGCGCCAATATGCCCAGGCGCTTGGGCTTGCCTTTCAGATCGCGGATGACATTTTGGATGTCGAAGGAGATGCCGAAAAGGCCGGAAAGCGGCTGCAGAAAGACGCCGAGGCGGGCAAAGCGACCTTTGTCTCGCTACTGGGTCTGGACGCCGCCAGATCCCGTGCAATTGAGCTTGTGGATCAGGCTTGTGCTGCGCTGGACGAACATGGCCCCGCTGCAGAAACCTTGAAGCAGGCTGCCCGCTTCGTTATTGCCCGGGACAGCTAAGCCAGGAACGCCAAATGTCTGACCGCCCGAATACGCCCTTGTTAGACCTTGTGAGCCGCCCAGCGGATCTGAAGCAGTTTTCAGATGCGCAGTTGCATCAGGTCGCACATGAGTTGCGGGCCGAGACGATTTCAGCAGTGTCGGTGACCGGAGGGCATCTGGGCGCGGGTCTGGGTGTCGTCGAGCTGACCACGGCGCTGCACGCGGTATTCGACACGCCACGAGACAAGATCATCTGGGACGTAGGTCACCAGTGTTATCCGCACAAGATTCTGACAGAACGCCGGGACCGAATTCGCACCCTGCGCACAAAAGACGGCCTAAGCGGATTCACCAAGCGCAGTGAAAGCGCCTATGATCCATTTGGCGCTGCACATTCCAGTACCTCGATCAGTGCCGCGCTAGGCTTTGCTGTCGCGCGTGATCTGGGCGGCGTTACGCCTGAAGGGCTGGGCGATGCGATCGCTGTGATCGGCGATGGCTCTATGTCCGCCGGCATGGCCTTTGAGGCGATGAACAACGCAGGCCACCTGAAGAAACGCTTGATCGTAATTCTCAATGACAATGAGATGAGCATTGCACCGCCGGTGGGTGCCCTATCGAACTATCTATCGCGCATCTATGCCGAAGAACCGTTTCACGATCTGAAAGCTGCTGCCAAAGGTGCGGTGTCGTTGCTGCCGGAACCCTTCCGCGAAGGGGCAAAGCGCGCCAAGGATATGCTGAAGGGCATGGCCATGGGCGGGACGCTATTTGAAGAGCTCGGCTTTTCCTATCTTGGCCCGATCGACGGGCATGATCTGGACCAGTTGCTGCCGGTTCTGCGTGCGGTCAAGGCGAAGGCAAGCGGACCGATCCTGATCCATGTGCTGACCAAGAAAGGCAAGGGGTATGCCCCCGCCGAACAGGCCCGCGACAAGGGTCACGCGACCGCCAAGTTCGATGTGGTGACGGGCGAGCAGAAAAAGGCGCCTTCGAACGCGCCTTCCTATACCTCGGTCTTTGGCACGACACTGGTCGATGAAGCAGCGCGGGATGACAAGATCGTCGCGGTTACAGCCGCGATGCCGGACGGGACCGGGCTGAACCTGTTTGCCGAGCGCTATCCGTCGCGCTGTTTCGACGTAGCGATTGCCGAACAGCATGGCGTGACCTTCTCGGCTGCGTTGGCCGCCGGGGGAATGAAGCCTTTCTGTGCGATGTATTCAACCTTCCTGCAGCGTGGCTATGATCAGGTTGTGCATGATGTGGCGATCCAACGCCTGCCGGTGCGATTTGCCATCGACCGTGCGGGTCTGGTTGGGGCAGACGGTGCGACCCATGCGGGGTCGTTTGATATTGCTTACATGGCCAACCTTCCGGGTATGGTTGTCATGGCGGCTGCAGATGAGGCCGAATTGATGCACATGGTCGCCACTGCGGTGGCACATGACGATGGCCCGATCGCTTTCCGGTATCCTCGCGGCGAAGGAGCGGGCGTTGATCTGCCCGAGCGCGGAGAAATATTGGAGATCGGCAAGGGCCGATTGATCCAGAAAGGTGCCCGGGTGGCGCTGCTGTCTTTCGGTACGCGGCTGGCCGAAGTGCAGAAAGCAGCAGAGGCGCTGTCGGCGCGCGGGATCAAGCCCACCATCGCCGATGCACGCTTTGCCAAACCGCTGGATCGGGACCTGATCCTTGATCTGGCTGCCAATCACGAGGCACTGATCACCATCGAGGAAGGGGCCATCGGCGGCTTTGGCAGCCATGTTGCGCAATTGCTTGCGGATGAGGGCGTGTTTGACGAAGGGTTGAAGTATCGCTCGATGGTGCTGCCGGATATCTTCATCGATCAGGCGAGCCCGGCGGATATGTACGCCGTCGCAGGAATGAACGCAGAACAGATCGAGGCAAAGGTGCTTTCGGTTCTTGGCGTTGCTACAATCGGTGAGAAACGCGCCTGATATTCGGGTGTTGCCGCCCCTGGATGCTGAAAAAATAAGCAGTTCAAAAATGATCTAGGTCAATTCCTTACACGCTGTGCTACGCTAACACCCGAGTCAGGCAGGCCAACCCCTGTCGATCACTCAAAGGTCGCGAGCGAATGAACAAGCTAGCCAGCCGACGCGCATTCCTGAAAGGGAAAGTGCTGCGCGAGGATACATCAGCCATCCACCCACCGGGTGCGGTGACCGAGTTTCTTGAGCTTTGCACTCAATGCGACGAATGCCGCGAGGCCTGCCCTGAAGATATCATCCGTTTCGACGCGCAAGGCTGGCCTGTTGTGCAATTGGACGCAGGCCCATGCACATTTTGCGGTGATTGCGCCAATGCTTGCCCGACCGGGGCGCTGAATCCTGAACACGTGGCTGATTGGCCTTGGCGCGCTGCGGTGTCGGCCTCTTGCCTGTCGATGAATGGTGTCAGCTGTCGGGTCTGTCAGGATGTCTGCGACCACAATGCGATCCGCTTTCGGCTGCAAACCGGTGGTCGTGCTGAACCCCAACTCGACACCGATATTTGTACCGGCTGTGGCGCTTGTGCCAGCGCCTGTCCTGCCGGTTCTGTCAGCTTTGAACGCCACACCCCGCCCACTCAGGAGGTAGCCTTATGAATATCTGTGGATGCCTCGTCCATGTAACCCCCGAAACCACGCAGAGTGCACAGGCCGCGATTGCAGGTACAAACGGGGCAGAAGTTCACGCGGCATCCGAGGATGGCCGCATTGTTGTTGTGGTCGAGGATACGCCGGAAAAAATGGCGTCTGAGACGATCATGGATCTGCATCAGATCCCGGGTGTGATCTCTCTGACCCTGACCTACCACCATTTCGAAGACCTCGCGGAGACCCGTCCGCACCTTAATGCTTCTCGCCAGATCTAAAGCCGGAGACCCATGTCATGACCATCTCTGAATCCCGCCGGACCTTCTTGAAATCAACCGCCGCTGCTGCGACAGCATCAGCCGCAGGACTTCCCCTTGCGACCGGACAAGCCAGCGCTCAGGTCGGCAACCCTGATATCCGTTGGGACAAAGCCGCCTGCCGGTTCTGCGGCACCGGATGCTCGGTTCTGGTTGGCACCAAAGACGGGCGCGTGGTCGCCACGCAAGGCGACCCGGATGCGCCGGTGAACCGCGGTCTGAACTGTATCAAGGGCTATTTCCTGTCCAAGATCATGTACGGCAAAGACCGCCTGACCACGCCGATGCTGCGCAAAACCAACGGCGAATATGACAAGAACGGTGAATTCGAACCCGTCAGCTGGGACGAAGCGTTCGACGTCATGGCTGCCAAGTGGAAAGAGGCCCTTGCCAAGAAAGGCCCGACCAGTGTCGGCATGTTCGGTTCGGGCCAGTGGACCGTTTGGGAAGGCTACGCCGCTGCCAAGATGATGAAAGCCGGTTTCCGGTCCAACAACATCGACCCGAACGCGCGCCACTGTATGGCCTCGGCGGTTGTCGGCTTCATGCGCACCTTCGGCATTGATGAACCAATGGGCTGCTATGACGATTTCGAGCACGCAGACACATTCGTGCTCTGGGGCTCGAACATGGCCGAGATGCACCCGATTCTGTGGTCACGCCTGACCGACACACGTCTGACCAAACCGGGATCCGAAGTGCATGTACTGTCGACCTATGAACACCGCTCGTTCGAGCTGGCCGACAATGGAATGGTCTTTGCGCCGCAGACCGATCTGGCGATCCTGAACTATATCGCCAATTACATTATCCAGAACGGCGCGGTGAACGAAGAGTTCGTCAACAAACACGTCAACATCACCAAGACCGCCACCGATATTGGCTATGGCCTGCGCGACAACAACCCGCTGCAGGAAGAGGCCGAGAATCCAAACTCTGGCAAGATGGAGCCAATCAGCTTCGAAGAATATGCCGAAGCGGTATCGGAATACACGCTGGAATACACATCGGAACTCTCCGGTGTTCCTGCCGCTCAGCTTGAGCGTCTGGCCCAGCAATATGCCGACCCCAACCGCAAAGTGATGAGTCTGTGGACCATGGGCTTCAACCAGCACACTCGCGGATCGTGGGTGAACTCGCTGATGTACAATGTGCATCTGCTGGTGGGTAAGATTTCCGAACCCGGAAACTCGCCCTTCTCGCTGACCGGTCAACCTTCGGCCTGTGGTACGGCAC
This sequence comes from Ruegeria sp. HKCCD3925, assembly GCF_057221175.1. NCBI lineage: Bacteria > Pseudomonadati > Pseudomonadota > Alphaproteobacteria > Rhodobacterales > Roseobacteraceae > Ruegeria > Ruegeria sp. HKCCD3925. The sequence goes on from NZ_JBWVBI010000007.1 coordinate 115,707, forward strand.
GTGAGGTCGGAACCTTCGCTCACCGTCTGCCGGCTGATATGGTTGTGGCAAACGACAAGCACCGCGAGATTTGCGAGACAGCGTGGAAAATTCCTGCGGGCACCATCCCACCCAAACCCGGGTTCCACGCCGTTTTGCAGCACCGCAAGCTGAAGGACGGCGATCTGAATGCCTATTGGGTGCAGTGCACCAACAACATGCAGGCCGCGCCCAATATCAACGAAGAAGGCTATCCCGGTTATCGCAACCCGGAGAACTTCATTGCCGTCTCCGATCCCTATCCTACTGTAACAGCCCTGTCGGCTGACCTGATCCTGCCTACCGCCATGTGGGTCGAGAAGGAAGGCGCCTATGGCAACGCCGAGCGTCGCACCCAATTCTGGCGGCAACAGGTCAAAGCTCCGGGCGAAGCGAAATCCGATCTGTGGCAGTTGATGGAGTTCTCCAAACGCTTCACCGTTGAAGAGGTTTGGGGTGAGGAACTGCTGGCCACCATGCCAGAACATCGTGGTAAGACCATGTATGACGTGCTGTTCGCCAATGGCACGATCGACAAGTTCCCGCTGTCAGAGACCGCAGAAGGATTCGACAACGACGAGTCCGAGCACTTTGGCTACTACGTGCAAAAGGGCCTGTTCGAGGAATATGCCGAGTTTGGGCGCGGCCACGCGCACGATCTGGCCCCATTCGAAACCTACCACCAGGCGCGTGGCCTGCGCTGGCCAGTCGTGGATGGTAAGGAAACACTGTACCGCTTCCGAGAAGGCTATGATCCGTATGTGCCTGAAGGCGAAGACGTGAAATTCTATGGCCATAAGGACGGCAAGGCCAAGATCATCTTCGCGCCATACGAACCCGCCCCCGAGGTACCGGATGAGGAATTCAACCTGTGGCTCTGCACCGGGCGTGTGCTGGAACATTGGCATTCAGGTTCGATGACCCGCCGCGTGCCCGAATTGCACCGCTCCTATCCCGCCGCCGTTGTCTACATGCACCCGGATGATGCGCGCGACCGCGGTCTGCGCCGCGGGCAGGAGATCGTTCTTTCCACCCGCCGCGGCGAAGTTAACAGCCGGGTCGAAACCCGAGGCCGGAACAAAGTGCCGCGTGGCCTGGTGTTCATGCCGTGGTTCGACGAAGGCCAGCTAACCAACAAGCTGACGCTAGACGCAACCTGCCCGCTGTCGAAAGAGACCGACTTCAAGAAATGCGCCTGTAAGGTCGAGCGCGCGTAAAAGGCTGGCAAGGCAAAGGTCGTCCCCATGTCTCGTGTTGGCACACCCCTTTCGCCGCAGCGGCGCCGGTTCCTGCAGGACTCGGCGCGCGCAGCGGGTGGCTGCGTCGCAGCAGGGTCCTTGCTGGCCTGGCTGGCGCGGGACGCACGGGCGTTGCCGGCCGAGGCGTTGCGCCCCCCCGGTGCCTTGCCGGAAAAAGACTTTCTGTCAGCCTGCATCCGCTGTGGTCTGTGCGTGCGGGAATGTCCCTATGACACGCTGAAACTGGCCGAGCTGGGTGTCGATGCGGTGGCCACCGGCACGCCGTATTTCACCGCCCGTGATGTTCCCTGCGAAATGTGCGACGACATCCCCTGTGTCGCTGCCTGCCCGACCGGGGCGCTGGACCCCGGACTGGACAATATCGACGACGCCAAGATGGGTGTCGCCGTTCTGGTCGATCAGGAAAACTGCCTGAACTTCTTCGGCCTGCGCTGCGATGTCTGTTACCGCGTCTGCCCCGTCATCGACGAGGCGATCACGCTAGAAACCGAGCATAATGCCCGCTCGGGCAGTCACGCGATCTTCATTCCGACCGTTCACGCCGATCATTGCACCGGCTGCGGCGTTTGCGAGAAAAGCTGCGTTCTGCCCGAAGCGGCGATCAAGGTGCTGCCCGCCCGATTGGCTCGGGGCAGCAGCGCCGATCACTACCGCAAGGGCTGGGAAGAGAAAGAAGCCAAAGGCGCGCCCGTCGTCGAAGGTATCATCGATTTGCCTGATCGCCTGCCGGGACCGGGCACCGATAACCTTGTCGCACCGGGCGGGTTTGAGCCCAGCTTCAAATTGCCGGAGGTCACTCAATGACCGTCCACACAAACATGCCGCTGGGGCATGAAGCTATCGCCGCCAAAGGTTGGCTGAGTGCCCATAAATACCTGCTGCTGCGCCGCGCCAGCCAAGTGTTCTTCCTGGTACTGTTCCTGTTGGGCCCGTGGTTCGGCCTCTGGATCGTGCAGGGCACTCTGGCCGGGTCGCTGACCCTAGGCGTACTGCCCCTGACCGATCCGTTTGTCTTTCTGCAAAGTCTGATCGCAGGGCACTGGCCCGAGCTGACTGCCGCCATAGGTGCCGTCATCGTTCTGGTGACCTACGCGCTGGTCGGAGGCCGCGTCTATTGCTCGTGGGTCTGCCCGATCAACCCTGTAACCGATGGCGCGCACTGGCTGCACCGCAAGCTGGGTCTGCAAAAAGGCTGGCAGCCCAAACGCGGAACGCGGCTGTGGATCATGGCCACTGTGCTGATCGTCTCTGGCCTGACTGGCGCAATTGCATGGGAACTGGTCAACCCGATCACCATGCTGCATCGCGGGTTGATCTTTGGCATGGGCTTCGTCTGGGCGATGGTCGCCGCGATTTTCCTGTTTGACTTGCTTGTCTCGCGCCATGGATGGTGCGGCCATGTCTGCCCCGTAGGCGCATTCTACGGACTGGTGGGCAGCAAGACGATGCTGCGGGTCAGCGCCGCCAATCGCAACGCCTGTGACGATTGCATGGACTGCTACGCGGTTTGCCCGGAAAACCATGTGATCTCTCCGGCGCTGAAAGGCAAAGACAACCCGCTGATCCTGTCGCCCGACTGCACCAATTGCGGACGCTGCATCGATGTCTGCGCTGAAGACGTTTTCAAATTCACCCATCGGTTCGACGCCCTGACCGTCGCGCCACCGGAATCAACCGCCGCGCCCCAGCCGCGCGCCTCAAGACCTTTTTGAAGGAGTGAGAAGATGAAAAAGCCGATCCTAGTGGGCCTTGCCCTGATCCCGCCGCTGCTCCTCGGTGGCCTGGCCCTCGCGCAGTCTGCCGGAGTTAACAGCCTACGCGGTGCCGAAGTCGATGAGCCCGCCGTCCTGGATCAGGTGCATCGGACAGTCGAAGGCCGTATGCAGCGCAATTATCGCCAGCAGCCGCCGCTGATCCCACATTCGATCGAACAGTACCAGATCGACCTGCGTACCAATCAGTGCCTCTCCTGCCATGACTGGACCAAGGCTGGTGAACGCAACGCTCCGACGTTGTCGATGACTCACTATCTGGACCGCGAAGGGCGAGAGTTGGATCAGATCGCCGGCACACGGTATTTCTGCAATCAGTGCCACGTACCACAGGCCGATGCGCTGCCTCTGGTCGATAACACTTTTGAACCTTCCTCCGGAAACTGAACACAGGTCGAAAAGGAGAGCGCGACATGTCCGACTCCCAAGAAAAACAAGGACTCATCCGGCGCCTCTGGACCTGGTTCTGGAGCCCGATCGCCGTCCTCAGCGTCGGCTTTACACTACTGGCCGGGTTTTTGGCAGGCATCCTGTTCTGGGGTGGGTTCCACTGGGCACTGGAATTGACCAACACGGAAGAGTTCTGCGTATCCTGCCACACGATGGAAACCAATCTGGGCGAATATCGGGAAACGGTCCATTACAATAACGATTCCGGCGTGCGGGCCATCTGTTCCGATTGCCACGTCCCGGACGAGTGGAACCACAAGATCAAGGCCAAGATCATGGCCGTGAAGGACGTCTACCACGAACTGGCAGGCACCATCAGCACGAAAGAGAAGTATGAGGACCATCGTCTTTCCATGGCGTCGGCCGTATGGAAGAAGATGAAGGAATCCGACAGCCGGGAATGCCGCAACTGCCACAACTTTGACTATATGGACTTCACCCTTCAGGAAACCCGCGCAGCCAGCGAACACCAGCGCGCAATCGACACCGGCATGACCTGCATCGATTGCCACCAGGGCATCGCACACAGTCTCCCGCCCAATTATTTGGAAACGTATGAGAAGATTGCGAAAGAGGTAGATGGTGAGGTTCTGCAGGAACACGCTGCAGCATCAGGGGACGACATCCGCGCGTTCCTGAACAAAAGCTCGGAACAAGGTGGGGACTGAGATGTTAGAGATACTTGGAACCATCGGCGGTAACGTACTGGGTCTGCCCGGCATTCTGGGTCTGGCACTGGGAATGATGACGCGCCAATACTGGTTGGGTGCACTGATGGGTGGATTGGTTGGCCTGATCGCACCTCTGCTCTTTGCTGGTTGGCAGATTTCCCACGTTGGAACGATAGCGCTGCTGATCGCAATTATCGTTGGTCTCTGCGCCGGAAGTCTGGGCACCGCCATTCGCCGCAAGGGCGCAACCGTCTGAAGTGGTTGGGCGGGCCCGGCGGCAATGCCGGGGTCACCGTCCCCAGTTTTCCGCCGGATCGCTTTCCGCATAGTCCCTCAAAAGCGCGATATCCGAGATTTCGGCGTGGTTGCGGTTGATCTTCACGCCCACCGCCTTGAGCCGCGAAAACGCCCGGCTCAGGCTTTCCGGCTTCATCCCCAGACGGCCTGCGATGAGCATCTTGTCGTAGGGCAGCAAAACCTCGCATCCGCCTTTGTCGCTGTCGCAGAGATTCAACAAAAACTCGGCCACGCGTTGCGCTCCGGTCTGAGCCTTGAGTTGCTCTAGCTGCGCCACCAACGAGTGAAGATGGGTAAAGGTCGCGGCCAGAATAGAAATACCGATCTCAGGGTCCTCTCTCATCAAAGAGATCAGGATCGGACTGGGGATATGCATGACATCACAGGCCGATACGGCCTCGGCGGATACAGGATAGGGAACGTTACGCAGAGCTACGGCCTCACCAAAGCTGTCACCACGTTTGAAGACGCTCACGACGGCTTCGGCCCCGGTGGGGGTCATGCGGAACAGCTTGACCCAACCCTCAAGCACGACGTGGATGGCCTGCGCTTTTTCCTCCTGCAGGAATATTGTCTCACCACGGTCATACTGGCGCCAGATCGCGTGGCTCAGCAGTGTTTCCACATGCTGTTCCGGTAAACTGCGCAGCAGCAGCGACTGACGTGCGATCGCTTTTTGTGCTTCGTGAGACAAGAGAATACCCCTGTTAATTCCTGCCGGCGCATGGGCGCGGTCGGTCCATCCCTGTTCCACGCTATGCCAGAGCCGGCAGTTGTGCACCATAGTTTTATGTTGTCTAAACTTGACTATTGTCATGTTGCGGCTTGGTTCGCTGCCCTATTCTCGGCTCAAAGCCAGTATTCCGGGGAGCACGTAACATGGACTACGAGCGTTATTTCAGTCAAAGCCTCAGTGACCTTCGGGATGAAGGGAACTATCGTGTTTTCATAGACTTGCAACGTCGCTGTGGTTCTTTCCCGAACGCACGTCAGACGGATGGATCTGTCCAGCGAAATGTGCGGATCTGGTGTTCGAATGACTATCTTGGCATGGGTCAGCACCCATCTGTTATCGATGCAATGCATGACGCATTGGATCGCTGTGGCGCGGGGGCCGGGGGCACGCGAAACATATCAGGCACCACTCACGACCACGTGCTGCTTGAGGCCGAACTGGCCGATCTGCATGGAAAGGAAGCCGCGCTTCTGTTTACTTCCGGGTATGTTTCGAATTGGGCAGCCCTTGGCACTCTCGCCGCGAAAATCCCCGGCCTGATCGTATTCTCTGATGCACTGAACCATGCCTCGATGATCGAAGGCATCCGCCACTCGCGGGCGCAGAAGGTGATCTGGAAACACAACGATTTGGATGACCTTGAAGCCAAACTGGCCGCAGCTGATCCCGATGCGCCGAAGATGATCGCGTTCGAGTCGGTCTATTCGATGGATGGTGACATCGCCCCCATCAAAGAGATTTGCGATCTCGCCGACAAATACGGCGCGATGACCTATCTGGATGAGGTTCATGCCGTTGGCCTCTATGGGCCACGCGGCGGTGGTATCGCTGAACGCGAAGGTCTGATGGATCGCTTGACGGTGATCGAAGGCACGCTTGGTAAAGCGTTCGGTGTGGTGGGCGGGTATATTGCTGCCTCGGCTGCGCTGTGCGATTTCGTGCGCAGCTTCGCCAGCGGGTTTATTTTTACCACCGCCCTGCCACCATCGATCGCGGCCGGGGCCGCGGCCTCGATCCGGCATTTGAAACAATCGAATGCTGAACGCGACCTGCAGAAAGCCCGTGTAGCTCAGGTTCGGGCCCGTTTGGATGCGGAAGGTATTCCTCATATTCCTAACCCCAGCCACATCATCCCGGTGATGGTGGGCGATCCGGTGAAGTGCAAGTTCATCTCGGACACGCTGCTGGAAGAGTTCGGCATCTACATTCAGCCGATCAATTATCCCACCGTACCAAAAGGGACCGAGCGTCTGCGGATCACGCCGTCTCCGGTACATACGGATGAGGATATCGAGCATCTGGTTGGCGCGCTGTCCACACTCTGGCAACGCTGTCAGATTGCGCGCATGCCGATGGCAGCCCAGTAACCAAGAAGCGCCCCCTAGCGTAAAACTTCGCCGTCTCCCCGGAGGCGGCGTTTTTTTGAGTCAGATCAGGTAGAGGGCAAAGACAATGATGGCAAAGCCCGTCAGCACCATGGTGAAACCTCGCAGCCAGGCCGGGCTGTTTACGAGATCAAGATAACAAGCCAGGATAACGCGACATTTCGCCAGTGCGAGGACCAGAATACACCCCGCCAGAACGGCTGGCGGGATGGGCAGCACAGTCAGCAGTGCAGATGCAACGCTGAGCGCCAGAAGGCTGAGCCATGCGCGCGTGAGCGTATTCGGGAGCCTCCGGCGGGAGTATTTGGGAAAAGATGAAGCTGCGGGCATCCGTATTATCCCAACAGGTAGATCACGGGGAAAAGCAGGATCCAGACCAGATCGACCATGTGCCAGAACTGCGCACCTGCCTCAATGTTGCGTGGATCGTCACGCCAGGCGACCAGCAGCAGGATACCGACCCCTGCCAACACATGTGCGGCGTGAAACCCGGTCAGCAGATAATAGAACAGGAAAAATGGGTGGGTCTCATAGGTGATCCCCTGTGCGGCTTTGCCCGCGTATTCCGCACCTTTGATGATCAGGAACACGACACCCAGCACGGCGGCAGTGATCAAGGCCATTCGAGCCACGCCCCGGCGCGCGATTTTTCGCCACTGCAGCGCCTGCGCCGCCAGATAGCCCGAAGTGACCAGCACCACCGTGTTTAGCGCTGCCCCTGTCCGGTAAAGGTGCGATTGAGCCTCGGCAAATCCTGTCGGGTCGGTCAGGCGCACGCCCATAAAGGCAATCAGGCCCGCGCCGAAAACCAGCAATTCCGAGATGATCAGAACCCACATCAGCAGCTCGCCCGGAAGCTCATCGATCAAAGAGGCGTCGCTCATGCTCCAACCAGTTGGCGGTAGATCTGAGGCAGGGCCATGATCAGCCGGTGCGGGTCGGGGATGACGGCGAAGCCGCCTTGACCGAACATGCGCGGGAACCAGCTTTTGCCGGTTTTGTCGATGGTAACGCCAAAGACCGATTGCCCTGCCCGACGCGCCTCGCGCACGGCCATGCAGGTGTCTTCGATACCGTGGCGACCCTCGTAATGGTCCAGGTCGTTGGGTTTGCCGTCAGTGATGATCAATAGCAACCGGCGTTTGCGCGATTGGCTGGCCAGATCGGCGGAACAATGGCGTATTGCGGCGCCGAGGCGGGTATAGTGGCCGGGGCGCAGCGAGGCGATGCGCTGTTCCACCAAACTACCCATCGGCTCATCGAAGCGTTTACAGCGCTGCACGTAAACCCGCTGGCGTTTCAGCGAGCTGAAGGCGTGGATGGCGAAATCGTCGCCGCAGGCGTTCAGACCCCAGGCGAGTGCCGCAAGAGCCTCGCGTTCAATGTCGATTACGGCGCGGCCTGTGACGGCGCTTTCGGTCGAGCGGCTGACATCCAGCAGGATAGACACCGCCAGATCGCGCGCCTCGGGGCGCGATTGCATCCAAATGCGTTCGGTGCCTTCGCCATTGGCACAACGGTCTACCTGCGCCCGAACGGCTGCCTCGATATCCAATTGGTCACCATCCAGATGACCGCGCGTCATCACGCGGCCCGGGCGCAGCGCCTCGAACTGGCGTTTCACGGCGCGGATACGACGGGCAGTGGCGGGGTCTTTGCCGAACTCGGCGGCATCTTCGCGAATCTCGGCATCCGAGGTCAGAACGTTGACATGATCGGGCAAGTATTGGCCGATGCGCACGTCCCATTCGGGATACAAAACCCGTCCCGACAGGCGTTCGCGGTTCACGTCCTCCGGAGCGAGGTCCAGATGAAGTTTCAGTTTGGTCGGCGGCGCCTTCGAGATCTGACCCAAGCCAATCTCTTCCTGATCATCGGCGGCTTTCTTGGCGTTATCAGGATCGTCATCGTCGATGCGCCGGTTGATGTTCAGGAACTCGGCCCAACTGAGGATCGCTTCGAACTTGTGCAGGATGAAACTGTCGCTGCGGTTGGCCTGATCCGATTTGCGGCGGCGGGCACGGTGAGTTTTTTCGCCGGATTCCTCAGGTGGTCCTTCGGTTTCGGGGTTCTCCACTTCGTTATGTTCGGAGAACCCGACCGGGCGCAACTCGGGCCACAGCGGGACAGGCCGGAAATGCTGATAGCCGCGCGGGGCGGTGAGGTCGTCATCCAACGCTAGAAGATGTTCAGCCTTTGGCGACAAAGGCGCGGGGTCGCCAAGCATGTGGCGGGCCAGTTCTTCAACCGCTGCCTCGACGGGTGGCAGCCCGGAAATGTCGCGTTGATACAGCACGCCCTTACACAGTTCCGCATATAGCGGGCGCAGGCCGGGGGCGTTGTGCAACGCCGCCTTGACCATCTGTCGGGCGGCAACAAGCGCATGCAGGTCGGCGCGCAACGGGTCGTCTTCGTCGATACGAGTTCCGGCATGTGCAGCGGCGGCGGCCAGCCAGACATAAAGCGCACCGTTGGCTTCACGCGCGGGAAACACCGCCAGCCGATCCGGCAAACGCAGAACTTCGCCATCGAACGACGCACGCGGCATTAGCTCGGCCTCGGTTGCCAGACGACGACGCCACCCCAGACGGTGGCGCGAAATCTCGGGCGAGACCGGGCGCAATTCTACGCCCGGACTACCCCCAAGTCCTCGAAAGAGGACTGCCAGCCGCCCTGCGACCTCTGAGAGGTCAACCGCGGCTCCATCATGCACTTCAGGTGCATCAAGGCGACTGGCAAGGGTGTGCCACAGTTTCCCGATCGTTTCTTCGGGTTCCCATGGCTCAAAATCGATCCTGACCATCGGCCGGCCTCACCCAAAGACAGCCGTGACAAGATCGAGGAGCCCGCGTTTGATATCCTCATCATCAGTCAGAGGTTCGATCATTGCGGCGAGGATGGCGCGGTCGGTGGACATGCCCTGTGCGATCAGCGTCGCGGCATAAACGACCAGCCGGGTGGACACGCCTTCCTCAAGGTCCTGACCCTTAAGCCCGCGCAACTTACCTGCAAGGCGTACCAGCGGTTTACAGCGTTCAAGCGGCAGATCGCTTTCTTGCGCGACGACTTCGGCCTCCATCTCGGGCGAAGGAAAGTCGAATTCCAGCGAGATGAACCGCTGCCTGGTCGAGGGTTTCAGGGTTTTCAGGATATTCTGGTATCCGGGGTTGTACGAGGCCACCAGCATGAAGCCGGGCGCGGCCTCAAGCTCTTCGCCGGTGCGGTCGATCGGCAGGATGCGCCGGTCATCGGTCAGCGGGTGCAGCACAACGGTGACGTCCTTGCGGGCTTCGACCACCTCATCAAGGTAGCAGATCGCGCCTTCGCGCACCGCACGAGTCAGAGGGCCGTCAACCCAGACGGTTTCGCCGCCCTTCAACAGGTAGCGACCGATCAGGTCGGCGGCGGCGAGGTCATCGTGGCAGGCTACGGTGTAAAGTGGGCGGCCAAGCTTGGCAGCCATATGGGCCACAAAGCGGGTCTTGCCGCAACCTGTTGGGCCTTTCAGCAAGACCGGCAGGTCGTTGTTGTAGGCGGCGGTGAACACATCGCATTCATCGCTTTGGGCGAGGTAGAAGGGGGCGTTCGCCGCCCCCTCATTCAGTTTCATGGAGCCATCCATATCCATTACTCCGCAGGGGTTTCAGAGGCACCGGGTTCAATCACCTCTTTCCGGGGCACCCAGATCGAGTAGATGAACAGAAGCGCACCAAGGACCACGACCACACCAGAGCCAAGACGCATCCAGTAGAAGATCGCGATCTGGTCCTGCACGTCCATGAAGTAGTCACCGACCACACGTTGCATGTGAGTCTGCACGGTACCACCGAAGGTCAGGACGAAGGTCATGAAGACCATGCCGCTGGTCATAAGCCAGAACGAGCCCATGTTCAGAACCTGATTGTAGGGATCACGGTTCTTCAGGATCGGCATCGCATAGCTGAAGATCGCCAGGTTGAGGCAGACATAAGCACCGTAGAAGGCCAGGTGACCGTGGGCTGCGGTGATCTGCGTGCCATGGGTATAGTAGTTCACCCCGTGCAGCGTGTGCAAGAAGCCCCAGACACCGGCACCGAAGAAGGCAAGCGTTGCACAGCCCAGTGACCACAGCAGAGCAGCCTTGTTAGGGTGGTCACGACGGCCCTTCCAGACCATGACGAAGGCAAAGGCCATCATCGCGAAGAACGGGATCACCTCGAGGCTTGAGAAGATCGAACCGATCCACTGCCAATAGCCGGGTGTACCGATCCAATAGTAGTGGTGACCTGTCCCAAGGATGCCCGAGAACAGCGCGGCGGCGACGATGACATAGAGCCATTTCTCGACCACCTCACGGTCAACGCCCGTAAGCTTCAGCATCAGGTAGGCCAGGATCGAGGCCATGATCAGCTCCCATACGCCTTCGACCCATAGGTGGACGACATACCACCAGTATTGCTTGTCCAAGGACAGGTTGCCCGGGTTGTAGAAAGCAAACAGGAACAGCAGCGCCAGACCCCAGAGGCCCAGAACAAGGATGCTCGAAATCGCCGTCTTCTTGCCCTTCAGAACGGTCAGTGACACGTTGTAAAGGAACATCAGCGCGGCCACGACGATGCCCGCCTTGACCCATTTGGGTTGTTCAAGGAACTCGCGCCCCTCTTTGCCCAGCAGCCAGTTGCCTTCGAACAGGTTGAAGACATAGGTCACGACCACGCCCAGCGTGCCAACCACAAGAATAATCAACTGCAGATAGGCCAGCTTGGTCGAATGGATCTCGCGCTCGGTCTCTTCGGGGATCAGGAAGTAGGCCGCACCGAAGAAGCCCAGCAGCAGCCAGACGATCAGAGAGTTGGTGTGCAGCATCCGTACGATATTGAACGGCAGAAGCTCACTCAGGAAGTTCGGGAATACATAGATGAAACCGGCCAGCAGGCCGCCGATTACCTGTACCGCGAACAGGGCCATCGCTACTGCGAAGTAGGCGTAGGCGATTTTTTGGGATTCGTATTTCATTGCTCCGTTCCCTTTCTCAGCCTGCCTCGTTGGGCGGCCAGCCCTGCGCATCGATGTTGTCCGTCCAGATCAAGAAGTTGGTCAGATCGCGGATCTCTTCGTCGCTGAGGTTGAAATTGGGCATCTGCCGACGACCGGGAATGCCGGTCGGCTGCGCCTCCATCCAGCCCTTGAGCGCTTCAAAGGCCGATTCCGGGTCGTCCAGCACACCCCAGCGGGTCATCACATTCCCGACTTCCGGCGCGTAGTAGGCGCCCTCACCCAGGATCGTGTGACAGTTGATGCAGGCATGTTTTTCCCAGACATGTTTGCCCCGAACCACACTGTCATCAAGCTTCGCCGAATTCTCGGAGTTGACGATGTACCAGTGCGAGTGGGCCGACAGGGCCAGGAAGATGAGGATGAAGAACAGTGACCCGCCATAGAATATGTTGCGAGCCATGCTCTTTGTCATGACTTCTCGCATTGCGCTCTCCTTTGCGCAGATTAGCTAGTCTGATGACAATGGCGGGTGGGTCGCAGGGCTGCCTTAACGAAAGTCAAGCATGCCAAAGTAAGCGCGGAATTGGACACCTGTGGTCATAATTGCGTCAGTATCACTAAAATGCCCTCAGATTGCCTTGAAAAATAGTACTTAGAACAGCATGTTTCCGGACGTTCGAAAAGTTGAAGCGAGCGTTCTCGATTTATCGGTGAATAGAGGTGCTTAGATGGCACCTGAAGCGTGGTGGTTAAAGAATGGCGAACTACTCATACATCGGATACGCACCCGGCGTCATTACGGTGAATACAATTGGGCCTGATACGATCACCCTGGACGCAAGCTATGACCCCGCGACGGACCGAAGGGTATTCAATGTTGAGGACGAGGCCGGTGGTTTCATTCGAAATGGGTTTGGCCCGCCAGTTCCCGATACCGGGGATGTTTTCAACGGCGACAGATTCAACAACGAAAATGGCGACGACGATACACAGACCGGAACAGTAACAAACCTTGATGGTTCGACAACGTTTCTGAGCGGCGACATCTATCTGGAAGAATCCTACATTCTGACGAATCCCAGTGGTGGGACAATCACTGTGTACCTTGTCGAGGTTGAAGGAACCAACGCTGGCTACATAACCTCTGAGCCCCTAGATCCCGGGGTGACGTATTCGATGAGCGTCGTCAACGTTACACCGAGCAACGCACCGGACACGACTGACCCCGATTCCATCGTTGATGTTCCTTGTTTCTCAGCCGGAACGCTTATTGCGACACCTGATGGTGATGTCGCGATAGAAACGCTTTCCGCTGGTGACAAGGTTGTCACCTTGGATCATGGACCACAACCAATTCGCTGGATCGGCGCGCGCGCTCTGGATAGGTCTGAATTTGCGCTCAATCCCAAGCTGCGCCCGATCCGAATCGCAGCGGGCAGTCTGGGAAGCAACCTGCCGCGACGCGATCTGTTGGTCTCACCGCAGCATCGCATGTTGATCCGTTCGAGTATCGCCGATCGCATGTTCGACAGCGAAGAGGTTCTGGTCCCAGCCCATAAGCTGGTCGGCATACCCGGCATAACCGTCGACGAGACAGCTCAGGGCGTTGTGTATTTCCATGTTCTGTTCGACCGGCATGAGATCGTGCTGGCGGAAGGCGCGCCGTCAGAAAGCCTATTCACAGGCAAGCAAGCCTTGAAAGGAATACAGCCCGAGGCGCTGGCCGAAATTGTTGCGCTCTTCCCAGAGTTAGCTTTGCCAGACCATCAACCAATCGCAGCCCGCCAGATTCCAAAACGCGGAAGACAAATCCATACTTTGCTGCAACGGCATATTAAAAATGACAGGGCGTTGCTCCGACTTTCTTAATCTAAGAACCGTTGCTCAGGCCGCTAGACGTGGCCCGGTCAACGCGGGCCACATCGCAACCAGATACAAGACGATGGCGCAGATCCACAGCCCATCTGAGGCCAGCATCGCAACCAGATATCCCTGGTCAAACGCCGACCCGACCCAGCGCAAAACTGCGGCTGCCGCCATCAAACCGTAAGCGATCGCCATGGGTGGCGGGGCCACGAGGGCACGGCCACTATGGCCAAGGGCGGCCCGACTCATCACGGCAAGGGTCATGCCGCCGACGCAGCCAATGCCCAGAACATGCAGCGCCCCGATCTCGCTGCCGAACCCCAGCACAGCCAGCCCCCACAGGATCAGGCCCAGCGCCAGCATGCCCAGCCCCAGATGCAACGCGATCAGGATCGGCTGCCGCAGTGCCCAGCGTGCGCGCCAACGTGCCATGCGCAGGATCTGAGCAACGCCAAGCATTAGCGCGATAGCGCCTGATACAGGTGCGATTCCAAAGACGAGCACGCTCAGCGGCAGTGACAGTGCAAGCCCCATGGCGGCTTTATCAAACGCTCCTACCGAAATAGGCCAGTTGGATTCGGGCTCTCCCGCGCGTTTCATCGCATTTCGGGTGAAAGCTGGCGTAATGCGCCCGCCAAGTATCGCGATTAGGCTACAGAGCGTCAGCAACCCCGCTCGCAATCCGATGTCCAGCGTATCGCTGGTCACACCGATCCACTCTAAATGGGTTAACAAGTTGGCAATCCAGATCGCACTGAGCAGCAAAAGGAATACCATGTTCTGCGGCTTGGGGCGTCGGATCAGCTGAGTAGCAATCTTTGCCGCCAGAATTGGAACAAAGACCAGATCGAACACAGCGACCAGAACAGGCGGCAGCGCACCGGAGAACCACATCGCTACCCGCCCGGCCAACCAGAGACCTGCAGCCAGCATGATGAACCGGGCGCGCGCCTCTGGGGTCCCGGTCCAGTTGGGAACAGCCGTCAGAAAGAACCCGCCCAGAGCTGCTGTGGCATAGCCAAAGATCATCTCATGCGCGTGCCACATTGGGGGACTCATGGAATAGGTTGGGTCTTCGTATCCGACCAACCCGGTCTGCGTCATCAACCAAAAACCCCACGCGCCTCCCGCGAACAGACCAAAAAGTCCGGCGGACAGGAAAAAGATGCGAAACCCCTCGCCCAATACGCGCGCGATCACTGCCGACATGCCTGTTCTCCTCGGCCTCAATGGCTGTTGGAACAGGTTTAGCAAGGCCGACCAGTGATGGACTTAACCGAAATCAAGCATCCGAAAAACATGTCCCTGAAACTCAGGTTTTCCCTTTGTTTTATGGCTCATTATAGCCCGTCAATTTCCAATTTGCGCGCGTTCCGTTGACTTTCGTCAAGGATGACAAACGCGTGATGTTTCACCCTAGGACCTGCCTCACCAGCAAATGGAGAGTGATCATGTCACTTGGAATCAGCTACAACAGAACTGGCCGCGCCTTAGGGGTCGGTTTGGCAATGTTGCTGGGCAGCGTCGCTGCGCCAGTCTTTGCCGAAGAGCCAACCCTGAGCAAGGAAGCCTTTGAATCATCAAAACAACTTTACTTTGAGCGCTGCGCCGGTTGTCACGGTGTGTTGCGCAAAGGGGCAACCGGCAAAAGCCTTGAGCCTCTGGTTGAAACGAAGAATGACGATGGTACCGTAACCGAGTCTGGCACCCTGAAACTGGGGCAGGAGCGACTGGAAAAAATCATCGCATGGGGCACCGAAGGCGGGATGAACAACTTCTCGGACGTGATGTCCGAAGAAGAAATCCGCGATATGGCGACCTACATCCAGATGGAGCCGCCCCAACCGCCGGAAATGTCGCTTGAACAGATGATGGCGACCCGCAAGGTCTATGTCGAACCCGAAGATTACCCGACCGAGCCGCTGCATGGCCGCAACTGGGAAAACTTCTTTGTCGTCATCGAACGTGACGTGGGCAAAGTGGCCGTGATCGACGGCGACACCAAAGAGGTGCTGGCGCATATCCCGACCGGTTACGCCGTGCACGTCCTGAAAGCGTCCGAGCACCATAAACTGGAAGAACCCGAAAATCCGGGCCGCTTCTGGTACACCATGGGCCGCGACGGGAAGATGACCAAGATCGACCTGTGGCAGAACCCCGAGAACATGCTGGTTGCCGAGGTTACCATTGGTTATGACGCGCGCGACGTGGCGGTATCGGGTGACGGTAAATACGTCATCGGTGGCGCCTACTGGCCCCCTCATTTCGCCATCGTCGACGCCGAAACCATGGAGCCGAAAAAGGTTGTCTCGACCCGGGGTTACAACGTGGACGGGGATTATGTGGAAGAGGCCCGCGTGGCCGCCATCTACACCACCCCGAACGAGCCCACATGGATCGTGGCCGTCAAGGAGCTCGGTCAGCTTTGGCAGGTGGACTACTCCGATCTGGACAACCTGCGTATCGACAAGATCGACAGCGCAAAGTTCCTGCATGACGGGTTCTTTGATCCGACCGGCCGTTATTTCCAGATCGCCGCAAACGCGTCGAACAAGATGGTCGTGGTCGATACCGAGACTCATAAGCTGGAAGCTATGATCGATACCGCGCCGCTGCCGCACCCCGGCCCGGGCGCCAACTGGGATGACCCGAATTGCGGTCCTGTTGCCGGTACGACCCACCTGGGCGAAGGCACGGTTACCGTTTGGGGCAACGACCCCGAAGGCCGCCCGGACGATGCCTGGAAAGTCTGCTACGAGGTGGAAACCGACGGACCCGGTCTGTTCATCCGGACCCATCCGAACTCGGACTACATCTGGGCCGACCAGACCAAGCACCCCGAGCCTGAGATCCAGCAATCGGTGCAGGTCATCGACAAGGCAACCGGTGAGATCGTGAAAACGATCCAGATCACAGAAGAAGAAGGCAACGTCGCCGTCCACTTCGAGTTCAACCAAGACGGATCCGAGGTCTGGGTGTCCAAGTGGAACCGCTCGACCTCGAAAGAGCCAAATGGAGAGATCGTGATCTTCGACGCCAAGACGCTGGAAGAGATCGGCCGCGTGAAGGGACTGTTTGCACCCACCGGCAAGTTCAACGTCTACAACCGTTCGAACCACGTCACCTGACGGGTTTTGTACTCAGCACCGGAAAGGGCGGGCCCCTCGCCCGCCCTTTCCTCGTTTGACTCATCAGCCAAATCCACAGGCCTGACATCCAGGGCCAGAAAAAGAAGCCAAAACGGAGACCGGATATGACCTCCGAACCGGAAAAGAAAAAACCAATCTGGCGCCGGTATTTCCTGTGGGGAATGCCCGTGGCCGGGATCGCTGCGGCCTTTGCCGCCGGCATCATCTTCTGGGGCGGGTTCAACACCGCTATGGAAGCTACCAACACCAAGGAATTCTGCGTCTCGTGCCACGAGATGCGAGATTTCGTTTACGAAGAATACACCGGCACAATCCACGACGTGAACCGTTCGGGCGTAGGCGCGGTCTGTTCCGACTGTCACGTGCCCAAGGATTGGACTCACAAGATCATCCGCAAGATCAAGGCGTCCAAAGAACTGTATGGCAAGGTGGTCGGCACCATAAACACGCGCGAGAAATTCGAAGCCAAGCGCGTGCATCTGGCTATGAATGAATGGGAGCGGATGAAATCCACGGACTCGCGCGAGTGCCGCAACTGCCATGACTTCGAGTCGATGATGCCCGAGTTCCAGAAACCCCGCGCCCGTCAGCAGCACCTGAACGCGATGACCGTCGGTCAGACCTGTATTGACTGCCACAAGGGGATTGCGCACTCGGACGCCCGCGACCGGGCCGACGAAGAGTATCTGGAAAAGCTTGAAGCGCCGAACCCAGATTTCATTCGCGAAATCCCGGCCGAATACCTGGCAAGTCTCGAACGCATCGAAGCCAAGGAAGCTGCCGATGCCGAGGCTGAGAAAGCCGCGCGTGTAGCCCAGCAAGAGGCCGTACAGGCCCAGATCGCAGCAGCGGTTGACGCAGCCGTCGCTGAAGAGCGTGCCAAAGCTTCTGGCGAAGAAGCCGCAGCCCCGGCAGGTGGCGGCAGCGATGTTGGCACAAATATCGATTGGGCCGCTGTCCCCGGTGCAGATATGAAACTGTTCTATCCTGGTCAGGCCTCGTTTGAATGGGTTCAGAACGGCAGATCCCACGGAGGAGCACGTCCTTTGACCAAGGGCGGAGACAAGTGCACCACCTGTCACGCTGCCGAACTAGACGCGATCGGCAACAAGATCGTGGCCGGTGGGGATCTGGAACCAACCCCGATCCCGGGCAAACGCGGCGTGATAGACGCCACCGTTCAAGCCGCGCATGATGATGAGACCCTCTATATCCGTCTGCAATGGCCGGATGCGGGCCACAACCCCGCCCCCTTTGTCGATGGCGGCAAGATGGACCCGGACAACCAGATCAAGGTGGCCATGATGATCACCGGCACTGGGATTGAGCTGGGCGATCAGGTCGGCTGCTGGGCCTCGTGCCATGCAGACAACAGCTACATGCCCTTTGACCCGGGTGCCGAGGCGATTGCCGCAAATGGCGATGTCTCGGGTCGGCTGAGCACGCAGGACACTGTGACCAAATACATCAGCGAAAGCCGCACCGAGGTCGAGATCAAAGGCCGCCGCGGTAAGGCGCTGGGTGGCTGGGACAAGCTGCAGGCCGCCGATCAGATCGAGCAGTATCTGGCCGAAGGCACCTATCTGGATCTGATGCGCGTCTACGCGGACGGCAGCGCCACCAACGGCTATCTGCTAGAACAGCGCGTGGTCAATGACGGTGAGATCGCCGCCTCGGCCAGCCTTGATGCAGGTATGTGGACCGTGGTCTTCACGCGCCCATTGAACTCGGGCGCAGCTGGTGACGTGCCGCTGGAGGCCGGTCAGACCTATACGGTGGGCTTTGCCATCCACGATGACTTTGCCGCCGCACGGTTCCACCACGTGACGCTGGATACCAGCCTGGCATTGGACGACGACAACGCCTTTATCAACGTCGTCAAACAATAAGGAAGAGGGGCCGGGCGATCCGGCCCCTTCCGCTTAAAAGAGGAGACTTGGACAATGAAACCCAAACACCTTCTCCCTGCGCTGCTGCTTCTGGCCGCGCCCGCATGGGCAGAGGACACCGCCGCGCTGTGTGCCGAAGCCGAAGAGCGCTATGTCGAGCTGTTCGGTCAGCCCTCCTCCGCCGTTGAGGATGCCGATGTGGTGCTGATGTACAAATACACGTTCTGCCCAGCCGAGCTAACCGTGAAACCGGGCACAACCGTGCGCTGGGTGAATGTCGATAAGCGCACCAGTCACTCGGTCCTACTGAAAGACGGCAGCGAGCCCGAAAGCGATCGTTTGTTTCCTGAGGAGACGGTTGACCTGACCTTCCTCACCCCGGGTCCGCAGGACTATCTGTGTGGCCCACATTGGGAGACACAGAACATGATCGGCATGATCACCGTCGAACCCTGAGCCGAGGCAATCATACAGGCAAGCCGAAAGGAGCGCGGGGCAATTCCCGCGCTCCTTAACTTTAGTCAAGGAGGTTCCTTTCCGATTACGCCAGTCTGGCCGCATGACACGCCCGGCCCACCCAGCAACGTCCCCTGATCGCGCAGGAATTCCGGGCTCCGAAGACATTCAGACCAAGCGAGTTTGCACATGAGCGGTAAGGTTTTTCTGATTGGCGCAGGCCCCGGTGACCCCGAACTGATGACCCTGCGCGCGCTGCGGATGCTGCAAGAGGCGGACGTGGTGGTCTATGACCGTCTGGTCTCGGCCGATATCCTCAATCTGCACGCTGATGGCGCACGGCTGATCCCGGTTGGGAAGGCCCCCAAGTGTCATACCGTGCCGCAGGATCGCATCAACGAAATCCTCGTCGAGGAAGCCAGCGCCGGTCACACCGTTGCTCGCCTCAAGGGGGGTGACCCGATGATCTTCGGACGCGGCTCGGAAGAGGCCGCGTACCTGATGGCAAACGGCATCCCAGTCGAATACGCGCCAGGCATTACCGCAGCGCAGGGGGCATCCTGTTCGACAGGCGTGCCGCTGACCCATCGCGGGTTGGCGACATCGGTGCAATATGTCACCGGGCACCGACAGGCCGACAAGGTGCTGGATCTGGATTGGAAACGTCTGGCCGACCCGGACTCGACCTTAGTCGTCTATATGGGCGTCGCCAATATCGGCCAGATCGCCATGGGACTGATGACCGAGAACCTGCCCGGCTCAACTCCGGTTTTGGCGGTTGGCAAAGCGACCACACCTGATGAGCGCCGGATGGTATCCCGGCTGGATCGGCTGGCCGCTGATGTGCGCAAGGCCGGGCTAAAGGCGCCCACGCTGTTCATCATCGGCAAGGTAGTTTCACTTTACGCAGAACGGCCTGTGGCCGACCTTTTGGAGCAGGCGCATGGCTAAGTTCGGTTCCAGAAGGCCGGCACAGCAACCGGCTGTGAGAGGACGCAAAGGGTGGGCGGCACGTGCTGTTCTCACTTCCGCAGTGCTTGTTGCCACCACGGCCTTCGCCGCCGACACTCTTGACCCCAACGCACTGAAGCGTCTTGTCCATCAGGACTGCGGCTCTTGCCACGGGCTGTCGCTGAAAGGTGGTCTCGGCCCTGATCTGAGATCCGAGACTCTGGAGCACTACGACGCGGACGTTCTGACCGGCGTGATCCTCGACGGCATTCCCGACACCGCGATGCCCCCATGGCGGCCTCTGATCAGCGAAGAAGAGGCCGAATGGATCGCCCGTTACCTGCTGGCACAGGAGGCACAATGAAACAGCTCATCCTTACCCTCGCCGCCACCCTTATGATGACCACCGCCCAGGCTGAACCCACGGCGACCGGCGACCTAGGACTTGTGATCGAACGCGCCAAGGGCTCGGTTCTTCTGGTGGACCAATCCGACCGCGCAGCGCTGGCGCGGATCGAAGGTCTGGGCGATCTGTCCCATGCCTCGCTGGTCTATTCACCCGATGAACGCTTTGCCTATGTATTTGGACGAGACGGCGGCCTGACTAAGGTGGATATCGTCACCCGCCAGATCGTGAACCGGGTCGTGCAGGCGGGCAACGCCATTGGCGGTGCCATTTCGGATGACGGCGAGCTGGTCGCTGTATCGAATTATGAACCTGGCGGTGTGCGCGTCTTCGATGCGGACACGCTAGAGATGGTCGCGGACATTCCTACCGACAGCAAAACCATCGGATTGGTCGATGCACCCAGCCGCCGGTTTGTTTTTACCATGTGGGACACGGGCGAGACCTGGATTGCTGATTTCTCCAACGGCGCACCCGCGATCACCAAGATCCCCGACATGGGCAAGAATCCTTACGACGCGCTGATCACCGCAAATGGCCGCACCTATATCACCGGCTTGTTTGGCGAGGATGGCCTGACCGCGCTGGACCTTTGGGCCGAGACGCCCGAACCCATCCGCGTGCTGCCCAACTATGGGCGCGGGCAAGAGGAGATGCCGGTCTACAAGATGCCTCACCTCGAAGGCTGGGCGCTGACGGGGCGCGAATTTGTGCTGCCTGCCGTCGGCCATCACGAGGTTCTGTGGATCGACGCCGACACTCTGACCGAGACCGGACGTACGCAGACCCATGGTCAGCCGGTCTTTGCCATGGCCCGTCCTGACGGGCGGCAGGTTTGGGTAAACTTTGCCCACCCTTTGAACGACACCATTCAGGTTATTGATTCTGTGACCAAGGAGATCATTCACGAATTCAAACCCGGCCCTGCCGTACTGCATATGGAGTTCACTCCGCGAGGGCATGAGGTCTGGATCAGCGTGCGCGACGCCAACAAGGTTATGGTCTACGACACGCAAACGTTTGAAAAACTGCGCGAGATCGACGCCGACAGCCCATCCGGCATTTTCTTCACCGCCCGTGCGCACAGAATGGGGCTTTGACATGCAGCATATCACCGACCCGATCGACCGCCGTCTTTTGGACGATTTCCAGCGTGATTTTCCCATCGTAGAGCGCCCGTTTCAGGTTCTGGCCGACGCCCTTGGGCTGGAAGAGGCAGAGGTGCTCGACCGTCTGGCCCGGATGCGCAAAACCGGGCGCATAACGCGGGTTGGTGCGACTATCGCACCCGGCGCGGTTTCCGCCAGTACGCTGGCGGCTGTGGCGGCTCCGGAAGAACGGCTGGAAGAGGTCGCGGCGCTGATCGATGCGGAACCAGGTGTGAACCACAATTACCAGCGCGAGGATGACTGGAACCTTTGGTTTGTGGCCACTGGCCCGGACCGGGCGCATGTGAACGACACCCTCGCAAGGATCTCGCAGCGCTCGGGGCTGCGGGTTCTGGATTTGTGGCTGGTTCGGCCGTTCAACATTGATCTGGGCTTTCGTATGTCGGGCGAGACCCGCAATGCCCCTGGCCCGCGAAAAGTGGATCGTTCGGCAATGCGAGAAGGCGACCGCCCCCTGTTGCAGGCCCTCAGTTCCGGCCTGTCGCTGGTCTCAGATCCTTATGCGGCGCTGGCCCGAACCCTGGACCGCGACACAGACGACGTGATGGATCGCGTAGCCGCCTTGCACCGGGCCGGGATCATCTCTCGCCTGGGGGTCATCGTACGCCACCGCGCTTTGGGCTGGTCCGCCAATGCAATGGTAGTCTGGGATATGCCGGCCGAGCAGGTCAGCAGCGCTGGCCCGGCACTGGCAGCGCATCCAGGTGTGACACTGTGCTATGAGCGCAACCCGGTCGAGAATGTCTGGCCCTATCGTCTCTATTCCATGATCCATGCGCGTTCGCGCCCTGAGGCAATGGAGGTTTTGGCCGGGGCCGCCGCCCTGCCCGAACTATTTGGCGCGCAGCGCAAAGTCCTGTTCTCGACCCGCTGTTTCAAACAGACCGGTGCATTGATCCAACCGAAGGAGGCCGCCGCATGACGCTCAACGACACCGACCGCGCGATCCTGAACCGGATGCAGGATGACCTGCCGCTGACGGCGCATCCTTACGCTGCAATTGCCCAGGAATTGGCAATCACCGAGTCCGACCTGTTGGCCCGCCTGACCCGCATGAAAGACGCGCGCGTAATCACCCGCTTTGGTCCGTTCTTCGACGCAGCTGCAATGGGGGGTGCGTTTTGTTTGTGCGCAATGGCCGTGCCGCAGGGTGAATTCGAAACCGTCCTGACCAAAGTCAATGCGCATCCCGAGGTTGCTCATAATTATGAACGCACGCACCGGCTGAACATGTGGTTCGTTCTGGCGACCGAAACACCCGAGGGGATCGCAGCCACAGCCGAGGCTATCGAACGGGAAACCGGGATCGCGGTCCTGCAATTCCCCAAACTTCAGGAATTCTTCATCGGCTTCCGGGTGGCGGCATGATCGACGCAAAAGACAGAGAGATTATCGAGGCGCTGCAAGGCGGCCTGCCCCTTGTGCCCGCCCCCTTCGCCCAGGTGGCCGAGACGCTGGGTTTGGATGAAGGGACTCTGATGTCCCGTCTGGCCGATATGAAATCGCAGGGTGTCATCCGGCGCATCGCTGCTGCCCCCAACCACTATAAACTGGGCATGACCTCGAACGGCATGACTGTGTGGGATGTCGACGATGACCGCGTCGCTGAATTGGGCGCTCAGATTGGTGTGCTACCCTTCGTCACCCATTGCTATGAACGCCCGCGCGCCCTGCCCGACTGGCCCTACAATCTGTTTGCCATGGTTCACGGATCGGACGGGCAAGAGGTCGAGGACAAGCGCGCCCAGATCACGACAATCCTCGGCGATGCCTGCCGGGCCAAAGATATCCTCTATTCCACGCGTATCCTGAAAAAGACCGGGCTGCGCCTGAAAAAGAAAGGCTGAGACATGTTCCGCCTGACCGAATACATGCACCAGCTCGTGAAACCGACCCCAGTGCGCAAACGCCGCCCCGGCCCGGTGAAACCGGTGGTGATCTGGAACCTGACACGGCGTTGCAACCTGAAATGCCGCCATTGCTACACCGTTTCGGCGGATGTCCCGTTCCCCGGTGAGCTCAGTCACGAGCAAGCCATGGTAACCCTTGAGGATCTGGGCCAATTCCGCGTCCCGGCCCTGATCCTCTCGGGTGGGGAACCGCTGGACCGGTTCGATTTCTTCGACATCGCCAAACGCGCCCGCGATCTGGTGCCGATGCTGGCACTGTCGACCAACGGTACGCGGATTTACGACGAAACCGCCGACATGATCGCCGACGTGGGCTTCAACTATGTCGGCATTTCGCTGGACGGGATCGGGGCCACAAACGACTGGTTCCGGGGCGTCGAAGGGGCTTTTGCCGACGCCCTGCGCGGCGTACGCGAATGTAAGAAGCGCGGCATCAAAGTGGGTCTGCGCTTCTGCCTGACCGAGGGCACACAGCACCACCTGCCTGACCTGCTGCAACTGTGCGACGACGAGGGTGTCGACAAGTTCTACCTGTCTCACCTCGTCTATGCCGGGCGCGGTGACAAGAACCGAGGCGAGGATGCCGAGCATTTGCGCACCCGTAAGGGTTTGGATTTGTTGTTGGAACGTGCGTGGGAAGCCGTCTCGGGCGGTCGTCCGCTGGATATCGTGACTGGCAATAACGATGCCGATGCCGGGTATTTCCTGAACTGGGTCCGGGCGCATTTCGACGACGATAAGGCAGCGCATGTGCGAGAGCATCTGGCGGCGTGGGGTGGAAACTCCAGCGGGCTGGGCGTGGCCAATATCGACAATCTGGGCCGCGTGCATCCCGACACCTATTGGTCCGATTACACGGTCGGCAATGTGAAGACCAAACCGTTTTCCGAGCTGTGGACCAGCGATGACCCGATGCTGGCGATGCTGCGTACCCGTCCGCGTCCTTTGAAGGGGCGTTGCGGGGCCTGTCAGTTAAAGGATGTCTGCGGCGGCAACACCCGCATCCGTGCTCTGCAACTGACCGGCGACCCGTGGGCCGAGGACCCGGCCTGCTATCTATCAAACGAAGAAATCGGCGTGCAGGGCGCAGGCGAGCGTCTGCAGGTCACGCCGTTCCGAGGGAAAAGCCATGATCCGGCGCATCAATTCTTTTGACACCTTGAAAATCGGCACATTCTGCTCGCTGCTGCTGACCGGCGCAGCTTGGGCTGATGCACCTTCGGATTATGCTGAATTCTGTGCCTCATGTCATGGCGAAAACCGTCTGGGTGGGGTCGGTCCGGCGCTGATCCCCGAGACGTTGAAACGGATGCGTGGGCCACGCGTGGCGGCGGTGATTGCCGAAGGGCGTACGGCCACCCAGATGCCTGCGTTTTCGCACGAGTTGGACGCGTTGCAGATCGAGGAACTGGCGGGATGGTTGAAATCTCCGCTGGAGACCGATCCCGAATGGGGTGAGGCCGATATCATGGCCAGCCGGACTCTGGATGATGAGTACGTATCGGTTGACGCGCCTGTCTGGGACAGCGACCCGATGAACATCACGCTGGTGGTGGAAACAGGCGATCATCATGTCAGCGTGCTGGACGGCGATACGTTCGAGGTTCTGGATCGGTTCGAAACCCCGTTCGCCGTGCATGGTGGGCCGAAGTTCAGCCCCGATGGGCGCTATGTCTTCATCATGTCGCGCGATGGCTGGGTGCAGAAATATGATATCTGGGCGCTGAAACAGGTGGGCCGCGTGCGCGCGGGGTTAAATAGCCGCAACATCGCCATGTCGGGTGACGGCAAATGGGTGGCGGTAGCGAACTATTTACCGAACTCGCTGACCCTGCTGTCGACAGAGGACTTGTCGGTCGCGAAAGTCATTGAAGTCAAAAGCAAAAAGGGCGTTCCCAGCCGTGTTTCCGCCGTTTATCAGGCACCGCCGCGCGAAAGCTTTGTTCTGGCGCTGAAGGATGTCCCCGAGATTTGGGAGGTGTTCTACGGGGCCAACCCGCCGCAATCCGGTATAGGCCACGATTTCCGCATCGAGGGGCAGTTCAAGAACCCCGACCCGTTCCCCGTGCGCAAGATCACCACGCCTGATTATCTGGACGATTTCTTTTTCGATCAAAGTTATGAATACGTTATGGGCGCCTCGCGTGATGGCAAGGGCGGGCAGGTGATTGATCTGGTGATCGGTCATAAGATCGCAGATCTGGACCTGCCGGGGATGCCTCATTTAGGTTCAGGGATCACCTGGCAGCAGGGCGACACCACCGTGATGGCGACGCCGCATCTGACCGATGGCACGGTCTCGGTGATCGACATGGGAACATGGGAAACCGTCAAGCGGATCAAAACCGAAGGGCCAGGATTTTTCATGCGCAGCCATGAGAACTCGCCTTACGTCTGGGCCGATGTGTTCTTTGGCCCGAACAAGGATGCCATGCACGTGATCGACAAGCAAAGCCTTGAAATCGTGAGAACTTTGCGCCCCGCGCCGGGTAAGACCGTGGCGCATGTAGAATTCACCAAGGATGGCAGTCACGCGCTGGTTTCGATCTGGGAAGATGACGGCGCGGTGATCGTCTATGACGCGCAAACGCTGGAAGAGGTCCGCCGCCTGCCAATGCGCAAACCGTCTGGGAAGTACAATGTCTGGAACAAAATCACCTTCTCGGAAGGCACCAGCCACTGAAGGCAAATGGCCGGTCTGGAAGCTGGCCATCCTGCTTTACCCAGCCACGGCTCTGACCGTGGCCATCAACCTGTTTCTGGCTGGACTGATCCTGCACAGCGCGGGGTTTGGTGCCATTGAACCAGTACCTGCGATCTTATGGTCCATCCCCTTGGGCGTGCCCGCCTCATGGCTGGCAGGGCGCTGGGTGCGTGGCCTGATGGATGAGGCAGACGATTGATTTGAAAAGAAAATCAGAAATTTGCTTTACCTAACCTAAGTCAAGTCGCGACTCGGTAGAATCCAATACCCCAAAGGCATAGCTTTCCGAGTCGGAGACTCCATGCCTGCCCTGATCCCTCTGCACAATCTCCCTGTACGCGCAACTCGCGCGGCATGTGGGTTGGCAGGCATATTCCTTCTGTTGTTGCAGGCCTTTGGACCGGTGCTGGCGAGTCCCGGTGAAAGTGTCTGGATGGAGATCTGCTCGGAAGGCGGCGCGGTCTGGGTTGAAGTTGATCTTGAGGAGGACACCGAAGACCCGACCGCGTACTGCCCAAAATGCGCCGATTGCGCGCTGTGCGCTGTCACCAGTGCAGCGCCCGCACCCGAGCTGGTGCAGATACCGCAAATCGGAAACTTCCGTGTTGTACAGCTTCAGAACAGCAAATCTTCCATGTTGTACAAGTCGCATAAGCTGTGGCCCGAAACCCGGGGACCTCCGCGCCCGACCCAAGAAACTGCTGAACGCACCCTGCGCGCGTCCATGGCGTCCACCCTAAGTATCGGAGGTGCGCCGTGGTCGTAAGTCGCGCAATCCACATAATGCTGGCCCTTGCCCTGTCCTGCCTGATGGCGATCAGTGCCCATGCCGACAGCCTCGCCAGCTTCCTGCCCGAGATTGAACCCGCCGATCTGGCCCCCGGTGCTGATGCCATTGGGCCGGTCCGCGATGACGTTCCGGTTGCACCCGTTCTGAAGGCCGGCGAGACCGTTGCCTGGGCCTTCCTAACCTCTGACTTCGTTGGCACCACCGGCTATTCCGGCAAACCGATCCATGTGGTCGCCGCCATCGATGATCAAGCGGTGCTAACCGGTGTGCAACTGGTCAAACACTCGGAGCCCATCGTTCTGATTGGCATCCCCAACGCGCGCATGGTTGAGCTGACCGAAGGCTATGCCGGTCTGGACTTGAAGGTTGAGGCTGAAACCGGCGGTGAGGGGCATGACCTCGATATCATCTCGGGGGCCACCGTCACGATCATGGTGATTGATGACAGTCTTGTGCGCGGCGGCATCAAGGTGGCGCGGGCGCTGGGGTTGGGCGGTTTGTCTCCGCTGCAGGCCGATGGGCCGAAACGCGAAGTCGATCTGGCGCAGGATGCGGTATACGACTGGACCACCCTATCCGGCGACGGCTCGGTCCGGCGACTAACGCTGGATATCGGGCAGGTCAACGCTGCGTTCGAAGCCACCGGAGATCAGCGCGCCATCAAACGCCCTGAACCCGGCGAACCCGATGACACCTATATTGATATGCATATGGCGTTGGTATCCGTGCCATCGATCGGCAAGTCGCTGCTGGGTGAGGCCGAATATCAAAACATGGTCGACTGGCTGGACGAAGGCGAGCAGGCCATTCTGGTGCTGGGGCGTGGGGCCTACAGTTTCAAGGGCTCGGGCTATGTCCGGGGCGGGATTTTCGACCGGATTCAGTTGATCCAAGGCGACAATTCGGTGCGATTCTTCGACAAGCAGCAGCGCCGGTTGGGCAAGGTTGCGGTACCCGATGCCCCAAGTTTCACGGAATTGGACATCTTCAAGATCCCCGCTGAGGCCGAGTTTGATCCGGCCGAGCCCTTCCGCCTGCAACTGTTGGCGCAGCGGGCTGTGGGCGCGGTTGAGAAGACCTTTCTGACCTTCGATCTGGGCTACAAACTGCCCGAGCAGTATCTGCTGCCCGTTACGGCCCCTGTAGTCGTCGATGACGCCACCGGCGAGGCAGCAGCCAAGGCCGCGCTTTGGAAACGCATCTGGAAGGATCGCACGGTTGAGATCGGGGTGCTGGGCGTCATGCTTTTGGTGCTGACGGCGACATTCTTCTTCCAGTTCCACGCCACCATGAACGCCCGCGTCTTCTATTGGTTCCGCATCGGATACCTGACCATGACGCTGTTCTTCATCGGCTGGTACGCCAATGCGCAGCTGAGCGTGGTGAACCTGATGGCGCTGGCAGGCAGCTTGCGCACCGGCTTCTCCTGGGATGCCTTCTTGCTGGACCCGTTGGTCTTCATCCAATGGTTCGCTGTCGCTGCCGCGCTGCTGTTCTGGGGTCGGGGTGCTTATTGCGGCTGGCTGTGCCCGTTTGGCGCGCTGCAGGAACTGACCAACAAGATCGCGCGGGCCTTCAAGGTGCCGCAATGGACACTGCCCTGGGGCCTGAATGAGCGGCTCTGGCCCGCGAAATACATGATCTTCCTCGTGCTGTTCGGGATCAGTTTTGTCTCGATCCCGCTGGCTGAAACCTATGCCGAGGTCGAGCCGTTCAAGACCGCGATCATTCTGAAGTTCATGCGCGACTGGCCCTTCGTGGTCTTTGCGCTGACCCTGCTGGGGATCGGGCTGTTCATCGAACGGTTCTATTGCCGCTATCTCTGCCCCTTGGGTGGTGCGCTGGCGATCCCTGCCCGTATCCGCATGTTCGACTGGCTGCGCCGCTACAAGGATTGCGGCACCCCCTGTCAGACCTGCGCCAACGAATGCCCCGTTCAGGCGATCCACCCCACCGGTGAGATCAATCCGAACGAGTGCGTCACCTGCCTGCATTGTCAGGTGCTCTACCAGTCCGAGGACAAATGTCCCGTCGTTATCCGCCAGTTGAAACGGCGGGCCAAGACAGGGTCGGTTCAACCGAAAACCCCCCTCGGACAACCACCGGCGAACCATCCGAACGCCAAACCGCAAACCGTTTCCTAAAAAGGAGGAACGATCATGTCGGAACACGATAAGAAACTGAACGTCACACGCCGCGGACTGCTGGGTGCATCTGCAACCGGCGCCGTGTTGGCCGGAACCGGTCTGGGCAGCACCCTGATGACCGCGAAAGAGGCCAGCGCCGCCGCCAATGCCGCGCTGGAGCCCGGCGAGTTGGACGAATATTACGGCTTCTGGTCCTCGGGTCAGACCGGCGAGGTGCGTATCCTCGGCGTGCCGTCGATGCGCGAGTTGATGCGCATTCCGGTATTCAACCGCTGCTCGGCCACCGGCTGGGGCCAGACCAACGAGTCGCTGAAGATCCTGACCGAAGGGCTGCTGCCAGAGACCAAGCAGTACCTGGCCGCCAATGGCAAAGTCACCTACGACAATGGCGACCTGCACCACCCGCACATGTCCTTCACCGATGGCACCTATGATGGCCGCTATTTGTTCATGAATGACAAGGCCAACACACGCGTCGCGCGCATCCGCTGCGACGTGATGAAATGCGACAAGATCATCGAAATCCCGAACGCGCATGACATCCACGGTCTGCGTCCGCAGAAATACCCGCGCACCGGCTATATCTTCGCCAATGGCGAACACGAGGCCCCGCTGGTCAATGATGGCGAGATCCTCGATGATCCGTCGCAATATGTGAACATCTTCACTGCCATTGATGGTGATACGATGGAGATCGCATGGCAGGTGATGGTGTCGGGCAACCTCGACAACACTGACTGCGACTATCAGGGCAAATACGCATTCTCGACCTCGTATAACTCGGAAATGGGTATGAACCTGGCCGAGATGACCGAGAATGAGCTGGACCACGTGGTCGTGTTCAACCTGAAAGGCATCGAAGACGCGATTGCTGCTGGCAACTATCAGGAGCTGAACGGCGTCAAGGTCGTGGACGGGCGCAAAGAGGCGGGCGGTAACCTGACCCGTTACATCCCGATCCCGAACTCGCCGCACGGAGTGAACGCAGCACCCGACAAGAAACACATCATGATCAACGGCAAGCTGTCCCCGACCGTATCCGTGATCGATGTGGAAAAGGTCGATGCGCTGTTTGCCGACAATGCCGATCCACGTTCGGCCATTGTGGCGGAACCGCAGCTGGGTCTTGGCCCGCTTCACACCGCGTTTGATGGCAAAGGCAACGCCTACACCACCCTTTTCCTGGACAGCCAGGTGGTGAAGTGGGACATCGCCAAGGCCATCGAAGCCTACGGTGGTGCGGATGTTGATCCAATCCTCGACAAAGTGGATGTGCATTATCAGCCGGGCCACAATTCGACCTCGATGGGCGAAACGGCTGAGGCTGATGGCAAGTGGCTGATTTCGATGAACAAGTTCTCGAAAGACCGCTTCCTGAACGTCGGGCCACTGAAGCCGGAAAACGAGCAGTTGATCGATATCTCGGGTGATAAGATGAAGGTGGTCCATGACGGCCCGACCTTCGCGGAACCGCATGACTCGATCCTCGTGCACCGGTCCAAGGTGAACCCGGTCAATGTCTGGGATCGCAACGACCCGATGTGGGAAGAAGCGCGCCAGCAGGCTGCCGCCGATGGTGTGGACCTTGAAGAGGGCGCCGAGGAGCCAATCCGCGATGGCAACAAGGTGCGGGTCTACATGACCTCGACCGCACCGGTGTTCAGCCTTGAGAAGTTCACCGTCAAGCAGGGTGACGAGGTAACGTTGTATGTCACCAACCTGGATGACGTGGATGACGTGACCCACGGGTTGTGCCTGTCGAACTTCGGCATCGCGATGGAGGTTGCGCCGCAGGCCACCGCCTCGGTCACCTTCATTGCCGACCGTCCGGGCGTGCACTGGTTCTATTGCCAGTGGTTCTGCCACGCGCTGCACATGGAGATGCGCGGCCGGATGTTCGTTGAGCCGCGGAGCGCGTAACCATGCGTTGGTCCCTGCTCATACCGCTCCTGCTTGGCTCGCCCCTTTGGGCGGCGGACTGGGATGTGCCCAACCGGGCGGGGGCCATCAACGAGATACTGGCGCAGGCGGCGGATGGGGACACCCTCCGCCTGAGCCCCGGCGTTTACACAGAAACGCTGGTTCTGGACCGGCCCGTCACGATTGACGGGCTGGGACAGGCCACCATCGACGGACAAGGCGAAGGCAGCGTCATCACCGTGACCGGGCCGGGTGTGACCTTGCGCGGTCTGACGGTGATCGGATCGGGCTCGGACCATGATGGGATCGACAGCGGCATCCAGTTGACCAAGACGGCCAAAGCGCCTGTGGTCGAGGATAACGTGCTGCTGGGCAATCTCTATGGCATCGACATTCACGGTGCGAAGGACAGCATCGTGCGGCGCAATCGGATTGAAGGGCGGCAGGACCAGCGCATGAACGAGCGCGGCAATGGCGTTTACGTCTGGAATGCGCCGGGTGCGGTGGTCGAGGATAATGACATCCGCTATGGCCGCGACGGGATTTTTGTAAACTCGTCGAAGAAGAACACCTTCACCGGTAACCTGTTCCGTGATCTGCGTTTTGCCGTGCACTACATGTATGCCGACAATTCGGTGGTCAGCGACAATGTCTCGATCGGCAACGATCTAGGCTATGCGGTGATGTTCACAACCAATGTGACAGTCGCCAACAACGTCTCGATCGGCGACCGCGAACATGGCGTCATGCTGAACTATGCCAACAAAAGCACCATCACCGGAAACGTTGTGAAAGGTGCGAAAGAGAAATGCACCTTCCTCTATAACTCGAACAAGAACGAGTTCACTGATAACTGGTTTGAGGGGTGCGGCATCGGCATCCACTTTACCGCTGGCAGCGAGCGCAACCGCATCGTTGGCAATTCATTCATCGGGAACCGGACGCAGGTGAAATACGTCTCGACTAAATGGGTCGAGTGGTCCGAAGACGGGCGCGGCAACTACTGGTCCGATTTCGCCGCTTATG
Source organism: Ruegeria sp. HKCCD3925 (assembly GCF_057221175.1). NCBI lineage: Bacteria > Pseudomonadati > Pseudomonadota > Alphaproteobacteria > Rhodobacterales > Roseobacteraceae > Ruegeria > Ruegeria sp. HKCCD3925. The sequence continues at coordinate 147,655 of NZ_JBWVBI010000007.1, forward strand.
ATGTGGATGGCAACGGCATTGCCGATGCCCCCTATCGCCCCAATGACAGTATGGACCATGTGCTGTGGACCCAACCCGCAGCCAAATTGTTGCTCGGCTCCCCTGCCGTGCAACTGGTGCGCTGGTCGCAATCGGCCTTCCCGGCGTTGTTGCCGGGGGGTGTGATGGACAGCAACCCATTGATGCAAGCCCCTGAACCCCCAGCTATGAAAAAGGTGCCTCATGACGGATAAGGCCCTGTCAATCGACCATGTTCTCAAGGACCGAGGGAAAACCCGCGTTCTTGACGATATCACCCTGTCTCTTGCCCCCGGTCAGCGCGTGGCGCTGCTGGGCCATAACGGCGCGGGCAAGTCGACCCTGATCAAATCCATCCTCGGCCTGACGCCGATTCATGGCGGAGCCATCCGGATCGGAGATGCCACCCCCGGTAGCGCGCAGGCGCGTCGCGAGACGGCCTATCTGCCCGAAGCGGTGTCGTTTCATCCCGCTTTGACAGGGCGCGAGCAGTTGACCCTGTTTGCGCAGCTTTCAGGCGCAAAGGCCGACGTGCTTGGCCTATTGGAGCGCGTTGGTCTCAGCGACGCATTGGACCGCCGGATCGGTGCCTATTCCAAAGGCATGCGGCAACGTCTGGGTCTGGCGCAGGTGCTGTTGGGTCAACCGAAAGTGGCTTTGCTGGATGAGCCGACAAGCGGGCTGGACCCGATCTCGCGGCAGGACCTTTATGCCATCATCGACGAGCTGGCTGCCCAAGGCACAGCCGTTCTAATTGCCAGCCATGCGCTGACTGAGGTCGAGGCCCGTACTGATCGCATCGCCATCATGCGCAAGGGCCGGATGGTCGCTGATGACACGCTGAACAATCTGTCGGCTCTGGCCGGTCTGCCGATCCGCCTGAAGGTGCGCGCCAGTGCCAATCCTGATGTGCTGGCCGCCGAACTGGGTGGCAACCGGATCAATGGGGCATCCGTTGAATTGCTCTGCGCACCCGAAGACAAGATGGAGGCGCTGCGCCGGATCGCCGGATTGGGCGACGCTGTGGCGGATGTGGAAATGACCCCGCCCAAGCTGGAAGACCTCTATCGCCACTACGCACAGGAGGATTTGCAATGACCCGCTTCCTCGCCATCACCCGCACTGAAATGCTGATCCTGCGCCGCAACCGCTGGCTGCTGGTCGCCACGCTGATCATGGTTCTGTTCGCCTTGGCGCTGACCTTTGCGGGCAGCGCACCAACCGGCACGTTGGGAGTCGAAATGCTGACCGTCTCGGTGGCCTCGATGACCACGCTTTCGGTCTATCTTGCACCGCTCTTGGCGCTGATGATCGCCTTTGACGCCATCGCGGGCGACGTGGATCGCGGCAGCCTGTCACTGCTGCTGTCTTACCCGGCCGGGCGCGGAGAAATCCTGTTGGGCAAGTTCACCGCCCATCTGGCCGCGCTGGTCTTTGCCATGACCATCGGTTTCGGCACCGCTGGCGCAGTGGCCGCCTTCTTTGGCGGCGCGGGTCCGGAAAGCCTGATGGCTCTGGTCCGCCTGATCCTCACATCTATCCTGCTGGGCGCTGTCTTTCTGGCGCTTGGATACTTGCTGTCCGCCCTGGCAAAGGGGGCCACGGCGGCGGCAGGTTTGTCGGCCGGGCTCTGGCTGGTTTTTGTCGTCCTCTATGATCTGGGCCTGTTGGGGGCCGTCGTCATGGACAAGGGCGGCACCTTCACCCAATCCGTCTTTCCGTGGGTGATGGTGGCCAACCCGGCCGACGCATTCCGTTTGTGGAACATCGCCGCAACCGAGGGCGTCGCGATAGCCTCGGGCATGACCGGGGCGGCGCAGGCCCTGCCGGTCTGGGCCGCGCCTGCCTCGCTGCTGATCTGGCCGGTGCTGGGCTTTGCCCTCGCGCGTCTCGCATTTCGGAGAGTTGAGCCATGAGATACCTTGCCCTGATCGCTCTGGTCGCGTTGACGGCCTGCAAAGAAGAGGTGGCCGAGGCCCCCGACCCGGTTGATCTCACCCCGGATGCGCTGAGTTATTTCTGCCAGATGAACATCGCGGAACATGGCGGGCCCAAAGGGCAGATCCATCTGGAAGGCTATCCCGCGCCTTTGTTTTTTGCGCAGGTGCGCGACATGCTGGCCTATCTGAAAAGCCCCGAACGCGATGCGAAGATTACCGCTGTTTATGTCAGTGACATGAGCGTCGCGCCCAGCTGGCGGCAACCGGGGATTTCCAACTGGATCGCCGCCGATGGTGCGACCTTTGTCGTCGGCGCCGATGTGGCCGGCGGCATGGGTGCGCGCGAAATCGTGCCCTTTGGCGACCCCGCCGCGGCAGGGGCGTTCATTGCCGAATATGGCGGCGTCGCCCTGCCACTGTCTGATATTCCCGATGCCGAAGTGCTGGGCCCCGTCGATTTGAACCTCGCGCTGGAGACGCCCGCATGACCATTCTGACCCGCCGCCGTTTCCTGGCCATCTCAGCCGCCTGCGCCGCCGTACCCGCTGCTGCTGGCAACGTCGCCCAATGGCGCGGTATCGCGCTGGGCGCACCCGCCAGCCTGAGGCTGGAAGGCTCGACGGGCGCACAGGCCGCGCCGATCTTTGCTGCGGTCGAGGCAGAGCTGAATCGGCTGGAGGATATATTCAGCCTCTACCGGACGCACTCGCAGATCAGTCAGCTTAACCGGATCGGCCACCTGGTCACCCCGGCGCCTGAGCTGCTGGAGGTGCTGAGCCTGTGTTCCACGCTTCACGACGCTTCGGGCGGGGTGTTTGATCCGACGATCCAGCCGCTGTGGCTAGCACTCGCCAGTGGCGCGGCGGGGCCGCAGGTGGAACGTGCACGCCAGACGATTGGTTGGGACAAGGTTCACGTAAGCGCCGGTGAGATCCGCCTGCCGCATCCCGGACGCTCGGCGATTACCCTGAACGGTATTGCTCAAGGTGCGATCACTGACCGGATTGCCGCTTTGATGCGATCCTTCGATCTGCGCGATGTGCTGGTGGATATGGGCGAGGTCGCCGCCCTTGGCCAGCGGAGCAATGGCGAGCCGTGGCGCGTCGGGCTGGCCAAGCCCGACGGTGCTGTCGCCAAGCGGATCACACTGCAGGACCGCGCCGTCGCAACCTCGGCCCCCGAAGGCACCATGCTGCAGGGCGATCAGGGGCATATCCTGAACCCGAAAGGGTTGGGTGCGACCTATCAGGCTGTATCGGTCTCGGCTCCGCAGGCGGCGTTGGCAGACGGGCTCTCAACCGCCCTATGCGTAACCCCGCGTGCCAAAACAAACGCGCTGATATCGCGTTTTCCGGGCGCGCGTATCGAGATGAGTATCTGAACGCGGGTAAAGCTTGTCGTAAGGGGATGGTGCCTCAAGAGGGACTCGAACCCCCGACCTTGTCCTTACGAAGGACCTGCTCTACCAGCTGAGCTATTGAGGCGATGCGGAAGCTCGTTTAACGGCAGCGCGCGGGTCATGCAAGCGTGGATTGCCGGGCCGGTGCGCGGTTGACCACTACGCATTCATCCCGCATCCTGACGCCGACATGATCCGCCCGGCGGGTTACAGTGGTTTATCAGATATTTGGCAAGGTCATTTGGATGTCCGGGAATTCGCAGAAGTCTTATGTGCTAGACACCCACCGGCTGCGCGACCCGGAAGAGACCCTGGCCATCGTCAAACCATTCCTCAAGCAGATGGGCATAACCCGGATCGCCAACCTGACGGGACTGGACCGGGTTGGAATGCCGACAGTGATGGTGACGCGGCCAAACTCGCGCTCGGTCGCGGTGTCGCTGGGCAAGGGGCTGTCGCTGAGCGCAGCCCGGGCTTCGGGCGTGATGGAAGCGATTGAATCCTGGCACGCAGAGCGGATCGAACTGCCGCTACGGCTGTCCAGCTTTGCTGATCTGGCGGTGGAGTATGTGGTCGATGCCGACCGTCTGCCCAGCGTCACCGGCGGGCAGTTCGACCCTCATCAGGCGATACTGTGGGTGCTGGGGCGCGATCTGCCCTCGGGCCAGCCCTGCTGGGTGCCGTATGAGATGGTGGACACCGATTATACCACCTCGCCCGTGGCTGGGCAGCGGGCGTTTCCGCGAACGACAAACGGGCTGGCGTCCGGCAACAACCTGACCGAAGCCAGTTGCCACGCGATCTGCGAGTTGATCGAGCGTGACGCCACAACGCTGTGGCACCATCAGGGCACAACCCCGCGTGTTAATCCCCGTACAGTGGACGACCCGCGTTGCCTTCAGGCGATGGAACAGATTTCTGCGGCGGGGCTTGATTTGGGAATCTGGGACACGACCTCGGACATCGGCATCGCCAGCTTTCGCTGCGCGATATGTGAGGACGGAGGCACCACGGGCCATATCGGCATCGGCGACGGCTGCCACCCGGATCGCGCCATTGCCCTACTGCGGGCGCTGACCGAAGCGGCGCAAACACGGCTGACCTATATCTCAGGGGCGCGGGATGATCTGGACCCGGAAGAGTTCTCAGACACTGCCCGGAACTGGCGCAGCGGATACATCCGCGAACTGATCGATGGCTCGGCGCCCATCGGTGATTTCACCGAATGCCCAACCTACGTGACCGGATCGTTCACGGATGACCTGTCTTTGTTGCTGGCGCGCCTGTCCGAGGCAGGCATTGATCAGGTGGTCACTGTTGATCTGTCGCGACCCGAAATTGACATCGCAGTGGTGCGCGCGGTGATACCGGGCTTGGAAGCGCCCCATGACGATCCCGACTTTGTCGCAGGCCCCCGTGCGCGAGCGGTGATGTCATGAGTGTGGTTGTTTTTGTCGGGCCGACGCTACGGGCCCAAGCCGTGCGCGAACATCTGAACGCCACTATCCTACCCCCGGTTCAGCAGGGCGATGTGTATCGGGCAGTGCGGGAAAAGCCGCGTGCGATCGGGATTATAGACGGGTATTTCGACGGGGTGCCCTCGGTCTGGCACAAGGAAATCCTGTGGGCCTTGGAGCAAGGTATACCGGTCTTTGGTAGTGCCAGCATGGGTGCGCTGCGCGCGGCAGAGCTGGCGGATTTCGGGATGATCGGGATCGGCCAGATTTTTGAGGGTTACCTGAATGGTGCCATCGAAGATGATGACGAGGTAGCGGTGCTGCACGGCCCTGCCGAGCTTGGCTTTCCACCGCTGAGCGAGCCTATGGTCTCGATCCGCGCCACCATTGCGCAAGCCAAGACAGCGGGTGTGTTGTCGTCTGAGACGGGCGACGCGTTGCAGCAAAAGGCGAAAGACCTGCACTACCGTGACCGGGTTTGGGATCGCATCCTTGAGGGCGTTTCGGACCCGCAACCCTTTCAACGATGGTTGCCCGAGGGACAGGTGGATGCGAAAGGGGATGACGCCCGCGCGATGCTGGCTGAGATGGCCCGCTTTCTGAATGCTGGAACGAATGTGTCAGACTCACATCGCACCGAACGGACGCTGGTCTGGCGTGACCTCTGCGCTCGTGTGGATCGGGAAGCCGCACAACAGGATAGCGAGGCGCGGGCGCTAGTGGATGAGCTGCGGCTTGATCCGGTTCTCTACGCGCATCTGCGTGATCGCGCAGCGTTAGGCTTGCTGTCTAAGGACGAGACCCGCCGACAGGGGTTGGACCCGGATAAAGACGCCGTGGTCAAGCAGATGACCGAACATCGGCTGGAGGCCCGGCTACCCCGCCATGCGGATTTGCTCGAATGGCTGGAAGAAAATGACCTGACCCTTGTGCAGTACGAGGCGATGCTGGCCGACAAATCCCGTGTCGATATCGCAATCCAAACGCTGGCCGAGACAATGGATGCCGCTTTGCTAGCCGAGCTTCGACGCTCGGGCGACTACAGCGCGTTGCGCGACCGGGCCCAGCGCAAAGCGGCGCTGCCGCTGGACCCGAGCAACGCCGCAATTCGAACGCGTGCCTTGGTCTGGTATTTTGAAACACGTCTTGACCAGAGGGTGCCGGATGATCTTGACTCCTACGCGATCGGGCATGGCCTTGAGGGGCGCGATGCCTTGGTTGATTTGATTGCCGCCGAGTTCATGTTTTGCCAAGCTGGTGGCGATCCGGTTGACCAAGAGGCCGGATTGGCAGCCGGTCTGCACGCCGGCGGATAACGGGAGGGAAAATTGGCAATCTGGCCCGACTATTCAGAGAATGACCCCCCCGGCACGCGGTTCTTACTATATCCGCAATCGCCCTTTTTAGAGCCGAATTCCAAGCCCGAACTGGTCGAAATATCGGCCCCGCAAGGGACCATAGGCCCAGGCCCATCGGGCCCCCGCATGTATGCGATGTACCCGGTCGACAAAACGACCCCCTATGGCGCGATGATCGAGGGTGAAGACGGCCCCGAGATGTATCTGCCCGCATGGGACGGCTATATCCTGCCGCCGCCCGAGCCCGATGAGTTTGGCAATTTCATCCATATCGATCCCGAGGACCCGGCCTTTGAAGCCGCCCATCTGTTCGGAGCGGCCCATTTCACCATGGATGTGTGGGAGGGCTATTTTAATCGCCCGATCCCCTGGCATTTCGCGCGTGATTTCGAGCGGCTTGAGCTATCGTTGCTGCCAAGTCTAGATAACGCGCATATCGGTTGGGGATTTCTGGAAACCGGTGGCACTCGCGATATCGGTGACGAATACCGCCCCTACAGCCTGAACTTCGATGTGGTCGCGCATGAGATCGGCCATGCCATCATCTACAGCGTGGTCGGCATGCCATCCGAAGAGGACGCGACCGGCGAATATTACGGGTTCCATGAATCGGCGGCCGATATGGTGGCGCTGTTGGCGTCGCTGCATTTCGGCTCAGTCGTGGATGAATTGCTGAAAAACACGCGCGGCAACCTTTATACCTATAACCGGCTGAGCCGCTTTGCCGAGCTGTCGCAGAACTCGCAAATTCGGATCGCCGCCAATGACCGGACGCTTTCTGAATTCTCGCATGGATGGTCCAGCGAACACGCCCTGTCGGAACCACTGACCGGGGCGATGTTCGATATTCTGGTCGATATCTACCACGAACGACTGGTAGCACATGACGTGATCGACCCGGAGATGGAGGAGCTCTCGGACGAGTTGGAAGGGACCGACGAATACAACGCGATCATGCAGGACCTGTTCGACGAACACTACGCAGCCGACCCCGAAGGCTTTCGGGTCGCCCTGATCGAAGCGCGTGATTTGCTGGGGTCCTATCTTGCAGATGCGTGGGAGAAATTGGACCCCGATATACTGAGCTACTTCGGCGTTGAACGCGCCTTGGTCATGGTCGATCACGAGGTCACCGGCGGCGCATTCCGGCAGATTATCGAAGGCAATTTCCGCATGCGCCACATCGGATTGACAGCGCCCGGCCCCCGTTTGACCAAGCCCGACGGAACGAGCCATGCCGCGTCGGTTCGTACGCTGTCACCCGAGGTGAATGAACCTTAAAGTCTTTGTTTTTCCCCCGCTATTGTGGCAGGTTACGCGCACGGGGTGATAATAGTGACATTCAACGCGCACTGAATGCGCAAACCGGGACAGGCGAGGCAATCGGCAGCGTCGACCCCCGATAGGGAGAAAGTGATATGTCTGAGTCCTTACTCAGTTTTTCCGAGGTATTACTGTTTGGGCGAGAGTTAAGTGATTTAAAACTGAAACAACGCTCGGTCCGGTTGGCCGAAGAGGTTGAGGAAGACTACGACTTCAGTAAGAAATTCACTAAAATCGACGGCGTGCATGTCCGGGAAGACGATCGCGTTCTGGTCCAGGTCGGGGATGCGGCGAATGAAAAGTCCGGCATCTACAAGGTCATCAAGGACGGCGACAAGTTCAAGTTCGACAAGCGGAAGAAGGTTCCGCACGACTCGTTTGTCTATATACGCCGCGGACGTCAGTTCAAGCATACCCACTGGCAGCAGATCGCGAACCGGCACTCGGAACAGCTGTTCATCGAACAGGATGGCCGCCGGAGGGGTCGCGGCGTCAATAATTTCATCGGGGACCAGTTCGGAGGCGATGCACGACTGGCCCGGATTTACGGCTTCGCCTATGACGGCACCTATTACGAGATGCCAGAACCCACGATCTTTCTGGTGCATGGCGAAGGCGAGAGCGCGACGGGTGGCAACCTGCCCCATGGCTTCAAGCTGCAGACCAGCAATGACGCTAACGCGCCGGACACCACGCAACAGGCCGCACGCGCGCCGATGAACCCCTCGGTTTCGGGCGTCGCGGCAGCGGATTACCAGATGGCCAATGATATTCGCGTCTGGAACTACGATCAGGCCGATTACACCATCCGCATGGATATCGCAGCCGGTCAGATCGAAGACGTGCTGCTGGACGTCTATTTTGAGTATGACGCACCGATGATGTCCGGAGCCAAGGTCTCGGGCGCCAAGGTGAGCGGGGCCAAGGTCTCGGGCGCCAAGGTCAGCGGGGCCAAGGTGTCCGGTGCTAAGGTGTCAGGTGCCAAAGTCAGCGGCGCAAAGGCACGTGGTGAATAGGAAGGTTGAAATGATCCTGACCGATTGACGTTTGGTTTTATTCCAACGTCTGCTTTGGGTTGGCGGGCCATTTATGCCTGACCCGCCATCCCTTTCGAAGATCAGAACTTGCCGTTTTCGTGCGCCATTTCGGCTGGCGTAGGCGAAACGACGTCCCAATGTTCAACGATCTTTCCATCTTCGACGCGCCATAGGTCGAAGAAGGCCCAAGGGTTCCCGCTGACGGTGGCATCTGAGGCGACAAAGACAAAGTTGCCTTCGGCCACCACAATCTGCGGCTCGAATTTGGTGATCACATTCCCCTGCTCTGCCCAGGCTTTGGTGCCCTCGATCAGGCCATCGATCCCATCGGCAAGCATTGGATTGTGCTGCATATAGACCTCGGAATACATCGGAGCTTTCTCGGGCGCGGCACCGCCCAGAACGTCACGCACAAACCCCAGAACCAGCGCCTTGTTTTCTTCTGTTTTCTCAAGATCGGTGATCTCGGTCGGCCCATCTGTCATGCCACGGCCCGACACTGTTGTTTCAGGAACGGGCTGCAAATTGTCCCAATGTTCAGCAACTTTGCCATTCTCGACGCGGAATATGTCAAAGGCGGCGAGGGTCGGTGCACCAAAAGCGTCCGCGTTGTCGAACGTGCTGTGCAATACAACCATATCGCCCTCGGCGATGACCCGGTGGGTAGTTGCAGTCATCCCGGATTGTTCGACCAAAGGGATCAGGCCGGCCAGGCCTTCGGCTCCGGTCGGGACTTGCGGGTTGTGCTGAATATAGTCCGGGGTAACGAGCTGTAGCGCTGCTTGCGGGTCATGTTCAGCAAAGGCAGCCGTAAAAAGTGCGATTACAAGTTCTTTGGGGGACATGTTGATTTCCTGTGATTCGTATCTACTGGATACGTGGTAGCAAATCCATACTACATTTCAATTACGTACTTTAAAATGACCTGGTATGCTTGAGGCTACTGCCTGAATTTTCAGGGAGTTGTACCGAAGCTAAGGTGACGTTATTGTGCGATTAAGTTTCGAAACAATACCAGAGACTGAGATGCTACCAATTGGTGTTGCCAACAAGGCAGAAGCTTCCAACTGCTCAATCCGTTCCGTACTGTCCAATGTGACGGGCAAATGGCGGATGATCATCATCCTTGCGCTGGAGGATGAGCCGAAACGCTTTGGCGATCTCAAGCGCTGTATCGGAGACATCACACAAAGTGTGTTGACCGAAAACCTGCGCGGATTGCAACGTGATGGCTATTTGACCCGCACCGTCGATCCCGGACCGCCAGTGGCAGTGTCTTATGAATTGACACCTTTAGGCCGAAGCCTGCTTGAAATGCTGAAACCGCTCGTCTTCTGGTCGCATGAGCAGATGGATGAAGTCAGGCGACTACGCATGCAGTTCGACCGCGAACAGGCGAGTTGATTTTTATAGGCGAGATCGGGCAGCAGCTCAGAACCCGGCCTTTTTGAGCCCCTCGACAAAATGCTGCGTGTCGTCGGACAGGCGGTCTGGCTGAACCTTGGCCCAGCGCGACAATGAGAAATTGGGATGCGCTGCGCGGTGTTTGTCTGCGATTTGGCGGGCCATTTCCAACTCGCCCTTATGGGCATAACTGGCGGCCAGCACGCGCTGCCCTTCGGTTGGGTTGTTCATCTTGTTCACGCATGAGATCACGTCGTCATAGCGTTTGAGATTGTAATAGGCCCCGCCCAGATGCCACAGGTACTGATCGGGGAAATAGGGGTTCAGGCGCATCGCCTGCTGCAGATGTTTGATGGCGGTTTCGTTGTCGCCCCAATGGGCCAGCGCATCGGCGTAGTCCGAATGCATGTCCGCATCGTTGGGGTTAAGCTGCAGGGCGCGTTTGTAGGATTCGATCGCCGAGTCATGCTCTTTACGATAAAGCTGCACATAGCCCAGCTCTCCAAACCCGCGCGCGTCTGTGGGGTCAAGCTCCACCGCGCGCTGAGCCAGCGACAGGGCCTTGTCCAGCGCGCTGTTTGGGTCTTCGGTCCATGAATAGCGCCAATCGATGTTGAGCGTGCGTGACAGCGCCGCCGCGGCCCGAGCATAGCCGCCGTCGCGCTCAAGCGCGGATTCGTAGCAATGCTGCGCCTTGCGGTTGTCGTTGCGGGTGTATTTGAAAATATGGTGCTGCCCCTGCAGAACTGAACCATAAGCCCGCAGGTCTGACGGGATTGCCTGCACCATGCGCAGCTTTTCATGCGATTCGATCATGACTGCAGTGGCGGCGACGATGCACTCGGTCACCTCATCCAGGATGTCGAAGATATCATCGAGCTTACGGTCGAACCGTTCACCCCAGATGGTGCGTTCGGTGTTGGCGTCGATTAGCTCGGCCGTGATCCGGATACGACTGGACGAGCGGCGCACACTGCCGCGCGCGATATAGCGCACGTTCAGACGCCGAGCGGCCTCCTGCGGCGACATCGACTGGGTCTTGAAGAAGAACGAGGAATTCCGGGCAATGATGAACAGGTTCCGGAACTTGGACAGGTTCATGATGATGTCGTCGGTCAGCCCTTCGGCGACCCAGCTGTCATCTTCATCCCCGCCTTGGCTAGTAAAGGGCAGCACCGCAACCGACGGGTTATCGGGCCTTTCAAGCACTTCCAGCTGCATCTCAGGACGTAGGGTTGCGGCCATTGTTGCACCCTCGACCTCGGTTCGGACACAGTAGGTCGCGACCGGAGACATAATGTTCTTGAGCTGCTTGGGACCGAGGAATTCATAGCCATAGCGCAGGCGGTTACGGATCTGTTCATAGACGGCTGCGCTGACATAAACCCGTTCTGGCTCGGCAATCTCCTGCAGGCGGGCAGCGATATTGACGTTGTCACCGTGGATGCCGCGTTCGTCCATCAGAACTTCGCCCATGTGAACGCCAGCGCGAAATTTGATGTTGTGCTCGTCATCCCGCGCCTGATTATGTTCCGCAGCGATCCGATGCAGTTCGATGCTGAACTCTACCGCACTGGTCGCCGTGTCGAATAAGGCAAGAATGCCGTCACCGCGCACTTCGATGATTTTGCCCTGATACTTTGAGCAAGCCGATTCAAGCTGCGAAAGCAAAGACTTCAACGCGTTATACGTATCCATCTCGTTCTCGCTCATCAGGCGGGAATAGCCGACAACGTCGGCAAAAAGCACCGCGCCTAGTTTCTGTTTTATTGATGCGTCCGAACCGGTCGTGTTCACTGGCAATACTCAATTGTGTTGTCATGTCGAATCCGACAGGACTGTTTTAGCAAAAAATGACTCAGAATACGTAACATTTTAGGTATCTGCACCGGAATCGGGGGGCCAAGACCACCCAGAGGCATCAAAACTGACCACTGTTTGGGTGCCTAACTCCTGCGCGAGCACCTCTCGACGCGCGATCCAGTCCTGCTTCAACATGCCGACGACAACCATGTCATGGAACTGCCCATCCGCGAACCAGGCCTGACGCATCGTGCCCTCGATCTCACAGCCGATTCGCTGGATCAGATCACGGCTGCTGTGATTGTCGGCCCGGTAATACGAGGTGATACGGTTCAGCCCCAATTGCCGGAATGCGAAATCCAGCATCAGCGCAACCGAACGCACCGCCACGCCATGTCGACGGATGGATTTGTCGACAAAAACCGGAACCACCGCATCCCTGTTGACGCTGGAAATTGCTTCAAGCCCGGTCATCCCCACCAGATCACCACTGTCAGATTCGATTGCGAACCAGCATTTGCAGCAGTCCTTTGAGGTGTTTATCGCGTCTTCCCAATATTGTTCGGTCTGTACCAGGTTCTGAGGAATGCGCGACGTTCGGTCGAACAGTGCCAGGTCATGGATATCCTGAAACCAGCGCGCAACTGTTCCCAGATCCGCCTTTTCCAGAGGGCGCAATCTGAACAACCGGGGTGAGCTATCGGGCAAGAGAAAATATCCTCCGAGTACAATTCTGAAAATCTATTCGCGGGATACTAGCACGAAAATTTCAGAAACAATAAGAGGTTGTTCACACAACGCAGCCGTAGGCCGCTACCCGCTGAACGGGTGCAACCGACAAACTTGTAATGGGTGGCAGGTCGTAAAGAAGCGTTACGATCAATCAGCGGTTTTCAGCGCGAATGAGGAAGATGTTGCGCAGGTAGATGGACAGGCCCATCGACTGACCCAGAATAAAGACCGGGTCACGGCGATAGATCGCATAGCTCAGCAGGATAAGCCCGCCGCCGATCGAAAGGTACCAGAACGCCATCGGGATGACGGATTTCTTGGCGCGCTCTGACGTGATCCATTGCACGATAAACCGGGCGCTGAACATCAGCTGACCGGCCAGACCGATAAAGACCCAGAGCGCCTCGGTCGGGCTGTCGACGTGCAGGATTTCCAGAATGGTTTCTTTCATGACCGGGACGCCTCGGTTGCGGAAACGGATTTGGCGCGGCGGGTCAGCCAGACGACGCCGAACAGATCCCAGATGCCGACCATGGCCCGCCCGAAATTGGTGTATTTGGATTCGCCCGACAAACGCTGCTGATGCGCCACATCCACCAGCGCGATATTCCAGCCATAGGCCTTAAACAGGGCGGGCAGATAACGGTGCATATGATTGAAAAAGGGCAGATCGAGGAAAGCCTGCCGTCGGAACGCCTTGAAACCGCAGCCGGTGTCACGTGTGCCGTCTTTCAGCATCCAGCCCCGCAGTGCATTGGCAAAGCGCGAGGCAAGCTTCTTTGACGCAGTGTCTTGTCGGCCAACCCGTTGCCCCGCCACCAGGCCGATCGAGGTATCACCACCCGACACCAGCGGCGCCCAAATCTTTGGCAGCTCTTCCGGCGGGTTCTGTCCGTCGCCATCCAGCGTACAGCAGATATCCGCGCGTGCTTCCTTGACGCCGGAATGCACGGCAGCACTTTGGCCACCGGCCGTTTGGTGCTGCAGGATGCGCAGTTGCGGACAGTCTTTCTGCATCTGTTGCAGCGCCGCAAAAGTGCCATCGGTCGATCCATCATCAACCGCGACAATCTCGAACGCGGGCAATTCGGCCGCAGCAGCGCAGATGCCCTGGATAAGACCGGCAACCGCCCCTTGCTCGTTATGCATGGGAATCACGATCGACACGGTGGGTCGATTGTCAGCGTTGGCATCATGATCAGCATGCATGGTGGGTAGCTTTACTTGTTTCAGTCTCAGGGCTTTTGCGGGATCAACGGCGAAAATTCAAGTGGCCACCGCATCGCAGGCCAACATCTGCGCAACTTGTTGGGGCATTGTTCAGCGATGGGGCGGATTGCACCGTGTCTCCTATTCAGGGGCGGGCGTGACACCGGTTGCCGACCAATAGACCAAACCCTCAACCGCAGTTGGCTGCGTCTCGAGCCCGATCAGGTCAGGTGCCAGCTCAGACAACTCACCCTCCGAACAGAGCCCTCGCAGCGGGCCGGTGGTATAGCCGAACCTGTCGAGGTATTTGTGCAGCTCCAGCCGTCTCAGATAGACAAAGCGCCTACCGTTGGAAGCAAAGACCGATGCGGCCCCGGGTGGTACGCGCAACTTGCGGTCATAGGCGCAGAGCAGCAGGGTTTCATCCGGCTGCAGCATTGCACCCAAAGGGGTCAGAATCTCGGCCTCGGGCACGCCCAAACGCACGCGACCCTTGCCCAGATCGGTGGCATCGCGGTCATAGAACAGGCCGCCTGCAACAAAGACCAGACCCAGCGCGGCCACCATCCCGGCCCAGCGCAGGCGCTTGACCGAAAACAACAAACCGGTTGCGGCGACCATCAGCATCGGCAGGATCAGCAGGGTGTAGCGTGCATAAACCTTGCCGGCTGCGGCCCACATCATGATGACGAAAAATGCGGCTATCCCTGTTGCAGCAAGAAGTCTGGGCCGCTTTTGCAGAAATGGCAGAGCGCAGATGCCGACAAAACCCAGCAGCCGCAACCACGGCTCGCCCGCGATGATCAGATCATAGAGCTTCCCGAAGCCGCGATCGCTGAGCGATGGGCGAAAACGATCCAGCATCTCGCCTTTGATGTTGCCATCCAGCGAGTCGCCAAAGAGGAACCGAAGCTCTTGCAGGATCGGCCAGGCGAAGGCCAGCGGGATCGCAATCTTGAGCGTCCGGCGAAACGTTCTGTTCTGCCAGATCTCGCTGAACGGTTCCGTCTGCCATCTGTTGGTCAACTTCAGCGTCAGTAGTGCCAGCGCCAGAAAGGCCAGCGGGGTTGGGCTTTTCTGCAAGGCGGCCAACACCAGAGTTGCGCCGAAATAAGGCCAGTATTTCGGCTTTTCCAACGCTGCCAACAGGGCTGCAATTCCAAGGGTCGAAAAGAAAACCGCACCGGTATCAAGCATCGCGGATGTGGCGTGTTGCCAGAACTGAAGCGACGTGGCCACCAGCAGGACCGAAGGCAGCATGGCCCAGGGGCTGTCCGGGATCATCACCCGCGCCAGTACGGCCGTTGCCATCAGCGCGCCCAGCGCAAAGATCATCGACGGCAGGCGCAAGGCCAGAATATCAGATACGCCAAACTCCATCAGCAGTGCAGACATCCAATACTGCATGGGCGGTTTTTTTAGGCTAGGTTCGTTGTTGGAATAAACCGCCAGCCAGTCCCCATTGCGCGCAAAGCCTGTACTACGGTCATAAGTGTAGAATTCATCGTAGTGATAGATGTTCCCAACACCCAGATCAGTCAGATACCAGGACCAGACCAGGACCATCACCAATGCGGTGACGAAGTAAGGAAGCAATCTTAGCCAATTTGGGGAGGTACCGGTCATGCTTTCCGTGGTCCTATCGCGTCATAGAAATATGTGGTGTTGATCCCGCCGGGCCTTGTTTGAAACTGCCGCGCGTCGCGCTCCCATTATTGCGTCGCCCGTCCAAGAGCAAGAAGTTTAGAAGGGCGACCGCGCTTGTCAGACTGCAGGCTCGGCCTCGTCGGGCAACATCAGGCTCAGCTCACCCTCTTTGAAGCCATCGAAGGACAAATCCCAGCTGGCACCGGGCCAAAGCAGTTGCAACTGCTTCTTCGCAGGCCGATAGACCGCAGTATAGAGCGTGCCGAAACCTGATCTGAAAGCCGTTGAATAAAGCGGCGGACGCAGGAACGCATCGATAAACCGCTTCTCGCTTTCCGGGTGCTGGTTGAGACGGTTGAGCAAGAACCTTTCGCGTTCCACGGTGGCCGTAAAGCGCGCATGGGTGGACCATTCGACATGGCCCTGATGGTTTGTCGCGACCGGCTGGTCCGAGATTTGCGGGTGCCGGTCCGGGGCAAGGTACACCGTGCTGTGATTGTGTTTCGCATCCAGAACGGTGACGTTATAGCTCATATGACAAGGGATGCGGCACAGGCAGTCAACCGCTTGCGCAGTGGTCTCGCAGGTTTGAAGGACATAGCGCAGGATCAGCGGCACGCCAAAGCCGTCGCCGACCTCGCGCCGCCCGCCAAAGGTGAGCGAGACCGTCAGACCGGCATCGTTGATGCCATCAAGCAGACCCAGAACGCCGTCGCTCATCCCGATGATCCCGCGCCCGTCCCAGCGGGTTTTCAGCAGAGCGGCGTCAAAGGTTTTTGGATGGTAGTCGTAATTGCGCACCAGAAACGGTGTCTTGCCACGCCAAATCGCCTGGCTGCAGCCCGAAAGATATTTCGGCGGGCAGTAAAAGCTGAGAAACCGCGCCTGGCTGTCGCTGCCGCCGACCAATTCGACGATCTCTTCATAAAGCGGCAGAATCTCGGGCATGTGCTTTTGCAAGGCGCGGAGGCATTCGCGATAGGTGGGGCGGGCCGAATATCCCTCTTGCGCCCACCATTTGCGGTAGGCGGGCCAGTATTCGGCAAACAGCCCGGCCAGCTTGGGACCGGGCTGTTCCTCGTCGATTGAGCGAAAAACAAGCGCCATGGGGCTTTCTACATAATTTTGAACGCGGGGTCTTCCATCGGCTGTGCCGCAGGCAGCGGTTCAGCCGTATAAGCCGAAGTGATCCCATGAATCCACTTCTTCGATTTGTCCGTCAGTTTGAAGCCCTTGGTCATCGACCGCCCGCGAGTCACGAGGATACCCAGATCAGCACCCTCATAGCGGTAATCACCGACATTCGAGATACGCAGGAAGAACGCTTCGTTCTCGCCCACCGCGCGGCGGTGATAGTCGAAGCGGTCGAACACGACGCGGCCATCTTCCAGCATCTTGTAGATGCCCGACTGTGGGGCCTGCGTGATCCGGTCGACACTGTCATCGGTGTGTTTGATTACCATTTGCGACCAGCTGTCGATCATGTCCGGATCCGCCCAGCGGGCATTCAGTTCCTCGACATCCAGCTCGAAGGGCTTCTTTGAAAACTCAAGCAGGTGGAACAGAAACAGCGGCGCATCGGCGTGTGCAAAGGCCGCGTGGTTGGTCATCGAACTGGCGCCAGTGATGCGGGGGTTCAATTCACCCAGCCACAGCTCATCGGTTTTCTTGTCAATCAGAAAGTCGAGTTCGAAATAGCCACGATAGCCTGAATTGCGCAGTTCCTCACCAAATTGAAAGGTCAGCTGCCGGGCCTGTTCGCGGGCCTTAGGTGGGAAAGCGGTCGAGAAAATCTCATTCCCACACCAGCCGCCGCGATAAGGCGTGAGTTCCTTGAAGCCCACAAGCTCAGTCATCAGCGGGCCAACGATGGTACCCTCCGAGGTCGCACAGGCTTCGATCGCCGCCCCGCGACAGTCGATCCGCTTCATGATCTTGATCTCGCCTTCGCCGACGATCTCGTCTTTGTGCTTGTTGAAATCAGCTTCGGACTTGATGAAAAACGTCGTATGGCCGCTGTCGCCGAAGGCGGATTGTAGCACCAGATCATTCCCCAATCCGGCCTTTTCGCAGATCTTTTTCAGGTGATCATAGCTTTTGACAACGCTCAGCGTGTTGGGCACCGAAGGCACACCCGCCTTATTGCCGATACGGACAGTTTCGATCTTGTTGTCACATTTGGTGCGCAGCTTGGCTTTGGGGAACCACAGCTGACCGCCCAGCTCCTTGACCAGCTTCTCGGTCGTCTCGTCGAACATCAGGAAGACAAACTTGGGCTTTCCACCACGCCGCTTGACCAGGTCGATGACCTCTTTGTGCTGCAGCAGATAATTGTTGATGTCTTCGATGGACTGAAACTCATCATGCGGCATTTCCGAAGGCACAAACACGTTCGGATGTCGCCCGTCAAAGCAATCCATGTAGCAGATATAGGTGAAGTTCATCACCCATTCATCCAGCCCCAACAGGTTGAAATTGGTTGCCGATACGAAATAGATCGGGTCCTTGTTGGTATGGAAATACCGGCGGATTTCCGAGATGTTTTTCAGCACCTTCTTTGGCATGATTGTTGTCCTCCCTGACCCCTTAGGGGTTCTTTACTGATTTCAAAGCGTCTTCGGTAAAAATGCGCAGGCCCAGATCGGCACGGAACCCATGGATTTCCGAGACGTCCAGTTCCTGCATGAATTTGAGAATTTCAGGGCTGATCACCTGCCCTGGTACCAAAATGGGAAAACCCGGCGGATAGGGAATCACGAAGGTGGCCGAGACCATCTCTTCCCCGGCTTCGAGCCGTTCCAACATCTCTTTGTCGGGCTCGACGTAGTCGCAATTGTCTTCGTCATAGGACAGGAAAAACGCCGTACGGATGTCACCGGCTTCGGTACCTGCTTCACAGCGGAACGCATCGTGGAACCGACTAAAATCGGGCAGAGGTGGGACGTGTTCGCTCAGATTCCTGACGCGCTTTTCAAAGGCCCGTTTTTCCATCTTCGAGGCATCGTCCATCAGATCGTCCAGTTCCTTGGCGATCTCGACCAGCACCTCGATCAGATATGCGACTGAGCTACGCGTGGTGCCGATATTGGTCATGAACAGCACGGTATTGCGCGAAGTCTTGTTGATCTGGATGCCGTATTTATCCATCAGGATCTTGGTCTTGAACGTATCCCCATCCCAGCCCGTGGCGCCCACATGCAGCGTGATGCGGGTGGCATCCAGAACGAATTCGTCTTTGGCCCAGCAATCCCAAACATCGGCCCAGCCCTGATCGGGATCGAAATAGCTGGTCATGCCGCTTTCGCGATATTGCTCGGGGATCATGTCGCCCGCTGTGACCAGCTTGAAGTACTTTCTGAGCAGCGGATGGGTCGTCACGGCCCGGCGGATTGCCATCGCGCTTTCGACCTGCCGCTGGACGAACTCGTACCCTTCGATCTCGACCTGTCTGCGGCCTACATCCAATGAGGCGATGATCTGGTAATTGGGAGAGGTCGAGGTGTGGGTCATATAGGCCTCGTGAAACGCCTCTTCGACCGCACCTTTGAACTGCTGGTCATTGACATGGATCATCGAACCCTGCCGCAGCGCAGTTAGCGTTTTATGCGTCGACTGCGTGGCATAGACCCTAACGCGTGCATCGGGCGGTGCGATTAGGCGGGTGTTCAGAAGGGTTTCATCATCCGCGCCCTTCAGTTCCTCCTGCTGTTTGGCATAAGCCTCGGCATGTTCTGGGGTGCGGAATTGTTCGCGCAGGATATTGGCCGATCGCATCGCGGTACGTACGCGCGAATTCGGGGCAAAGCGCGCGTAACCGAACCACGCCTCATCCCACAGGAATACAAGGTCCTTTTTGATCGCTAGACATTCCTGCATCACCCGCTGCACGTTGTAGACGATGCCGTCGAATGTGCAGTTGGTCAGCAGCACCATACGAACCTGATCCAGCTTGCCTTCGGCCTTCAGGGTCAAAAGCTTGTGCTTGATCTCTCGGATCGGCACCGCGCCATACATCGAGTAATCGTGCAGCGGATAGCTGTCCATATAGACGACGCTCGCCCCCGCCAGCACCATGCCGTAGTGGTGCGATTTGTGGCAATCGCGGTCGATCAGCACGATATCTCCGGGCCGTACCAGCGCCTGCACAACGATTTTGTTGCAGGTCGAGGTGCCGTTAGTCGCAAAAAACGTCTGTTTAGAGCCGAATGCGCGTGCGGCAGCCTCCTGCGCCTCTTTTATTGGACCTTTGGGTTCCAGCAGAGAATCCAGCCCGCCAGACGTGGCCGAAGTTTCAGCCATGAAGATATTTGATCCGTAAAACGCCCCCATGTCCTGAATCCAGTGGCTGCGGCTGATCGATTTGCCCCGGCTGATCGGCATGGCGTGGAACACGCCTGTGGGCTGTTTGGAGTATTCCTTGAGCGCGGTAAAAAACGGCGTCTTATAGCGCCGCTGCACCCCGCGCAGGATGTTCAGGTGCAGTTCCAGAAAGTCTTCCTGATTGTAGAACACCCGACGGCACAGGCCCAGATCGAGACCCGCAATGTCTTCGGCCGAACGGTCCGTGATCAAATAGGCATCCAGCTCGGGACGCAGCATACCGATACGGCGGCAGGTTTCAGGACCGTATTCAGAGGGCGACAGCGCATCAAGATCAGCGCCCTCGCCATAGAGACTGATATAGCGGCCCAACACATTGGTTTCGTTCTTGGATTTTAGGCTAAGGCCCGGGCGGACAATGACCGCCTGCACATTCTGGTTGAACAGAACGCCAATCAGCGCGTCCTCGACACTGGGAACGACAACGGTTTCATAGATGAACGGATCTTCACTGCGGCGCATCCGTTGCAGGCTGGATTGCAGGAACCGTTCCTGATGCTCGTTGACATTGTCGACGATCATCACCTCGAAATAGGGACGGCCCAGCGCGCGGGCCTCATGGCTTTGGGCCGCTTCATCCTCGAACTCATCGCCTTCGGTTTCATCCGCGATCAGGGGAATCGAACGGCGACGATACGCCCCTGAGGTCAGCGCCCGCGACACCCGGCGCACGGCGGTCGAAAAATCGCCGAAATTGCCATGATCCAGCAACCGGCGCAGATAATCGAAGGCCGACCCGCCCGGAAACGCAAAATACACCTCGATCGGGGCCAGCGCCTGCAGCAACTGCCGTGCCCGGTCCCGATCTTTTTCGCTGCCACCCTGATCCAGCGACTCGGCCGTTTCCCGCAGCGCGCTCCATCGGTCTGCCCTCAATTGCGAGGCGCTGTAGTAGTCCGAGATGGTGTGGAGCTTTTCGCTATCGGAAATGCCGTGCATGAAATTTTTCCTTTCTGCCGATACCGAAAAGCTGGGCCGGTATCAGTCTGTGCCAGAGCGCCCTTTGTAGAGATACAGATTGTCGGGCTTGGTCGCGGCGTCTTCAGTATATCCCAGCGCCGTTCTGGGGTCGGATGCAGCGACGCCCGCAACGTCGCCTTTCTGCGGAATGCGCAGCGGGCCGAGCGTGTGCAGATAGGCATCCGCACCGCTGGAACGGTCATAGACCGGGAACTCCGCCTCGCGGTCGCGGAAGCTTTTGAGAACCTGCCCCAGACCTTTCAGTCCTACCTCGCGTTGGCGGCGGACCTGATCAAGATCGATCTCGATAGGGAAGATATCCTCCTGTCCCGCCGACTGGTGCAGCACGGTGGCCGAGGGATCAACGACCAGTGAGCGGCCCACGCCCCCGGCGGCCAGCCCGTTCACGTCAAACACATAGCATTGGAACTGCGCAGCGGTCGCCTTGGCGATCGACAGCTCGGCCTCGCGGTCGGTTGTGCCGGTCAGAACCGGGTGCAGAAGAACCTCGACCCCTTGGCTGGTCAGGTGGCGGGTGGTTTCGGGGAACCAGATGTCGTAGCAGATCGACAGGCCAAACCGGCCCACATCCGGCACATCAAAGATGCAGAATTCGGTACCCGATGCGATGTTCTGTTCATAAGGTTTGAACGGGAACATCTTGGAGTATTTTGAGACGATCTCACCTTCGGGGTTGATCACCACCGAGGTGTTGAAAATCCGTCCATCTTCGTGCTTTTCGAACATCGAACCGGGGATCAACCAGATCCCATAACGCCGAGCGGCATCCTGAAAGCGCGACAGGTCGTCATTGGGAAAGGGCTGGGCAAACCGGTCGAGCGGACCATGAGGCGCCAGTTCGCTGAACAGGGCCATCTGGGTCCAAGGGAACCGCGCCATCATAATGTCGATCCGGTGCAGCATCGCGTCGACATTCGACTGCAACGCACCGACATGCATCTGGATTCCGGTTATCGCAAAAGGGGTCATTTTTCGTTTCTTCTCATTTTCTTGCCGATTGCGACCGCCGATTTGATCCGGCGTTCTTCATCGGAACATAAAACCGTGTGGTCACGCAAGCCTGCTGTCCTCAGGCTATGGCTTTCCGAGGCGACTGCCCTCATACTGCGGCTTCCTCGGCGGTATCTTCTGCCTGCGGTTCCACAAAATCGATGTCGTTGCGAACCCAGAAGAACCGGAATCCGCAACTGCGCAGCCATTTCTCAAGCCGATCAAGGCTGGACCACTCCCGCCGCAGCCCGCGCGTGGATTCGACCAGCGCCCATTGGCCATCGACCAGAAAGTATACAGTCCAGGTATTGGGATGCGCCGAGTGGTTGGCAAAGCCACCGCTGATCACCTCACGCGCCGTGCGAACGGCGACCGGATAGTCGCCGATGCGACCCTCAGCCGCGAGAATGGCCAGATCGTTTTGACGGATCGTGAATGTGGGAAGGGGGGCGTCGTTCATGCAGCCTCGATCTGCGCCGCGTCCAGCAGCGCTTTGCGCCGTTCACTGATATCCGCTGGCTTCAGGTTTTCGACGCGGGTCGCCAACGTCCAGACATGACCAAACGGATCGGCAATCGTGGCGCAGCGTTCGCCCCAATAGGTGTCCGCCGCCTCAGCGATCAGGCTGGCACCGCTTTCCAACGCGACTGCAAGGGCAGTGTCCACATCTTCGACATACATATGATGCCCAATCGGAGTAACTGTGCCCGGAATGGCGGGGCCGTGCGCACCCCATCCGGCGGTGACAAACAGCATCGAGTTGCCGATCTTGATCGAGGCAAAGCCGGGGGCCTCATCCGCGTCATAGGCCTGTATCTTCGCATCAAAGGCGCATTCGTAGAAAGTTAGCGCGGCATCGACGTCGGCGACGGCAAGCGATGCGGTGCAGGTGCGATAGCCACGTGGCAGAGTGGCAGGTTTCTTTTTCATTCCGGTACTCTCTGAATTGGGCGGCGGACACCCTGGATTATCTGCAGGAATTTCCCGCACTATGCATCATACTGTGGATCAAACCAGGAGATACTGCAACACTATGATGCATAGTGCTGAAATTTCTGCCGTGATGCTTAGAATGTAGGCGGAGTACAGGCGCTGATGACCCGGCAAACTTCGGGGCCGACCTGCCTGAACCGGTGCGGGGTGCGACTGTCGAAATAATAAGCATCGCCTGGTCCCAGTACCTTGCGCTTATCACCCACGGTCACCTCCACCCGACCCGAAATGACAATACCGCCCTCTTCCGCCTCATGCCCGTACATCACGCGACCGGTGTCAGCCCCTAGCTCGTAAGTTTCCTGCAAGATCATCATCGCGCGACCATGCAGGTTTGATCCTACCTGCCGCAGAGACAGCCCACCCTTTCCGATCTCAGTAAGTTCTTCTGAGGCGTAAAACACGGTCTGCTCAGGTTCGATTTCGAAGGAAAAGAAATCGGACATGCCAATCGGTATGCCTTGCAGAATACGCCGTAACGCACCAACCGATGGATTCATCTTGCCCGACTCGATCAGTGAGATGGTTGAGTTCGGCACATCCGACTTCTTGGCCAGCGCCCGCTGAGATAAGCCTGCACGCTCTCGCAAGGTTCGCAGGCGCAGTCCGAGGGTCAAATCCTCTTGGCTGGTGTTCTTCATGTTCAGTATCCGCAACACTTGATCCTGCCGCGACGGTAAATCAATGGCTTATGAATCACAAGAAACAGGCTTTCGCTTGCAGGCGCAGATACTACAGTCGCGCAGTCAAACATACGGGCACCGCGCCCGGAAACGGGAAAGGACGCAAGATGCTGAACGCTCAGATTGCTGAACGCCGGAATACCTCGATCGCGCAGGGCGTGGGGATGCAGACGCAAGTCTATGTGGACCGTGCCGTGAATTCCGAGGTCTGGGATGTCGAAGGCAAACGCTATATTGATTTCGCCGCAGGCATCGCCGTTGTGAACACCGGGCATTGCCACCCCAAGGTGATGGAGGCTGTTCAGAAACAGGCCGCGAACTTCACCCATACCTGCCATCAGGTTCTGCCTTATGAGAATTACATCCGTCTGGCCGAGCGCCTGAACGAGAAGGTGCCTGGCGACTTCACCAAGAAAACCGTCTTTGTCACTACAGGTGCCGAGGCGGTCGAGAATGCCGTCAAGATCGCGCGTGCTGCCACTGGCCGCCCGGCTGTAGTGGCCTTTGGCGGCGCTTTTCACGGCCGCACCTTCATGGGCATGTCGCTGACCGGCAAGGTTCAGCCCTATAAAGCGGGCTTCGGCGCGATGATGCCCGATACCTATCACGTCCCGTTCCCGATCGATCTGCATGGCACCTCGACCGAAGATTCGCTGGGTGCTTTGACTAAACTGTTCAAGGCCGATCTTGATCCGGGCCGGGTGGCCGCGATCATCATCGAACCGGTTCAGGGCGAAGGTGGCTTCTACCCCGCTCCGGCTGAGTTGATGCGTGGTCTGCGCGCGCTTTGCGACGAACATGGCATCGTTCTGATTGCCGATGAGGTACAGACCGGCTTTGCCCGCACCGGCAACCTGTTCGCGATGGACGCTTATGACGTCTCTGCTGATATCACCACTATGGCCAAAGGTCTGGCCGGTGGTCTGCCGCTGGCCGCCGTCACCGGTCGTGCCGAGCTGATGGACGCCGCGCACCCGGGTGGTTTGGGCGGAACCTATGGCGGCAACCCGCTGGGGATCGCCGCCGCCCATGCTGTGATGGATGTGATCGAAGAAGAAGACCTGTGCACGCGCGCCAATGAGCTGGGCTCGCGCTTGAAACAGCGTCTGGAATCGATCCGTTCACGCACGCCCGAGATCGTAGATATTCGTGGTCCGGGCCTTATGGTTGCGGCCGAGTTCAACACGACCGACGGCAGCGCCCCGAATCCCGATATGGCAAACGCCATACGGGTCGAGGCATTGAAGCGTGGATTGATCCTGCTGACATGTGGCGTATATGGGAACGTAATTCGTTTCCTCGCGCCGTTGACGGTGCAGGACGAAATCTTCGCCGAGGCCATGGATATCCTCGAAGCCTCGATCGACGCTGCCAAAGGAGCCTGAACATGCTGGATACCAAAGTGACCAAGCTGGAGCTGAAAGATCCCAGCCTTCTGGAACCCCGCGCCTATATCAACGGTGAATGGGTCGAAGGTGAGGCAACGTTCCCTGTCTACAACCCTGCAACTGGTGATCTGATCGCCAATGTGACAGATGTCAGCATCGAAGGCACAACACAGACCATCGATGCAGCTTACGCTGCGAAAAAGGAATGGGCTGCTCAGACTGGCAAGGAACGCGCCGCCATTCTGCGCAAATGGTTCGACCTGATGGTCGAAAACGCAGACGATCTGGCGACCATCCTGACCGCCGAGATGGGAAAACCCTGGCCCGAGGCGCGCGGTGAAATCCTATATGGCGCGTCCTTTATCGAGTGGTTCTCGGAAGAGGCCAAGCGTGTATACGGCGACGTCATCCCCGGCCACCAGCGCGACAAGCGCATCGTGGTGCTGAAGCAGCCCGTGGGCGTAGTGGGATCAATCACGCCTTGGAATTTCCCGAACGCAATGATCGCGCGCAAAGTTGGCCCAGCGCTGGCCGTGGGCTGTACCTTTGTGGCGCGCCCAGCGACGCTGACGCCGCTGTCGGCGACGGCGATGGCGGTTTTGGGTGAACGTGCGGGTATACCAGCGGGCGTGTTCAACGTGATCCCGGGCACCGACAGCTCGGGCGTCGGTAATGAGCTTTGCACTAATGACAAGGTCGCCAAGATCACCTTCACCGGCTCGACCCGTGTAGGACAGATCCTGATGCGTCAGGCGGCGGGCACCATCAAGAAGATGTCGCTGGAACTGGGCGGTAACGCACCATTCATCGTCTTTGACGATGCCGACGTGGATGCCGCCGTGGATGGCGCGATGATCGCGAAGTTCCGCAACAATGGCCAGACCTGCGTCTGTGCCAACCGCATCTATGTGCAGGCGGGCGTCTATGACGAGTTTGCTGCCAAGCTGGCCGAGAAGACAAAATCTTTGAATGTCGGCGACGGCTTTGGCGACGGCATCACCACAGGTCCCCTGATCAATCAGGCGGCGGTCGACAAAGTTGAAGAACATATCTCGGACGCGGTTTCCAAAGGGGCGACTGTAACGCTGGGTGGCAAACGCTCGGATCTGGGTGGGACATTCTTTGAACCCACCGTTCTGACTGGCGTAACCCGCGACATGGTTGTGGCAAAGGACGAAACCTTCGGCCCCGTCGCTCCGCTGTTCAAATTCGAGGAAGAAGACGACGTCGTCAGCATGGCCAATGACAGCGAGTTCGGCCTGGCCTCGTATTTCTACAGCCGCGATCTGGCGCGCGTCTGGCGTGTGGCCGAGGCGCTGGAATCGGGCATGGTGGGCATCAACACTGGCCTGATCTCGACCGAAGTCGCCCCGTTCGGCGGTGTCAAACAATCCGGTCTGGGCCGTGAGGGTTCGAAATACGGGATCGAGGATTTCCTTGAGATGAAGTATCTCTGCATGGGTGAAATTCAGTAAGCGCCTCGTGCC
This sequence comes from Ruegeria sp. HKCCD3925, assembly GCF_057221175.1. Taxonomy (NCBI): domain Bacteria; kingdom Pseudomonadati; phylum Pseudomonadota; class Alphaproteobacteria; order Rhodobacterales; family Roseobacteraceae; genus Ruegeria; species Ruegeria sp. HKCCD3925. The sequence continues at coordinate 173,884 of NZ_JBWVBI010000007.1, forward strand.
TTGAAAATTCAACGCACTCGCAGTCCGCTGCGGGTGCGTTTTTCGTTTCAGACCGATGCGTGCCCGCGCAGACGGAACACCAACGGCATCATCACCAAGACCAGAGCCGCCGAGAAAAAGAACGGTGCGCCGGGCAGATAAGTGCCTTCGCCATCGACCGACGCCTGAAAGATGCCGGTCATCACCAAAGGCGACAGAACCGCAGCGACAGAAGACAGTGACGCGATGACTCCCTGCACCACGCCCTGCCGGTCTTCGTCCGCCTGGTTCGAGGCCATAGCCGTGATCAAGGCAGGCACGAGGTCGGACAGCGCGGCAAGCAGAATAAAGATGACAAGGGCCGTAACCGTTACGGTAAACCCAAAGCCGATCATTCCGACCAATGCCGATACCATCCCCAGCAGCAGGGTCCGGTAGTCGCCGATCCAGCGAATGAAGACCGGCATCAGTCCGGCTTGGACGAAGGCCAACAGCACGCCGTATGCAGCCAGCGACAGGCCGATATACAGCGTGGACCAGCCAAACACCTCTCGTATCCAGAAGGCCCAGAGGGTGGGGTAGACCATGTTGGCAAATTCAAAGATGAAAATGCACAGCAGCGGCACTGCCAGCCCCGGAAAGCGGAAGGCGTCAAAGATCGATTTGAACGGGTTCAGGTCGCGCTTGCCAAAGGGGCGGCGCTTTTCTGGTTTCAGGCTTTCGGGCAGGACGAAGACTCCGAACAGGGCGTTGGCGGCGGACAAAACCGCGGCAATCCAGAACGGCGCAGTAATGCTGATCCCGGCAGCGATGCCGCCGATGGCCGGTCCAAGCACAAACCCAATCCCGAAGGCCGCCCCGATCAGGCCGAAATTCGCCGCCTTCTCAGTCGGTGAGGATATGTCAGCGATGTAAGCCGTTGCGGTAATATAGGTCGCCCCCGCAAGCCCCGCGAGCGTTCGCCCCAGAAGAAGCAGCCAGAATGTTTCGGCCAGCGCCATGATCACATAATCCAGCGCCAACATGGTCAGTGCTGCGATCAGGATCGGCCTGCGCCCGACCGCATCTGAAATGCTGCCGACAATGGGTCCGCACAGGAACAGCGCCCCGGCATAGGCGGCCATCAGCAGCCCACCCCAAAAGGCCCCTTGTCCGGTATTGCCCGCACCGACGCGATCCATCAGGTCGGGCATGATCGGGAACACGATGCCAATACCGATGGCATCGATCATCAGTGTGATCAGAATAAAGGTTATTGCGCGGCTTTTGAACATACCGCCCTATCGGACGAGTACGCTGTTAAAGCAAGAGAAAAGGGCTGTGTGGTACAATTGTCCAGCAGCCCTTTTCCAGTTCATGTTTATTGGCCCAATGCCACGCCTTCGCGACGAGGATCAGCAGCGCCGATCAACTGCCCGTCCTTGATCAGGATGGCATGCAACCCGCTGTTGAGATCGACTTCTTTCACCTCATGACCTTTGGCGGTCAGAGCATCTGCGAATTCGGCAGCGGATGTTCCCTGCTCAAGATCCATCGCAGACCCGTTGCGATGCACGAAATGCCCGGTTTCGATGGCATCCTGCGGGTCCATTTCCCAATCCAGGATCGCAATGATCGTTTTGGCCACATAGTTGATGATGCGGCTACCACCGGGTGAACCGATCAGCAGATAGGGCTCACCATCCTTCATCACGATAGTTGGTGACATCGAACTGCGCGGGCGTTTGCCACCCTCAACGCGGTTGGCCACCAGACGGTCGCCATCCTTTGGTGCGCGGTCGAAATCGGTGAGTTCGTTGTTCAGCAGGAAACCCCGCACAAAAACCCGGCTGCCAAAGGCGGTCTCAATAGTGGTCGTCATCGACAGCGCGTTGCCGTACTGATCTCGGATCACGATATGGCTGGTGCCGGGACGACCCGGGTTTTGCGAGGGCGCAAACAGGGCGGTGTGATCACGTGGCGGCTCACCTGCCTGACGCTTCTCGCTGGCTGCTGCCGGGTCGATCATCTCCGAGCGCAGCTTTAGGTAGTCCGTGTCCAGCAGACCCTTGACCGGTACATCAATAAAATCGCTATCGGCCATGTACAGCGCGCGGTCAGCATAGGCCAGCTTGGCGGCCTCGGCATAGAGATGCGCCATCTCGGCGTTCCAACCGGTGCCTTCGAGGTCGAAGTTGCTGAGGATCCCCAGAATCTGGCCCACGGTCAGACCACCCGAGGTGGGCGGACCCATTCCGCAGACATCGTAGCCGCGATAATCGGCGCAGACGGCGGGGCGGATTTTGACGCGGTAGTCGGCCAGATCTTCAAGCGTGATGTTGTTTTCCACCTTGGATGTGGCATCCACTGCCGCCACGATATCTTCGGCGATGGGGCCGCTATAGAAGGCGCCTGCGCCCTGATCGGCCAGAATGCGCAGGGTTTCGGCAAACTCGGGGTTCCGTAGTGAGGTTCCAGCCTGCAGCGGCGTGTCATCTTCGTTGAAGAAATACGCTTTGCCCGCCGGGAACACACCGACTGAGCGCTCACGTTCAATCGTGCTTTGGATCGAGTTTGCCATGCGGGGCGAAACCTCAAACCCCTGCTCGGCCTGATCGATGGTGGGCTGGAACAGCGAGGCCCAGTCTTTCTTGCCATAGAGGTTATGGGTCACTTCCATCAGGCGCAGAATGCCCGGAACGCCAACAGATTGTCCGCCTACAACAGCTTCGGGCCACGGCATCTTTTCCCCGTCCGGCAACAGGAACCGTTCAGGCGTGGCTTTCGCAGGGGCTTTTTCACGCGCATCAAAGGTGGTCAGAGTTTTAGCCGACGCATCCCAATACAGCATGAACGCACCACCGCCGATGCCCGATGATTGCGGTTCAACCAGATTGAGCATCAGCTGCACGGCAATCATCGCATCTGCGGCTGTGCCACCTGCGGCCAGCACATCATATCCGGCTTTGGCAGCAATGGGATTGGCGGCCGAGACCATGAACTCGGTGCCAGTCACCGAGTTTTTGTCCTCCCAACCATAGCCATATTCCGGCGCAGGGTCCTGCGCATTGGCCGCGCAAGCGACAACACCCAACGCCAGAACGGCGCCGGTTTTCATGAATGTCTTCATCATAGAAATCTCCCGGTAAGGATCTGCGAGATTGGCTACTGAGTAACGAACTTCAAATGGCAGACTCTCAGCTTAAATCCGATCGATTTACCGCACAACATATACTGACGTGTGCGAATGCCTCACGACGCGCGCCGCATTCGGACCAAGCAAATAGTCTTTCAAGTCAGGCTTATGCGCGCCGATCACGATCAAGTCCGAGCCCGCGCCTTCCGCGGTTTTGAGGATCTCCTGATAGGCGCTGCCAGTTGCCACCACATGACGGACCTTGGCGTTGCGCTCTTCCCCCAGCGTGGCGGCGCAGAGGGCGACCAGCTTTTCATGAGCCTCTTCAATCACCTTTTCGTGGTGGTGGGGCTCAAAAAAACTGCTGACAAAGCCTTCGCCATAGTCAGGTGTCACGGTCACGACATCCAGCCGCGCGCCATCCATTTCGGCCAGCGCCGCCGCCCGTTCAAGGACGGCAACATCAAGATCGCCATTGCTGATATCCACGGCGCACAGAATTGCTTGGGTCATGCGGGTTCTCCCTGTTTTGCGGCACGGCCGCGCTGGAGGAAGGCGACAAGACCCAACAGGATCAGCGCCGGGATAAAGATCAGCTCTTTCGCGGGCTGGCTTTGCGGGGCCTGAATGCTGGTGATGCGAACGGCATCGTCAGCATAATAGTCAAACATATCCAGCTCATCCGCGACCGGCGTACCGAACATCGGCTCGTCGAGCTTGACCAGACCATCCTCTTCCAGCGTCATCAGGCCCAAAGCGTCAACGCGTGCTGTACCGTCGGCTCCTTCCGGAATGTCCAGAACAACGGTGGTTTCGGTCATGTTGCCGGTGTCAAAATCCGGGCCCGCGACCTCGATCCGCATGGTGCTACCTGGCGCGGCCTCACCCACGGCCTGCGTCAGCTGTGCCGGTTCGATCTGCGCAAAGGGCGGTGCGATGCGGTTCATGAAGAAATCCGGACGGAACAGCGCAAAGGCGATCAGGATCAGCGCGACGCTTTCATAGATGCGGTTCTTGGTCAGGAACCAGCCCATGGTACCGGCGGTAAAGATCAGGATCGCGATGGTCGCAGAGACGGCCACAAGAATGCCCTGTACCCAGCCCACATCGATTAGCAACAGGTCAGTGTTGAAGATGAACACGAAAGGCAGTGCCACGGTGCGCAAGCTGTAGAAGAAGGCGGTGAAACCGGTCTTAATCGCATCCCCGCCCGAGACGGCGGCGGCGGCAAAGCTCGCCAGACCAACCGGCGGTGTCACATCAGCCATGATACCGAAGTAGAACACGAACAGGTGCACCGCGATCAGCGGCACGATCAGCCCATCCTGCGCGCCCAATTCCACGACCACACCCGCCATCAGCGAGCTGACCACGATATAGTTCGCCGTGGTCGGCAATCCCATCCCGAGGATCAGGCTGAGCAGACCCACCAACGCCAGCATGGCGATCAGGTTACCGCCTGACAGAAACTCGACCAGATCGGCCATCACTTGGCCCACGCCGGTCAGCGTCACGGTGCCCACGATCACACCCGCAGTGGCGGTGGCCAGCGCGATACCAATCATGTTGCGCGCGCCGTCGATCAGCCCGTTCCACAGGTCGACGACACCGGCCTTGAAGGCATTCGCTGTGTCACTTTCACCCCGGAAGATCGACTTGAGCGGTTTCTGCGTCAGCAGGATCACGAACAACAGCGAAGTCGCCCAGAAGGCTGATAGGCCCGGTGATTTCTGTTCGATCATCAGGAAATAGACCAACACGATGATCGGTAGCAGGTAATGCAGACCGGCCTTGTAGATTTCGGCAATTACCGGCAGTTCAACCTCTTTGGCATTAGGATCGTCAGGCACCAAGTCCTCTACTCCGGAAGCCAGCCAAAGCAGGATCAGATAGGCCAAAACGATCAGCGCCGACAGGACCAGACCCGACGCATCGGGCATGAGCGCGACAATCGCTTTGATCGGGTACTGGATGCCATAGCACAGCCCGGCAAAGCCCACGAAAAACAGCGCCATTCCACCGATTGTGCGCCCCATCGAAACGACGCGGTCGCCCAGCGTCGGCATGTTCCGCTTCACCGCTTCAAGATGCACAATGTAGACCAGCGCGATGTAGGAAATCGCAGCAGGCAGGAAGGCGTGGGTGATCACCTCAACGTATGAGATGCCCACATATTCCACCATCAGGAAGGCAGCAGCGCCCATCACCGGTGGCATGATCTGGCCGTTCACGGATGAAGCGACCTCAACCGAGCCCGCTTGTTCGCTGGAAAAGCCCACACGCTTCATCAGTGGGATAGTGAAGGTGCCGGTCGTGACAACGTTCGCAATGGACGAGCCCGAGATCAGGCCGGTCGCCGCAGAACCAACAACAGCCGCTTTGGCCGGGCCACCGCGCAGGTGCCCCAGCGCGCCAAAGGCCATCTTGATAAAGTAGTTGCCCGCGCCCGCCTTATCCAAAAGCGCGCCGAACAGCACGAACAGGAAGACGAACTTGGTCGACACGCCCAGCGCGATGCCAAAGACACCTTCGGACGTGATCCACATATGGCTCATCGCCTTTTGCAGGCTGGCACCTTTCCAGCGGATCACCTCGGGCACCCACTCGGAGGAACCAAAGAAGACGTAGGCCAGAAAGATCGTGGCGATGATCGCCATTGCCGGGCCAAGCGCGCGACGCGCGGCCTCGAACAACAGCAGCAGGCCAACAAGGGCAAACCACTTGTCCGTATCGTCTGCCAGCCCCCCGGCATCGACGATCTTTTGATAGAAGAAATAACCATAAAGCGCCAGAAATGCGCCCACGATCCCCATGATCCAATCCTGAATCGGGATGTAGTTCCGCGGGCTGGATTTCAGTGCCGGATAGGCCGAAAAGGCCAGGAACATCGCAAAGGCCAGATGAATCTGGCGTGAGTTGTTCACTACACTGCCCGGCAGCAGATAATTCGATAGGGGAGAGGCCAGAACGACCTGGAACACCGACCACAAAACCGCAACGATCGCCAGAAACAGCCCGACATTTCCCGCCGGATCACGCGCGCCTGCATCTGATGAGGCAACCAGTTCCTGAAGCTCTTCTTCGGAAAGAGGGCGATTGCCCTGTGTGTCGGAACTCATGTTGGTATCTCCCTGTCCTTCGGCCTTGGTTTTTACGGCCGTCTTGTCTCCGGTTTAGCCCGGATATGAATCGGGGCGCCCCGAAAGGCGCCCCGTGTCAGGTCTGGTTACTGAATCCAGCCTTTTTCTTTGTAGTACTTCTCAGCGCCCGGATGCAGCGGTGCCGACAGGCCATCCGCAATCATTTCTTCCGGTTTCAGGTTGGCAAATGCCGGGTGCAGCTTTTTGAAGTCATCGAAGTTTTCGAAGACCGAGCTGACAACCGCGTAAACCGCGTCTTCCGACACATCTGCCGAAGTCACGAAGGTCGCGCCCACACCAAAGGTCGATGTGTCGCCATCCGAACCGCGGTACATGCCACCGGGGATGGTCGCGGTACGGTAGAACGAGTTGTCGCCCACCAATTTGTCGACCGCATCACCGCTAACGTTCACCAGAACCGAGTCACAGGCGGTCGTTGCTTCCTGGATCGAACCCGATGGGTGACCCACGGTGTAAACCATCGCATCGATCTGGTTGTCGCACAGGGCAGCGGACTGTTCAGCCGCCTTCAGCTCGGTAGCCAGTTCGAAATCGTCGGTGGTCCAACCCATTTCGCCCAGCAGCACTTCCATGGTGCCACGCTGACCGGAACCGGGATTGCCGATATTGACGCGTTTGCCCTTCAGGTCTTCGAAATTCGAGATACCCGCGTCGGCACGCGCCACAACCGTGAACGGCTCTGGGTGTACCGAGAACACGGCACGCAGGTTCTCAAACGGGCCGGCTTCTTCGAATTTCGAGCTGCCGTTGAACGCGTGGTACTGCCAGTCCGACTGTGCCACCCCAAACTCAAGCTCGCCTTCGCGAATGGTGTTGATGTTGTAAACCGACCCCCCAGTCGACTCCACCGAACACCGGACCCCGTGCTCTTTCCGGCCCTTGTTGACCAGACGGCAGATCGCGCCACCCGTCGGGTAATAGACACCCGTAACGCCGCCAGTTCCGATCGTGATAAATTCTTCAGCATATGCCGCTGGTGCCATCAGGGCCGCCGCGGCAAATGCGGTGATTGAGGTTTTCTTGAACACTTTGACACTCCTGTTGTCAGTCTTTTTTGATCTGTGGGGTGCCTGAAACCTTTCAGAACACAACAGAAAAAATCGCACTGGAATCAGGCCCCCCGATGATAAAGAGGAAAGCGAAACCAAACAGCAGGTGTCTATACGGTAGATTACGTATAGGCTTGGATTCAGATATAGGGGAAAGAGGGTAACTGATCACATTCTGTGACTGTGATACCGACCCGTGCAGAAGGTCGTTTGGACAAGAATTGAACTACGCAGGGCAACAAGAAATACGCCAGGACCACACTGAGCCAGCCCGCAGGCGAAGATCGCTGCGCGCCACGCTTGCGCTGTGTTTGGGTGGGCTGCAGTTCATCGCCATCCTTTCGGTGATCCTGTCGACCTTTGTCAGCTCGGAGAACGCGCTGTTGCGGCAATCCCGAACATCGCTCAACGAAGTCAGTGTCAATGTCATCGGCCAAGTCAAAAGTTTTCTGAACCCCGCCCGGCAGGCCTTGGATGCAACTCGGCGACTTGCTGAAAATGACGTACTGGATATCAGCGATCCTGGCGTATTGGAAAGCCATTTTTTTCAGCAGCTACAGGTCGCGCCTCAACTCGCAGGGATGTATCTGGCCGATGCGACGGGCAGGTTTGTCTATGTCATGCGCGCGGAAGAGCCCGGACGCTATCGCACCAAGTTCGTTCCGCCATTCCTGCCCGGCACCGCGGAACATCCCGCCGATTTCCAATGGCGCAACGATCAGTTCACATTGCTGGAAACGGCCACTACCCAGACTGACACCTATGAGGCGCGCACCCGGCCCTGGTTCAGAATGGTGACCGAAGCCAAAGCACCGATCTGGACAGAGCCTTATATCTTCTTCACCACGCGCCAGCCGGGGATCACTTATAGTGTCCCCATATTGGACGATACCGGAGCTATCCGTGCCATTTTGGGTGTCGATATCCAGATCGACGCCCTGTCGGGATTCCTGCTGGACATCTGGTCGGAACGACGCGGTGCCGCGCTGGTTCTGAACGAAAATGGCGCGGTGCTGGCGCATCCAACGCTGGTGCTGATCCGGCAGGAAGCACATATGGAAGCGCCCGAGCTGACGCGTGTGGACCAAATCGCAGACCCGATCGCACAAAAGGCGTTCGGAGATGTCGTGCAAACCGGTCTGAGCGACACGGAAGGACCGGTTCATACCGATTTCCAGCTGAACGGTCAGGACTATGTGGCGATGCTGATCGAGGTGTCCGAGCCGGGGCTGCGTTGGTTGATCGGGCTTTATGCGGCCGAGGACAACTTTATTGGCGAGATCAAGAAGAACCGGACGCAAGGCGTCTGGATCGCGCTTGCCATTGCCATTCTGACCGGCGCAATTGGTTTGGCCATGGCCGACCGGATCTATGCCCCTGTGCGCACCTTTGCCAGCCAGAGCCAGCAATTGCGCAGCGGAGAGATCACCACCGAAGAAGGCCTGCACAGCCCCTATCGCGAGCTGGAAGATACCGGCGCGGCTCTGACACAGGAAGTTCGACAACGGCAACGGTTCGAAACCGCCTATGGCCGCACCTTCGATCTGGCCTCGCGCGGGATGGCGCAGATCTCACCCGAAACGGGGCGTTTTCTGCGGACCAACGAACAGCTGTGCGATATCATGGGATATCAGCCGGATGAATTGGAGAAGATGACGCTGGCCGACATCCTGCCGGAAGATGAACAGCAGATCGCGGTCAAGTTCCGCGAAACCTTGCTGCAGGATTCCGAGTTCATCGCCGAAAACCAGTTTATCCGAAAAGATGGATCCCCCATCTGGTTGCGGGTCAATGCCATCCTCATCCGCGATGAAAGCGGGACCCCTGATCATGCGGTTGCCATTATCGACAACGTCAGCGATCGGAAGCAGGCCGAGGATGAAGTAAGCCGCCTCAGCCGCGATCTGTCCCATGTGGCACGGGTCAACCTGATGGGCGAGATGGCCTCGGGGCTGGCGCATGAGCTGAACCAACCGCTAAGCGCGATTTCCTATAATGTCGACGCCGCGAAGATCACGCTGGATGAAATCGGCGATCCCGATCCTGAGGTTATAGAAATCCTTTCGGATATCGACCGACAGTCGCGCCGTGCGGGCGACATCATCCGCGCCCTGCGTGATGTGGTGCGTAAGGATCGCGGACGTCAGACTCCGTTTGAACTGAACGGGTTGATCCGGCAAACCGTCAGCCTGATGGACGCCGAGGCGAAGTTACACGAGATCAAGCTGCTTTATGAAGAAACCGACCTTCCTCTTGTCATCGGAAACCGGACGCAGATCGCTCAGGTTCTGGTTAACCTGTTGCGCAACGCGATCGACGCCTTGGCCCTGGATCCGGATGGCAAGGGTAAAATCACCATCACTACAAAGACTAGCGATGAACTGGTCGAGGTGCGGGTTGAGGATAACGGGCCCGGGATTAGCGATGGTGTCACCTTGTTCAACTCGTTTGACACCCAGAAGACCGACGGGATGGGGCTGGGCCTGTCCATTTGTCGGACCATCGTCAAAGCCAATGACGGAGCCATTTGGTACGAGCCTACTGAGACGTCCGGGGCGCGCTTCTGTTTCACCCTGCAGCGCCGCGATCAGCCCAAGGAGGATCACGCATGACCTTTGAGCCGCTGGTCGTCTATATCGTCGATGACGATGAAGATGTGCGCGTCGCCTTATCACGCTCGCTCAGCAAACGCGGACTAAGGGTCGAGCATTTTGCCGATGCGCAGACATTTCTGAATCAGGTGCATGAGGACGCAAAAGGTTGCCTGATCCTGGACTATGGCATGCCCGGCATGGACGGGCTGGAATTGCAGGAACATCTGAACCGGCGCGAGTCGACCATACCGGTCATTTTCATCTCGGGTCATGGCGGCATTCCGGAATCCGTGCGGGCCACCAAGGCGGGTGCAATTGATTTTCTGGAAAAACCCTTTGACCTGCAGGTGCTGATCGAACGGATACAGGCCGCGTTTGAAATAGGCGACCGTCTGCGCGCCGAGAAATCGCGACGTCAGATGCTTGCGGATAAGCGCAGACTTTTGACCGACCGCGAGGAGCAGGTCCTGCAACATATTCTGACCCACCCCGCGCGCACGTCGAGCAAGGAGATCGCAACTGCCTTGGGTATCAGCCCCCGCACGGTAGAAATTCATCGCGGGCGCATCCAGCAGAAGGTCGGCGTGAAAACCACGATAGAGCTGTATGAACTGTTCGGGCAGATGCAATGATCGCAAGCCTGATGATGTATGCCCGCCCTCAGCTTGATGAGGCACATCTGCGATACTGGAACCTCATTCGTGACAATCTGAACCGCGCCGGGATCGAGAGCCCTGAGCATCTGTCGCAGGACGCCGAGGAATTCTCGGTCTGGCAGCACCCGGAACTGGTGCTGAGCCAGACTTGCGGCATGCCGTACCGGACATGGCTGCACGATAAGGTCGCGTTGGTTGGCACGCCAGACTATGGTCTCGACGGGTGCCCGCCCGGCTATTACCGCAGCGCTCTGGTCGTGCGCGCCGATGATCCACGCACAAATCTGATGGCGTTTCGGGAAGCGGTGTTCGCTTACAACCAGACATTTTCGCAATCTGGCTACGCCGCGCCTTATTGGCATCTTGAGCCGCATGGCTTCTGGTTCAAGCACCGTGTGCAAACCGAAGGTCACCTGAAGTCGGCGCATGCCGTTGCGGAAGGTCACGCAGATATCGCCGCCCTTGATGCGGTTTCTTGGCGATTGATGGCTGAGTATGAAGAGTTTGCCGCATCTCTGCGGGTGTTGGAGTGGACGGACCCGACCCCTAGCCTGCCATTGATCACTGCGGAGGGTAACGATCAGCAAGCGATTTTTACAGCGGTTGAACGGGCAATTGCGCAGTTGGATGACGCGGATCGTACTGCCTTGGGGATCAAAGGTCTCGTGAGGATTCCGGCCGAACGTTATCTGGACGTGCAGAACCCGCCGGGATCGGTTTAGTCGTCTTGTGTGCCGGTGTCGCCGGCGACAGCCGGTGTCACATAATGGCTTTGGTCGCCCTTAATCAAAATCGGTGGGCCGGGTTGTTTAAGCTGCGGAACGACGCTTTCAACGCCGAGACCGCGCGTTAGGTCTGTCGCGCGAATTCCTCCGAGACCGGCTCGGCCTTTCCCTCGATCAAGTCCTCTTCGACCGGCTCTTCAAGTGACTCTTCAGCACTTTCTTCAGGTTCCTCTGCCTCTTCAGCCTCTGATTGATCCTCAAGCGCGCCAACGATCAGAGGCAGCATGTGCACACCCGTCGCACTAGCAATCTCGGGCGTCTGAGGCGTCTGCCAGCTGAGCGTATCGAAGCTGCCGCAGTTCTGGCACACCGGTCCCCATTCAGGCTGAATGTCGTGGCAATTGGTGCAGACCCATTGCGGCCCGCGCGGTGCGTTCAACGCCTTGGCCAGCCAACCCTGAACCACCGCGTCCGAGGCGCCCTCGCCCCGTTCAATCGCAGCCATCAGCGTGTAGGCCCGTGCATCCCCCTGCTTTTCGACAACATCACCCAGCGCGCGTCGCGCTTCGGGGAAGTCTTCGGCTACGATGTTCAGCTCGGCCAAAATCAGGCGTGTTTCCATATTCTCTGAATGAATGCGGGTCAAAGCGGTGAACCGCTTGATCCGCTGTTCAGGTGTTTCGTCTGGCACAATCTCGGCAAAGGCATGGGCCAGATCGGGGTGAGGCTGTACTTCCCACGCCTTTTTCAGAATCTTGGTGGCTGCACGCGGTTTGCCCTTTTCGATATAGGCGCGCGCGGCCATGGCGGCTGCTGGGACAAGATCGGGTGAAAGGCGGTTTGCCTCAATCGCATGTTCCTGCTGTTCGACCGTCGCCGTGTCGTCCAGCAGCACTTTGGCCTCGGACAAAGCCAGGACTGCGTCGCGCCGTTTGAACACGTCGCGCGGCAAATACCCGGCCTTCAGCTTCGAGGTCAACGTGGACCGCGCACCGGCCCAATCCTGCGCTTTGGTCTGCAGGTTCAACAGCACATCCTGCGTTTCTTCATGCCGGGGTTTGAGGGCCAGAGCCTTCTCGGCCAGCTTGCGCGCGGTTTCATCATCGCCTTCGGCCAGCTTTTGCTTCATGATCCCGCGCACACCGACAAATCGCGTGGCGTTGTTGGTGACCAGCTTCTTGTAAGTCTCGGACGCTTTCTTGGTATCACCGGTCATCTCGGCTGCCTGCGCCACCAGCAAATTGGTCAGTTCCGGATTGTTCAGCAGCTTCTCGGCCTTATTGGCCTTGGTCATCGCCACGCGCCCCTCACCCGAGGCCAGCGCCATCAACCCGTCCGCCAGAGCCTGATATCCCCGCTTTTCCCGACTGCGATCGAAATAACGTGAAAGGGCGGTTTCATCACCGTTTAGGAATTTCAGCGTGGCGATCAGCAGCGTAAGCAGCTTGAAGAACAACCAGACCGCAAACACCAGCACGGCCAGCGCGATCACTGATTGCAGCGGGCCCAGTGTGTATTCGGTGCCTGCGACGGTGATCTGCACGCCGCCGGATGATTCCATCAAGAACCCAGCACCCATGGCCAGCAGGCCGATAATCGCAACAAAAACAAGGATCTTTAACAATGACCACAGCATGGCAGGTCCTTCAGTTTGAGTTCAGGCTTGAAGCAAGCGTATTTGCGGCCTCGACGGCAGAGGCCCGTGTCTGCGCCGCCTGCTCCCAATCCGCCAATGCGGTCTGCGCCGCTTCGGGCAAGGATTTCAGTTCGGTCAACGCCTTAGTGACATCACCATCCGCCAACGCCGCTTGAGCGCGTGACAAGACCGCGTCCGGATCGTCGCCCTCTTGCGGGGTCACCGACCGCGCGCCTGTCTGGCGCTGCAAGAAAGCAACGAAGCCGGTGCCTTTATCGGCATCACGGGCATCCGCCAGTGCGGCGCGGGCTGCGGGGGCAAACGAGCTGCGCAGCGCCGAAAGCGTCTCAACTCCGTCCTTCGAAGATGCAGCCAAGGCATCGGGTACATCGACACCACCGGCTTTCAGTTCAGAGACCAAATCTTCATAGGGTTGACCGGCATCCAATTGACCATGCAAACGCGACAGGATGGCGGCGTTGGTCGCCGCGCGCGCCTCGGCCGAAGCTTTAGCCTCTAAAGCCTGCGCGTCTGAGACCATCTTTTCCACTTCGCTACGCTGAGCGGCCAGAGAATCCTGTAGTTTCTTCAATTCCGCCTCGAACGCGGCTGTGGCCTCGGGCGAGACATTTGCTTCAAGCGGCTGCTTCTCAAGCGCGGTCAGGCGTTCCTCAAGCGGGTCGACCTTACCGGTCAGGCCATCAACACTGCTCTTCACGGCAGTCAGATCGCTTTCGACCGGAGCAAGCTTATCCGACAACGCCTTGATCTGATCTGACAAGCCCGAGACATCGGGGCCTTCAGCAAGAGTTTTTGTCAGTTGGGCAATCTGATCGGATTGTTCCGCCAGCTTCGACTCGAGTGCGGAAATTGCGTCCGAGCTATCGGCTCCTTGAGACAATAACCCGCTGTTGCCTGCAGCAAATCCGAGGCCTGCAGCAATAACCCCGCCCAACAAAGCCGGAACAAACCCACCGCGTTTTTCGACCGTGCGTTCGATCAGCTTTTCTTCGGTCGGCTCGGCCCTGTTCAGGGCTTCGGCTTCGGCTTCGGCTTCGGCTTCGGCTTCGGCTTCGGCTTCGGCTTCGGCTTCGGAAGTCAATTCGTCCGCAGCGTTATCCGCGTCAACGGATTTCTCATCCGACACTGCATCACTTTCGGTCTCGGCGGCTTCTACCACCTCTTCGACGCTGGGGTCTTCGACCGGTTCCTGATCGGGTTTCTTCTTATCAGCCACCGCGTTAATCCCCTTATCGATTCCCAAAACACATGAACAATAGACTAACCCAAGTTAATCTGCACCCGGCGCGCTCTCAACCCGCATCACGTGTTTCACGAGTTTTTTCACGGCTTTCTGCATTTTGTCCGGGGTCGGTTCATCCGCGATCTTCAGCCGCTCGAAACTCAGTGTTTTAAGGGGTTCCGCCGTGGCTTCGCTGATCGCGGCCAGCCACAGAGGCGCGGATCCGGCCCAGACATCGGCAAATTGTCGCGCTGTGCGGGGCGAAAATAGCGGGGCGATGATGGGCTGATCACCTTTGGCGGCGTGGGAAGCGTCATCACTCAGCGGCAGAAGTTGCTGTCGATAAATCGGCTGTTCTCGGGTGGTCAGCCCGGATTCAGTTAAACGCGCGGCCACGTTGCCACGGCTGTGTTCTCCGCGCAGATGTAGCAGCGGGCTGTTTGGCTTGAGTTTCAGCAGATTGGCCACCAGCCCTTCGGCCGTCGCACCCAGCATCTGCGCTTCCCACCCTGCTGCCTGCGCTGCCTGCGTGGTCACCGGACCAACGCAATAGGCGGGCAGGCTGCGTTCCACATTCAATAGGGCGGCGGCGTTCACGCCATTTGCCGAGGAAAAGATCAGTCCAGCAGAATCATCGGACTCAACCATGACACCCAGCGGTTCGATCTTTAACAAGGGTGAATGGATAACCGCGACTTGCGACCGAATGTGGTCCGGCAGTTGCGCAACGAACCTGTCCGAGGCGGCGCGAGGGCGGGTCATCAACAAATACAACGGTCGGCGCCTTCGGCCTTGGGATTGTTTGCATCCGCGCGGGGTGATACCCCGCTTGGCAATCATGATGCAACGGATCAGGCCTATGGTGCAAACACTTACCGTCCTTGGACTGGAAAGCAGCTGCGACGATACCGCAGCCGCCGTTGTGCGGCAGGGCACAGGCGTAGGGGCCGAGATCCTGTCATCCGTGGTGCATGGCCAGACTGAGTTGCACAGCGCCTATGGTGGCGTTGTGCCTGAGATCGCAGCGCGTGCGCATGCGGAAAAGCTGGATATTTGCATCAAACAGGCTCTAACACAGGCCCAAATTGGCTTAGATGATCTGGACGCTATCGCTGTCACCGCCGGTCCCGGCTTAATTGGCGGCGTAATATCCGGTGTGATGTGCGCAAAGGGTCTGAGCGCGGCGACCGGGCTGCCGCTGATCGGGGTGAACCATCTGGCCGGGCACGCGCTGACGCCACGCCTGACCGACGGGATTGCCTTTCCCTACCTGATGCTGCTGGTGTCGGGTGGTCACTGCCAATACCTGATTGCGCATGGTCCGGAGCAATTTACCCGACTGGGCGGTACGATAGATGATGCCCCCGGTGAAGCCTTCGACAAGACCGCCCGGCTGTTGGGCCTGCCGCAACCCGGTGGCCCCTCGGTCGAGGCTGAGGCGCGCGCGGGTGATGCCAAACGTTTCCGCTTTCCCCGGCCCCTTCTGGATCGCCCCGGATGTGACCTGTCTTTTTCGGGACTCAAGACCGCGCTGATGCGGATGCGGGATAAGGTCGTAGCCGAAAAAGGGGGGCTGACCCGACAAGATCGCGCTGATCTGTGTGCCGGATTTCAGCAGGCAATCGTCGATACTCTGGCCGAGAAAACCCGCCGCGCGATTGCCCAGTATCTTGAGGCATCACCGTCGGAACCGGTTATTGCCGTTGCCGGTGGGGTTGCTGCAAATACCGCCATTCGCGCTGCATTAGAGACCGTTTCTGCGGAAATGGGCGCCCGATTTATCGCCCCGCCCATGGCCTTATGCACCGACAACGCCGCCATGATTGCCCATGCAGGTATAGAGCGATTTCGCACCGGTGCGCGGGATGGGTTGGACTTGACGGCACGACCCCGCTGGCCCTTGGATCAAACCAGCCCGGCGATGCTGGGCAGCGGCAAGAAAGGAGCCAAGGCATGAGCGTGACCGTCCTTGGATCAGGTGCCTTTGGAACCGCTTTGGCGATATCATTGGCGGGAAATGGCCCCGTTACGCTTTGGTCGCGGAATCCCGAGCAGGCAAGGCAAATGCAGCAATCGCGCGAGAATGTCGATCGCCTGCCGGGCGTCACGCTGCCTGCCAAAATCACTGTGACTACCGAGATTGAACAGGCGGTGCGGTCCGACGTACTGCTGCTTGCTGCGCCAATGCAAAAACTGCGTGATGCCATGAACCTTCACGCAGCACGGCTGAGCGGGAAGGTTCTGGTTGCCTGTTGTAAGGGGATCGAACTGTCAACGGGTCTGGGTCCTGTCGCCGTCATCCGTCAAACCGTGCCGGACGCCCAACCGGCCCTGCTAACCGGTCCCAGCTTTGCCGACGATATCGCGCGTGGTTTACCCACGGCGCTGACGCTGGCTTGTGCTGATGCCGAACTGGGCGAGGCGCTTCAGCAAGAGCTGACAACCGCCAACCTGCGCCTTTATCGAACCGCAGATACCGTTGGGGCCGAATTGGGTGGCGCGCTGAAGAATGTGATGGCCATTGGCTGTGGCGCGGCCATTGGTGCGGGCCTTGGCGACAGCGCCCGCGCTGCTTTGATCACGCGCGGATTTTCTGAGATGCAGCGCTTTGCCGCCCAGCGCGGGGCACGGCCCGATACGCTGATGGGGCTATCGGGGCTGGGTGATCTGGTGCTGACCTGCTCATCCGAATTGTCGCGAAACTATCGTTTTGGCCTTTGTTTGGGTCTAAACAAGCCATTTGACACCACGACAACCGTCGAAGGTGTCGCCACTGCGCAGGCCATGTCCGAAATCGCAGCGAGCGAAGGGTTAGACATGCCCATCAGCGCAACGGTGGCGAAACTCAGCAGCGGTGCCTACAGTGTCACCGACGCGATTCAGGCCCTGCTGGGTCGCCCACTCAAGGAGGAATAATATGCTCATCGCCCTGATCGCCCGGGATAAAGCTGGTGCCCTACAGACCCGGCTGGACAACCGCACGGCCCATCTGGCTTACATTGAAGAAACCGGTGTTGTGGCGCAGGCTGGCCCGTTGCTGGACGGCGATGCAATGATCGGATCGCTGGTCATTCTGAACGTCGAGGATCTGGCCGCCGCGCAAGCTTGGGCTGAGAATGACCCCTACGCGCTGGCCGGCCTGTTCGACTCGGTTGAATTGATCCCGTGGAAAAAGGTCATCGGCTGATGGCATATTGGCTGTTCAAATCCGAACCCTCGACCTGGAGCTGGGATCAGCAGGTCTGCAAGGGAGACGCGGGCGAGGAATGGGATGGGGTGCGCAACTACCAGGCCCGCAATTTCATGCGTCAGATGCAGATTGGTGACCGGGGTTTTTTCTACCACTCGCAAAAGGACAAGGAGATTGTCGGCATTGTCGAAGTCTGTGCCGAGGCCCATCCCGACAGCACAACCGATGATGAGCGTTGGGAATGCGTGGATATCAAAGCCGTCCGGTCTTTCACAATTCCGGTCAAACTGGATCAGATCAAGGCGGATGAGCGTTTGGGTGAAATGGTTCTGGTCAAGAATTCACGCCTTTCAGTGCAGCCGGTCAGCGATACAGAATGGCAGTTGATCTGCGCTTTGGGCGAGACAGAGGCGGATTGAATGAAAAGGGAAGGCCCTGACGACTTCAGAACCTTCCCTACCCCGCGTGCTCCCAAGCTCACCACACGCATACGGAAATCTGTTGGTTCTGACCGTCCTGGTCATATCCTGACCTTAGCCGATTTCAGAACCGCGCTTCAAACGCCAAGTATTTAGAGTTTCAATCAAATACAAAACACCCGCCGGTAAGACCGACGGGTGCTGAAATGGTTCTTGGCTGGATCAGCTATAGACCGATTCTTTGCCGAAATGCTTGGTCAGCATGTAATAGACGACAGCGCGGTACTTGTTACGCTCGGACATGCCATAGGTCTCCATGGCCTTGTTGATCCCTTCCATCAGTTCGGGACCATCCGACAGGCCCAGCTTTTTGATGAGGAAGTTGTTCTTGACCGTCTCAAGCTCGCCTTCCTGGCTGGCCGCCACTGTCGACGCATCCGCGTCATAGATCGCCGGACCACAACCGATGGTGACCTTGGTCAGCAGGTCCATATCGGGGTCCATCCCGCATTTGCCTTTTAGATCTTCAGCGTATTTGGCGATCAATTCGTCGCGTTTGCCCATGTCCCAATCTCCTTAATCCATTGTCACGGAACTTTTTACCGATGCACGAGAGACTAGCCTTGTCGGCGGAATTCCCAAAAGGGAAAAATCACAAGGTTTCCCCCTAGGCTGAACTTCGCGGGACTCGGTGATTTGATTTTTTCAGATTTATTATTTAACATTTTTGTTAATTATGATTCCCGGAGGTCCCCATGCCCGTGACGTTACCGAATGAAACCACCGAATATCGGTCAGCTCGTAATGCACTTCTATCCGCCGAGCGGGACCTGAGAGCAAAGGTTGAAGAGGTCGCGGCCTTGCGCCGTTCTCTTCCAACCGGAGGCAAAACCCCTAACGATTATGCGTTCCGAGATCTGGCAGGCGAGGGTGCGCCTATGTCGTCGCTGTTTGGCGATAAGGATACGCTGATTATCTATTCGCTGATGTACGGACCCGACGCGGAACGCCCCTGCCCTATGTGTTCGGCGTTTCTGGACGGGCTGAACTCTCAGGTTCATCATCTGAAGCAGAACGCCTCGGTCGCCGTAGTGGCGCAGAATACGCCCGAAAAACTCTCGGCGCTCAAGGATGAGATGGGTTGGAATGCGCTGCCGCTCTACTCAGCATTAGGGACGAATTACCAACGTGACTATCTGGCCGAGACCGACGGGGGTGATCAGCTTCCCATCCTGAATGTCTTTCAACAGCTCCCTGATGGCATTCATCACTTCTGGAGTTCCGAGCTGTTCTTTGAACCCAGCGATTGGCATCCCCGGCACGTGGATGCGGCTTGGCCACTGTGGAATGTTCTGGATTTCACGCCACAGGGCCGCGGCGATTTTATCCCGTCTCTACGCTGAGGTACTATCGGCAGTAGCCCCAGCCGGGCCCCTGCAGGTGGAAGTGATCGGCATGTAAGCGGTTGTAGTCAGGGCCAAGCACCACGCGGAACCAGTCACAGGCTCCGCGCCATATCTGGCGCAGAAAATCGGCCTCGGGCCCGTCAGCGTCCCAGTCAGCCAGCAGGTTCAAGCTGCGCCCGTCCGAGAGATCCATTCCGACGATGTCGATCGCGTCCGCAGTGGCGTGACTGCTCCAACCATTGTCTTGTCCTTGCGCGGTGCGCATCCGGCGGCAATTATAGCTGCCGATCTGACGCAATCTGCTGACGGAAGTCCCCAGTAGTTGCTGCGCAGCGGGTTGCACAACATGGTGTTCCCACATGACAAGCCGCAAAGTTGTGGCACACCGGGTCTCGACTGCAGTGACGCGGGCGTTCACCAGACCAGACAACCGGCCGCGTCCCTCGATTCCGCAATTCTGGTCCACCACCAGATCGTCCAGCGGATCAAACCGAGCTCCAGCCTCGGCCAAGGCTGCACGGCATAAAGCGTCATCCGCCAGTGCGCGGTTCAACTGGTAGGGAGTGACCGGAGTCACTGGCGCGGTCACGGTCAGATCACGCAGCGGGTTCCAGTGCGGGGGTACAGGCGTATTGGGATGGGCAAGCAGCCACCAAACGCCGCCGCCCAACAAGGTCAACAGCGTTAAGAGGCCGAAAAGAAAAGACGCCGCCGAAAGCAGGATTCGGCGACGTCTGGAAGCTTTGGTCATGCGTCTTTCGCACTTAGTAGCGGTAGTGTTCCGGCTTATAGGGGCCTTCGGGTTTCACGCCGATATAGGCCGCCTGATCGCTGTCCATCTGGGTCAGCTTCACGCCGATCCGGTCCAGATGAAGACGGGCAACTTTTTCGTCCAGATGCTTGGGCAGGATGTAAACTTCGTTCTTGTATTCATCGCCTTTGGTGAACAGCTCGATCTGGGCCAGAACTTGGTTGGTGAAAGAGGCCGACATCACGAACGAGGGGTGACCGGTGGCGTTGCCAAGGTTCAGCAAGCGACCTTCGGACAGCAGGATAATGCGGTTGCCCGAGGGCATCTCGATCATGTCCACCTGTTCCTTGATGTTGGTCCATTTGTGGTTCTTCAGGCTGGCCACCTGAATTTCGTTGTCGAAATGGCCGATGTTGCCGACGATGGCCATGTCCTTCATCTCGCGCATATGCTCGATGCGGATCACATCCTTGTTGCCGGTTGTGGTGATGAAGATGTCAGCGTTTGCGACTTCCTCTTCCAGCAGGGTGACTTCGAACCCGTCCATGGCCGCTTGCAGCGCGCAGATCGGATCGACCTCGGTCACTTTCACGCGGGCGCCTGCGCCACGCAGCGAGGCTGCCGAGCCTTTGCCCACGTCACCATAGCCGCAGACCACGGCAACCTTACCGGCCATCATGGTGTCGGTGGCGCGGCGAATACCGTCTACCAGCGATTCCTTGCAGCCGTATTTGTTGTCGAACTTCGACTTGGTGACCGAGTCGTTCACGTTGATCGCCGGGAACGGCAGGTGGCCATCTTTCACCAGCTGATACAGGCGGTTTACACCGGTGGTGGTTTCTTCAGAGACGCCTTGGATCTGGTCGCGCATTTTGGTGAACCAGCCCGGAGACGCGGCCATGCGCTTGGCGATCTGCTTCTTGATCACCTCTTCCTCTTCCGAACCCGGAACAGGGATAATGTCCTCTCCTGCCTCGGCACGTGCACCCAGCAGGATGTACAGCGTCGCGTCGCCGCCATCGTCCAGGATCATGTTGGGGCCTTCGTCGAACAGGAAGGATTTGTCCAGATAATCCCAATGCTCTTCCAGCGTCTGGCCCTTGATGGCAAAAACGGGAATACCAGCCTCGGCAATCGCCGCCGCCGCGTGGTCCTGCGTTGAGAAGATGTTGCACGACGCCCAGCGCACATCAGCGCCCAGCGCCACCAGTGTTTCGATCAGAACGGCGGTCTGGATGGTCATATGCAGTGAACCGACGATCCGCGCGCCAGACAGCGGCTTGCTTTCACCGTATTCGGCGCGCAGGGCCATCAGGCCCGGCATTTCCGTTTCAGCGATATCCAGTTCCTTGCGGCCAAACCCGGCCAGCGAAATGTCCTTAACGATATAGTCCCCGGCCATCAGGCTCTCCACTCCGGTAAATCTTGGTCCGGGCTGCCCCTAGCATTCCTTGGGACAGGAGGCAATGTGGATGGCCGGAAACAGGAAGTCTGGTGACAAAATATCAGCTTGGCGTGCCCTCTGCCTTGATTTTGGGGATCGCTTCAAAAAAATCAGTGCCAACGGCGACAATACAACTCATGCCGTTCGCCTGGGTCACCAAAACGGTATAACTTCCCGTTTCCTTCGAGGTCCAAACCTCCATGACCGTCTGCCCGCCACGTGATTTCTGAAGACCGCCAAAGGTTAATTCCTCGGAGTAATTGTCTTGCAGTTTGGTAATCACGTGCTCGCGCTCTGCGCAGTTCTGGGCAAAGGCGGGTGGCGCGGTTGCGGCCATTCCGAAGGTCAGGGTTATTGCAAACAAACGCTTGAACATAGCAAGCTCCTTTCGATACGAGTTTCGTTTCGAGAGGGCGCAACTGGGAGGAGTCAGCACCCCCCTCAGTCCTTGATGTCGGGATCGTATCGCGCAGGTTCAAAGCACGAATGCTCAAGAAATTGTTGGCAGCATGTGATCCAGACAGATACATCATACCACAAGAACGCGAATTGAACGTGTCCCAGTTCACAAGGCATGGTAAAATGGCAACACAACCCAGAGCGTGGCAAAGAATGCTGTCGGGCCGTCGGCTGGATTTGCTGGACCCGACACCCGTGGATATCGAGATCGAAGATATCGCGCACGGGCTGGCCTTTGTGGCGCGGTGGAACGGTCAGACCAACGGGGATTTTGCCTATTCCGTGGCCGAGCATTCCTTGCTGGTGGAAGAGCTTTTTGGCCGCATCGCACCAAATGCACCGACGAAATGGCGGTTGGCGGCACTGTTACACGATGCCCCCGAATATGTGATTGGTGACATGATCTCTCCGGTGAAATCCGCCGTTGGCCCGGATTATGGTGATTTAGACGACCGGCTGGCTGCTGCGATTCATATACGTTTTGGGTTGCCCGCCGTGGTACCAAAAACAGTGAAACGCCAGATCAAGAAGGCGGACAAGATCAGCGCCTGGATGGAGGCGACGCAGATCGCGGGTTTTTCTGATACCGAAGCATCAAAGTTCTTTGGTCGTCCGGACAAGGCAATATTAGAGGGGTTGCAGATCAAACTGCGTCCCCCGATTGAGGTGCGACAGGCCTATACCGCGCGGCATCAGGAATTGTTGGGCAGCATTTAGGTCGCCAATAGATCAGCAGCTCGGCCTATGCTAATTTTCCGCTAAAACAAGACCATAATCGGACCAGGTTCAGATGAGCGACGCAGACAGCCAGATACCGGTCACGAACGCGCAGATGGAATATGCCAACGCGTGTTTACGTGAAGCGTACAATCTGACAGGCCGAGGGCGGGTGCGCAATCTGATCCGAAAGTCACTGCTGCCACAGTTGATCGCCTACCGGGGCATTCGAATCCACCTGCACCCTTATGACAATTTCAGCGAATTCTCTCTTTGGCAGAAGGGCCGGTCCCCGGAAGAGCTTGAGCTGAATTGGCTGAAAGAAAGCTTTGCGGGGAAGACTCTCAAGGTTTTGGATATCGGTGCAAATTTTGGTCTGTATTCACTTTTCTTGTCGTCAATTCTTAGCCCGGACTCCCGGATTCATGCGTTTGAGCCTAATCCGACACTGGCCGAACGCCTCAGCAATAATTGCTCTCTGAACGGATTTGGCAACGTGGAGCTGAACACTTTCGCGATCGCGGGCGAAACTGGTGAAGCGACGCTTATTATAGAAAAGCGGGGCGACACGGCCACCAATCTTGGTCAGGCGCGTTTGGCAAACGACACAGCGTATCTGGAGCTATCAAAATACGATACGATTGAGGTGCAGACCCGAACACTGCTTGAGCTTACACATCTGCATGATGCCGATTTTGCCAAGCTTGATGTTGAAGGGCACGAGCCGAACATTCTTATGCCTTTTCTTGAAAGCGCAGAAGATGCAGCGCTTCCCCAATATCTACAGCTGGAAACCGTGAATCTTGGTGATAGCGCCGAACGCCTGTTTGCCTCACTTTCTGATCGTGGCTATGAAAATGCCTTTCAAACTCAACGTAATATCATCTTCAGAAGATAGGCCGTGCAAGGAAGAATCACGATCATGATCAAACCCACTCAGGCCAAGCCGATATGAAGGTTGGGCTATTCTCCTGCGCCAAGGATGAAGGGCCGTTTATACTTGAGTGGGTCGCGTATCATCTGCTGGTCGGGTTTGATCCTATTCTGATTTACAGCAATGACTCGACAGACGGCACCGCCGAGCTGCTTGATGCGCTTGATAAAAACGGGGTTATTTCCCATGTTCTGCAAGATCTGAAACCCGGGCAAGTACCACAGCATACAGCGGCGGAAACGGCCTATGCGCATCCTTCGCTTAACGATGCCGATTGGCTGATGTGGCTTGATAGCGATGAGTTTCTTTTCTGTGCAAACGATGAAAATCAGGTCGCAGGTCTCGTCGAACGCTGTTCCGGTTTCGCCGAGGGCATCGCCGTGAATTGGTTGATCTTCGGAAATGGGGGCAACGACAAGTGGGAACCGGGGCTGGTCACGCAACGATTCCTAAAGCGTGCCGATACAGATCATAATTTGCATCGCTACTTCAAAACGCTTTTTCGAAAGTCTGATAAAATACAGGGGTTTGGCCTCCACCGACCCCACTTACAGCCAGACTTTCGGAACGATGGATCGCAATTTGTAAATGCTACGGGCCTGCCGATGCACGAACACATGTATCGTACGGGATCACGGCGAAGACATGCGCTGGGCGCCGCGCCCGAGCATCTGTCTACACACGATTGGGCTGCTGTCATTCACTACCCGGTGAAAACGCGAGACAGTTTCGCGCTCAAGCGGCAGCGCGGGCAAGGCACGAAAGCGACAGATGCACCCAACCGGTCCAGCCGGTTTCGTGAAAGGTATTGGAACAAGTACAACCAGAACAGCGTCGTGGATGATCGAATGCTGGCGATGGGTGGCAAGCTACAGGCAAAGGTTGATGAGTTGCTGTTATTGCCTAAAGTTGGGTGCGCGCACTCTGCCTGCCTTAAGAATTACGCGCTGAGGCTTCAAACTCAGGCTCAACCCGCGCCCTGAAAGTCGTTTGGAACGGCCCGGAGAATACACGCTATTAAGTCTACGGGTCTATCTTGGACTGCGCTTCGCCAGAATCCGCTGCAACGTCCGGCGGTGCATGTTCAACCGGCGCGCGGTTTCCGAGACGTTCCGGTCGCACAGTTCATAAACGCGTTGGATATGTTCCCAGCGGACGCGGTCGGCGCTCATGGGGTTTTCCGGCGGCGGGGGCAGTTCGTCGCCCTTGGCCAACAGAGCGTTGGTGATGTCAGTGGCGTCGGCGGGTTTGGACAGATAGTCGGTTGCACCAATTTTGACCGCCGCAACGGCGGTGGCGATGGCGCCATAACCGGTCAGAACCACAACCCGGCTGTCGGGGCGTTTTTCGCGCAGCACTTCAACCACGTCCAGCCCATTGCCATCTTCAAGTCGCAGATCGACCACGGCATAGGCAGGTGGGCGGGCTGTGGAAATGGCGCGGCCTGCGGCGACGGAACCCGCGGTTTCAACCTCGAATCCGCGTTTTTCCATGGCCTTGGCCAGACGTCTTAGAAACGGCTCGTCATCATCTACCAGCAGCAGCGATTTGTCGGGGCCTATTTCAAGCTGGGAACTGTCTGCCATATGTGGGTCTTTCCGCTATTTCATGCCTCTTGGCTTAAACATGAGTAATAGCAGCGCCATTCCAAAGGTCAAACCGACTGTTGAGGATCAGGCCTGATCAAGAAAGCAGCCAATCTTGTCCGCCATCTGCTCGGCCGTTTCATCGCGTTTGAAAAATTCCAGAAACCCGTCCTCGGGCGTCATCAGATAGGTAAAGGTCGAGTGGTCGACCAAATAATACTCATCGCTTTTGTCTTGGGCCTTGTAATAGGTCTTGTACGCCTTGCTGGCCGCCTTGATCTGCTCGGGCGATCCGGTCAGGCCAATCACGCGTTCATGCAGGTTGAATGCGAAATCGCCCACGACCTCGGGGGTATCGCGATCCGGGTCTATCGAGATGAACAACGGCGTCACCGACTGACCGCGCTCGGCCAGCAAATCGATCGTGTCGACATTGCGCGACATGTCAAAGGGGCAAACATCCGGGCAGAAGGTATAACCGAAGTAGACAAGCGTGGGCTCGGTGATCACATCCTTGTCGGTTACCGTCTCACCATTGGCGTTAAGCAGTTCGAACGGTCCGCCGATTGCGGCGCTCCCACCCGCAATCTGAGACGAGCGGCACTGCGCGTATTTGTCGTCCGCGCCGCCCCGCGTCAGCAGCCACATGGCGCCAAGACCAATTGCAAGAACAACAGTTGCGAGAATAGCATAAAGACGAACCATGGCGCGTATCCTGATACGAAAGGGGATGTTGATCGATTCTGCCGGGACACCTATCAACATGTCGGACCGACGCAATAGGACATAATCGACAGATGACGAATTCCAACACCAGTCTTTGGCGTGGGCAGGAGCGCAGTACCTGGATCAGGCTGCGCACGCTGATCCTGCTGCGATGGGTCGCCATTATCGGCCAGTTTACGGCCATCACGGTTGCACAGAAATATTACGACGTTCAGCTTGAGCTGGCATTGTGTTATTTCGTCATCGGCATTTCGGTGATGGGTAATCTCACGGCGATTCTGTTGTTTCCCGAAAACAAGCGCTTGTCGGAATTCGAGAACTTCCTGATGGTGCTGTTCGATCTGCTGCAGCTGTCGATCCTGTTGTATCTGACGGGGGGGCTAAACAACCCGTTTGCGCTGCTGTTGCTGGGTCCGGTGACGATTTCTGCGAATGTAATGAGCACCCGCTCGACCCTGATCATCGGCAGCGTTGCGGTGATCCTGACCACGTTGCTGGCGCAATTCCACCTCCCGCTGAGAACCAATCTGGGGTTGGTGCTGGATATCCCCGATATTTTGCTGTTCGGAAACTGGGCGGCGATTATCATCGCCATCGTTTTCATCGGCGCCTATTCGCACCGCATCAGTTCCGAAGTTCAATCGATGTCTGAAGCGCTCTCGGCCACCCATATGGCGCTGGCGCGCGAGCAAAAGCTGACTGATCTTGGTGGTGTGGTGGCCGCAGCCGCGCATGAGTTGGGTACGCCGCTGGCAACGATCAAGCTGGCCAGTTCAGAACTGATCGAAGAGCTGGACGACCGGCCTGAGCTGATGGAGGACGCAGCCTTGATCCGCGAACAGGCTGACCGCTGCCGCGACATCCTGCGCGATATGGGCCGAGCTGGGAAAGATGATTTGCACCTGCGTCAGGCGCCTCTGTCCACCGTGATCCATGAAGCGGCAGAGCCACATATCAATCGTGGTAAAGTGGTGCATTTCGACGAAGGACCAGTTGCGGATGGCGATGTGCAGCAGCCCTCGATCCTGCGCAAGCCCGAGATCATTCACGGGCTGCGCAACCTGATCCAGAACGCAGTGGATTTCGCCCAGTCGACGGTCTGGGTCGAAGCTGAATGGACCTCTGATCGGATCAGCGTTTCGATCATGGATGATGGGCGCGGCTACCCCTCCCACATCATTGGTCGGATTGGTGACCCATTCATGCGCCGCCGCCGCGCCGATCGCAGTAGTCGGCCGGAATACGAAGGCATGGGGCTGGGTCTGTTCATCGCCAAAACCCTGCTGGAACGCAGCGGTGCCGAACTGAGCTTCGCCAATGGCGCGGACCCTTATCAGACCCTGACTGACCAACCGGACCGCAGGGGGGCGATCGTCAATGTCGTTTGGCCGCGCAAGCTGATCGACGCGCAAACCGGGGACACTCCTGTTCCCTCGGGCGCCAACCAACCGTTCCAGATCTGAGTTAAGACCCCGTTAACCATTGTTGTTCATATAGATTCAAACGTTTTACCCGGGGGTTGGAGCAATGGCCGAATGGATCGTTCTGGCCGCAATCAGTGTGGTTTCGGCCAGCTTTGCGATATTGTGGCTCTTGCCACGCCATCAGGCCAAAACAA
The DNA here is from genome assembly GCF_057221175.1 of Ruegeria sp. HKCCD3925. Classification (NCBI taxonomy): domain Bacteria; kingdom Pseudomonadati; phylum Pseudomonadota; class Alphaproteobacteria; order Rhodobacterales; family Roseobacteraceae; genus Ruegeria; species Ruegeria sp. HKCCD3925. The sequence goes on from NZ_JBWVBI010000007.1 coordinate 201,292, forward strand.
GAGATTTCGGGCTGTCAGCGCCCGGAGCGCTGTTCGATGTTGTCTTCCTGTTCGATGGCGACCGGTTGATCAGCCACTCCGATATTGCGCTGGCAGGTTACGAATCCGTCAGCAACTGGGCTGATCTGCGGCGTTTGCTGCAACGTGATTTTCCCGCTTTCCCCGAAACGCCCGAGATTGTCCGGTCCGGGGGCAACATCGCCGTTTCAGCCATCGACTGCACAGTCGAGCGCGAGGTTCTGTGCGAATGGATCGATGGTATCATTCGGGTTCAATTACGTGATCTGACGGGGACCATCCCTGCGCCACGCCGTGACCAGCGCGATCCAATTCGTTTGGCGATGGAGCAGGCGCCCTACCCTGTTTGGCTGATAGATCACCGTGATAAGGTGGGCTGGTGCAATGCGGCCTATGTACGGTTGGTTCGCAAGATCGCGGGACCGGATGCCGATCTGACGGACCCTCTGTTTCCTTCTCACAGGGACGAGGCGCAGCTGAGTCGAAAAACCCGTGTCTCGATTCCGGTTAGGGACAGCGATGCCAAGCTCTGGTTTGACCTGACCCAGGTCGCACACGAACAGGATCAGTTGTGTTACGCGGTCGATATCAACGCGATTGTCGAAGCCGAGACAGCGCAGCGCAAGTTTGTGCAGACCATGACCAAGACCTTCGCGCAGCTCTCCATTGGTCTGGCGATCTTTGACCGCAACCGGCAACTGGCCCTGTTCAATCCAGCGCTGATCGATCTGACCACCCTGCCACCCGACTTCCTGAGCCTGCGCCCAAGCCTGTCCAGCTTTTTTGACCGGCTTCGCGACCAGCATATGATGCCCGAGCCTAAGAACTATCGCAGTTGGCGGCGCCAGATGAACGACCTTCTGGAGGCGGCTCAGGACGGGAACTATCAGGAAACCTGGTCGCTGCCATCAGGATCGGTCTATTCCGTCAGTGGTCGCCCGCATCCCGATGGGGCAGTGGCTTTCCTGTTCGAAGATATCACCGCCGAAATCACACTGACCCGACGGTTCCGCGCTGAAACGGACCTTATGCAATCCATTCTGGACAAGCTGGCTGATGCCATCGCGGTGTTTTCGGATGACGGTTCGCTGGCGATCACAAATTACGCCTATCAGGTGTTGTGGGGCGACAGCGGCGAAGTAGGATTCGAACCAGCAACGGTGCTGGAAATCACACGCCAATGGCAGGAGCACTGCACCGCCACGCCGATCCTTGGCGAGATCCGCGAATTCGTCACCGCGCGAGAGAATCGGGCCGAATGGTCGGCTGAACTGATCCTAAAATCCGGCGGCTCTTTGAACTGCACGGTCAGCCCCATGCAAAACGGGGCAACAATTGTCCGTTTCGCCTCGGACAACCCGGTCAGGAACATCACGGAAATACAAAAAATCAGCGCCTGAACCGGTTGCAGCCGACCCGGCGCAGGTTCATTGTGACGCCATGAACGCACCGCTGACTCTGACCTCGAAATCCCCATTCGACACTGCTGAAGTTGCCACCAAACTGGGTGGCGCATTGCAGTCTGGCGATACTATCCTGCTTGAAGGTACCATCGGCAGCGGCAAAACCCATTTCGCACGCGCATTGATCCAATCTCTTCTGTCCGCTCCCGAAGATGTGCCTTCGCCGACCTTTACTCTGGTTCAGGTTTACGAGACGCAGCTTGGAGAGGTCTGGCATTCAGACCTCTATCGTCTTTCTGCCGTGGAAGAGATCGAAGAGCTCGGGCTGGTCGACGCCTTCGACGCCGGCATTTGCCTGATCGAGTGGCCTGAAAAGCTGGGTCCTCTGACGCCAGAGCCGGCCTTACTGATCCGGTTCACCACAGACGCCAACGAACAAGATACGCGACAACTTAAGATGTCGTGGACAGACCCGAAATGGAACGCCAAGCTGGAGGGGATCCAATGACGAACCGGGCCATTCTGGCAGAAGCCTTGATCGCGCAGACACCATGGAACGGCGCACGGCATACGCCTTTGGCGGGTGATGCCTCGAACCGCCGGTACGAGCGTCTGACCGACCCTGCCACCGGCCGGACCGCCGTTTTGATGGATGCTCCGCCCGACAAGGGCGAAGCTGTTGAACCCTTCGTGCGTATGTCGAAATACCTGCGTTCCATTGGGTTGAGTGCGCCGGAAATCTACGCCGAGGACTGCGAATACGGGTTTCTGTTGCTCGAAGATTTGGGCGACGATCTGTTCGCACGCGTCTTGCGGGACGATCCGACGCTTGAGCGCACGCTGTATGACGCCGCAACCGATGTACTTGTCCATCTTCACGCGGCGCCGACGCTTTCGCTCGACAGTTACGACCCCGCTATGATGACCGAATTGGCGGCGCTATCGTTCACGAAATATGCGCAAGGCATTCTTGGATCGCACGACGACGAGGCCCGCGCCCGGTTCGAGCTGCGCTTTGCGGATATCCTGCACCGGGAAACCGGCGGAACACGGGTTGTTGTGCAACGCGATTACCACGCAGAAAACCTGATCTGGCTGCCCGAGCGCGAAGGTCTGGCGCGCGTCGGTCTGCTGGATTTCCAAAGCGCGATGCTGGGGCATCCCGCCTATGATTTGATGTCACTGCTACAGGATGTGCGTCGGACTGTGCCCGCCGGGATCGAGATGCGGATGATCGACCGCTATATCACCGCAACCGGCGTCGATGGGCATGATTTCCGCACCGCATATGCTGTTCTGGGCGCACAGCGTAACCTGCGCATTCTGGGCGGTTTTGCCCGGTTGGCGACCGATTATGGAAAGCCACACTACGTCGACCTGATCCCGGCTGCGTGGGCACATTTGATGCGCGATCTCGAACATCCCGCGTTGGTGCCGGTGGCAGACCTGTTGCGCAGCGCCCTGCCCGCCCCAAACCCCGAGAACCTGGCAAAACTGAGGGCGCAATGACCGGCACCCCCCAAGCTGCAATGCTGTTTGCCGCGGGCTTTGGTACTCGCATGGGTGTCCTGACCAAAGACCGGCCCAAACCGCTGATCGAGGTGGCCGGGCGGCCCCTGATTGATCACGCACTGGATCTGGTCGATGCGCTAAGGCCGTTGCGGGTTGTTGCCAACCTGCACTACCACGCTGATCAGTTGGCTGATCATCTGGCGGGCTGCGACGTTATGATATCGCGGGAAGAACCGCGCATTTTGGATACTGGTGGTGGGCTGCGCGCAGCGCTACCTCTGCTTGGATCCGATCCCGTATTCACCTTGAACAGCGACGCGATCTGGGCTGGGCCCAACCCGCTGAATTTACTGAAGGATCAGTGGAATCCGGATAAAATGGATGCGCTGCTGATGTGCGTTCCAGTTGGGCAAACCCTTGGCCACACAGGCCCTGGTGACTTCACTCAGGACAGCACAGGGCGGATCGTCCGCGGTGCAGGTCTTGTTTACGGCGGGGTACAAATTCTGAAAACCGAAGGGCTACATGACATCGCTGAGGACGTGTTTTCATTGAACGTATTGTGGGATCGAATGCTGCAGCAAAAGCGCCTGTTCGCACTGTCTTACCCCGGTCGCTGGTGCGATGTGGGGCGTCCCGAGGGTATTGATCTGGCCGAGGGGCTGATTGCCGATGTTTGAGCCCAGCGCCCTGCCCCGGGTATTCGCCATTCCTCCGGGCGCGGATTTCCCCAAGGTGCTGGTTGACGGTCTGCATGAGCGATTTGAGGGGCAGCCGCCCGATGCGCTGGCCCGGGTACAACTGGTAATCAACACCCGCCGGATGGCGCGCCGGGTGCGCGATCTGTTTGATCAAGGTCCCGCTTGCCTGTTGCCACGCCTTTCTTTGGTCACCGATCTTGGCGAAAGCGCCGATCTGGCGCAGATCCCACCCGCAATCCCGCCTCTGCGTCGCAAGCTGGAGCTGACGCAGCTGATCGCAAAACTGTTGGACCAGCAACCCGATCTGGCGGCCCGGTCCTCGCTGTTCGATCTGTCTGACAGTCTGGCCGGGCTGATCGACGAGATGCAGGGGGAAGGTGTCTCGCCCGATGCGATCAGGCAACTGGATGTCAGCGACATGTCCGGCCATTGGGCACGGGCGCAGGCCTTTATCGGCATCGCCGATCAGTTCATGGAATCCGGTTCGGAGGCGCTGGATGCGCAGGCCCGACAGCGGCGCGTGGTCGAGAACCTGATCGCGCGCTGGGAGGCGTCGCCGCCCGAACATCCTGTCATTCTGGCAGGCTCTACCGGGTCTCGCGGGACCACCCTGATGCTGATGCAGGCGGTCGCGCGTCTGCCTCAGGGGGCGCTGGTGCTGCCTGGCTATGATTTCGATCAGCCTGAACATGTTTGGCACAATCTGGATAACCCGCTGACATCTGAGGATCATCCTCAATACCGGTTCCGCAAGCTGATGCTTGGGCTAGGGCTTGGCCCGGATCAAATCCGGCCATGGACCACGGATCAGGCCCCTTCACCTGCCCGTAACAAGCTGATTTCGCTTGCATTGCGCCCTGCCCCGGTCACCGACGCATGGATGACTGAAGGCCCGCTCCTGCCCGACCTGAACGGTGCGACCAAGGATGTGACGCTGATCGAGGCGCCCTCGCCCCGGGCCGAGGCCTTGGCCATTGCGCTACGCCTACGGCAAGCCGCCGAGACCGGCCAGACCGCCGCGCTAATCACCCCCGACCGGATGCTAACCCGGCAGGTCAGCGCCGCACTGGACCGGTGGAATATCCTGCCCGATGACAGCGCGGGCCTGCCACTGCAGCTGTCTCCGCCCGGGCGGTTCCTGCGCCATGTCGCCGGGCTGTTCGCGCGCCGCCTGGATGGCGAGGCTCTGCTGACGCTGCTCAAACACCCACTGTGCCATGACGGGGGCGACCGGGGCAGCCACCTGCTGCATACCCGCGATCTTGAGCTTGACCTGCGTCGCTATGGCCCGCCCTTTCCCGACAGCGCCAGCCTGACCGCTTTCGCCATTCGTACTGAAGCGCCCGAGGACTGGGTCCGCTGGGTTACCGAGACTTTTTGCGATCAATACGACCCCACCGAACAGCCACTGCCGGACTGGGTCGCCCGGCTTCGCACGCTGGCCGAGATGATCTCGGCAGGTGCAACCGGTGAATCTGGCACATTGTGGGACAAGAACGCGGGCCAGAAGGCGCTTGCGGTGATCTCTACTTTGGAAGCCGAAGCACAGCATGGCGGCGCGATGACCGCCCATGACTTTGCCGACCTTCTGGGCGCGTTGTTGGCAGGTGAAGAAGTCCGCGACCGCGATGCACCTCACCCGCATCTGATGATCTGGGGCACGCTGGAAGCGCGCGTTCAGGGTGCGGATCTGCTAATTCTGGGTGGCTTGAACGAAGGCAGCTGGCCCGAGGCTGCGGCACCCGACCCCTGGCTGAACCGTCAGATGCGCAATGAGGCCGGTCTTTTACTGCCCGAACGCAGGATCGGCCTGTCCGCGCATGACTTCCAGCAGGCGGCAGGTGCTGCAGAGGTGGTTTTGACCCGCGCTACCCGCTCGGATGATGCGGAAACCGTACCATCCCGTTGGCTGAACCGCATGACCAACCTGTTGCAAGGCCTGCCTGAACAGGGTGGAACTAGGGCGTTAGAAGCAATGCAAGCGCGGGGCCAACGGTGGCTGGATTGGGCAGAGATGCTGGAACATGCACCCCGAATCGCACCCGCGCACCGCCCGTCGCCACGACCACCCGTCGCGGCGCGGCCACGGCGGCTATCGGTGACCGAAATCAAACGCCTGACCCGCGATCCGTACGCCATATATGCCCGGCATATCCTGCGATTGAGACAACTGGACCCGCTGGTTCAGGCGCCAGATGCCCTGCTACGCGGTATCGTCATCCACGAGGTGATGGAACAATTCGTGCGCGACAGCGTTCTGGATCCGGCTTTGTTGACCCGAGAAAATTTCCTGAAACGCGCCAAAGCTCTGCTGGACGACCACGTTGCGTGGCCAACTGCCCGAAAGCTGTGGCTGGCGCGGCTAGAGCGGATTACCGATAGCTTTCTATCCGCCGAGATTCAGCGCCGCACCGATGGCGGGCCTGTGGCTTTTGAGGTTGGGATGCGCCTGGCGTTGACGCCGCTGGACTTCACCATTGCCGGACGTGCCGACCGAATCGATCGAAGCGGGCAGGGGGCCTTGCGTATCATCGACTACAAGACGGGCACTCCGCCGACGGAAAGTCAGCAAGCCAAATTCGACAAACAACTGCTGATCGAAGCTGCAATGGCCGAGCAGGGCGGTATCGAAGGATTCGATCCGCTTCCCGTTGCACAGGCGATCTTCATTGGCATGGGCGGCACCTATAAAGAAGTGCCCGCACCGCTGCAGAAAGAGCCGACCGACAAGGTGCTGGCCGAACTGAAAGAGCTCATTTCAGCCTATTTAGAGCCTGATCAGGGGTTCTCTTCACGCAGGATGCTGCACAAGGACACAGATATAGGGGACTATGATCACCTCGCCCGGTTCGGCGAGTGGGATCGTTCGGCGGAAACCGAACCGGAGGACCTGACATGACCCCCCGCAATGATGCCACCGAACGGCAGGTTCAGGCCGCGCGCCCGGACGCTTCAACCTGGCTGGCGGCCAATGCGGGCTCGGGCAAGACGCGGGTGCTGACCGACCGGGTGGCGCGGTTGTTGCTGGATGGGGTGCAGCCGCAGCATATCCTGTGCCTGACCTATACCAAGGCCGCGGCCAGCGAGATGCAGAACCGGCTGTTCAAACGTCTTGGCAAATGGGCAATGTTGGGCGACGGCGACCTTCAGGCTGAGTTGGTCGAACTTGGCGTACCAGGCCTGATCGATCCCGACCGGTTGGCGCAAGCACGGACACTGTTTGCCCGCGCCATCGAGACACCCGGTGGATTGAAAATCCAGACGATCCACTCGTTCTGTGCTTCGCTGCTGCGACGGTTCCCGCTTGAGGCAGGGGTCAGCCCTCAATTCTCCGAAATGGAGGATCGCGCCGCTGCGTTGCTGCGCGAAGAGATCATTGAGAGTTTTGCCGAAGGCCCTCAGGCCGAATTGATCGAAGACGTTGCCCGCTTTGTCACCGATACCGGTTTTGACAAACTGACTGCCGCTGTTGCGCAGAAACGAAATCAGTTTGAACATGTGCTGCAATGGCCGGACGTTCTGCGACGGTTTGATCTGCCCGAAGGTTTTGATGAACAGGTCCTGCTGCGCAGCGTGTTTCTGGGCGGTGAGGTCGATCTGATCCGGTCCATTTTGCCCGCGCTTTCGGAAAGCGGTGGAAACAATGCCAAGGCTGCCGACAAGCTTTCCGGTTTTACCGACGCCCGGTTGAGCAGCCTGCCAACACTCGAAAACGTTTTGTTGACGGGAAAAGGCGCGAAGGAGCCCTTTACCGCAAAACTCAACAGCTTCCCGACCAAGGCGCTGCGCGAAGGGGTGCTGGCTGATTGGATGCCCCAGCTTGAAGCACTGATGCTGCGCGTTGAAGCTGCGCGGGAACAGCGGCTGGCGCTGGTTGCGGCCCAAAAAACCCATGTATTGCACCGCTTTGCTGCGGCTTTCCTGCCGGAATACACGCGGCGCAAGCAGGTGCGGGGTTGGCTGGATTTCGACGATCTGATCCTGCGCGCGCGGCAGGTTCTGAACGACCCGGCGGTGGCGGAATGGGTGCTGTACCGGCTCGACGGTGGCATCGATCACATTCTGGTGGACGAAGCGCAGGACACCAGCCCAGATCAGTGGGACGTGATCGAAAAGCTGGCACAAGAATTCACCAGCGGGGAAGGGGCCCGATCCGGGGTTGAGCGCACGATCTTTGTGGTCGGCGACAAGAAACAGTCAATCTATTCCTTCCAAGGTGCCGACCCGCAAGCCTTTGACCAGATGCAGGCCGAATTTGGACGAAAACTCCGAGAATCAGGCTCTAAACTGTGGGATTCAACGCTGGAATATTCGTTCCGCTCGTCCAGCGCGATCCTTGGGCTGGTCGATATACTGTTCGAAAACCATGTAGAAGCCGGGTTCCACAAGGATGCCTTACACCGGGCATTCAAGGCCGATCTTCCTGGGCGCGTCGACCTATGGCCGGTGATCGAGAAGGTTGAAGACGAGGATGACAGCGATTGGACCGATCCCGTTGATCGACCCGGCGCGCGGCATCACACCGTCATTCTGGCAGAACAGGTTGCCCGGTCAATCAAGGATATGATCAGGGATGGCGCCACCATTCCCGATGATGGCGATGCGTCGGGGACATTTGTCCGGCGCAAAGTGCAACCCCGCGACTTTCTGATCCTTGTCCAACGCCGCTCGGACCTGTTTGCCGAGATCATTCGCGCCTGCAAAAGCGAGGGTCTGCCCATCGCGGGGGCAGATCGCCTGAAGGTGGGCGCGGAATTGGCGGTCAAGGATCTGGCTGCTTTGCTGAGCTTTCTGGCCACACCCGAAGACAGCTTGTCACTGGCGACAGTCCTGAAATCCCCACTGTTTGGCTGGACGGAACAACAGTTGTTCGATCTGGCTCATCGCAGGGAGGAAACTTATCTATGGGCAGCGTTGCGCAATCGTGCCGAGGAGTTCCCGGTAACGCTTGCGATTCTGAACGACCTACGCGGTCAAACCGACTTTCTGCGTCCTTATGATCTGATCGAACGTATCCTGACGCGCCATGACGGGCGACGCAAACTGCTGGGCCGGCTTGGGACCGAGGCTGAGGATGGTATCAACGCGTTGCTGTCGCAGGCGCTGGCCTATGAACGGACAGATATCCCAAGCCTCACCGGTTTTCTGGTCTGGATGCAAACCGACGATCTGGAGATCAAGCGCCAAATGAGCGGAGTCGGCAATATGATCAGGGTGATGACCGTTCATGGCTCGAAGGGATTGGAATCACCGATCGTAATCCTGCCGGACACTGGTAAACGACAGCCACCACGAGATGCCGAGATCATGATGGCGGGCGATACTCCGTTGTGGAAAGTGCCTTCTGATGCCTCACCTGCATTGATCGCAGCTGCGCGCCAAGAAGCCAGAACGCGCGAGGAGAATGAGCGGCTGAGGCTGCTCTATGTGGCTCTAACACGGGCAGAAAAGTGGTTAATAGTGGCGGCCGCCGGGGATGTAGGCAAGGATGGCAACAGTTGGTATCAGATGGTTGAGGCCGCGATGGCGCGGGCAGGGGCTACTCAGGTGCCCGGCACCCAGACCCTTCGACTGGCGCATGGAGATTGGGAGGCTTTGTCTGCCGTTGAACAGGGCAGCATCCCGCACAACGAACAGCATTTGCCTGTATTTTTTGACCACCCCGCGCCAAATGCACCCGCGCCAGCCGAAACGCTCAGCCCCTCTGATCTAGGGGGTGCGAAGGCCTTGCCCGGAGATGCGGGGCAGGATGAAGAGGCGGCGAAACGACGCGGATCGCAGCTGCACCTGTTGCTCGAACATCTTCCTGCTGCCGCACAGGATCAATGGCCGCAGCTTTGCGCACGGCTTCTGGCCGATATGCAAGATGTTGAGCGGCAAGATCTGCTGACTGAGGCCACATCGGTGCTGACGGCCGAATATCTGAAACCGGTCTTTGGCTCGGATGCGCTGACCGAGGTTTCGGTCTCTGCCGATCTGAACGGCACGCGAATGCATGGGGTCATCGACCGGCTGATTATCACGGATAAAGAGGTGCATGTAATTGATTTCAAATCCAATGCGACTGTTCCAACCGGGCCAGAATCCTGCCCCGAAGGGCTGTTGCGCCAGATGGCGGCCTACGCCCATGCCCTGTCGCAAATCTATCCCAATCACAGTATCCGCACCGCTATCTTGTGGACGCGAACCGCGCACCTGATGTGGTTGCCACACGATATGGTGACGGACGCCCTGACACCGAACCCTATATCTTGACCTTGCCCGGTGCCGCACCTAGGTTCTGAGCCCAAGCATTCCCAGTCAGGAGACAGACATGTCGACCGTAGCCGTTACCGACGACACCTTTGACGCCGAAGTCAAGAATTCCGATATCCCCGTCGTGGTGGATTTCTGGGCCGAGTGGTGCGGCCCCTGTAAGCAGATCGGCCCCGCCCTGGAAGAGCTGGCCAGCGAATATGGTGGCAAGGTGAAGATTGCCAAGGTCGATGTCGACAGCAACCCAAACTCAGCCGCGGCCATGGGCGTGCGCGGCATTCCAGCGCTGTTCATTTTCAAAGACGGTCAGGTGGTTTCGAACCGCGCTGGCGCGGCCCCGAAGGCGGCCCTGCAAAGCTGGATCGACGAGTCGATCTGACCTTCGCTAGTGTGCGAACGAAAAAAAGGCGCCCCGCTTTGGGCGCCTTTTTTTGTTAAAGCCACTGCGTGACAAGAGTTTAGACTCACTTGATGGTCCACCTCACCGATACTCCCGCGCCGTCTTTGTGGGTAAATGTAACGGTGTCGTCTGCGATTGAAACCACCTGACAGTCGCGGGGCATCACTTCACCGACGATCACGATTCTCCGACAGTAATACCTGTCTTTCCACTCCCACGTGCCGCTGATACTGCCACCTTTCGGGCCTTTGCCCTCAACCGTGCCGTCCTTGTGAATAGTCACCCAGGTTTCGCCCTGAACCAGCTTCTTATCAACGATCAGGTTCATAAATTTCGCTTTGTTTTCTATGACTTCAGCGGATACGCTTGGCGCCAGAAGTCCAACCAACAACAATGATGACATGAGCCGAAAATACGTCATGGAATCAAACCTTTCATAGATCGTGTGCTTAAACAGACAGAATTCTAGTCGATAGCGGCGGTACACACCAAACATTCGGGTTTCGTGGTTTGGCCGGATGCAGTTCACTGTACTGGTTCTTTCAATTCGCAAGAACTCGTGCAGATTGTCGGGTCATCAGGAATAAGGAGGCGACATGCCCAAAACTCGGGTATTGGTGGAATTCGGTATGGGTACGTCGCTTCGGCGCGAAGACTATACCGAAGCAGCGCTGCGCGCACTCAAGGATGCGCTCTGGCATAACTCGGTCAATATGGCGGAATTGTTCGGATTCCCGAAAGAGGCCATGATCATCGACGCGGAAATCGGTGTACAGCAACCGGACCGGGTGGATTCGCAGGCGTTGAAGGCCATTTTCCCCTACGGCCAGCCCAACATCACGGTCACACATGGTGGTTTGGATATCGACAAGCCCCATTCTGAGGGTCGCACGGTGATCGCCAACGCCGCGATCGTTGTCTCATTTGATATGGAGCCCGCCCGATGACGGAAAAACGCATCATTCTGGAGATGGGGACCGGCAACGACCTGTATGGTCAGGACTATACCAAGGCCGCGCGCCGCGCTGTTCAAGACGCGCTGCACCACTCGTCCATCACGCTGTTTTCCAAACTGGGCATCAGTCATGAGGAGATGCGCGTTGAGGTCACGATTGGCGTTCAACAGCCTGAGAAGGTTGATTGTGATCTTGTCGCCTCGGATCTGCCGCGGGGCCGCGCCTCGGTTCGGGCGGTCAAAGGGGGACTGGATGTCGAGGATGCCGAGGCGGGTACCCGGCATGTCGTAGCCACTGCTGCAGTTGAGGCTTATCTGCCTGATCTCGCAGGTAAATTCGTCGAAAGCTGAAAAAGAAAAAGCCGCTCAATCGAGCGGCTCATCTTATAAGTGTTCAAATCCTGGATCAGAACTTGGAGATATCAGCGCGGGTCAGCCCGACGTCTTCCAGCTGCTCGTCGCTCAGTTGCGACAGTTCGTTGCGTGTCTGATATGATTTGTACCATTCGACAACGTTTTCGAATGCATGAGAGAATGCGTCCACTGCGTGCAGGATGGTGACTGCTCCGCGCGGCGCATGGGTTTTTGCGATTGCGTTTGCCATGTGCTTAGTCCTTTTAACAGAAACAGCCGACCCGTTGTCGGTTGTAAGCCTCATGTAACTCCAGCGGCTGAGTCTCACAAATGCTGACTCAACAGCCCCGGTTTGCGTTTACTGCATATCTTTTGGGCATTTTTAGAACCGGTTGCGCAGAACCCGTGCCCGGCCCATATATGGCAGCACGGATAACGGAGGCATTCATGGCAGACAGCGATTTTCCCGGATGGCACGGCACCACTATTATTGGCGTCAAGAAGGGCGGGCAGGTTGTCATCGCCGGGGACGGGCAGGTCAGCCTGGGCCAAACCGTGATCAAGGGCACTGCGCGAAAGGTGCGTCGCCTGACACCGGGCGGGTTCGAAGTGGTCGCCGGATTCGCCGGATCTACGGCGGATGCGTTCACGCTGCTGGAACGTCTGGAAGCCAAGCTTGAGGCGACGCCCGGCCAACTGGCGCGTGCTTCGGTCGAGCTGGCCAAGGACTGGCGCACCGACAAGTATCTGCAGAAGCTCGAGGCGATGCTGATTGTGACCGACGGCAAGGATCTGCTCGTGATCACTGGGGCAGGGGACGTACTTGAGCCCGAACACAACGTCGCTGCAATCGGGTCGGGCGGCAACTTTGCCCTGGCGGCGGCCCGTGCGATGATGGATAGCGACAAACCAGCCGAGGATGTGGCGCGTGAAGCTATGGCAATTGCTGCGGATATCTGCGTGTATACCAACGGCAATCTGACGGTTGAGACGATCGGGTCATGAGTGCGGTTCTGGCAGCGATATTTGGTGGGCTGATTGGCGGTATTGTTGGGCCGATTGTGCTTGAGGAATATCGGAACCGGAAGCACGCCAAGACATGGAAAGAGCCTCGCAAGAAGCTGCTTGAGTCCATGTTGAGGGATACCAAATACAAGTTCAAAACTCTGGAACGGCTCAGCAGAACAATTGGCTGTACCGAAGATCAGACACGCTCGCTATTGATCGAGCTGGAAGCCAGAGGCGCTGTTTCAAAGAAGACCAAAAAGGAAATTTGGGCACTGATAGAGCGCGCGCCATTACAGGAAAGCCAGCGCAAACTTGACGAAGAAGAAATTGAGGAAGAGCAGGAGTAGGTGACCCCCTCCGCTCTATCGGCTGCTCTTTACGCCAATAGCGCTTTGATCTCTTTACCCTTCCACCTCAGATGCATCCCGATCAGGCCCATCAGGGCAGTGACGATGACAATGTAGTAGGGGACGCGGATGTCGATGCTCATCAATCCGCCTCCGATCAGGGACATGATACCGCCTGCTAGGCAGAACACGGCTGTGGTCACGCCCATGACCCAGCCCTGATCCGTTTCGGCAACGCTGGATGAGAACAGGCCTAGCAGCGTCGGGTAAGAAACGCCGAAGAAGAAGTAGAAGAAAAAGACCGGAATATAGCTCAGCACCCCGCTGGGGCTGAATGCGAAGGCAAAGCCACAGATCACCATGGTGACCAATGAGGTGTAGATGATCTGGTGCTTGCTGAACCTCTCTTGCGCTGGTTTCACAAGGAAGGTGCTGGAAAAGGCCAGCGCAACGCCAATGACCACCATCGCCATGCTGCCCCCAATTACGCCATAACCCCACGCGCTGGTCAGGAAGTTGTCGACGAATACATAGAAAGTAACGTTGGCGACCATGAACAGGGCGTAAACTGGCATGATCTTCAGAACCAGCGGGTGCTCGCGCACAGCAATAAGACTGTCGGTGATGTCGCGTGGGCGGAAAACAAAAGGTTCACGCTCGGTTCTGGTATCCTTGAAGAACGCGGTCACAAGAAAGATTGCAATCAGGACCAGTACAAACGCCCCGTAGAAAGGCGTTTTCAATGTCGCCGCGCTGCCCAATAAGGCTGCATCGGACAGAACCGCGCCTATGATCGGTCCTCCGACCAAGCCAAAGCTGACACCGGTCACAATATAACCCATGTTGCGGTCGCGGTCCGCAGCGTCGGTGCTGCCATCGATCATTGCCGCCTGCGCAATGGGCTGATTTCCAGCCGTAAACCCGGTGATCGAACGACCAATGATCAGCAGAAGCAGGCTGTTGAGATAAAGCGCTGCGATGGTCAGGGCGTAGCCGACCAGCGCCCCGGTCAAACAGACCAAAAGGGCATTCTTGCGCCCGATAGAGTCTGAAACCTTCGAGACATAGACCACCCCCAGAAACCAAGACAGGAAGAAGCAGCCGATCACCAGACCATAATAAAAGTGCCTTGTGCCCATGGCCGTGCTTTCCGGCAAGAAGCCGGACTTCGTTTCCATGATCAGGGAGTTGATGATGGGAAACACCAGCCCTTGTCCGATCAGGTCAACAAAGACCACAAACAGCAGGGTGATCTTGGCAATCTTGGTCATGAAAACGCCCCCAGTTCCAATATCTTGGGGCGAGTGTAACAGACAGTTGCCCTGTCACCTAACGGCGTGTCAGAGGCCGGAAAGCCCGACCCCTGAAGGGTGTGATTACTTCAACGAAGCAACGCCCAGCGGGACGCCGGCAACCTCGCACCAAATATAAACTTCGTTGTAGCCCGAGACATCCATGGTTGGCGGCACGGCATAGGATTGCTTGCCGGCCAGGTGCAGCAGCGCGCCCAGTTTGCTGTCTGGGGCGTATGTGCCGTCCTTACCAAATGCGACACGCGGGTCGGGGCCGTTGTCCAGCGAAAAGTCGTCGCCCAGTTCAACGATGTAACGCTCGCCATCTTTGACCAGTTTTACCGAACCGGTAGTGACGTGGTTCGAGCGGCCTTCAAATGTGCCTTTCTTTTTTGCGCCACCGGCCAGGGCAGCGGTGGTGCCGACCAGAGACAGGGCCGCGCCGGTAGCTGCAGCTTTCACAAAAAGCGAACGACGAGTCATCATGATGAGGTATCTCCCTAATTTCATACGGACGCAGGGTCCGTCGCGAAAGGTTATGCCGCAGACGCTGTGCATCTGGCGATTCACATCACCACGAAATTCCGTGTGCTGCCCGTGAGTTGCCGTGATCTTCTCGTGATCGGCTTGTGTTTTCGCGCCGTATGATTAGGTTCCGCTGCGAAACATACGGATAGAACGCATATGACCGACCTGACCCCGCGCGAGATTGTCTCGGAACTGGACCGCTTTATTATCGGGCAGAAAGACGCGAAACGCGCCGTCGCCGTGGCGCTACGCAACCGCTGGCGGCGCAAGCAGTTGCCAGATGACATCCGCGATGAGGTCTATCCGAAAAACATTCTGATGATCGGACCCACCGGCGTTGGCAAGACCGAGATCAGCCGCCGTCTGGCCAAACTGGCCCGCGCACCCTTCATCAAGGTTGAAGCCACCAAATTCACCGAGGTCGGCTATGTCGGTCGGGACGTTGAACAGATCGTGCGCGATCTGGCTGACGCCGCAATCCTGCAAACCCGCGAGTATATGCGCGAGGATGTCAAAGCCCGCGCCCATCAGGCCGCCGAGGATCGCGTGATCGAGGCGATTGCTGGAACCGACGCCCGCGAAGCGACACGCGAGATGTTCCGTAAGAAGCTGAAAGCGGGTGAGCTGGACGATACCGAAATCGAGTTGGAACTGTCAGATACCACGAACCCGATGCCGATGTTCGATATTCCGGGCCAGCCGGGTGGTCAGATGGGGATGATGAATCTGGGTGATATCTTCGGCAAAGCCTTCGGTGGACGGACCGTCAAGAAACGCATGACTGTGGCTGAAAGCTATGAGGCGTTAATTGGGGAAGAGGCCGACAAGTTGCTGGATGATGAAACCGTCAACCGGGTGGCTTTGGAAGCGGTCGAACAGAACGGCATCGTGTTTCTGGATGAGATCGACAAAGTCTGCGCCCGATCCGATGCGCGCGGAGGCGATGTCAGCCGGGAAGGGGTTCAGCGCGACTTGCTGCCTCTGATCGAGGGCACCACTGTCAGCACCAAACATGGCCCTGTGAAAACCGACCATATCCTTTTCATCGCATCCGGTGCGTTTCACATCGCCAAGCCCTCGGACCTGCTGCCAGAACTTCAGGGCCGTTTGCCGATACGCGTGGAGCTGCGCGCCCTGACAGAAGAGGATTTCGTACGTATCCTGACCGAGACCGACAACGCTCTGACCCTGCAGTATACTGCCCTGATGGGCACTGAAGAGGTCACGGTCAGTTTCACCGAAGACGGGATCGCAGCCTTGGCCCGGATTGCGGCGGATGTGAACCAAAGCATCGAGAATATCGGTGCGCGGCGGCTTTACACGGTGATGGAGCGCGTGTTCGAAGAGCTTTCGTTCACCGCACCGGATCAGGCGGGGGCTGAGATCACCGTCGATGCAGGTTTCGTGAATGACAATCTTGGCGAGCTGACAAAATCCACAGACCTCAGCCGTTACGTTTTGTAACAGGTGCCAGCCGGATTTTGCCAATGAGTCGTGCCCTCAGGCTGGACGCGGGGCGGGAATACGGTAGCGTAGCCCTGTAACTTCACAGGGGCAGAGCGTGCTGCGCTATTTCATCATCATTGTTACGCTGTCTGTGCTGACCGCCTGTGCGGATCGGTCTATCACAGAGATCACACCCGAAGCCCTTAGGGTCGGCACCCCCGCCACGGTCTTTGCCGCCACTACCCGGGCGCGCGAGCCGGATGGCAGCTACGGAGCTAACCGTGCCGAGGCACTGCGTTACCTTGAGATGACCGTCTCTATTCCGCCGTCGCACACGCCGGGTGAACTCGAGTTCTCATACGCGAACCCGAATCCGAAAAAACAGTTTGTCGTGGCCGATGTTACCGAGTTCTCGGGTCCGCAGGATCTGAAGTCCCGTCTGCGTGGCGTGGATGACGTGGTCATCTTTGTTCACGGGTATAACGCCACGCAGACTGAGACCGCCTTTCGGGCCGCTCAGCTGAGCCATGATATCGGTATCCCCGGAACCATTCTGATTTATTCCTGGCCCAGTAAGGCACGCGGCACCGGTTACGCCTATGATCTGGACAGTATGCTGTTTGCCCGAGACGGGCTGGAACAGACCATTAGATTGCTCAAATCAATGGGCGTAAAGCGGGTCGTCCTGATAGCGCATTCGATGGGCAGCGCCCTATCGATGGAGATGATGCGGCAAGCCGAACTACGCGAGCCGGGGTGGGCAAGCCGCAATCTTGAGGGGGTCATCCTGATCTCACCTGATCTGGATGTGGATCTGTTCCGATCCCAGATGAACAGCATCAAGAGCCCGCCCGATCCGTTTGTGGTGATGGTGTCCCAGAAGGACAAGATTCTGAACCTGTCGGCTCGGCTGCGCGGCACCGCGGACAGTCAGAGGTTGGGTAATATCAGTTCGGTCGACGCGTTGGCCGAATATCCGATCAGCGTGATCGACACGACTGCATTCAACAGCGATGCGGGATCATCTCATTTCGTGGCGGCAACGTCTCCGGCGCTGCTGGCCATTCTCAGTTCGGTCCGCCGGGTCAGCAACACCTTTGGCCCCGACCGGCCTGGCATCGATGTCCTTGTCCCACCCAGCGAGCGCAGCGCAGATGGCGCGACCGAGATTGTGCTGACCGAGACCGGACAGGCGCAGGTCAGCGCGCCCTGATCAGGCACGCATTCGATGATCGGGGTCCAGCGATGGGATCGCATCCAGCAACCGCTTGGTATAGTCTTGCTTGGGAGCGGCAAACAGTTCGCGCGTTGGGGCGCTTTCGACGATCTTGCCGTGATACATCACAACCACAAAATCGCAGGTATGGGCCACAACCGACAGATCGTGGCTGATGAACATGAAGGTCAGGCCCATATCTCGCTGAAGGGATTTCAGCAGGTTCAGGATATCCGCCTGAATCGACACGTCCAGCGCCGCCACGCATTCATCGGCAACTACAAAACGCGGGTTGCAGGCCAGAGCCCGCGCGATAGAAATCCGCTGACGCTGACCGCCCGAAAACGCGTGCGGATAGCGTCGCAGATGTTCAAGGTTCAACCGGCATTTGCCCGCAATCTCGCGAACCCGCGCATCGGTTTCCTCACGCGATGCGGTCAGGCCCATCACATCCAGCGGTTCGGCTATGATATCACGCACGGTCATCCGAGGACTAAGCGCCGCGTAAGGGTCCTGAAAAATCAACTGAGCCCGACGGCGATAGGACTTGAGATCGGTTGCTGACATTTTGGTCAGATCGAACCGCTCTTCACCATCGTCATAGCTTGCGCCACCGCTGGTGATTGGAACCGCATTCAGCAATGCGCGGCCGAGTGTTGTCTTGCCCGAGCCGGACTCGCCGACCACTCCAACAAATGCCCCTTGCGGGATTTCGATCGAGACATTGTCGACCGCCTTCAGCGTGCGCTTGTTAAACAACCCGCCACCAAGGGGAAATTCGACTGACAGGTTTTCGGTTTTGATCAATGCGTTTGTCATGGCTGGCCTGGCACGTCTTCGGGGAAAATGGCTGCGAAATGGCCGGGGCTGACCTCGGTCAAGGGTGGGCGTTCCGTTTCATATCGCGATCCGGGTTTGAGTTCCGGGTTGCGTGGATGGAACACGCAGCCTGATGGCCGCTCCAGAGGTGAGGGGATATCGCCGGGGATCGGGGTTAGCGGTGCGTCCAGATCATCGAGTTTGGGTAACGCGTTCAGCAGGCCACGCGTATAGGCATGTGCCGGATGGCGGATCACCTCACGCACAGGTCCGCTTTCCATGATCCGACCCAGATACATCACCGCAACCCGGTCGGCGGTTTGGGCGACGACGCTTAGGTCATGGGTGATGAAGACGATGCCCATGCCGAACTCGGCCACCAGATCCTTCATCAGATCCAAAACCTGAGCCTGAATGGTCACGTCCAGCGCCGTTGTCGGCTCATCCGCGATCAGCAGTTTGGGCTTGGTCGAAAGCGCCATGGCGATCATCGCCCGCTGACGCATCCCGCCCGACAATTCGAAAGCGTATTGGTTGAACCGGGCCGCTGGTTCAAGGATACCCACCCGGTCCAGCATTTCGATCGATAGTTCTTTGGCCTGCTTTTTGCTGAGATCCGTGTGGATCAGCAACTGTTCAACCATCTGCTTGCCGATGGTGATCGCGGGGGCAAAGCTGGCCATCGGCTCTTGAAAGATCATACTGATCGCCCCGCCGCGCACAATCTCCATGTCCCTGGGCCGCTTCAGCGCCATGATATCAACCGGGCCGCTGTCGAGATGCAGATCGATCCGGCTTTCCGGCGCATAGATCGCGTTGGGTGGATTTAGTTTCATCAGTGACTTTGCCGTCACTGATTTTCCCGATCCACTTTCGCCGACCAGCCCGAGCACCTCGCCTGGGGCGAGTGAAAACGAAACATCCTCAACCGCCGTGATCAACCCTTCATCGGTTTTGAACTGAACGGACAGGTTTTCGACATCGATCAGGCTCATTTGCGGGTCTCCGAATAAGGATCAGCCGCATCGCGCAGGCCATCGCCAACGAACACGAAAGACATCACGAGAACGACAAAGAAGATGACCGGGATGAAATACCATTGGTAATTCAGCAGAACATCCGCCTTGGTCACATTCTGCAACATCACGCCAAGTGAGTTGACCGGATCTTTCAGCCCCAGCCCGATAAAGCTGAGCGCGGTTTCGCTGAGGACCATATAGGGGAACGAGATCACCAGATCGACGATGATGTAGCTGGTGAAGCTGGGCAGCAGATGACGCCGGATGATGTGGCCCGGCGATGCGCCGCAAAGCTTTGCCGCAAGCACATATTCCTGATTGCGTTCGGTCAACAGATGGGTGCGAACTCGCCGTGCCAGCGTCGGCCAGCCGACCAATCCCAATATGGCTGTGATGACAAAGAACCGTGTCTCGGCCGACCATTCCGGTGGAATGAAGGCCGCAATCGCCATGAACAGAGGTATGGCCGGAACCGTACGGATCGCATCGGTGATCATTTGGATCACACTGTCGACCATTCCACCGTAATATCCAGCCACCCCTCCGATCGCGAGCGCCAGCACGAACGAAATCATCACCCCAAGCGTTCCGACCTGTAGCGACGTCCAAACCGCATGCAGTGTACGGCTGAAGATATCCTTGCCGGCACTGTCGGTTCCGAACAGGTGAACATAGCCCTGATCGACACCAAACAGATGGATGTTACCGGGAATGACTCCAAACAGCTTATATTTGTCGCCCCGAACGAAGAACTGGATATATCGGCGTTCATCCTCGTTCACTTTCTCGACCCAGCGGAAATTGGTCGCCAACGAGCGTTCGCGGGTTACCCCGTGCAGGAACGGGCGGATCGAGCAGCCATTCTTGTCGCAGAATTTTGGAATCTGCGGGGCTCCGTTCAGATAGTCTTTGTCACGCCCTGCGGCGGTCGGATCGTAAGGCGACAGGAACGGAGCAAAGATGCCCGACAGGATCAGGACGACCAGAACTGTGGCCGCAATCATCGCCGCGCGCTGTTTCTTGAATCGGGCCCAGATCAACTGACGCTGCGAGGCGGTGAAATAGGCTTCTTTTGCCTTTTGGTTGTCGATTGTCGCAGTCATCTGGTCACCTGAGGATACTTTTGCGCACGCGCGGATCGATCACCGCAAGCAGAATGTCGGTGAAGAAATTCAACGTTACGATTGATGCCGTCAGCAGAAAGATGATGGCCCCCGCAAGTTGCTGATCATTGGACCGCGCCAACGCTTCAAGCAAAAGCGCACCGGCTTCGGTCAATGTCAGGATCAGCGCCACAATGGGCAGTTCGTTGAAGATCCGATTCAGGTCAAAGCCAAGGCTGTTGACGATCGGCCCCAGCGCATGACGGGCCGGATAGCGCCATAACAGTCGGAGGCCATAAATGCCCCGCGCGGCAGCAGCGGTGACATACAGCTTCCCGATCTCATCCGACATCAACGCGCGCACGGTCTGCAGCGCAAAGGCTGTGGCCGACCAGCCTAGAATGAAGATCGGCAGCCAGGCGTGTTTCAGCAAATCGAGGAACTTGCCCCAAGACCAAGGCGCTTCTTTGTACTCGGGCGAGAACAGCCCGGTCAGAGTCTCGCCGAAATAGACGGTTGAAACCAGCATCACCATCAGGGCCAGCAGGAAGTTCGGCATCGCCAAACCCAGATAGCTGACGATCCGCAGCGAGTTGTTCAGTACCGCACTGCGCGAGGCGGCAGAAATGATGCCCACAGGGATTGCAATGGCATAAGCCAGCGTCAAAGCGCCAAGGCAGATCCACAGCGACAGCCAGAACTTGTCGCCCAGCAGCTGTGCAATATTCACCCGCAGGATGCAGCTTTCGCCGAAATCGCCACGAAATGCCCCTGACAACCAAGTGGCCCATCGGGTCAGGAACGGTTGATCCAACCCCAGTCGGGCGCGTTCTGCTGCAACGTCAGCAACGGTGATCGCGGACCCTTGGGTGTTTTTATACGCCAAATAGCGCTCGGCACAGTCACCGGGCACCAGTTCCATCAGTGAAAAAACAATCAGCGATACGATGACCAAAGTGACCAACGCCATAACCGCCCGGGTGGCGGCAAATCTGCAGAATTGCAACATATCTGTCCCCGCGGGATGCGCGAAGGCGGGCGCGGGCGCCCACCTTCTTATCTTCTCAACCTTATTCGCTCAGCCACCACTGTGCGGGGCGGTAAGGATAGGTCCGATAGAACTCGTAAGACTGCGTTTTGAACTCGGTAAAGTTCTGCAGGTTGTTCGAGTGATAGATCGGGGCAGGAGCATTCACGGTACCCAGGAACAGCAGCTCGCCGGTCATGATCTCGACCATCTTCTGCGCGGCGGATACTGACGCATCAGAGCCGGGTGCACTGGACTGATAGGTGTCCAATGCAGCCTTCAGATCCGCGACCCAAGCCGGTGGTTCAACACCGTTTTCACCGTTTGAGCTGATATATTCAGCCCAGAGCATACCTGTACGTACGTCGAAATAGCCATCAAACGGAGGCACCCAGATCTCGCTGTCCCCGAGGATCGACCCGGCTGGCTGGCTCTTCAGCCATAGGCCCATATCCAGCGAGTTGGCCGTTTGTGCGGCGCGGAATTCGTCGGATGTCACCTCTTTGATCGCGGTGTTGACGCCAACGTCTTTCCAGTTCTGAGCAATCAGTTCCACCAATTGCGCCGAAGCTGGCTGGGTCGAGAACTGCCAATCCAGAACAAACGGATCACCATTCGGCAAGTCGCGGAAGCCATCACCGTCCTTGTCGACAAGACCTACTTCGTCCAGCAGCGCATTGGCGCGCTCTGCGTCGAATTCGATCTCATGGTTCGACCATTTTTCGTCGATGAAATCGGGACGTGGCGAGAAGCCGATGTACTGTGTCGGTGTTCCCAGACCAAAAGCCACAACCTCGTTTAGCTGGTTGCGATCCATCGCAACAGACATCGCAGTTCTGAACCGGATATCGTTAAAGATCGCGCGCTTGGCC
Source organism: Ruegeria sp. HKCCD3925 (assembly GCF_057221175.1). Classification (NCBI taxonomy): domain Bacteria; kingdom Pseudomonadati; phylum Pseudomonadota; class Alphaproteobacteria; order Rhodobacterales; family Roseobacteraceae; genus Ruegeria; species Ruegeria sp. HKCCD3925. The sequence goes on from NZ_JBWVBI010000007.1 coordinate 223,567, forward strand.
TCGTCTTCTGCGGTCACGTTGAAGGTCAGAACCGGATAGCCGATCGAAGGCTTCACCTCGACCGTGTAGTTACCGTTCTCCTGACCTTCGAGCAGCACCGGAGCGGATGTCAGGTTAACACCCTGCGATTTGTAATCGACCTCGCCATTCAGCAACTTAAGGGTGCGTACTTCTTCGTCCGGAACGTAAGTTTCATCCATTTCCGAAATGTAGGGAAGCTGGTTACCCTGCGTGTCGACCTGGAAGAAATAGGGGTTGGCCACGTAGTGACGACCCTCGGTGCTCTCCTTCACAAGGATATGGCTCTCCAGCGTCGGCATGGTGTCGGTGGGAAGACCCGCCAGTTTGTCACCGGCTGTCAGCATCGGAGAGGGCGTATCCATCCAGTCCGAGTTGCCATAATAGGCCTTGATCAGCTCGTACCCGTTTTCATAACCAAGCGCCTGCGCGTTGGCGTCGGCGTTGTCATCCAGCGCCGGGTGGAACTTTTCAAAGAAATGCTTGGGCTGGTAGGGCTGCACATAGGTGAACGAGAATGTCTCGGTCAGGCCAGGCTTGGGCGCGGCAAGGGTAAAGCGGACAGTGGTGTCGTCCAGCGCTTCGACCTTCATGGGCTCACCGCCCGCCAGCGCATAATCCTTCGCTTCGGCGATGACATTGGTGTCCATCATCAGATTGTCGTACCAGAACACAACATCTGCTGAGGTGAACGGTGCACCGTCCGACCATTTGTGACCTTCGCGCAAGGTCACGGTAAGCACGGTGAAGTCATCGTTCCATTCCCAGGATTTCGCCACGTTGGGCACCAGGGTCTGCAGGTCGTCGGAATAGCGGAACAGGTTGACGTGACGCACCGAAAGGAAGTCCGAGGTGCCGCTTTCTGTGGCGTTGGAGAGCGCGTCCAGAACACCGCCATACTGACCTATCGAGTCATAGGGTACGATGACCAACGGGTCAGCCGGCAGACGATCTGCCACGGCCGCAAGATCGCCATTGCCACGGATCATGCCGTTCAGATCCCCAATAGCCGGGTTTTCTGCAAAGCTGAGCGTACAGTTTGCAGCTGATTGAAACTCGGACAGATCAAACTGCTGAGGATAAGCACCGGCTGCGACGCCCTGCATATCCGCGACGGTTGCAGCAGGACAATTGGCCCAGGCCGCGCCCCCGATTGTGGCAAAGGCCACACCAGACATAAGAAGCTTTTTCATGTTTTCTCCCTAGGTTTTGTTTATTTCGTTTTGCGTTTCCGAGAGCCCGATTTGCCCGCTTTGCTTTCGGAGGTTTCTTTGTTCTTTTTTTGCTTCCGGGGCTCTGTTTCATCTGGCCCGGATTTGACATCGTATTGCGATGCAATGTGCACTTGGACCCCAGCTTGCTTGAGAACGGGTGCAAACGCATCAGGTGGCGCGATATCGGTCACCAGATCCGTCACCTTGTCGAACGGGCAAGACACGTTGGCTGCCTTTGCACCGAATTTGGTGTGGTCCGCTGCAACGATCATGCGATGCGTGTTCCCTTGCAGCGCACGGGTCAGATCCGCCTCTAGCGGGTTCGAAGCCAATACGCCTCCAACCAGCGACAGTGCATCCGCGCCGCAGATCACCGCGTCATAGCTGTACTGACACGCCAGTTCTTCAGCTGCACGGCCAAAACTGCCTCGTTCGGAGCGGATTACTTCGCCCCCTGCCAGAACGGCGCGCGTGCCATTGTGATCGGCCAGGGATGCGACAACTGACAAAGAGTTGCTAACGACGGTCAAACCCCGCAGCTCACGTAGTTGCTCGGCCACATGAGTCATGGTCGAGCCAACGGTGATGAACAACACCATCTCGTCCTCAAGCAACCCGCAGACCCGCTTGGCGATGTTGGTTTTCTCGTCGGCATTATACTCCAACGCGCCCGAAAACATCGGTGTATCCTGCGCCCGAGACAGAAATGTGCCGCCATGCACACGCTCAACCTTGTTCGCGCGCGCCAGTGCCTTGACCAAACGACGCACAGTTTCCTCAGAGACGTCCATGATCTGGGCGATCTGAGTGTTGCGCGCTGACCCCCCCAGCCGCGCAAGGACATCCAGCAGCTCTCGGCCACGATGTGGGATGGTTACGCTATCATCATCCATTTTCAGACTCGGTCACATTTTCGCGCAAAAATCCACAATAAATGTAAATCTTTTGCGACAATTTTGGTTTTTTTGCCTTTTCCGGTCAACATGGCACAGCAAACCTGCAGTTTCATGCGGCGTGACAGGTGGATTTCAGATCTCTCGCAAGAATCATTCAACTCATCCCAGCATGTGTTCATGACGACAATGCGATCAGCGTCACGCCAGCAGCCATCATCACGGCCGCCAGAAGGCGTCGCATGGGATTGCCTTCACCCAGGAACAGAAATCCGATTAGGGCCGCGAAGATCACTGAGGTTTCGCGTAAGGCTGACACGACGCCAAGCGGAGCGAAATTCTTGGCATAAAGCACTAGGCCGTAAGCCGTCATCGACACCATTCCGCCTGCAATCCCGATCACCCAGATGCGCAGAGGCAAATCAAGCACACGCGCGCCTCGCCGTAGCGCGACAAAGCCCACAACAAAGATATGCAGAACCGAATGCCAGGCCCAATAACTCAGGATGTTGCCTGACACCCGCACGCCCAGGCCATCCACAAGCGAGTAGATGGAAATAAAGCAGCCCGTTCCCAATGCGAAAACAAGCGATACCCTACCGACCCCTTGCCTCAAAACCGACCAGCTGGACAGTTGAATGCCGGTGGCAATCACCGCGATCCCAATCCAGGCCTGCGTCGGCAGATGTTCGCCCGCAAATATCACGGCCCAAAGAGCGACCAGCGCAGGAACCACACCGCGCGCGATCGGGTACACCACACTGAGATCACCATGCCGGTAGGCCTGATTCAGCATGTAGAAATATCCGAAATGAACAACGGTCGAACCTGCCAGATATGGCAGGCTCTCGACATTCGGGAGCGGCAGAACCGCTACCATCAGCGCCCCCGGGATAACATGCCCCAGTGCAACCAGACCCAGCGTGACCGTTCGGTCAGCGGCCGTTTTTACAACCGTGTTCCAGATCGCATGCAGCAACGCGGCCGCAAGGATTATGAGAACGATTTCAGCGCTCACTGTCAGATCGCCGTATTAAACAGCTCAGTGATGTTTTGTTGGTTGAGTTGGATTGGGTTACCTCCGCATGAGGGGTCGATGATTGCGCCTTGGACCAGTTCGGGGATGGCGGCTT